>NZ_JBSGDR010000008.1:0-367192 GCF_053602455.1 Amycolatopsis sp. NPDC004378
TCGTTCCAGCAGAAGATGAACACCAGGATCGCGGTGGTGAACACGCCCGGCGCGGCCAGCGGCGCGATCACCTTCCGGAACGCCTGGGCCGGCGTCGCGCCGTCCATCTTCGCCGCCTTTTCCAGCTCCCACGGGATTTCCCGGAAGAACGCCGAGAGCGTGTAGATCGACAGCGGCAGGGCGAACGTGATGTAGGGCAGGATCAGGCCCGGCCAGGTGTCGAACAGGTGCAGGTTCCGCTCGATGTTGAACAGCGGGGTCACCAGCGACACCTGCGGGAACATCGCGATCAGCAGCGAGAGCCCGACCAGCAGCTGCTTGCCGGGGAACTCCAGCCGCGCGATCGCGTACGCGGCCATCGTGCCCAGCACCACCGCGATCACCGTCGAGATGATCGCGATGCCGATGGAGTTCACCAGCGCCAGCAGGAACTCCGACGTCTGGAAGATGTCCGCGTAGTTCTGCCAGGTCCACGACTGCGGGATGAAGTACCCGTCGGTCAGCGTGTCCTTGGTCTTGAACGACAGCGAAACGACCCAGAGCACCGGCACCAGCGCGAACACCAGCACGAGGATGTCGACCAGGCCCCACCTGACCTTGCGGCCCGTCGTGACGGTTCCCATCACCATCAGCGCTTACCCCCGTCGTCCGAACCCGGTGCGGCCGTGCCGAACACCTTGATGAAGATGAAGGCGATGATCGCCACCGTGATGAAGATCAGCACCGCCATCGTCGACCCGATCCCGAGGTTGAGCCCCTTGACCAGGTTGTCGTAGGTCTGCATGGACACCGAGCCGGTGTCCTGCGCGCCGCCGGTGAGCACGTAGATGTTGTCGAAGATCCGGAACGCGTCGAGCGTGCGGAACAGCAGTGCCACCAGGATCGCCGGCTTCATCACCGGGAGCATCACCTTCGTGAACCGCTGCCACGCGCTCGCGCCGTCCATCGCCGCCGCCTTGAGCAGGTCGTCCGGCACCAGCGCGAGGCCGGCCATCAGCAGCAGCGCCATGAACGGCGTGGTCTTCCACACCTCGGCGCCGATGATGATGAACATCGACGGCCACTGCTCGGTGAGCGGGGCGCCGTCCGCGGCCAGCCAGTTCGCCAGGTAACCGGTCTTCGGCGTCCACGCGTAGTACCACGAGAACGCCGCGACGACCGTGACGATGCCGTACGGGATCAGCGCGACCGTGCGGACCAGGCCGCGTCCGACGAGCGTCCGGTGCATGATCAGCGCCAGCGCCATGCCGAGCACGAACTCGATCGCCACCGACACGACGGTCAGGAACATGGTCGTGCCGAACGCCGTCCACCAGTACGAATTGGACAGCACGGCCCCGTAGTTGTCGAAGCCGATGAACTCCTTCTGCGCGGGGAACCGCAGGTCGTAACGCTGCAGCGACAGCCAGATCGAGTAGACGATCGGGTAGCCGGTGACCGCGATCATCACGATGAACGCGGGTGCGCACAGCCACAGCCCGAGCTTCCGCTCGGCCTTCTTCCCCTCGGAGAGGGCGGGCTTGCCCTTCTTGTGCGACACGGGTTCCGGTGCCGCGGTGGCGCCCGCCGTGGTCGGGTCCTGGACGGTCACGGGATCACTCCCTTCGACTGGAGCGCGTCGTTCAGCTGCTCGCGCAGCTTGTTCGCGGTGGCCTGCGGGTCGATGTCGGCCGGCGGCGAAAGGACCTTGGACATCACCGTCGACATGTTCTGGTAGGCGGGGGTCAGCGGCCGCACCGCGGAGTCCTTGATGGCGTCGATGATCGCGTCGCGCATCGGGTACTTGAGCGCCATGTTCGGGTTGTCGGCGCTCGCGGGCTTCGACGGGTCGAGCGGCGTGTCGTTGTGGTACACCGATTCGATGGTCGGCGGCACGCCGTCGTTGATCGCCGAGAACTTCTGGTTCTCCGCGTTCC
This sequence comes from Amycolatopsis sp. NPDC004378, assembly GCF_053602455.1. Classification (NCBI taxonomy): domain Bacteria; kingdom Bacillati; phylum Actinomycetota; class Actinomycetes; order Pseudonocardiales; family Pseudonocardiaceae; genus Amycolatopsis; species Amycolatopsis sp. NPDC004378. The sequence goes on from NZ_JBSGDR010000008.1 coordinate 1,917, forward strand.
GCAGGCACAGCGCCGCTTCGAACGCCTCGGGCTTGTGCTGCGACAGCGAGCTGACGCCGAGGTCGTAACCGCCGATCGTGGTCTTGGCCGGCGTGCCGGCCTGCGCCTCGGGGTAGACGGCCCACTTGAAGTGCGAGACGTCCTGCGGCTTTTCCTTGGCGTAGGAGGCGTAGACGAACGGCCAGTTGAGCTCGAACGCGGCGTCACCGCGCTGGAACGTCTGACGGACGTCGTCCTCCTTCGAGTTGGTCAGCGACGGGTCGGTGATGCCCGACGACGCGATCTGCTTCAGCAGGGCGAGAGCCTTCACCGCGCCGTCGTCCAGCACGACGGACTTGCCGTCTTCGGACAGGATGTGCCCGCCCATTGACTGCACCAGCGTGTTGTAGAAGACGACCAGGCCTTCGTACTGCGCGCCCGTGAAGACGATGCTGTAGGGCTTGCCCTGCGCCTTGAGCTCCTTGGACTTGGCGATCATCTCGTCCCACGTCTTCGGCGGCGTGGGCGTGATCCGGTCGTCGTACCAGAGCAGCTGGACGTTGGTGTTCTTCGTGGCCGCGTAGAGCTTCCCGTCGTAGGTCGCCGTTTCCAGCGGCCCCTGCAGGACGCCCTCGGTCGCCGCGGCCTTGTTCTGGTCCTTCCACTCCTCGACCCAGCCGGCCTCGGCGAACTCCGAAACCCAGGTCACGTCGAGGCCCAGGACGTCCATCGCGGTGTCGCCCGCGGCGAGCCGCCTGGCCATCTGCAGGCGCTGGTCGTCCGCCCCGCGCTGCAGCTTGTTGTAGACGATTTCGTACTTCCCGTTCGCCGCCTTGTTGCAGTTGTCGACGACTTTCTGGAAGCTGTCTTCGGGCGCGTAGTAGACGTTGATCTTCAAGCCACCGCCCGAGCCGCAACCGGCGAGCATGCCGGTCACCAGAGCCCCTGCCCCCAGCAGGACCGCGGTGCGGCCGGGCGGGCGCCCCCGTTTGCCCGCGCCGATCCTCTTCCCCATAAGGCCTCCTCACCCGCGTGCACGCCGGATACCGCGGTGCTCGACGAGCACCACGACGCGATGAGGCGAACCGCGCCAGCACCCCGACGTGCTAGTGATCGGGCCGCCGCGCTGGTTGGGCGAGGCCGCCCGACTGGTGTCGGACAACTTATGCCGGGCGATCACACCCCGCAAGCAGTATCGGTAACGATTCAGCCCACTGCAGCTCGAACTGTGATTTTCCCCTGATAATGGTGCCTTTTTTCAGGTTGTGGCCGGCGGTGGTTTGAGAGCGAGCTTGGCGAGCAGCTCACGGGCCTGCTCGGCGGTGCGCGGCTGGCACAGGACGTCGTAGCGGCCGGCCACCAGCTGGCTCGCCGACGAGAAGTCCCGCCGCCCGCGGGACATGCTGTACCCGATGGCGGCGAACATCAGGCCGGACAGCACGCCCAGCACGAGACCGGTCAGCAGCTGCAGCGCGAAGCCCTGGTTGACGAACAGCCCGAGCAGCAGCCCGGCGAACAAGCCGAACCAGGCGCCCGACACGGCGCCGGTGCCGAGCACACGACCCCAGCTGAGCTTCCCGATGACGCGCTCGACCAGCATCAGGTCGACACCGACGATCGTCACGTCGCTGACGGAGAACTCGCTGTCCGCGAGGAAGTCGACGGCCTGCTGCGCCTCGCCGTAGGTCGCGTACGACCCGATCGGCCAGCCGGTCGGCGGGGTCGGCAGCCGCGGCAGGCCTTGGGGCGCCCGGCCGCCGCCGAAAGGACTACTCACCATCATCACCTGCGCACTCGTGGGTCTGGGCGTCCATCTTGTCAAGAACGCCCGGACCGTGCGAGCCGCTTACCCCGAAAGGCCGGGCACTTTTGTCGCCGTGTCGACATTTCCCGGAAATCAGGACCGCGTCTTGTACTCCCGCAGCAGGCCGCGGCTGATGATCGTCTTCTGGATCTCGCTCGTGCCCTCGCCGATCAGCAGGAACGGGGCCTCGCGCATCAGGCGCTCGATCTCGTACTCCTTGGAGTACCCGTAGCCGCCGTGGATGCGGAACGCGTCCTGCGTGACCTCGGCGCAGTACTCGGACGCGATCAGCTTCGCCATCCCGGCTTCGACGTCGTTGCGCTCGCCCGAGTCCTTGAGCCGGGCCGCGTTCACCATCATCAGGTGGGCCGCCTCGACCTTGGTCGCCATCTCGGCCAGCTTGAACGCGACGGCCTGGTGCTCGGCGATCGCCTTGCCGAACGTCTTGCGCTGCTGGGCGTACTCCACGGCCAGCTCGAACGCGCGGATCGCGATGCCGCACGCCCGCGCCGCGACGTTCACGCGGCCGACCTCGACACCGTCCATCATGTACGCGAAGCCCTTGCCCGGTGCTTCGCCGAGCACCATGTCGGCGCCGATCTTGTAGCCGTCGAAGACCGCTTCGGTCGTGTCGACGCCCTTGTAGCCCATCTTGTCGATCTTGCCGGGGATGGTCAGGCCCGGCGCCACCTCGCCGAAGCCCTCCGGCTTCTCGACGAGGAACGTCGTCAGGTTCTGGTGCGCCTTCTCCGCGCCTTCGTCCGTCTTGACGAGCAGCGCGATCAGGTTCGACGAGCCGCCGTTCGTCAGCCACATCTTCGAGCCGTCGATGACGTAGCCGTCGTCGGTCTTCTTCGCCTTGGTCTTGATCGCGGCGACGTCCGAGCCGAGGTCCGGCTCCGACATCGAGAACGAGCCGCGCACCTCGCCGGTGGCCATCCGCGGCAGGAAGTGCTGCTTCTGCGCCTCGGTGCCGTGACGGGAAATCATGTGCGCCACGATGAAGTGCGTGTTGATCACGCCGGACACGCTCATCCAGCCGCGCGCGATCTCTTCGACGACCAGCGCGTAGGTCAGCAGCGACTCGCCGAGCCCGCCGTACTCCTCCGGGATGGTGATCCCGAACAGGCCCATCTCCTTCATGCCCTCGACGATGTCCGCCGGGTAGGTGTCGGAGTGCTCGAGCTCCTGCGCGTGCGGGATGACCTCCTTGTCCACGAACGAGCGGACCGTGGACAGGATCTCCTGCTGCACGTCGGTCAGGCCGGCGGTCTGGGCGAGACGGGCCATCACGGCTCCCTTTCCGGTTGCGACGCCGGCTCCCGGCGCTGGGTTACCGGTGAGTATGACCCGAATCCCGAAACCCTGCTATGAGGGCGCTCACCCTCCGCTCCGTAGAGTGCGCCGCGGAGGGGGCGGACCATGGACCACCCGTACGACCCGGATGACCCTTACGGGCGCCCGGAGCCGGCCGCCGAGGTGCCGCGGCCGGGGCCGGGCCTGGCGCTCGGCGGGCTGGTCTGTTCGGTCGTCGGCAGCGTCCTGTGCCTGTTCGTGGTCGTCGCGGGGATCATCATGGGCCACACCGCGTACGGCAGGGCGAAGCGCGGGGAGGCGACGGGCCGGGGCCTCGCGGTCGCGGCGTTCGTCGTGGGCTACGCCGGGCTCGTGGTGAACGCCGGGCTGGTCGCCCTGATCATCGCGAACGGCTGGGTGCCGACCCGCTAACGTGGGAGCCCTGCACGCACGAGGGGACCCGTCATGACCGACCCGTCCGGGGACAAGGACCGTCCGGCCGAGCCGTACGACCCGCCGCCCACCGCGGAACCGGCGCCGTACTCGCCGGAGAACTACGACCCGCCGGCCGCGGAGCCCGACGCCGCGATCGCCGACCCGCCCGCGCCGCACGCCGACGCGACCGCGCCGCACGCCGAGCAGCCGCCCGCCAGCCAACTGCCGCCCAGCGCGTTCGAGACCCCGGCCGCCGAACAGCCGCGCGCGAACGAACTGCCACCCGGCGCCTTCGAAACCCCGAACACCGAGCAGACGCCCAGCGCCTTCGCAACGCCGGGCGCCGAACAGCCATCCGCGAGCCAACTGCCGCCCGGCGCGTTCGAGACCCCGGCCGCCCACATCCCCGGCACGCCGTACGTCGCGCCCGGCCAGCCGCAGGCGGCCTACGCCTACCAGCAGCCGTACCCGCCCGCGTACGGGCGGCCGTACGCGCCCCCGGCGCCCTACGGTGTGCCGCCCTACGGCGTGCCGCCGCAAAGGCAGGACAACGCGCTCGCGATCGGCGCGCTGGTCTGCTCGATCCTCGGCTTCTGCTCCGGCGTCACCGCGATCGCCGGACTGGTCATGGGCCACATCGCGCTGAGCAAGACGAACCGCGGCGAGGCGGGCGGCCGCGGGCTGGCCACGGCCGCCGTGATCGTCGGCTACGTCGTCGTCGCGCTGTGGGCCGGGTTCTTCACCACCCTGATCATCCTGGGCGTCAACGGCCAGCTGAACTAGTCGGCGGGCAGCACCGCGTCGCCGGGGCTGCGCGGGGACGGCGCCGCGTGGCCGTTCGCCTCCGGTTTCGCTTCCGGCGCCTCGGGTTCCGGCTCGAGCGTGAGCTCCGGTTCCGGGGCGGCGGCCGGCGCCGCGGGCTTCGGCGTCTGCGCATCGAGGAAGCGCAGCAGCTCCACCGGGAACGGCAGCACCAGCGTCGAGTTCTTCTCCGACGACACCTGCACGACGGTCTCCAGCAACCGCAGCTGCAACGCCGACGGGGTGTCGGCCATCCTCGCCGCGGCCTGCGCGAGCTTGTGCGACGCCTGCAGCTCACCGTCGGCGGAGATGACGCGCGCGCGCCGTTCCCGCTCCGCCTCGGCCTGTCGCGACATCGAGCGCTTCATCGCCTCCGGCAGCGCGACGTCCTTGATCTCGACGCGGTCGATGTGGATGCCCCAGTCCAGCGCCGGGCTGTCGATCATCAGCTCCAGGCCCTCGTTGAGGCGTTCGCGGTTGGAGAGCAGGTCGTCGAGGTCGCTCTTGCCGATGATCGAGCGCAGCGACGTCTGCGCGACCTGGCCGACGGCCGACCGGTAGTCCTGCACGTTGACCGCCGCGACGACCGGGTCGATCACCTTGAAGTAGACGACCGCGTCGACCCGGACGGTGACGTTGTCCCGGGTGATGCCGTCCTGGGCGGGCACCGGCATGGTCACGATCTGCATGTTGACCTTCTGCATCCGGTCCGCGAAGGGCATCAACAGGATCAAGCCGGGTTCCGCGACCCGCGACCGCACCCGCCCGAAGCGGTACACCAGGCCACGTTCGTACTGCTTCACCACGCGCACGCTGGCCGCGAGCCAGGCCCCGCCCGCGACTACGACGGCGCTGAGGATTTCCACCACCATGGCTGCTCCCGGGGTTGCGTTTTCCCCTGAAATCCCAGCGTACGCCCGCTGGGGACCCGACGAAACGCACTGGACGCGACTGCCAGGCTGGGGTGGTGAACGATCTCCGCGTCCCGCCGCTGTTCGCCGCCCGGGCGCCCCGGGTGCTCGGCCCGGGCGCCGTCCCGTGGCTGGCCGCCCTGCCGGACCTCGCCGCCGGGTACGCGCGGAAGTGGGGCCTGACGTTCGAGGGCGAGGCCATGCACGGTTACGTCGGCGTGGTGCAGCCCGCGCGGCTGCCCGACGGCACGCCCGTGGTGCTGAAACTGGGCTGGCGAGACGAAGAATCGGCCGACGAGCCGCTCGCACTGTCCACATGGGCCGGCCGGGGTGCGGTGCGGCTGCTGGAGTCCGCGCCGGACGACGGTGTCCTGCTGCTCGAACGGCTCGACGCCGGCCGCACGCTCGACGACCTCCCGCTGCGCTCGGCGATCCCGCTCATCGGCGGCTTGGCGCGGCGCTTGGCCGTCCCCGCTCCGGCCTCGATGTGGCGACGGCTGCGCGCCGAAGCCGCGGAGCTGGCCGAGGACCTCCCCCGCCGCTGGGCCGAGCTCGGCGAGCCGTTCGAAAAGCGGCTGGTCGACGACGCCGTCGCGATCTGCCGCGAGCTGGGGCCGGCGGCGGGCGAACTGCTGGTGAACGAGGACCTGCACTTCCAGAACGTCCTGGCGGGCACGCGCGAGCCGTGGCTGGTCATCGACCCGAAGCCGCTGGCCGGCGACCTCGAGTGGGGCGTGATCCCGTTGTTCTGGAACCGCTTCACCGAGTCCACACTGGACGATCGGTTCGCGCTGATTGTCGCTTCGCAGGAGCTGGACGCCGAGCGCGCCCGCGGGTGGACGCTCGTCCGCGCGGTGCAGAACTGGCTGTGGATGATCGAAGAGTGGTCCGAAACGGGCGAAGACAGCGACGACCCGGCCTTCGTCACAGTGGCGGAAATCGCTCCGTGGGCAGCCAGCCGATAGTGTCAGCGGCATGGCCGCGGTCAACAGGGTTTTCGCAGCTCAGCTGTCCGGGTTGCCGGTATTCGGCCCGGACGGCGAATCCATCGGCCGGGTTCGCGACCTCGTCGCCGGGCTCCGGCTCGACGCCCAGCCGCCGCGGATCCTCGGCCTGGTCGTCGAGCTGGCCACGCGGCGGCGCGTCTTCGTGCCGATGCTGCGCGTCACCTCGATCGAGCCCAGCGCGGTGACGCTCGCCACCGGCTCGGTCAACATGCGCCAGTTCAACCAGCGCCCCAACGAGGTCCTGGTGCTCGGCCAGCTCCTCGACGCGCACGCCACGCTGGCCGGATCGGACACGCGGATCACCGTCGTCGACGCCGGGATGGAACCGACCCGCACCCGCGACTGGGTGCTGGCCAAGCTCGCCATCCGCGAGCGGCGGCTCGGGCTGACCCGCCGCCGCGCGACCATGCAGGTGCTGCCCTGGTCGGAGGTGGCCGGGCTCGGCCTCAACGACCTCGGCGCACAGCCCCAGGGCGCCGGGCAGCTGCTCATGCTGTTCGACACCATGCGCCCGGCCGACATCGCCGCGACCGTGCGCGACCTCCCGCTCAAGCGCCGCCACGAGGTCGCCGACGCGATGGACGACGAACGCCTCGCGGACGTCATCGAGGAGCTGCCGGACGACGACCAGAAGGAGCTGCTGGCCTACCTGGCCGAGGAGCGCGCCGCCGACGTCCTCGAGGCGATGAACCCCGACGACGCCGCCGACCTGCTGGCCGAGCTGGCCCCGGCCGAGCAGAACCGGTTGCTGGAGCTGATGGAGCCGGAGGAGTCCGCGCCGGTCAAGCGGCTGCTGGAGTACTCGTCCGACACCGCGGGCGGCCTGATGACGCCGGAACCGGTGGTGCTGACGCCGGACACGACGATCGCCGAGGCGCTGGCCCACATCCGCAACGCCGAGCTGCCGCCCGCGCTGGCCAGCATGGTGTTCGTCTGCCGCCCGCCGACCGCGACGCCGACCGGGCGCTACGTCGGCGTCGTCCACTTCCAGCGGCTGCTGCGGGAACCCCCCGCCGAGCTCGTGGCCAGCGCGGTGGACACCGGGCTCCCGCCGCTGACGCCGGGCGCGTCGCTCGCCGAGGTCACGCGGTACTTCGCGGCCTACAACCTGACCTGCGGCCCGGTCGTCGACACCGAGGACCACCTGATCGGCGCGGTGACCGTCGACGACGTCCTCGACCACCTGCTGCCGGAGGACTGGCGCGAAACCGGCCTGCACGACACCTTGGAGGAAGACCGTGCCTGAGCTGACCTCGGGACGGCGGCTCGACCAGCCGCGCAGCCAGAGCCGGTTCAGGCTGAACATCGATCCGGACTCGTTCGGCCGGTTCACCGAGCGCATCGCGCGGTTCCTCGGCACCGGCAAGTACCTGTTCTGGCAGACGCTGATCGTCATCGTCTGGATCGTGCTGAACCTGGCCGCGGTGTCGCTGCAGTGGGACCCGTACCCGTTCATCCTGCTCAACCTGGCCTTTTCGACGCAGGCGGCGTACGCGGCCCCGCTGATCCTGCTCGCGCAGAACCGGCAGGACGACCGCGACCGCGTCTCGCTGGAGGAGGACCGCACCCGCGCCACCCAGACGAAGGCCGACACGGAGTACCTGGCCCGGGAGCTGGCGGCGCTGCGGCTGGCGATCGGCGAGGTGGCCACCCGGGACTACCTGCGCAGCGAGCTGGACCGGCTCCGGGACGACCTGGACGTCAAGCCCAGGAAGTCCCGCACCCCTACCGGTACGTAACATGGACGGGGTGACCAGTACGCAGCAGCTCCCCAGCGTCGACGACGTCCGCAGCGCGCTGAAGAGCGTGCAAGACCCCGAGATCCGGAAACCCATCACGGACCTGGGGATGGTCAAGGACGTGGCCGTCGGCGAAGACGGCGTCGTCACCGTCGGGATCTACCTCACGGTGGCCGGCTGCCCCCTGAAGGCGACGCTGACCAACGACACCAAGGAAGCCGTCTCGAAGCTCCCCGGCGTGGCCGACGTCAAGGTCGAACTGGACGTCATGAGTGACGAGCAGCGCACCGAGCTGCGCAAGTCCCTGCGCGGCGACCAGGCGGAGCCGGTGATCCCGTTCGCCCAGCCGGGCTCGATGACGCGGGTGTACTGCGTCGCGTCGGGCAAGGGCGGCGTCGGCAAGTCGTCGGTCACGGTGAACCTGGCCGCGGCGATGGCCCAGCGCGGGCTCTCGGTCGGCGTCGTGGACGCGGACATCTACGGCCACTCGATCCCGCGCATGCTGGGCGCGCGCGAGAAGCCGACCAAGGTCGACACGATGATCATGCCGCCGCAGGCCCACGGCGTGAAGGTGATCTCGATCGGCATGTTCACCCCGGGCAACACCCCGGTGGTCTGGCGCGGCCCGATGCTGCACCGCGCGCTGCAGCAGTTCCTCGCGGACGTCTTCTGGGGCGACCTGGACATCCTGCTGCTGGACCTGCCGCCGGGCACCGGCGACATCGCGATCTCGGTGGCCCAGCTGATCCCGAACGCGGAGATCCTGGTGGTCACGACCCCGCAGCAGGCGGCGGCCGAGGTGGCCGAGCGGGCGGGGGCGATCGCGCTGCAGACGCGTCAGCGCGTGGCGGGCGTCATCGAGAACATGTCGTGGCTGGAGCAGCCGGACGGCACCCGCCTGGAGATCTTCGGCGCGGGCGGCGGCGAGACGGTGGCTTCGTCGCTGTCGAAGTCGATCGGCTCCGAGGTGCCGCTGCTGGGCCAGGTCCCGATGGACCCGCGCGTCGTTTCCCAGGGCGACGCGGGCACCCCGATCGTGCTGTCGGATCCGGAAGCCCCGGCTTCGCAGGTGCTCGCGGAGGCGGCGAAGAAGCTCTCGGTCCGCGCGCGCGGGCTGGCGGGCATGATGCTGAACGTGACCCCCGCGGGCCGCTGACCGCGGTCCGGAACGGCGAAGGCCACCCCGCGGGGTGGCCTTCGGTGTCTCAGGTGGCGTCCGGGTCGATCGGCGGACGCTCGCCCGGCTTGAGGGGCTCCGGGGCCGGCCGGGTCTGGCCGACCGTGTAGCCGTTCGAGCCGTTGGTCCCGTTCGTGCCGGTGCCGCCGTTGAGGTTCGGGCTGCCGTTCGTGATGCCCTTCAGGCCGAGCGGGTCCGCGTCGCCGTCGAACAGGTGCTGCGTCACGACCCGCTTCGGGTCGAAGTTGCGCAGCCCGCGCAGGTCCTCCAGGGGCTTGCGGAGCTGGTCGAACTCCGGGCCCATCTCTTCGCGGAGCTGCTCGCGCGCGCCGTTCGCGAAGTCGCGGACCTTCTTCACGCTCTTCGCCATCCAGGAGGCCGCTTCGGGAAGCCGTTCCGGGCCGAGGATGAAGAGACCGGCGATGATGAGGACGAGGATTTCCCCCCATCCGACACTGTCGAACACCCGTCTACCTCCGCTCGGAACCTGCCCGCCCAGGGTACCCGTCCGCGCCCGCGCTCCGGCAGGCCGAACAGGGAACTCAGTCGGAAGCCAGGGTTACGTCGACGACGAAGCTGGCGCCGTCGCGGACCAGCTGCACCGGGACGACTTCGCCGACGTCGTGGGACCGGACCGCGACGGTCATCTCGGCGGAGTCGCGCACGAGGCGGCCGCCGATCTTCGTGATCACGTCGCCCTCCTTGATGCCCGCGTTCGCGGCCGGCCCGCCCGGCGCCACGTTCTTCACCTGGGCGCCCATGGTGGACGAGCCGGCGACCGTCGACGACGCGTTGATGCCGATGTCGGCGTGCTGGACCTTGCCGTCCTTGATCAGCGCCTTCGCGATCTTCACGGCGTAGTCGCTGGGGATCGCGAAGCCGATGCCGATGCTGCCGCCGTCCGCGCCGGACGAGCGGATCGACGAGTTGATCCCGACCAGCGCGCCGGTCGAGTCGACGAGCGCGCCGCCCGAGTTGCCGTGGTTGATCGCGGCGTCGGTCTGGATGGCCTCGTAGGTGACCGGCGGGGCGCCGTTGTCGCCGCCGGCGGTGATCGGGCGGTTCAGCGCGCTCACGATCCCCGCCGTCACCGAGTTCTGGAGCGCGAGCGGCGAGCCGATCGCCATCACGGTGTCGCCGACCTGCAGGTCCGACGACTTGCCGACCTGCAGCACGGTCGGGTTGGTGACGTTGACCTTCACCACGGCGAGGTCGGTCTTCTGGTCGGCGCCGACGAGTTTGGCCTCGGTGCGGGTGCCGTCGATGAAGATCGCGGTGACCTTGACGCCCGGGTCGGCGCTCGCCGAGGAGATCACGTGCTCGTTGGTGAGGATGTAGCCCTGCGGGTCGATCATCACGCCGGAGCCCTGCTCGCCGGATTCGGCGCCGGGCTTGAAGACTTCGAGCGAGACGACGGCCGGCGCGACGCGCTTGGCGATGTCGGCGACCGAGCCGGCGGGACGCTCCTTCGCCGCCTCGGCTTCGGAGATCGTGGCGGAGCCGGTGAGCTCGCCGCCGGTGTCGGCGACCCACCAGCCGACGAGCCCGCCGGCCGCGCCGATGAGCAGCGCGACGACACCGAGCAGGGCGAGCGCCTTCGGCTTGACGCGCCGCCCGAACAGCACCTCGGGCAGGCTGAGCAGCGCACCGGGGGGCCGGGCGGCGGGCTTTTCCTCGTCTTCGGCGGGCACGGCGGGTCCGGCGAGGACCGCGCCGGCGCCGGGATCGCGCCAGGGGTCGGCCGTGCTGTTCCAGAGCGGCGGATCCTGCGGGGCGGACTCCCCCGTGGCCTCGCGGGGGCGTTCGAGCAGGACGTCTTCGGCGCCGGGCGGCCGCCGGAAGGCTTCGGCGAGCGACTCGGGCGCGGGGGGCGCGAGGCTGACGCCGTTGGCCTTCTGCGGGGTGTAGAGCTGGTCGAACGCCCCGTCGACGCCGTGCGGCCGCCCGAAGACGGCGGCCTGGGCCGGATCGACGGCGGGCCGCGCGAGCGGCCGCGGACCCAGCCGGTCGGCGTCACGCGCGCCGGGCTGCTCGGGATTCACGTTCGGCTCGGTCATCATTCCCCGGTGCAGAAGATCAGGTGGCTGGGCGTGACGATACCCAAGCCCAGTGCTTCGAGTCTGCCGGTCCGCCGGTGAAGTGGCTGTTGCGAGGCCGAAGGCCGCCACGGGGAATCCCCCATGACGGCCTTCGCGGGAAAAGACTTCAGCGCATGCCCACCGGTACCGCGGCGGGTGCCGGGCGCGCGGTGGTGGTCGACGTCGGGACCGGGGCGGCCTGCTGGGGCACCGCCATCTGGGCCGGCAGCAGGTTCGCCTGCTGCGGTGCGCCGCCGCCCGTCTCCGGCGAGCCGTCACCGCTGTCCGCGGACGTCCCGACCAGGGCCAGGGCGCTCAGCACCAACCCGGAGACCACGACCCCGGCACCTTGGGCGGCACGGCGCTTGAAGCCGCCGCCGAGGACGTTCGGCGACTGGCCCAGCGGGGCCGACGAACCCAACGGCGCCACACCACCCAGGACGCCCGTGTCACGCAGGCCCGCGACCCGGTCGGGGCGCTGGACCGCGACCAGCTGGCCGTCGGCCGTGATGGCCAGGTTGTCCGGCGTGGTCGGCAGCTCCGTGTGCTGCGGGATGGACTGGAGGCTCGCCAGGAACCCCGCCGACATCGACGGCGCGCCCGCCCGGCGGATGGCCTCCACGGTCTGCCGCTGCGCACGCACCTCGGCGGCGCACGCGGCGCAACGCGTGATGTGGGACGCCGCGCGCTCGCGGGCGCCGTGCGTCAGTTCCCCGTCGACGAACGCCACCACGGCATCCGGCAGCAGGTGCGACTCGGGGAGTGCCCAGCCTCGCGGTGCGGTCATACCGACACCTTCGCAGACTCCGGTGCGTAAGCGCGCCGACGCTCGAGCGACGCCCGCAGCGCCTGGCGCCCGCGGTGGATGCGGCTGCGGACGGTGCCCAGCTTGACCCCCAGCGTCGCGCCGATCTCCTCGTACGACAGCCCTTCGACGTCGCACAGCACCACGGCCGCGCGGAACTCCGGCGGCAGCTCGTCGAGCGCCGCCTGCAGGTCCGGGTCCAGGTGGGTGTCCGAGTAGACCTGCTCGGGGCTCGGGTCGTCGCCCACGATGCGGTCGGTGTCCTCCGGCAGGCCTTCCATCCGCACGCGCGAGCGGCGGCGGGCCATGTCGAGGAAGAGGTTGGTGGTGATCCGGTGCAGCCAGCCTTCGAACGTGCCCGGCTTGTACGACGCCAGCGAGCGGAAGACCCGGATGAAGGTCTCCTGCGTCAGGTCCTCGGCGTCGTGGGTGTTGCCGGTGAGGCGGTAGGCGAGCCGGTAGACGCGGTCGCCGTGCTCGCGCACGACCTCGTCCCAGGACGGGGGCGTCCAAGCCGCCTCGTCGAGGGACACGGGCTGAGCCGCGACGGCGTCGTCGGCAACGGCGTTCTGCATCGCGGGAGCAGGCACCTCCATCTGTGTTTCTCCTGTCTGCTCCACCCAACGCGGGTCGTCGGCACGGTGTTCCCGTGTTCCCCATGAAGTCTGGCTCGACTCCTTATGGTTCTAGTGAGACTGGACTGAGAGCTGCCTGAGAACTTCTTCCCGGGTGCTTACCAGGGAGCCTGCGCGGATTTATCGACAACCAACGCTAACCTCCGTGCGTGAACACGCCCACCCCTGCGGCCGCGCCGGCCGATTCCGGGTTCGTCGACGGGTACCTGCCCGACGACGAGGTGCTGTCGTCGGCCCGGGCGCGGGCCGAGGACCTGGGCTGCACCTCCCTCAGTGCGGGGGCGGGGGCGACGCTGCGCTTCCTGGCCGCGACGTTGCGCGCGAAGGCCGTGGTCGAGGTGGGCACGGGCGCCGGGGTGAGCGGGCTCAGCCTGCTGCGCGGCATGGCCCCCGACGGCATCCTGACCTCGATCGACGTCGAGCCGGAGTACCAGCGGGCGGCACGGCTGACGTTCCGCGAGGCCGGGTACGCGCCGGGCCGCACGCGCCTGATCGTCGGGCGCGCGCTGGACGTGCTGCAGCGGCTCACGCCGGGTGGCTACGACCTGGTGTTCGTCGACTCGGCGCACATCGAGTACCCGGGGTGCTACGAGCTGGGCGTGTCCCTGCTGCGGCGCGGCGGGATCATCGCGTTCCACAACGTCCTGGCCGGCGGCCGGGTGATCGACCCGGCGCGCCGGGACCCGGAGACGCTGGCGCTGCGCGAGGTGGCCCGGGCGTTCCGCGAGGACGAACGCCTGGTCCCGGCCCTGCTCCCGGTGGGCGGCGGCCTGCTGGTCGCCGCGGCGACCTGAGTCAGCCCGCGTCAACCAGCTCCCGGCGTTCGGCTCGCACCCGCGCTTCAGCCCACGTTGACCAGCGCTCGCCGGGCTTCCCGCGCCGGCGCCGTCCCGGCCCCGACCGCGGCCACCGCCAGGAGCAGCCACACCGCCACCACCGCGATCAGCCACGGCCAGCCCGCGTGGCCGTAGACCCACGCGCCCGCCGCGCCGCCGACGCTGCTGCCCAAGTAGTACGTCGCCGTGTACATGCCGCCCACCTGGCCGCGCGCGTTCTCCGGGGCGTCGGCCGCCGCCCAGCCGTTGGCGACCGCGTGCGCTGCGAAGAACGCGCAGGTCAGCACCAGGAAACCGGCGATGACCAGCGGCAGCGAGTCCGGCAGCGTCAAGGCCGCGCCGACCCCGGTCAGCAGCAGCGCCCCGACCAGCGCCCGGCGGCGGCCGACGCGGGCCACCAGGCGGCCGGCCGCGGCCGAGGACACCGAGCCCGTCGCGTACGCCAGGAACACCAGCGACGCGATCGCCGGTGACAGGTCCAGCGGGTGGCCGGTCAGCCGGAAGCCCGCGGCGTTGTAGAGCGCGACGAACGAGCCCATGGCCAGCAGCGCCACCGCGTACTGGGCGAGCAGCACCGGCTTGCCCAACGCCGTGACGAGCCCGCGCGCGACGGCCTTCAGGTCGGCGGCGCCGCGGGGCTGGGTGCCCGGCGGGAGCGTCACGACGGTGATCGCCGAGCAGAGCGCGCCCACGCCCGCGACGACGTAGAGCGCGCCGCGCCAGCCGAGCGGTCCGGCGGTGAACCCGCTGGCCAGCCGGCCGGCCATGCCGCCGATGGTGTTGCCCGCGATCATCGCGCCGATCGCGGCGGCGACGCCCGCGCGGCCGAGCCGTTCGGCCAGGTAGGCGGCCGCGACGCCCGGGAACCCGGCGATCGCGACGCCCTGCAGGGCGCGCAGCACCAGCAGGGCCGGGTACGTCGGCATCAGCGGCAGCAGCAGGCCGAAGACGACCGAGGCGATCACCGACGTCAGGATCACCGGGCGCCGTCCGACCACTTCGGACAGTGCGGCGATCGGCAGGACGGCGACGGCGAGCGCACCGGTCGCGACGCTCATCGCGAGCGCCGCGCCGCCGGGGTCGAGGTGGTACTGCGCGGCGAGCTGCGGCAGCACCGGCTGCGGCGCGTAGAGCAGGGCGAAGGAGGAGATCCCGGCCGCGGCGACGGCGGTCTTGACTCGGCGGGTGGAGGTCACCACCCGAAAGTAAGCAAAGCTAACCAATACGTCCAATGCGTCACTCTGGCATGATCGATGCGATGACGTATGACTCGCTGTCGGCGCAGGTGGCACCGCACCTGCCCCTGCTCGCCGCCCTGCGGGAGACGAGGAACGTCACACGCACGGCCGAGCTGCTGGGCATCCCGCAGCCGACGGTCAGCCGCCGGCTCGCGGCCCTGGCCGACGCGCTGGGTGCACCCCTGACGGTCCCGCACGGCCGCGGCATCCGCCTCACGCGCGCGGCGGAACTGCTGGCGGAGGCCGCCGAACGCGGCTTGGCGGCGGTCGACACCGGCGTCCGGCTGGCCCGGGAGGAGGTGGCGCCGGAGTCCGGCCACGTCGTGCTGGGGTTCCTGCACCTGCTCGGGCGGTCGCTGGTGCCTTCGCTGCTGCGCGGGCACCGGGCGCGGTACCCGGGCGTCCGGTTCACGCTGGTCCAGGGCTCGCGGCAGGAGATGGTCGACCGGCTGGTCGACGGCGAGCTGGACCTGGCCCTGCTGGCGCCCCTGCCCCATGCCCCGTCGCTGGCCACGGCCGGCCTGGTCGACGAGGAGATCCTGCTTTCGGTCCCGGCGGGTCACCGCCTCGCGGGCCGGAGCTCGGTGCGGGTGGCGGAACTGGCGGACGAGGAGTTCGTGCTGCTGGAACAGGGCTACGGCGTCCGCACCCTGACCGACGAGCTCTGCGCGGCGGCGGGCTTCACGCCGCGGATCGCGTTCGAGGGCCAGGAGTCGGACACCGTGCGCGGCCTCGTGGCGGCCGGGCTGGGCGTGGCGTTGCTGCCGCGCTTCGGCCCGGGCAGCCCCGCGGGCGTCGCGGAGGTGCCGCTGTCGCCCCGCCCGTACCGCACGATCGGCCTGGCCTGGCGCGCCGACGAGCCGACGACCCCGGCGGTCGCCGGCTTCCGCGACCACGTCCTGGCCACCGCACGGCCGAAGCCGTGACGGTCAGGCCAGGGACGCCGTCAGCTCCACCAGGGTCCGGGCCGCGAAGCCGGTCGCGCCCGGGACGACCTCGTCGTAGTTCTTCTCCGACCGCGCCGGGCCCGCGATGTCCAGGTGCGCCCACGGCAGGCCCGAGGTGAACTCGCGCAGGAACAGCGCCGCCGTGATGCCGCCCGGACCCGCGGGGGTCTGCCGGACGTCGCCGAACTCGCCGCGGACGTTCTCCGCGTAGTCCTCCACCAGCGGCATGCGCCACCACGCCTCGCCCACCCGGGCGCCCGCCGAGACGACCGCGGCGGCCAGCGCGGAGTCCGAAGCGAACAGTCCGCCCGTGCGCAGTCCCAGGGAGACCTTCATCGCGCCGGTCAACGTCGCCGCGTCGACGATGTAGTCCGGGCCGAAGCGGCGGATCCCGTACGTCAGCGCGTCGGCGAGGACCATGCGGCCCTCCGCGTCCGTGTTGCCGACCTCGGTCGTCTTGCCGCCGTAGTGCCGGACGATGTCGCCGGGCCGGTACGACGAGCCCGAGACGTGGTTTTCCGCAGCCGGCACCAGCGCCGTCACCCGGACCGGGAGGCCCAGCACGGCGATCGCGCGGATCGCCGCGATGACGGCCGCGCCGCCCGCCATGTCCGTGCGCATCAGGTGCATGCCGTCGGCCGGCTTGATCGACAGGCCGCCGGTGTCGAACGTGATGCCCTTGCCCACCAGCAGCACGTGCTTCGCCGCGCCCGCCGGCTGGTACGCCATCTCGATCAGCCGCGGCGGCCGCGCCGAGCCGCCGCCGACGGCCAGGACGCCGCCGAAACCCTGCGCCGCCAGCCACTTCTCGTCCCGCACGGTCACGTCGACGCCCGGGCCGGCGACGCGCGCGGCGGTGTCCGCCAGCCAGGCCGGGGTCTTGACGTTGGACGGCGTGTTCGCGAGGTCGCGCGTCAACGCCGTCGCCGCCGCCAGCGCCGAAGCGCGGGCCACCGGCTCGGCCAGCCCGGTGTTCCCGGTGACCAGCCGGACCGTCCGGACGGTCGGCGAAGGGTCCTCTCCGGACACCTTGAACCGGTAGCCGCCGAGCAGCAGCCCCAGGGCCAGCTCCGTCACGTGCTCGGCGGAAGCCTCCTCGGGCAGCACCAGCTGCACCGCGCGGAACGCGCGACCGCCGGCGCCGACGTCGTCGGCGAGGCCCGCGTTCACCGCGCGGACCAGGGCCGCGCCCGCCTTCCGGTACTGCTTCGGCTCGCCGTCGCCCAGGCCGGCGACCCAGCGGGCCTCGTCGGCGGGGACCGTCTGCACGTCGCCCGCCTTGCCGGTGATCCGGACACCGCCGATCTCCAGCGGCTCGGACTCGACGTCGTCGGCGGGAGCGGTCACCAACCGGGCCGTCGGGGCGCCGCGGCGGAGGTCGCCCGCCACCTCGATGTCGAGCAGACTGGTCGGAACGGGGGGTAGCGGATTACGCACAGTGAGCAACCTTCGGGCGCAGAGGAACCGCGACCCCGGCCTCCGAAGGGAGACCGGGGTGCGACGGAAGGACGGTTCGGGAGGGCTTGCTAGCCGGTGACCTCCGCCAATGCGGCGCCGAGGTCCTTCGCTTCTTCCGCGGAAAGTTCGACGACGAGTCGCCCACCACCCTCGAGCGGTACGCGCATCACGAGGCCCCGCCCCTCCTTAGTCACTTCGAGGGGACCATCTCCGGTCCGGGGCTTCATGGCCGCCATAGCGTGCTCCCTCCGTCTCAACCGGCGCGCCCGGGTCGCGCTCGCGTGAAAGCCAGCCGGGTCTGGTGTCCATTGTCCCTCATCAGCGGCCGGGCGCATCAGCGGACCGATCTTTTGCCGCCGTATCGGTGCTGGTATGCGGCTCGCGCGAGGTGAAAGACTGTCGGACGACCGACGTATCCGCGCAAGGAGAAGACGTGACCACATCCGACGTCCTGCTGGCCGCCGACGCCGACGGGGTGCGCACCCTCACCCTCAACCGGCCGCAGGCGTACAACTCGCTGACCGTCGAGCTGAAGGAAGCACTGCTCGCGGCGCTGCGCGAGGCGGCGGACGACGAGGCCGTCCGCGCCGTCGTGCTGACCGGCTCGGGCAAGGCGTTCTGCGCCGGCCAGGACCTGAAGGAGCACGTGGGGCTGCTCCAGGCAGGTGACCCCGCGCCGCTACACACGGTGAAGGAGCACTACAACCCGATCGTCCAGGCGATCGTGTCCATGGAGAAGCCGGTGATCGCGGCGATCAACGGCACCGCGGCCGGTGCCGGAGCCGCCTTCGCCTACGCGAGCGACCTGCGGATCGCGGCCGAGTCGTCGTCGTTCCTGATGGCCTTCGCCAACGTGGGGCTGGGCCCGGACTCCGGCGCGTCCTGGACGCTGCAGCGGCTGGTCGGCTACGGCCGCGCCGCCGAGCTGATGCTGCTGGCCCGGACCGTGGACTCCGCCGAGGCGCTGCGCCTCGGCCTGGTCGGCGAGGTCGTGCCGGACGAGGAGCTGCCCGCGCGCGCCCAGAAGATCGCCGCGAAGCTGGCCAACGGGCCGACGGTGGCCTACGCGAAGATCAAGAGCGTGCTGAACCTCGCCGCGCAGTCGACGTTCGAGGAGGCCCTCGAAGCCGAGGACGCCGCCCAGACCGCGCTCGGCGCGACCGCGGACCACACCGAGGCCGTCGAAGCCTTCGTCGGCAAGCGCAAGCCGGACTTCCAGGGCAAGTGAGCCGCCGGCTGCTTCCGGGTCAGGCGGCCCGGAAGCAGCCGGAGACGTGGTCGTCGACCATGCCGGTGGCCTGCATCAGCGCGTAGCACGTCGTCGGCCCCAGGAAGACGAAGCCGCGCTTCTTCAGTTCCTTCGCCATCGCCTTGGACTCGTCGGTGATCGCCGGGACGTCCGCCATCGTCGCCGGGCGCCGGTGCGACGCGGGCGCGAACGACCACAAGAGATCGTCCAACGGGGTGTCCAAAGAATCGATCGCCCGCGCGTTCTTGATCGCCGCCAGGATCTTCGCGCGGTTCCGCACGATGGACGCGTCCTGCATCAGCCGCTCGACGTCGGCGTCGCCGAACTTCGCCACCTTCGACGGCTTGAACCGCTTGAACGCCTTCCGGAAGCCTTCGCGCTTGCGCAGGATCGTGATCCACGAAAGCCCCGACTGGAACGACTCGAGGCACAGCCGCTCGTACAGCTCGTCCTGCCCGTGGAGCGGGACGCCCCACTCCGTGTCGTGGTAGTCCACGTAGTCCGGGGTCGAATTGCCCCAGCTGCACCGCGCGACGCCGTCGGCGCCGACCAGCTCACTCATCCCCACCCACCGAATAGTCCTCAGCGAACCGCGCGAACCGCCGCAGCGACTGGCGCACCCCCAGCGCGAACGCCGGCCGCACCACCGGCCAGCCCAGCCGGCCCAGCGGCCCGAACGGCAGCCGCAGGTGCTCGGCCCAGACGAACGTCGAGCGCGTCGCGCCCTTCGGCACGACCTGGAACACGCCGGTGCCCTGCACGACGCTGCCCAGGTGGCGCACCGCGCACCGCACCGGCGGCTCCCAGCTGGTGATCTCCATGGTGTCGGTGAAGCCGACCCCGGCCAGCCCGGTGAACGCCGCGATCCGCGACCCGACGCTGCGGCCGTTCCCCTCGACGACCTCGACGTCCGTGCCGAGCATCCACTCGCCCTGGCGCGGCCAGTCCGTCAGCGCGAGCCAGGTCGTCCCGGCCGGTGCGCGGACCTCGACGGACAGGATCAGATCCGTCACTGGGCGCCTTCGGGCGAGCTCTCCCGCTCGCGTTCGCGCTGCTCCAGCTCGGCGACCCGGGTGCGCAGCTCGTCGAGCTCGACGCCGAGGCGGCGCATCACCCAGTCCACTTCGGACATCTTGTAGCCGCGCAGCACCAGCTGGAAGCGGACCTCCTGCAGGTCCTCGCCGGTGATGTCCTCGGCGGGCAGCCGCGTCGGCGAACTGCCCGGCGCCAGCGGGGCGAGCTCCTCACCCCGGCCGAACACGACGGCGGCGAGCAGGAACACCACGGCGGCCACCAGCAGCATGACTACGAGGTAGATCAGCGCGGTCGTCACGCGACGATCGTGGCATACCCACCCCAGGATCGTCTCGCGAGCACGACGAGCCGCAGCGAAAGCAGCACCCACGCGACCATCAACAGGACGCACGGGACGCTCAGGAACAGCCTCGACGCGTCGACGAACCCGGTGGCGCCGATCAGCAGCCCGACGGACGCGAGGTTGACGCCGACCGCGAGCGCGATGAGGACCCCGCAGAACCGGGCCAGCCCGGTGCCGTCCAGGCGGCGGCTCAGCCAGCGGATGCCGAGCAGCGCGAGCACGCCGATCACCGGCACGACGAACACGGCGCCGTGGGTGACGTGCGTGACGACCTTGTACCACCCGGGCGTCGGCGTGGAGAGCTTCGTCCACTCGCCGAAGGTGAGGATCCGGGCGTAGTCCCAGGACACCTGCATCAGCGGGACGCCGATGACGAGTTTCCACAGCGTGCGGACGCCGCTGAGCATGCCGAGCTCGGCCTGGTAGTCGCGGGCGACGACGGCCGCCGGGCCGAAGTCGGCGACCGCGCGGCGCTCGGCGTCCTCGTCGGTCCAGCCGCCGGCGCGGTAGGCGTCAGCGGCGTCGTTCAGGCCGTCCCGCGCCTCTTCGAGCAGGTCGGCCTTGAACCGGCCGCAGCCGTGCAGCCTGCGGTCCAGGTCCTGGAGGTATCCGTCGATCATGCTTCCAGCACTCCCCCGATGACCGCCGTGAACTCCCGCCACTCGGCGCGTTCGGCGGCCAAGGCCTGCTGCCCGGAGCGGGTGAGCCGGTAGGTGCGGCGCTTCCGGCCGGACACGACGTCCCATTCGCTGGCCAGCCAGCCGGCCCGCTCGAGCCGGCGCAGCGCCGGGTACACGGTGCCGGTCGGCAGGTCGAGCGCGCCGTCGCTGCGCAGCTGCAGGGCCTCGATGATCGCGTAGCCGTGCAGCTTGCGGCCGTCGAGCACGGCCAGCAGCAACGCGTCGAGGTGCCCGCGCAAGGTGTCCGCCTTCATAGGTACGCAGTCTACGCATGCCCACCCCGGAGACGCTATTGCCGGGACACTCCGGACACACCGGGGTATTTCCCGGAGATGACCCGGATCTCATGGATTTGGTGGCTACATGTAGCCAGTCTACGTATATAGTCGTTCGGCATGGACGCACTCCCGGTCGCGAGACTCCAGTTCGCGACGACGACCTCGTTCCACTTCCTGTTCGTGCTGCTCACGCTGGGTCTGGTCACGCTGGTGGCCGTGATGCAGACGCGCTGGACGCTCGGCGGCAAGCCCGAGCTGCTGCGGATGACCCGCTTCTGGGGCCGGTTGTACGTGATCAATTACGCGCTGGGGATCGTCACCGGAATCGTGATGGAATTCCAGTTCGGGCTCACCTGGACCGGGCTTTCCGCATTCGCCGGCGACGTCTTCGGCGCACCGCTGGCCATCGAGACGCTGGTCGCGTTCTTCCTCGAGTCGACGTTCCTCGGCCTGTGGATCTTCGGCTTCGGGCGCCTGAACAAGTGGCTGCACCTGGCACTGGTCTGGCTGGTCACGCTGACCGCGTACGCGTCGGCGATGTTCATCATGGTGGCCAACTCGTTCCTGCAGAACCCGGTCGGCAGCCGGCTCGAGGGCGGCACCCTGCGCCTCGACGACTTCGGGGCGCTGTTCTCGAACCCGGCGCTGGTCGCGTCGCTGCCGCACGTGCTCAGCGCGGCGCTGGTGACCGGCGGGTTCTTCGTGGTCGGCGTCAGCGCGTACCACTTCCTCAAGCGGACGACGGAGATCGAGTTCTTCCGCCGGTCGATGCGGATCGGCGTGGTCGCCGCGCTGGTCGGCTCGATCTTCGTGGTCAACCAGGGCTTCGCGCAGTTCGGCGAGCTGAAGATGTACCAGCCGGACAAGCTGGGCGAAGCCTCGGTGGGCGCGCCGCTCGGCGCGATGATCACGCTCGGGTTCCTCATGCTGCTCTGCGCGCTGCTGGGCACGCTGCTGCTGGTCCGGAACTGGGTCACGAAGGCCCGGTTCCTGCACTACCTGATGGTCGCGGCGATCCCGCTGCCGTTCGTCGCGGCCATCATGGGCTGGCTGGTGCGCGAGCTCGGCCGCCAGCCGTGGCTGGTCTGGGGGAAGCTGCGCACCGCGGACGCGATCGCGGGCGTCCCCGGCGGCCAGATCCTGTTCTCCTTCATCGCCTTCTCACTGCTGTTCGCCGCGCTCGCGGTCGCCGACTGGGTGCTCATGGCGCGCGTCGCCAAGCGCGGCCCGGAGCCGGTCGACGAGCCCGCCGAGCTGCCCGTCCTGAGCGGAGTCTGACCGATGGTGACCTTCTGGTGGTGCGTGCTCGGCCTGCTGACCTGCGGGTACTTCGCGCTGGCCGGCTACGACTACGGCGTCGGCATGCTCCTGCCCGCGTTCGAAGCCGACGAGCGGAAGCGGCGGCAGACGCTCGGCGCGCTCGGGCCGTTCTTCCTGGCCAACGAGGTCTGGCTGGTCGCGGCCGTCGGCCTGCTCTTCGGCGCGTTCCCGCACCTGGAGGGCAAGGTGTTCGCCGGGGCGTACGTCCTGGTCGTGACGCTGTTGCTCGGCCTCGTGACGTTCACGGCGTCGCTGCAGCTGCGCAGCCGCCGCCCGGACGCCCGCCGCGGCGCCTGGACCGCGGGCATCGTCGGCGGCGCGCTGGTGACGGCGATGTCGTGGGGCCTGTTCCTCGGCAACCTGGTCGTCGGGCTGCCCCCGGTCGCCGACGTGCTCGCGTTCTTCACCCCCTACGCGGCGCTGTGGGGCCTCGGCTTCGTCGCCTTGTTCTGCCTGCAGGGCGCGGCGTTCCTCGCCGTCCGGGCGCCGGCGGAGCTGACCGGCCGCGCGGTGCGGCTGGCCCGCGCGTGCACCGCACCCGTGTGCGCGTTCCTGGTCGTCGCCACGGGCTGGGGGTTCTTCGCGCTGGACGGCGTGACAATCCTCGGCGGCGGTGTCGTCGTCCTGGCGTTCACGGCTTTCGCCGTCTGCTGGCTGGGGTTGCGGACTCGCCGGTACCGGGTGGCGCTCGCCGGGTCGATGCTGCTGTCGGCGTGCCCGGCGCTGCTGGCCGGGACGCTGCGGTTCCCGACGGTGCTGGTGTCCTCGGGCGCCCCGCTGACCGTCGGCGACGCGGCGACGGCGGCCGGGACGTTCGCCGTCCTGGGCTGGTTCGCCGCGCCCGCGCTGGTGGTGCTGCTGGTCGTCCAGTGGCTGACGTGGCGCGCGCACCGGCACCCGCTCGACCAGCGTTCGCTGCTGCACTTCTAGGGGGACGCCGTGCCTGCCTTGCCCGGACTCCGGCCGTACCTGGCCGTACTGGCCACGCTCGGGGTGCTCTCCGCCGCAGCCGTCCTGATCCAGGCCGAGGGCCTGGCCACGCTGCTCACCGGCGGCGGGGTTTCGCTCTTCCTGGTCGTGGCGGTCGTCTTCCGGGGCGCGCTCGCCTGGGGCCACGGTGTCCTCAGTGGACGGTTCGCGGCATCGGTGCGCGGCGGCCTGCGACGTCGGCTGCTCGGCTCCGCCTCGGACCGCGCCGGGGTCGTCGCCACGCAGATCACCCGGGGCGTCGACGCGACGGACAGCTACCTGACCGGGTACCTGCCGTCGCTGGTGGTGTCGGTGGTCGTGCCGATCGCGGTCGTCGTGCGGCTGTTCACGACGGACCTGGTGTCGGCACTGGTGGTCACCGCGACCCTGCCGTTGATCCCGGTGTTCGCGATCCTCGTCGGCAAGCACACCGCGGCGCGCACCGCCCGGCAGTGGTCGCTGCTGACCAGGCTGGGCGGGCACTTCCTCGACGTCGTGCGCGGGCTCGGGACGCTGAAGGTGTTCGGGCGGGCGTCGGCGCAGGCGTCGACGGTCCGGGCGATGGCGTCCGCGCACGCCGACGCGACCTTGAAGACGTTGCGGGTCGCCTTCCTGTCGTCCCTGGTGCTGGAGCTGGTCGCGACCTTGTCCGTGGCCCTGGTGGCGGTGCCGATCGGGTTCCGGCTGCTGTCCGGTTCTCTCGACGCGCGGACGGCTCTGCTGGTGTTGGTGCTGGCACCGGAGGCGTACCTGCCGCTGCGCGCGGCGGGCGCGAAGTTCCACGCGGCCGCCGAGGGGTTGACGGCGTTGCGGGAAGCCCTCGCCGCGCCCGTGGTTTCCGTTCGGTCCGGGACGCGGTGCCGTCGCCGGGGCGCGCCTTCGCTGGAACTGGAGCGGGTCTCGGTCGTCCACGACGGCGTTCCCGCTCTGTCCGAAGTGGACTTGCGCGTGCCCGCCGGTTCGCGGGTGGCGCTGGTGGGGCCGAGCGGGTCCGGGAAGAGCACGCTGCTGTCGGTGGTGCTGGGGTTCGTCCCGCCGACCTCGGGGCGAGTCCTCGTCGACGGCGTGGACCTGCGCACGCTCTCCCTGTCCGACTGGCTGGCCGACGTGGCGTGGGTCCCGCAACGGCCGACGCTGTTCCGCGGTTCGCTGGCTTCCAATATCGCGTTGGGCGGCCCGGCCGACGTTCCCGCGGCGGCCCGGGCGGCGGCCCTCGATTCCGTGGCTTCCGGGTTGCCCGACGGCTTTTCGACCCAGGTGGGCGAACTGGGCGAGGTCCTGTCGGCGGGACAGCGTCAGCGGGTGGGGCTGGCGCGGGCACTGGCCCGGACTTCGGCGGGCTTGGTGCTCCTCGACGAACCGACGGCCCGCCTGGACTCCCGCACGGAGGCGGCGGTCCTGTCGGCGACGCGACGGCTGCTCCCCGGCCGTACTTCCCTGCTGGTCGCCCACCGACCGGCGATGATCGCCCTGGCCGACCGGGTGGTCGAGCTGCGCGACGGCCGGGTGTGCGCGGAGGTGGCGGCGTGAGCCGGCGGCGACATGAGCCGGACGCGCCCACGGCCCCCAGACGCCGTGGCGGCGTGAGCATCTGGGCCGTCTCCGCGCGGGACGTTCGGCGGCTCCTGCGTGCCGCGCTCCTGGGCGCCGGGGCCGAACTCGCCGCCCTCGCGCTCATGGCCACCGCCGCGTGGCTGCTGCTGCGGGCCGCCGAGCAACCTCCGCTCGGGGCACTGACCGTGGCCATCGTCGCCGTCCGGACGCTCGCCCTGCTGCGCGGCGGGCTCCGGTACGCCGAACGGCTCGCCGGGCACGAAGTCGTCCTGCGGTGGCTCGGCGCCCTCCGCACCCGTGTCTACCAGGCCCTCGTCCCCGGCTCGCGCCACTCCGGCGGCGACCTCGTCACCCGGCTCGTGTCCGATGTGGACGCTCTGCAGGACGCCGTGCTCCGGTGGCTGCTGCCCACCGGGGTCGCCGCGCTCGTCGGGGCGGTCGCCGTCGGGGTCACGGCCACCGCGTCCGGGCCTGCCGCCGTCGCCCTCGCGGCCGGGCTGCTCGTCGCCGGCGGGCTGCTGCCGTGGCTGGTCGCGCGTGTCACCCGGCGGGCCGCCGCCGAGGACGCGCCGAGGCGGGCCGAGCTCGCCGAACGCGCCGTCGAACTCGTCACCGGGCACCGGGAGCTGCTGGCCGCCGGCGCACTGGACGAACACCGCGACCGGGCGGCCGCCGTCGTCGACCACCTCGCCCGGAACGAACGGGCCGTTTCGGCCAAGACGGCCGCGGCGACCGCCGCCGGGACGCTCGTCCAGCTGGGCACCACGGCGGCCGTCGCCCTGCTGTGCCACGCCTCCGTGCCGTGGACCGCCGCGCTCACGCTGGGCGCCATGACCGCGTTCGAGGTCGTCCTCCCGCTCGTCGGGGCCGCCCGGCGCGTCCCGGAAATCCGGGCGTCGGCCGCTCGCGTGCGGGCCGTCCTCGCCACGCCCGTCCCGCCGAGCGGCACGCGGGTCGTCCGAAGTGGACACTTCCGGCTGGAGAAGGCCGGCGTCCGGTACCCGGGTCGCGCCCCCGCGCTGAGGGACATCGACCTCGACCTCCCGCCGGGCAAGCGCGTCGGGATCCTCGGGCCCAGCGGCGCCGGCAAGACGACCCTGCTCCGCCTGCTCCTCGGCACCGCAACCGCGACCGACGGCCGGGTGACCCTCGACGGCCACCCGCTCGACGAGTACGACCTGCCGAAGCTCGTCTCGGGCGCCGAAGCCGACGCCCACGTCTTCCACGCGACCGTCCGCGAGAACCTCGTGATCGCCAAACCGGACGCCACCGACGAAGAAATGCGGGACGCCTGCGAAACCGCCGGGTTCGACCTGGACCTCGACCGCGCGACCGGCCCCGACGGCGCCGCGTTGTCAGGCGGCCAGCGTCAACGGCTGATCCTCGCCCGCGCGGTCCTGGCGGCGCCGGAGGTCCTGGTGCTCGACGAGCCGGTCGAAGGCCTCGACCCCGCGCACGGTGACGCCGTCCTCGCTCGGGTGCTCGCGAAAGCGCGAGGCAGCGTCGTGCTCGTCACGCACCGGCCCGAGCACCTCGACGGCTTCGACGAGGTCCTCACCCTCGAGGACGGGCGAGCACTTCCCGCATCGGCGGCCGGTCCGCGACCCGGACGTCGGTGACGTCGGGCAGCCACTCCTCGTCGACCTGCACGAACTGGGTGAACGGCGCGTCGGCGGCCGGGACTCCGCAGCGCGAAAGGGCCGTGCCGAGGATCTGCCGGGACATCGCGCCGAGCTGCAGCAGCGACCGGTTCCGGTGCTTGCGGACGCCGAGGTTGACCTGCGCGAGCCCGTCGAGGCCGTAGCGGGCCTCGGCGTCGAGCAGCAGCCCGATCTCGACGCCGTACCCGGCGGCGAACGGCACCGACTCGAGGAACTCGCGGGTGCCCGCGTACTCGCCGCCGAGGGGCTGGACCAGCCCGCCGAGCGACGGGCGCAGCGCCGACAGCACCGGCCGCGCCAGCAGCTCGGTGACGCGCCCGCCGCCCGTGCTCTCCAGCCGCAGCGGCCGCCGGTAGAAGCCTTTGACCAGGTGGACGCCGGATTCGGAGACCAGCGGCCCGAGCAGGGAGGGCACGAACGACGGGTCCGGGTCGACGAGGTCGGAGTCGAGGAAGACGACGAAGTCGCCGCGGGTCGCGGCCAGCGAGCGCCACAGCACCTCACCCTTGCCGGGCACCGGCGGCAGGTCGGGAAGGACGTCTTCGCGGCGGACCACGCGCGCGCCCGCG
Source organism: Amycolatopsis sp. NPDC004378 (assembly GCF_053602455.1). Classification (NCBI taxonomy): domain Bacteria; kingdom Bacillati; phylum Actinomycetota; class Actinomycetes; order Pseudonocardiales; family Pseudonocardiaceae; genus Amycolatopsis; species Amycolatopsis sp. NPDC004378. The sequence continues at coordinate 28,721 of NZ_JBSGDR010000008.1, forward strand.
GCCTCGGCGACCCGCGCGGTCGCGTCCGTCGATCCGGAGTCCACGACGATCAGCTCGTCGACGACGCTGCCGACCAGCGGCCGGACCGACGCGACGACGTCGCCCACGGTCCGCTCTTCGTCCAGTGCCGGTAGCACGACCGAAACCGTCCGGTCACCCTTCGCGGTCACGATGTCCTCGGGCGTCCAACCGGGCTCCTGCCACGTACGCCGCTCGAACCAACTCACGAGTAACGATCGTGCCATGCTGGTGCTACCGCACCCGAGGAGGAGGATCACTTGATCGCGCTGCTTGTCCGGTTCGTGCTGGGCCCGCTGGCCAGGGCGGTGTACCGGCCCGAGGTGCACGGCGTCGAGAACGTGCCCGAGACCGGCCCGGTCCTGCTGGCGGCCAACCACCGCGCGGCGCTCGACACCGGCGTGATCACGTTCGCGACCCCGCGGCAGGTCAAGTTCCTCGGCAAGGCGGAGTACTTCGTCGGCAAGGGCCTCAAGGGCAAGGCACTGGCCGGCTTCCTCGGCGGCCTCGGCTACGTCCCGGTCGAGCGCGGCAACGCCCAGGCCGGGCTGGCCGCGCTGGAAGCCGCCCGCAAGGTTCTCGACGCGGGCGGCGTCTTCGCGATCTACCCCGAGGGCACCCGCTCCCTGGACGGCCGCCTCCACCGCGGCCACACCGGCGTCGCGGCGCTGGCCCTGGCGACGGGCGCGAAGGTGGTGCCGGTCGCGCTGTCCGGCACCGAAGGCCTCCAGCCCGCCGGAGCCCGCATCCCCCGCCTCGCGAAGATCAGCATCACGTTCGGCAAGCCCCTCGACTTCTCCCGCTACGAGGGCCAGGACTACTCGCCGGCGATCCGCCGCTCGGTCACCGACGAGGTGATGTACCAGATCCTCGAGCTGTCGGGCCAGGAGTACGTGGACACCTACCACAAGCGGCCCAGCGAAGGCGTCGCCTGAGCGTCACCACGGCACCGGACCTTCGTCGTCGACGAAGGTGCCGGTCGGGCCGTCCGGCGGGATCGTCGCCATCCGCACCGCCGCCACCGCGCCCTGGGCCGGGGTGCGGAACCCGGAACCGCCGTTCAAGTCCGTCGCGCAGAAGCCCGGGCACACCGCGTTGACCAGGATCCCGTCGGGACGCAGCTCCCGCGCGTACTGCAGGGTCAGCGACGTCAACGCGGTCTTCGACGGGGTGTAGCCGGCGGAAATCGGCAGCTGAGCCTCGGGGTCGGCGTTCCTGGTCAGTGACGCGGCGCTGCTGGAGACGTTGACGACGCGCGGCGCGGCCGAGCGGCGCAGCAATGGCAGCAGGGTGTTCGTGACCGTGATGACGCCGAAGAAGTTCGTCTCGAAGATCGTGCGCAGCGTGCCCAGGTCGGCGGTGCTGGGGCTCTGCTGCGCGAGCTCCGTGCCCGGCGGGCGGGCGACGGCGGCGTTGTTGACCAGCACGTCGAGCCGGCCGTAGCGCTCGTCGAGGTGCGCGGCGGCCGCGGCGACCGACGCCGGGTCGGTCACGTCGAGGACCACCGAATCCACGCCCAGCTCCGCGGCCGCTTTCTCGCCCAGTTCGGCGCTGCGGGCGCCGATGACGACGGTGTGCCCGAGAGCGGCCAGCTGGGCGGCGATCTCGCGGCCGATGCCCTTGTTCGCACCGGTGACCAAAGTGATTTCGTCCATGGCTCCAGCACACCAGCGGGGCCCCCGCGCGAGCCAACACCGATGCCGCATCGGCCGATACTCTGGTGGTATGGAGACGCGGGAGCTCGCGTATTTCGTCGCCGTCGCCGAGGAGCTGCACTTCGGCCGGGCGGCACAGCGCCTCGGCATGGCGCAGCCGCCGCTCTCGCGCGCCATCCAGCAGCTCGAACGCCGCATGGGCGTGCCCCTGCTGGACCGCACGAGCCGCGGGGTGACGCTGACCCCCGCGGGCGTGGTTTTCCTTGCGGAGAGCCGCAAAGCGCTCGACGCGGTGGACGCCGCGGTGCGCCGGGCGCAGCGCGCGGGGCAGGAGGAGCCGAAGCTGCTCGTGGCGATGAAGCCCGACGGCGACGCCGGCCTGCTCGCGCGGATCCTCCCCGGTTACCGGGCCGATCCGGACGCGATCGAGGTCGAGGTCGTCGTCGGCGGGATCGGCGAGCAGTCCCGCATGCTGCGCGACGGCCGCGTCGACCTGGCGTTCCTGCACGGCCCGCACGACGACCTCGCCGGGTTCGACACCGAGTTGCTCCTGGAGCAGGACCAGCTGGCGTTGCTCCCCCGCGGCCACCGCCTGGCCGACCGGGCGGCGCTGGTGCTCGCCGATCTGGAGGGCGAGCCGTTCCCCCGGTGGCCCGGCAAAGACGTGCCCGGGCCCGAGGTCCGGGATCCCGGCCAGCTGCTCCAGCTCGTGGCGCTGGGTCAGGTCGTCGCGGTGGTCCCGGAGTCGGCCCGGCGCCACGTGCGCGCGGACGTCGTGTGCGTGCCGGTGCTCGACGCGCCGAGGACGACGGTGCTGCTGGCGTGGCCCGATCGGACGCGGTCCCGGGCGGTGGCCGCGTTCGTCCGGGCGAGCACGGACGTCAGATCCCCGGCGCTCCCTTCGCCCACTTAGGCGGGGCCGGCGGAACGTAGGTCTCGAACCGGTCGAGCAGCACCGCCGCGTCCGCGTCCACCATCAGCAGGTCCCGGTAGTCCGCCTTGACGAAGCCCTCGGTCACCATGTGGTCGGCGAACGCGACCAGCGGGCCGTAGTAGCCGTCGACGTCGACCAGGCCGATCGGCTTGCCGTGCAGGCCCAGCTGCGCCCAGGTCCAGACCTCGAAGAGCTCCTCGAGGGTGCCCGCGCCGCCCGGGAGGGCCAGGAAGCCGTCCGACAGGGCCGCCATCTTGGCCTTGCGCTCGTGCATGTCCCGGACGACGTGCAGTTCGGACAGTCCGGCGTGCGAGATTTCGACCGACGACAGGGCCTCCGGGATCACGCCGATCACCTCGCCGCCCGCGGCCAGCGCCGCGTCCGCGACGACGCCCATCGTGCCGACGCTCGCCCCGCCGTACACCAGGCCGATGCCGCGCTGGGCCAGCAGCTTGCCGAGCGCGGCCGCCTGCTCGGCGTAGCGCGGCGAGAACCCCATCGACGAGCCGCAGAACACGCAGATCCGGCTCATCAGTGCGTGTCCTCCCACGCCTGGTAGGACTCCTGGACCACGCGGACGGCGTCGTCGATGTCGTCGGTGACGTGCAGCAGGTCGAGGTCGTGCGGGCTGATCTTGCCCTCGGCCTGGACGGTCTTGGCGATCCAGTCGTAGAGGCCGCCCCAGTAGTCGCTGCCGAACAGCACCACCGGGAACTTCGTGACCTTCTTGGTCTGCACCAGCGTCAGCGCCTCGAACAGCTCGTCGAGCGTGCCGAATCCGCCGGGCAGGCAGATGAAGGCCTGCGAATACTTGATGAACATCGTCTTGCGGGCGAAGAAGTACCGGAAGTTGACGCCCAGATCGACCCACGGGTTCAGGCCCTGCTCGAACGGCAGCTCGATGCCGAGGCCGATCGAGAAGCCGCCGGCCTCGGCCGCGCCGCGGTTGACGGCCTCCATCGCGCCCGGGCCGCCGCCGGTCATCACGGCGAAGCCGGCGTTGGCCAGCGCGGCGCCGATCTTGCGGCCGAGCTCGTACTCCGGGTTCTCGCGCTTGGTGCGCGCCGAGCCGAACACGGTGACCGCGCGCGGGACCTCGGCGAGCGCGCCGAAGCCCTCGACGAACTCGGCCTGGATCCGCAGCACCCGCCACGGGTCGGTGTGCACCCAGTCGCTCGGGCCGCGCGCGTCCAGCAGCCGCTGGTCGGTGGTGCTGCCCTGGTCACGGCGGTCGCGGCGGAGCACCACCGGGCCCTTGTGCCGCTCGACCGGCCGTTCGGGGTACTGGCCGTCCGGCCATTCAGACTGTTCGCTCACTACGCCATGCTACGGCCTCGCCGCCGGCGAAAATGCCCGGAGCGCCGTGGAGGTGAAGTCGATGGCGGGCTCGTTACCGGGCCATGAACTCAGGTCGTCGGCGCAGCGGGAACCCCGGCCGTCGAAGGATTCATACGGACGGGTGCATTCCTTCGCGCCCGCCGGGAACGCACCGTCCCTCCAAAGTGGACATTTCGAGGTCGGGCACCCCGTCGTACCGCGCGTTCCAGGCGCCGAGGTTCGCTCCGGTGCGGCCTTCGCGGCCACCGTCACGAACGGAAGCAGGCGCTCCACTTCGTTAGGAAAATTGGCTATTCAGCGCGGAGAACGCTGTCCCGGCGCGGCCACGGGCGTCGATATGTCCGTTTCCGCGGCTTCGGTGCTGATGACCTACCGTGGTCCCATGACCGAACCGCTCGGCGCGCGGATCCGGCGGCTGCGCACCGACCGCGGGTGGACCCAGCGCGAGCTGGCCGAGCCCGGCTACGACCGCGGCTTCCTGGCGAAGGTCGAGACCGGCAGCCGGCCGCCGTCCGAGGAGATGCTGACCTACCTGGCACGACGGCTCGGCCTGACCGTCGACGAGCTGCGCTTCGGCCGTCCCCGCGGCGTCGCCGACGAGCTGCGCGCGTCGCTCGACGAGGGTTACCGCGACCTGGAACAGGGCCGGGTCGCCGTCGCGGAAGAGCGGTTCGCGTCGGTCGCGCGGCAGGCGGCGGGCTACCACCTCGACGACGTCGAGTGCTACGCGCGGTTCTGCCAGGCCGAGGTCAAGTGGCAGCTGTTCGACGTCTCGGCCGCGCAGAAGCAGCTGGAGCACGCCGAGGAGCTGGCCGGTGCGGCGCCGCCGTGGCTGCGGGCGATGATCGTGCACCGCTGGTCGGGCTGCCGGTACCTGAGCGGCGACGCGGGCACGGCGATCGCGCGCGTCGAGACGGCCCTGGCCGCCCCCGATCTCGACCCCGATGCCGAGTTGTGCCTGCTCAGCGCGTTGATCCACCCGCTGATGGAGATGGGCGGGCTGCACCGGGCGCAGCGCGCGGCCCTCGCCGGCCACCGGCTGGCGAAGGCGGCGACGCGGCCGGACTTCGTCGCGCGGTTCCACCGGCAGGCATCGCAGGTGTGGCAGGCGACGGGTCAGTCCGACCGGGCCGAGCAGGACCTGATCGAGGCGTGCCGCCTGTTCGCGTCGGTGGGGTTCGAGCGCGACGCGGCCCGCTGCCGCTGGGCGCGCGGGTACCTCCTGCGTCGGCTCGGCCGGCTCGAGGAAGCGCGCTCGGAGCTGACGGCCGCGCGGGACCAGCTGGCCGCGATCGGCGCGGAGGAGGGCGTCGCGGGGGCGACGCTCGAGCTGGCCGAGGTCCGGCTTCGCCAGGGCGCGCCCGCCGAAGCGGCGTCCCTGGTCTCGGCGGTCTGGCCCCTGCTGGCCCGCGACGTCGAATCCCTGGGCGAGGCAACGGGCCTGCGCGGCCAGATCGCCCAGGCCCACGGCGACCTCCCCACCGCGACCCGCCTCCTCCGCGAAGCGGCGGAAATCCAGACCCGCGCGTCCCTGCACGGCGCGGCCGTCTCGACGTCCCTTCGCCTCGGCGACGTCCTCCGACAACGTGGTCATCTCGACGAAGCCATCGAGGCCTACCGCCAAGGCCTGGACTCCGCCATCCCCGACGCCTGACCGTGTCGACCCCCCACTCACGCGTGATGCCCCTCTGATCACGCGTGATGCCCGTCCAATCACGTGTGATGCCCCTCCCGTCACAGGCTCGGGCCGGGACCCGGGTACCCGGACGGGCATCTCGCGTGATTGGGGAGGCATCACGCGTGATTGAAGGGGCATCACTCGTGATTGAAGGGTCGACACGGTGGACCACGGCGGGGTGGTGGTCCGGGCTGGGCAAGTTTCCTACCAAAGTTGGTGAATTGGTTCAGACCAGTCGGCAAGGCGGGGGTTTCCTGCGGTTTTGTCCGACGGGCCGTGATCTTCGACGGCGGGGGGTGGGCCGTTCGGCCCATTGACCGACCGGCGACCGGAACCTTTACTCGGACGCGTCCAGCCCAATAACACCAGTTATTCCGCTGGACACACTCCCCGCGTCCCCCGGAAAGGTGCCCCATGAGATCCCCACGAGGGCTGGCGGCGATCGCCGGCCTGGTCCTGACCTTCGCGGTGCCGGCGATCCCGGCCACCGCCGCCCCGGCCCAGCCCCAAGCCGTCCCGCCCGAGGCGCTCGCCGCCCGGGCCGCCGACCAGGCCGCGCTCGGCGGCGTCGACCGGCTTGCCAAGGGCGCCGCCGAGACGTTCGTCCGCACCGGCGTCACGCCGGGCGGCGGCGGCCTCTACTACGCCTCCTACCAGCGCACTTACCACGGCCTGCCGGTCGTCGGCGGCGACGCGGTCGTCGTCGCCGACGGCGCCGGGCGCGTCCGCGGCACCGAAGCGGCGCACACCGCTCCGATCGCCGTCACGACCCAGCCGACGCTCAAAGCCGAGCAGGCCACCAGGATCGCCAGGGCCAAGGTGTCCACAGTGGACACCGTCAGCGCGCCCCAGCTCGTCGTGCTGGCCGGCGACGCCCCCAAGCTCGCCTACGAAGTCGTCGTCAGCGGCCGCGACAACGCCAAGCCGACCAAGCTGCACGTCTTCGTCGACGGCGCGACCGGCCAGGTCCTCGACACCCGCGACGACGTCCGCGAGGCGGGCACCGGCAACTCCTACTACGCCGGGACCGTCTCGATCGACACGTCCGGCTCCGGCAGCTCCTACTCGATGACCGACCCGTCCCGCCGCGGCATCGCCTGCGGCCGCGAAGGCGGCGCGATCTTCACCAAGAACAGCAACACCTGGGGCAACAGCTCGGGCACCGACCTCGAAACCGGCTGCGTCGACGCCCTCTACAGCGTCCAGACCGAGTGGAAGATGCTCGGCGACTGGCTCGGCCGCAACGGCATCGACGGGGCCGGCGGCGGCTTCCGCGCGAGCGTCGGCCTCAACGACGTCAACGCCTACTGGGACGGCTCCTCGACGCACTTCGGGCACTCCCAGGACAACCAGCGCCAGGCGACGCCGATGGACGTCGTCGGGCACGAGTTCGGGCACGCGATCTTCCAGACGACGCCCGGTGGCGCCGGGTCCGGCAACGAGAACGGCGGGCTCAACGAGTCCACCGGCGACATCTTCGGCGCACTGACCGAGCACTACGCCAACAACCCCGTCGACACGCCGGACTACACCGTCGGCGAGGGCGTCAACCTCACCGGCACGGGCCCGATCCGGTACATGTACAACCCGTCGCAGGAGGGCGACCCGAACTGCTACTCGTCGTCGATCCCGAGCACCGAGGTGCACGCCGCGGCCGGCCCGCAGAACCACTGGTTCTACCTGCTCGCCGAGGGCAGCAACGCCTCGCCGGCCAGTCCGACGTGCAACGGCTCCAGCGTCACCGGCATCGGCATCCAGAAGGCCGGCAAGATCTTCTACAACGGCCTGCTGAAGAAGACGTCCTCCTGGAACCACAAGGCCGCCCGCAAAGCCACCCTCGAAGCCGCGATCGCGCTCTTCCCCGGCAGCTGCAGCGAGTTCAACGCCACCAAGGCCGCGTGGGACGCCGTCTCCGTCACCGCCGCGACCGGTGAGCCGACCTGCAGCGGCCAGCCGCCGGCCGGCAACGACTACTCGCTGACGCTGTCGCCGACGTCCGCGTCCGTCCAACCCGGACAGACGGCGACCACGACGGTGACCACCCGGATCACCTCGGGCAACGCCCAGACCGTGTCGCTGCTGGCCACCGGCCTGCCCGAGGGCGCCAAGGCGACCTTCAGCCCGGCGAGCGTCCAGTCCGGCGGGACGTCGACGCTGACCATCACCACCTCGGCGACCACGCCGCAGGGCACCAGCCAGGTGACGGTCACCGGTGACGGCACCGACGCCGACCACACCGCGCAGTTCTCGCTGACCGTCGGCACCGGCACCCCGCCGACCGGCTGCGGCGGGCTCGCCGAGTGGGACTCCGCGAAGGCCTACGTGCCCAACGACGTCGTGAGCCACAACGGTCACAAGTGGACGTCCACCTGGTACTCGACCGGAGCCGAGCCCGGCGCACCCGGTTCGTGGGCCGTGTGGAGCGACGCCGGCGCCTGCTGATCCCGGTCGCGCGGCGGCGGGCGACTCCCCCGCCGCCGCGCGGCCTACCCTGAACCCGTGGAAAGGCGGCCCGAGTGAGCGACAGCGTCGGCGAACGCTTGCGTGAGCTGCGCACCGAGCGCGGGCTCACGCAGCGCGAACTGGCCGGGCCGCAGTATTCGGCGGCGTACGTGTCTTCGGTCGAGACAGGCGCGCGGACCCCGTCCGGCGACGCGCTGCGGTTCTTCGCCCAGCAGCTGGGCATCGACCCCGACGAGCTGCTCGGCGGCAGCTCGCCGCGGGAGCTCCTCGAACTGGACCTCGAGCTGATCGAGACGGCGGACCGGTTCCTCACCGGCGACGCCCGCCGCGCGACGCCGCGGATGCAGCGGATCCGGCGCCAGGCCGAGCGCCTGGAACGGACGCGGCAGGCCGGGATCGCGCTGCTGTGGCTGGCCGGGTACTCGAGCGGCGACGTCCGCACGAAGTACGTCGCGGAGGCCGAAACCGCGTTGTCGGGCGAGCCGCCGCCGGTGCGGGCGATGGTCGTCCCGCTGCGCGCGGCCGTGCTCTCCGACTGGGGCGAGGCGCAGTATTCCTTGCACCTGCTGGAAACCTGCCACGCGGAGCTGCTGCGCGACGGCTACCCGCAGCCGTCGATGCTGCTGACCCTGCGGGCGTGCCTCGCCGAGCGGCACCTGCGGCAAGGCGATCTGGAGCGGGCCGCGGAGTACGCCGAGTCGGCGCTGCGGCTCACCCGGGGCGGGCCGGCGGTGCTGGCCGAGCTGACCCGCAGTCACGTCGAGGTGTGCCGCAGCCACCTGGCGGCCGACCGGTTCGCCGACGCGGCCGCTTCGGTCTCGGCGGCCTACGACCTGATGCAGGAACGGGCGCTGCACCCGGCGATGGCGCACTGCCTGCTGGCCAGGGCCCGGGTCCGCGGCCGCGCGGGTGACGTCGAGGGCGCGCTGGCCGACCTCGGCGCGGCGCGCGAAACGGCCTGGCCGGACGACGTCCCGGCGATCACGGTCGAGCTGGCGGCGGAGTACCTGGCCGCGGGCCGGCTGGAGACGGCGTCCGCGCTGCTCGACCAGGTGCGGCCGTCGGTGGTGGCGGGTACGTCGCTGGCGGCGGAGCTGCGGCTGCAACTGGGCGCGCTGGCGCGGGCCCGCGGCGACGTCCGGGGCGCGGCGGAGTACCTGCGGACGGCGGTCGAGCTCGCCACCGGGCTCGGGGCGCGGGGTGTGCTCGTGCGCGCGCTGCGGCCGTTGAGCGAGCTCTTGGGCGAGACCGGACGGCGGGAAGAAGCCGCGAACGTGCTGCGGAACGGGCTGATCGCGTTGGGCGCGGAAGCCGACTGACAACGTTTTCCTGAGCACTACGAACGATTCCCGGTGATCGAGATCGTCCGGCGTTCGGATGGTGTCCGGGACAGTCCCTACGAAAGTCGTTCCGGCGCGGAATGCGGTGAGAACGCCCAGCACGGGCGGGGTTTGTACGAATTGGGTCGCGAATCCGAAAGGTGACGTTGGTCCGTTCGGCGCATTGACGCCCGGATGCCCGGGTCCCTTTACTCGGATGCGTCCGGACGCATACCTCCTGTTGATCCCCGGGACACGTCCCCCTTTCCTTCACCGCCCCTCCTTCGTGGAAGGAAGAACTCGATGACCCATCGTGGGTTCAGAACGGGCTTGGCGGCCGCCGCCGGGCTCGCCATGACGCTCGCGCTGCCGGTGACCCCGGCGAGCGCGGCTCCGGCGGCCCAGCCCGCCGCACCGGATGTCGCCGCGGCCCGCGCCGCCGACCAGGCCGCCGTTTCGGGACTGGACGCGCTCAAGCGCGGACCAGCGGAATCTTTCCGGCGCGTCGGGCTCACCGCCGGTGGCGGCGGGCTGTTCTACGGCGCCTACCAGCGGACATACCAGGGCCTGCGGGTCGTGGGCGGCGACGCCGTGGTCGTCGCCGACGGGGCCGGCCGCGTCCGCGGCACCAGTGCCGCCGAAACCGCGCCGATCACCGTCGGGACGCAGGCCGCGCTCGACGCCGCGAAGGCCGCGGCCACCGCACGCGCTCAACTGCCCACAGTGGACAGTGTGAGCACGCCGGAGAAGGTCGTGCTGGCCGGGGCGAGCCCCAAGCTGGCCTACGAGGTCGTCGTCGCCGGGCGCACCGCCGCGGCGCCGAGCAACCTGCACGTGTTCGTCGACGCCGCGACCGGCGCGGTGCTCGACAAGCGCGACGACGTGAAGACGTTCGCCTCCGGGGCGCGCACCCAGGCCCAGCCGGGCACGGTGAACGTGGCCGGCACCGGCAACAGCTACTACGTCGGCAACGTCTCCATCGACACCACGCAGTCCGGCAGCACGTACACGCTGCGCGACCCGGGCCGGACCGGCATCAGCTGCGGCCGCGAGGGCGGCTCCGTCTACAGTGGACCGGACAACAACTGGGGCAACGGCACCGGCACGGACCTCGAGACCGGCTGCGTCGACGTCCTCTACAGCGTCCAGACCGAGTGGAAGATGCTCGCCGACTGGCTCGGCCGCAACGGCATCAACGGCAGCGGCACCGGCTACCCGGCGTCCGTCGGCCTCGCCGACGTCAACGCCTACTGGAACGGCTCGTCGACGCACTTCGGCCACTCGCAGGACAACCAGCGCCAGGCCACCTCGATGGACGTCGTCGGCCACGAGTTCGGGCACGGCATCTTCCAGTTCACCCCGGGCGGTGCCGGTTCCGGCAACGAGAACGGCGGCATGAACGAGTCGACCGGCGACATCTTCGGCGCGCTGACCGAGGCGTACGCGAACAACGCCAAGGACACCCCGGACTACGAGGTCGGCGAGGGCGTCAACCTGGTCGGCCAGGGCCCGATCCGCTACATGTACCAGCCGTCGAAGGTCGGCGACCCGAACTGCTACTCGTCGTCGATCCCGAGCACCGAGGTGCACGCCGCGGCCGGTCCGCAGAACCACTGGTTCTACCTGCTCGCCGAGGGCTCGAACCCGGGTGGCGGCAAGCCGGCCAGCCCGACGTGCAACAACTCGTCGGTCACCGGGGTCGGCATCCAGAAGGCCGGCAAGATCTTCTACAACGGCCTGCTGAAGAAGACCTCGTCGTGGAACCACAAGGCCGCCCGCAAGGCGACCCTCGAAGCCGCGATCGCGCTCTTCCCCGGCAGCTGCACCGAGTTCAACGCCACCAAGGCCGCGTGGGACGCCGTCTCCGTCACCGCCGCGACCGGTGAGCCGGCCTCGTGCAGCGGTGGCGGGCCGGACTTCTCCGTCGCGCTGAACCCGGCTTCGGGTTCGGTGCAGCCGGGCGCCTCGGCGACCACCACGATCAGCACCGCGATCACCTCCGGCGCGGCGCAGTCGATCACGCTGTCCGCCTCGGGCCTGCCCGCCGGCGCGACCGCGACGTTCAGCCCGGCCACCATCTCCTCCGGCGGCAGCTCGACGCTGACCATCGCGACCTCCGCGTCGACTCCGGCCGGCAGCTTCCCGATCACCATCACCGCCGACGGGGCGAGCACCGACCACACGGCGCAGTACACGCTGAGCGTCGGGACCACGGGCTCGTGCGCCGCGGTGACCAACTCGACCCGGCTGACCATCCCGGACTACCCGGGTGCCGCGGTCAGCAGCACCACCACCGTGGCGGGCTGCGCGCGCAACGCGTCCAACGCCACCAAGGTCGAGGTGCACATCACCCACACCTACAGCGGTGACCTGGTCCTCGACCTGGTCGCGCCGGACGGCACCGCCTACCGGCTGAAGAACTCGTCCAGCAACTCGACGCCGAACATCGACACCACCTACACCGTCAACGCTTCTTCGGAAGCCGCGAACGGCGCGTGGCAGCTCCGCATCCGAGACGTCGGCCCCGCCGACACCGGTTACCTGTCCTCCTGGACGTTGACCGTGTAGCACTCCCCCGAAGTCCGTGAATGCCACATTGAGGGACTTCAAGTCCCTCAATGTGGCATTCACGGCGGTTCTCCCAACCCCCACCGAAGGAATTCACCGCCATGAAGTGGAAGAGCAAGATCGGCGCCGGGGTCACCGCCCTGGCCGCCGTGCTGGGTGTGGTGACCGCGCCCGGAGGCGCCACAGCCACCGCCGCCACCGCGCTCGCCGCGCCGGACATCTCCCTGGCCAACATCAAGACCCACCTCAACCAGCTGCAGACCATCGCGAACAACAACGGCGGCACGCGCTCGGCCCGCGGCGGCGGGTACGCGGCATCGGTGTCCTACGTGGAAAACCTGCTGAAGAACGCCGGCTACACGACGTCGAGGCAGACGTGCACCAGCTGCCTCGGCCAGTCGCAGAACCTCATCGCGGAGTGGCCGCAGGGTGACGCGAGCCAGGTCATCATGCTCGGCGCGCACCTCGACTCCGTCAGCGCCGGGCCCGGGATCAACGACAACGGCTCCGGCAGCGCGTCGATCCTCGAGGTCGCGCTGACGCTGGCCCGCACCAACCCGGCGATGGCCAAGCGCGTCCGGTTCGCCTGGTGGGCCGACGAGGAGTCCGGCCTGGTCGGCTCCAAGTACTACGTCAACAACTTGCCGAGCAGCGAGCGCACGAAGATCAAGACCTACCTCAACTTCGACATGATCGGCTCCAAGAACTGGGGCTACTTCGTCTACGACGACGTCGCGTCGATCAAGGCGGTCTTCGACGAGTACTTCTCCTCGATCGGCATCCAGACCGAGGGAGACAGCGAAGGCGACGGCCGCTCCGACCACGCGTCGTTCAAGAGCGCGGGCATCCCGGTCGGCGGCCTGGCCACCGGCGCGGGCGACATCAAGAGCGCGGCGCAGGCGCAGAAGTGGGGCGGCACCGCGGGTTCGCCGTTCGACAACTGCTACCACCGCGCGTGCGACACGACGTCGAACATCCCGGACACCCCGCTGGAGAAGAACTCCGACGCGATCGGGTACGCGCTGTGGAAGCTGGCCGTCGCCACGACGACCGGCAACGACTACTCCGTCGCGCTCAACCCCACCGCCGGGACCGTCCAACCGGGACAGTCGCTGCAGGTCGCCGTGAACACCACGACGACGTCCGGGAGCGCGCAGTCGATTTCGCTGTCGGCCTCGGGCCTGCCCGCGGGCGCGACGGCGTCGTTCAGCCCGGCCACCATCTCCTCCGGTGGCTCCTCGACGCTGACCATCACGACGTCGGCTTCGACTCCGACCGGCAGCTTCCCGGTCACCGTGACCGCGGACGGCGCGAACGCCGACCACACGGCGACGTTCTCGCTCGGCATCGGCAGCTCGTCGTGCGCGGCGGTGACCAACTCGGCGCGCCTCGACATCCCGGACTACCCGGGTGCGGCCGTGAACAGCACGAACTCCGTGGCGGGCTGCGCGCGCAACGCGTCGAACGCCACCAAGGTGGAGGTGCACATCACCCACACCTACCGCGGTGACCTGGTCATCGACCTCGTCGCCCCGGACGGCACGGCGTACCGGCTGAAGAACTCCAGCAGCGACTCGACGCCGAACCTCGACACCACCTACACCGTCAACGCCTCGTCCGAGGCCGCGAACGGCGCGTGGCAGCTGCGGATCCGCGACGTCGGCCCGGCCGACACCGGGTACCTGTCCTCCTGGACGCTGACCGTCTGACCGTCTCGGGGGCGGCACTTCCCCGGGAAAGTGCCGCCCCCACATTTGTCTAGACCACCACCCGTTCGTAGGTAGTCACCGGTTCCCGCGGCACTTATGTTGGTGGCACACGCCGCGTTCGCCCTCGACGACGATGGGAATCGGTATGTCCGGTCGCAGAAACCGCCTGTTCGGAACCCTTCTGGCAGCGGCTTTGGCCGTCCCGCTGCTCGTGCCGGCCCCCGCGCAGGGGGCGGTGCAGGCCGACACGTGCGCGGTGAAGTCGCGCCCCGCGGGCAAGGTCCTCCAGGGGTACTGGGAGAACTGGGACGGCGCCGCGAACGGCGTCCACCCCGGGCTCGGCTGGATCCCGATCACCGACAGCCGCATGGCCCAGCACGGCTACAACGTCCTCAACGCCGCCTTCCCGGTGATCCGGTCCGACGGGACCGTGCTGTGGGAGGACGGGATGGACGCCGGGGTCAAGGTGTCGACGCCCGCCGAGATGTGCGCGGCGAAGGCCGCGGGCGCCACGATCCTGATGTCCATCGGCGGCGCGGCGGCCGGGATCGACCTGTCGTCGTCCACGGTCGCCGACAAGTTCGTCGCGACGATCGTGCCGATCCTGAAGAAGTACAACTTCGACGGGATCGACATCGACATCGAGACCGGCCTGACCGGCAGCGGGAACATCAAGACGCTCTCGGCGTCGCAGGCGAACCTGGTCCGGATCATCGACGGCGTGCTCGCGCAGATGCCGTCGAACTTCGGGCTGACGATGGCGCCCGAAACCGCGTACGTGACCGGCGGCAGCATCACCTACGGCTCGATCTGGGGCGCGTACCTGCCGATCGTCAAGAAGTACGCGGACAACGGCCGGCTGTGGTGGCTGAACATGCAGTACTACAACGGATCCATGTACGGCTGCTCCGGCGACTCGTACCAGGCCGGGACCGTCCAGGGCTTCACCGTGCAGACGAACTGCCTCAACCAGGGCCTGGTCGTGCAGGGCACCACGATCCGCGTGCCGTACGACAAGCAGGTCCCGGGCCTGCCCGCCCAGCCCGGTGCGGGCGGCGGCTACCTGTCGACGAGCCTGGTTTCCCAGGCGTGGCGGTCGGTTTCGGGCCTCAAGGGGCTCATGGACTGGTCGGTCAACTGGGACGGCTCGAAGGGCTGGACGTTCGGCAACAACGTGAAGTCGTTGCAAGGCCGCTAAGAGTCGCCGCCCGGGATCGGGTCGTCGTACTCGCCCGACGGGCCGGCGTACTCGCGGCCGTTCGGGAACGGCCACGGGTTCGGGACGCAGCCGTGCAGCCCGAGCGTCTGCTGCTCCATCACCGGCGCCGGCCGGCCCGCTCCCGGGCACAGCTCGTGGCCGTGGCCGAGCCGGTGCCCGGTCTCGTGCGTCACCATGTACTGGCGGTAGACGTCCAGCGAGGCGCCGTAGTTCGGGACGGCGCCGGCCCAGCGGGCGACGTTGAGCACGACGTTGCTGCCGTTGCGGCAGGACGTGTAGCCGTCCGGGCTGCCGCCGCACAGCATGTCCCGGCTGGCCGGCGTCGCGAGGTAGATCGTGAAGTCGGCGTCGTCCTCGGGGCCGACCTGCTGCAGCCGCCACTCGCCACCGCCGGTCCAGCCGCGCGGGTCGCCGAGGATGCCCCGGATCTTCTTGGCGAAGTCGGTGGGCCCGACGCCGTCGATGTCGGTCTCGACGGCGATCCGGTAGCGCATGAGCTTGCCCTGCGTGCCCGCGACCTGGTCGCTGCCGGGGGTGAACATCCACTGGGCGGAGCCGGTCCGCGGGAAGGTGATCTGCTGCTCGGCCTGCGTCGCGGGCTGCCGGGGCTGCTCGGCGGGCGGCGGCGGCAGGGCGGTGGCGTCCCCGATGTCGGTGCGGACGGGCCCGGCCGCGGGCGCGGCGACGGGCTGCTGCTCACAGGCGGTGAGCCCCCCGACGACCGCCAGTGCGAGCGCGGCGACGGCCGCGGCCCGTCTCGCGGTTTTCGGCATGAGTCCCTCCAGGACATGCGGCTTTCACGAGGGGATACGGACCGCGCGCGGGAAAGGTTGCGGTGACGCCCGGTGGCGGAGCGTCACCGCAGCTCAGCGCTTCGAGTGTGACGACGGCCACTCAGCCGAGGAACTTGCGGAGCACGTCCGTCACCTGGCGGATCTCCGCCGTCCGGACGTTCTCCTGCTTCGTGTGCGCCAGGGTCGGGTTGCCCGGGCCGAAGTTGACCGCCGGCATGCCCAGGGCCGCGAAGCGCGCCACGTCCGTCCAGCCCAGCTTCGCCGCCGCGCGGCCGCCCGCCGCCGTCACCAGCTCGGCCGCCGCCGGGGCGGACAGGCCCGGGAGGGCGCCCGGCGACATGTCCACAACGGACAGCTCGTACCCGTCGAACACCTCGCGCACGTGACGTTCCGCCGCCTCCGGCGTGCGGTCGGGCGCGAAGCGGAAGTTGACCGTCAGCACCGCCGCGTCGGGCACGACGTTCCCGGCGACGCCGCCGCCGATCTTCGTCGCCTGGAGACCCTCGCGGTAGGTCAGCCCGTCGATGTCGACGATCCGCGGCGCGTACTCCGCCAGCCTCCGCAGGGGCTCGGCCAGCGCGTGGATCGCGTTCTCCCCCATCCACGCCCGCGCGGTGTGCGCGCGCTTCCCGGCGAGGCTCAGCTCGACGCGCATGGTGCCCTGGCAGCCGGCCTCGATCACGCCGTTCGACGGCTCGCCGACGATCGCCAGGTCGCCCGCGAGCCACTCCGGCAGCTCGCGCTCGATGCGGCCCAGGCCGTTCTTGACCGCCTCGACCTCTTCGTTGTCGTAGAAAACGAAGGTCATGTCGTGCTTGGGCGAAGACAGCGTCGCCGCGAGGTGCAGGAACACCGCGTCGCCGCTCTTCATGTCGACCGTGCCGAGGCCGTGCAGGATGTCGCCCTCGCGCCGCGACGGCAGGTTCCCGTTCTCCGGCACCGTGTCCAGGTGCCCGGCGAGCACGACCCGTGACGCGCGGCCGAGGTTCGTGCGCGCGAGGACGGCGTCGCCGCTGCGGATCACCTCGAGGTGGGGCGCCTGCTTCTCGAGCGCCTCCTGCACGAGCGTCGCCAGCTCGGCCTCGCTGCCGGAGACGCTGAAGACGTCCACGAGCGCGGCGGTCAGGTCGACGGGGTCGGCGTGCAGGTCGAGGCTCATGCCCGGCACGCTACCGTGAGGGTGTGCGCAGGTTCCCCGTCGCCGTCGGCGGCACGTTGCTGGTCCTCGTCCTGTCCGGCTGCGGCACCGAAGCGGGCCCGACCCCCAAGCAGGGCGGCGAGCCCGGGCCGGACGCGCTCCCGACGAAGCTGGACGCGCTGACCGTCGACCAGTGCTACGCGAGCCCGCGCACCCAGCTGCCGAAGGGCTGCGAGAAGTACGTCACGGAGGTCGGCAACGTCCCGGGCTCGGCGCGCAAGCGGGCGGACGACCGCGACCCGCAGCTGGTCGCCGACGCGGACCAGCTCGACCGGGCGGTCAAGGCCTTCCGCGGCGCGAGCTGCACGACGGTGCCCGATCCGGGCGGCTCGTGCACCCAGGCGCTGGTCGACATCGCCGCCGCCCTGAGCGACCTGAAGAAGCAGGTCGCAGCCCGGCCCACGAGTGGTTGACGCTCGTCACTCGACTACCGTGTCGGGCGTGAGCGAGCAGAGCCCGAACCCCGAAACGACCGGCGCCAGCGGCGTCGGGCTGGCCACCGTCGCGACCGACGGGACGGTCCTCGACACCTGGTACCCGCACCCGAAGCTGATCGAAGGCGGCACGCCCGGCACGGACCGCCTCGGTGCCGAGGAAGCCGAGGAGCTGCTCGGCGAGGCCGCCACGGCGCTGCTCGGCCCGGACACCGACCGCGGGGTCGAGGTCGTCGCCGTCCGCACCACGATCGGCAGGCTCGCCGACGCCCCGGCCGACACGCACGACATCTACCTGCGGCTGCACCTGCTCTCCCACCGGCTGGTCCGGCCGCACGGCCAGAGCCTCGACGGCATGTTCGGCCTGCTGGCCAACGTCGTGTGGACCAACCACGGCCCGTGCCCGGTCGAGGGCTTCGAGACGACGCGGCTGCGCCTGCGCTCGCGCGGCGCGGTGACCGTCTACAGCGTCGACAAGTTCCCGCGGATGGTCGACTACGTCCTGCCGTCCGGCGTGCGGATCGGCGACGCGGACCGCGTGCGGCTCGGCGCGCACCTGGCGTCCGGCACGACCGTGATGCACGAGGGCTTCGTCAACTTCAACGCCGGCACGCTCGGTGCGTCCATGGTCGAGGGCCGGATCTCGGCCGGCGTGGTCGTCGGCGACGGTTCGGACGTCGGCGGTGGCGCGTCGATCATGGGCACGCTCTCGGGCGGCGGCAAGGAGACGATCTCGCTGGGCGAGCGCTGCCTGATCGGCGCGAACGGCGGCGTCGGGATCTCGCTGGGCGACGACGCGGTCGTCGAGGCCGGGCTGTACGTCACGGCCGGCACGAAGGTCGTCGTCGACGGCAAGGTCGTCAAGGCCCGCGAGCTCAACGGCATCTCCGGCGCCGTCTTCCGCCGCAACTCCGGCACCGGCGCGGTCGAGGTCGTGCC
This sequence comes from Amycolatopsis sp. NPDC004378, assembly GCF_053602455.1. Classification (NCBI taxonomy): domain Bacteria; kingdom Bacillati; phylum Actinomycetota; class Actinomycetes; order Pseudonocardiales; family Pseudonocardiaceae; genus Amycolatopsis; species Amycolatopsis sp. NPDC004378. The sequence continues at coordinate 46,987 of NZ_JBSGDR010000008.1, forward strand.
GCGGACCGGCTCGGGTGTCGAGCTGAACTCGATCCTCCACGCCAACGACTGAGGGCCGTAGTTCACCTACAATTCATGTGGTGACCACCGAATCGTTGCCACTCACTCCGGCTGAGCTGGGCCTGCCCGACGCGCCTGTCGAAGCGGGCCCGGCCGATCCGGCGGTCCACCACGTCCGCGCCAAGCTCGACCGGGAGATCCGCGCCCTGCTCGCGCACGAACCCGGCACGCGCTCGGGCGCCGATCCCGAGGACCTGCACCAGATGCGCGTCGCCCTGCGGCGGATGCGCAGCGTGCTGAAGCTGTCCGGCGCCCTGGTCGGGGAAGGCGCCGAGCCGGTGCGCGCCGAGCTGGGGTGGCTCGGCCAATCGCTCGGCGAGGTGCGGGACTACGACGTCCTCATCGGACACCTGCGCGAGGTGATCGCCGACTTCGAGGTCCGCGACCAGGCCGCCGGGCGCCGGCTGGTGTCGACGTTCGTCGCCGAGCGCGCCACGGCGAAGCGGCGGCTCACCCGGGCCCTGTCAAGCGCCCGGTACTCGACGCTGCTGCACGAAGTGAGCCTGCTGGCCCGGGACGGCCAGGGGCCCGTCGCGGTCGCGGAGTCCCCGCACGACCTCGTCGCCGGGCTGGCGAAACCGCACCGCAAGCTCGCCAAGGCCGTCCGCGCGCTGCCCGCCGACCCGCCCGACGACGACCTGCACGCCCTGCGCATCCACGGCAAGAAGCTCCGGTACGCGGCCGAGCTGGCCCAGACGTCGGCGAAGAAGAAGCGCGCGGCGAAGATCAAGACGCTGATCAAGGCGACCCGGGACTTCCAGACGGTGCTGGGCGACCACCAGGACGCGGTCGTCGCCGCCGAGCGGATGCGCACAGTGCTGGAGGCCGCCGACGGGCCGGTCGGGTTCGTCGCGGGCCGCATCGCCGAGCGCGAGCTGGCCCGCCGGGCCGAGGCCCGCGCGGCCTGGCGCGACTCCTGGGCCGCGGTCGACGCCGCCGCCACCGCCCTGCACGCCTGATCCCTCACGACAAGCCGCGGGAGACCGACCAGACGTAGCCGTCCGGGCGCACCAGCACCTCGGTGCCCGGCTTCACGTCGTAGGCCGCGTACGCGTGCCCGCCGTCGTCGACCAGCGCGTCCGGCGTCGGGGCCGATCCCGCGGGCAGGACGCGGTACGCGTGCTCCCCCACCGGGCCGTCGCCGAAGACCAGGCGCGTCGCGTGCGGGCCGCGGAACAGCTCGAACAGCCGGACGCGGGTGCCGTCGGCATCGGTCAGCAGCGAGTCCGGCGCGCGGTCGCCCGGCCGCAGCGCGCCGTCGCCGGCCGGGGACAGTGGACCGCCGCGGTAGCTGATGTCCAGCTGCTGGGTGTCCTCGCCGCGCCGGTGGGCGTCCTCGTCGCCGTCGGTGTACTTCTGCATCAGCTCCGTCGAGATGCCCAGGACACGGGCCGCGTTCGTGCGGCGCTCGGCCTCGTAGCTGTCGAGCAGCCCGGGTGAGCCGTCGGCGAGCTTCCAGCCCAGGTTGTAGCCGTCGCCGACGCCGGTGTTCAGGCCCTGCCCGCCGGTCGGCGGGTGGACGTGCGCGGAGTCGCCGGCCAGGAAGACCCGGCCCACGCGGAACCGCTCCGCCAGCCGCACGTTCGGCCGCCACACCGTCGACCAGGCCAGGTCCGACAGCGTGATCCCGCCGCCGGTCAGCGCGTCGAGCCGGGCCTGGACGGCCGGCAGCGCCGTCTCGGCCTCGAGGTCGCCGTCGCCGAGCGGCGAGCCGAACTGGAACCACGGCGTGCCCGGCAGCGGGCTGAACATCATGCCGCGCATCGGGTCGTCCAGTGCGCCGAACCAGTGCCCGAAACCGCGGTCGAGCCCCTCGGCGCGGACGTCGCCGAGCAGCATCCGGATCGACTCGTCGGTGGTGCCCTCGAACGCGATCCCCAGTGCCTTGCGGACGAAGCTCTTGCCGCCGTCGGCGCCGACCAGGTAGGCCGCGCGGACGGTCTCGCCGGTGCTCAACGTGGCCGTGACGCCGTCGGCCGACTGCTCGAAGCCGGTCAGCGCGGTCGCGAGCTCGACGTGCACGCCGAACTCCGCGAGCCGGTCGCGCAGGATGGCCTCGGTCTGCGACTGGCCCAGGAACCAGCCGGTCGGGTACGGCTTCTCCGGCGTCGGCTCGGCCAGGTCGAACATCATCCGCTCGCCGACGACCTCGCCGCCGACGTGGATCTGCGTCGGCACCGGCGCGGCCCCCTGCGCCAGGACGGCGTCGAGCACGCCCAGGTCTTCGAAGATCTCCAGCGTGCGCGGCTGGAGGCCGTCGCCGCGCGAGCCCATGAAGAAGGTTTCGGCCTTGTCGATGATCCGCACCGGCACGTCCCGGCGCGCCAGCTCGATGCCCAGGGTCAGCCCGGTCGGTCCTGCCCCCGCGATCAGCACCTGCACGTCCATGTCGCCCTCCCAGTGAATTGAAATTCAGTGAATCTGAATTCAGAATGACACTGCTAGCGTCCGGCGTCAAGGAGGTGGCGGTGAACCGCAAGGAGAAGGCCGCGGAGACCGAAGTCGCGCTGAAGGCGGCGGCCCGGCGCGTGTTCGCGCGGAAGGGCTACCTGAACACGAAGATCACGGACATCACCGCCGAAGCGGGCCGGGCCGCGGGGTCGTTCTACAACCACTTCGCGAGCAAGGAAGAGCTGCTCGAGGCGCTCCTGGCCGACCTGGCCGAATCCGGCGACGAGAGCGCGTTGTCCGAAGGCCACCTGTCGGACTTCAGCGACCCGGCGGCCGTGCGCTGGCACGTCGCGCAGTACTGGGACTTCTACAAGGAGCACGCGGCGACCATGCAGGCGCTGCGTCAGGCGGCGATGGTCAACGACGCGTTCGCGCGCACGGTGGCGAGCTTCGGCGCGACGCAGGCCGCGGACCTGACCGGCCACCTCGCGCACGTCACGGCGGCGGGCCTGCGCCTGCCGGCCCGCACGGAGCTGGCGATCGCGATGATGTACCAGCTGGTCGACAGCTTCGCGCAGATGTGGCTGCTCGACCCGGCCCCGGCGGGCTGGACGCCCCCGACCGACGAAGAGGCGGTCGAGGCCCTGACGAGGTTCGTCTACCGGGGCTTCACGGGCCGGGACTACTAGGCGGCGCGCTCATCGCCGCCGCCAGGAACGTGATCGCCCAGCGCCGGGCCGGTTCGCCCGAAGGCGGGCAGTCCGGGACCGGCGCGTTGTGGACGTCGACGCGGTCCACGGCCGCCACGGCGAGGATCCCCCGGACCCGGAACCACAGCTCCGCCTCGGACAGGCCGGGCAACGCGTCGCCGAAGGCCGCCAGGTAGCGATCGCGGACCGCGGCCTCGGCCGAGCCGGTCCAGGTGCGCATCTCCTCGGCCGGGTCGCCGATGATCCGCATGATCAGCCGGGACGTCCGGGCGCCACCGGCCAGCATCGCGTCGAACAGCGGACCCGCGAACGCCTCGACCAGGTCGGCGACCGGCGGGTGCGGGGTCCGGGCCAGCAGCCGGTCGAGCCCGGCGGCCTGCGCCGCGGTGATGGGCTCGACCACGCGGCGGACGACGGCGGCCAGGAGCTCCGCCTTCGACCCGAAGTGGTACCCGACGGCGGCCAGGTTCGCCCCGGCACGCTCGGTGATCGCGCGGACCGAGGCGCCGCGGAAGCCGTGCTCGGCGAAGAGGTGCTCCGCCGCGTCGAGGAGCTGGGAGCGGGTGTCGGAGACCGCCATGGACGGTTACTCTACATACGTCTGTTTCAAACAAACGTATGAATGATCAGGAGCGCCATGAAGCTGCTCGTGTACGGCGCCGGCGTCACCGGCAGCCTGTTCGCCGCCCGCATGCACCGAGCCGGGCACGACGTCTCGCTCCTCGCCCGGGGCGAACGCCTGGCCGCGCTGGGCCGGCACGGCGTGCGGCTCGCCGTGGAAGACAGCCCGGTCGTCGAGCGGGTACCGGTGCCGGTGGTCGAGCACCCGGCCGGCGGGTACGACCTGATCGCCGTCTTCACCCGCGCCCACCAGCTGGACGAGGTGCTCGAGTCCCTCGCCGACGTCGAAGGCGACGTGCTGTTCCTGCTCAACTGGGCGGCCGGCGCGGAACCGCTGGGCGCGGTGCTCGGCCACGAGCGGGTGCTGCTCGGCTTTCCCGCGGACGGCGGCACGATGGACGGCGACGTCGTCCGCTACCGCGCCGCAAGCCCCCTGACCCGCCTGGTCGCGATGTCGATCGGCGAACCCGACGGCCGGCGCACGCCGCGGCTGGACCGGATCGTGCGGACGTTCCGCGACGCCGGGGTCAACGCCAAGGCCACCCCGCGGATGGACGCCTGGCTCAAGACGCACGCCGCGCTCGAGGTGCCGCTCGGCCAGGCGGTGGCGGCGGCCGGAGGCCCGGTGGCCCTGGCCGGCGACCCGGCCGCGGTCCGCGCCATGCTCCACCGGATGCGGCGGAACCTGGGCGCGCTGCCGATGTCGCCGGTCCCGCGCGGGTTCGCGGCCTTGCGGACGCTGCCGGAAGGACTGCTCGTGGCCGTGCTCCGGCGCTTCCTGCGGAGCAGGACGGCCGTGCACAGCGGGCTCAGCAGCACCTCACCCGCGGCGGCGGCCGAACTCGAGCGGCTGGCCGGCCAGCTCGGGCCTAGGCGGTGAGCCGCTCCACGGCGGCGTCCACGCGCTCGTCGGTCGCGGTGAGCGCGACCCGGACGTGCCTGCCGCCCGTCGGACCGTAGAACGTGCCCGGCGCGACCAGGATCCCGCGGTCGGCGAGCCAGGACACGGTCGTCGACGCGTCTTCGTCGCGGGTGGCCCACAGGTACAGCCCGGCCTCGGAGTGGTCGATGCGGAACCCGTTGTCCTGCAACGCCTTCCGCAGCGCCAGCCGACGCCGTGCGTACCGCTCGCGCTGGGCCGTCAGGGCCTCGTCGTCAGTCAGGGCGGCGACCATCGCCTCCTGGACCGGGCGCGGCACGATCATGCCCGCGTGCTTGCGGACCTCGAGCAGACCCGCGATCAGGCGCGGGTCGCCGGTCAGGAACCCCGCGCGGTAGCTGGCCAGGTTCGCCGACTTGGACAGCGAGTGCACCGCGACCAGGCCGTCGGTCCGGCCGCCGGAGACGTCGGGGTGCAGGATCGACAGCGGGGCCGTCTCCCAGCCGAGCGCCAGGTAGCACTCGTCGGAGACGACCACGACGTCACGCTCGCGGGCCCACTCCACGACCTTGCGCAGGTGCTCCGCGGGGAGCACCTTGCCGGTCGGGTTGGACGGCGAGTTCAGCCAGATCATCGCCGGGCGCTGCGGGCCGAGCGCGACCGTGCTGTCGGCGCGCAGGATCGTCGCGCCCGCCAGCAGCGCCCCGACCTCGTAGGTCGGGTAGGCCAGCTCGGGGATGACGACGAGGTCGCCGGGACCGAAGCCGAGCAGCCGCGGCAGCCAGGCCACGGCCTCCTTCGACCCGATCGTCGGGAGCACCGCGTCCGGCTCGATGCCGGTGACGCCGTGCCGGCGGCCGAGCGCGGCGATGGCCGCCGCGCGCAGCGCCGGGATGCCGTGCGTGGTCGGGTACCCGGGGATGTCCGAAACCGACGCGAGCGCGTCGCGGATGCCGGCCGGGACCGGGTCGACCGGGGTGCCGATGGAGAGGTCGACCACCCCGCCGGGATGGGCGCTCGCCGTGGCCTTGACCTCGGCGAGCGAGTCCCAGGGGAAGTCGGGCAGCGAAACCCGGCTCATTCGCCCTGCGGGGGCAGCGCCTTGATGAAGCCCGGGTCGTGCGCGGTCTTGCCCACCTTGGAGGCGCCGCCGGGCGAGCCCAGCTCGTCGAAGAAGTCGACGTTGGCCTTGGTGTAGTCCGACCAGTTGTCCGGGACGTCGTCCTCGTAGTAGATCGCCTCGACCGGGCAGACCGGCTCGCAGGCGCCGCAGTCGACGCACTCGTCCGGGTGGATGTACAGCATCCGCTCGCCCTCGTAGATGCAGTCCACGGGGCACTCGTCGATACACGCCTTGTCGAGCACGTCGACGCAGGGCTCGGCGATCACGTAGGTCACTGCGCACTCCTGCTTTTCTCTGCAAACAGCCAGTCCGTGCCGACATTACGCGGCAGCGGCACCCGATCGGTTGGTGAGGCAAGCCTTAGCCATACCCGGGGTATGGCGAGGTCACCTCTCCCGGCGGCGCGGCGGCGGGGTGGCCCGCGCGTCACCGGTGATGACGAACCGCGGCTTGGGCGGCTCGTCCTCGGCCTTCTTGTCCCCCACGGCGCGGTTGAACCCCTCGGAGATCTCGTCGACGAGCTTCTCGTTGTGCCGCTCGTCCTTGCGCTGGATGCCCACGGCCACCTCCTCGGAAATCCGCTCCGCGACTTTCACGGCCTTGGGGACAATCTAACCGTGAACGCACCCGAGACGCTCGAAATCGCCTGCAGCAGAGCATGGCCGCCACTGGTCGAAGAACCCTTGGGAAACTGGCGGCTGCGCTGGGCGGGCGGGTTCACCGGGCGCGCGAACAGCGCGCTCGCGGTCGGCGACGCGGGCCGCCCGGTCCCGGACGCCCTGCGCGCCGTGTGTGACTTCGCCCACGATCGGGGGATCCCGCCGATGGTGCAGGTGATCCGCGACAGCCCGAACGAGCGCGCGATCGTCGCCGAGGGCTGGTCCGAGGCGACCCGGCACCACCGCGGCCACGAGGTCGTCGTCCTCACCGTCCCGCTCACCGGCGCTTCCCCGGCCGACGGCGTCGAGGTGCACGACGAGCCGACACCGGAGTGGTGGCAGCTGGCGCTCGGGCCCGGCGAGGACACCGAGGCCGCGCGCAGCGTCCTGACCGGCGGCAAGGTCGGCTACGGCGTCGCGACGCCCGACGGCACCACCGCCGGGGTGGTCCGCGGGGCGCTGGTGGACGGCTGGCTGCACGTCGGCCGCCTGGAGGTCGACCCCGCTTTCCGCCGCCGCGGGCTGGCGTCCGCGCTGATGGGCGCCCTGCACACGTGGGGCGCGGAACACGGGGCGGACCACGCGGTGTTGCAGGTGGCGGAGGGGAACGCGGGCGCGCTCGCGCTCTACGCGGGGCTCGGCTACGTCCCGCACCACAGATACCGGTACTGGGTGCCCGCACCCGGCTCGTGCGAGGATTCGACGTCGTGAAGATCGTGGTAGTGGTCGGCGGAGTGGGCGGAGCCCGATTCCTGCTGGGTGTGAAGGCAGCGCTGGGCATGGCACCGGAAGGTGCTTCGGAGTCCGGGCACGAGGTGACGGCGCTGGTCAACACCGGCGACGACGTCTGGATGCACGGCCTCCGGATCTGTCCCGACCTGGACACCTGCATGTACACCCTCGGCGGCGGGATCGACAAGGAACGCGGCTGGGGGCACTCGGGCGAGACCTGGGTCGTCAAGGACGAGCTGGCCGCCTACGGCGCCGAGCCGTCGTGGTTCGGGCTCGGCGACAAGGACATCGCCACGCACCTGATCCGGTCGCGGATGCTGCGCGCGGGCTACCCGCTCTCGGCGGTGACCGAGGCGCTGTGCGACCGCTGGCAGCCCGGCGTCCGGCTGCTGCCGATGTCGGACGACCGCGTCGAGACGCACGTGGTGATCGACGACCCGGAGCAGGACGGCCAGCAGAAGGCGATCCACTTCCAGGAGTGGTGGGTGCGCTACCGCGCCGAGCCGAAGGCGCACTCGATCGTCGCGGTTGGCGCCGAAGAGGCCAAGCCCGCGCCGGGCGTGCTCGACGCGATCTCCGGCGCCGACGCGGTGCTGTTCGCGCCGTCGAACCCGGTCGTCTCAGTCGGGACCGTGCTGGGCGTGCCGGGGGTCCGGGACGCGCTGCGCAAGACGTCGGCGGGCGTCGTCGGCGTGTCGCCGATCATCGGCGGCAAGGCGCTGCGCGGGATGGCCGACGCGTGCCTGACCGCGATCGGCGTCGAGACGTCGGCGGAGGCGGTGGGCCGGCACTACGGCTCGCGCAAGGACGACGGCGTGCTCGACGGCTGGCTGATCGCGGAAGGCGAGACGGCGGACGTGCCGGGCGTGACCGTCCGCGACGTGCCGCTGCTGATGTCCGATGTGGACGCGACCGCGGCGATGGCCCGCGCCGCCCTGGACCTGGCCGGAGCCCCCGTTGACTGACCACGCCTCCCCCAAGCTGGAGATCCTGCCCGTCACCGGGCTGCCGGAGTTCCGCCCGGGCGACGACCTGACCGGCGCGATCGTCAAGGCCGCACCCTGGCTGCGCTCGGGTGACGTCCTGGTCGTGACCAGCAAGATCGTCTCGAAGACCGAGGGCAGGCTCGTCAAGGTGCCGACGGACCCCGAGGTCCGCGACGCCGAGCGCCGCAAGCTCGTCGACCGCGAAGCGATCCGGGTGGTCGCGCGCATCGCGCGCACGGTGATCACCCAGAACCACCTGGGGATCGTGCAGGCGGCGTCGGGCATCGACGCGTCGAACGTCGAAGGCGACGAGGTCGCGCTGCTGCCGGCCGACCCGGACGCGTCGGCGCTGGCGCTGCGCAACGGGCTGCGCGAACGGCTCGGCGTCGAGGTCGCCGTGGTCGTCACGGACACGATGGGCCGCGCGTGGCGGGTCGGGCAGACCGACGCCGCGATCGGCTCGTCCGGGCTGCGCGTGCTGCACGCCTACCGCGGCGAGGTCGACGGGCAGGGCAACGAGCTGGCCGTCACCGAGGTCGCGGTCGCGGACGAGCTGGCCGCGGCCGCCGACCTGGTCAAGGGCAAGCTCGGCGGCACCCCGGTCGCCGTCGTGCGTGGTCTGGACATCTTCGACGACGGCTCGACGGCCCGGAACCTCGTGCGCCCGCTCGAGGAGGACCTCTTCCGGCTGGGCACCAACGAAGCCATCGCGCAGGGCCGGCGCGCGGCCGTCCCGGCGCGGCGCTCGGTGCGGCAGTTCGCCGACGAGCCGGTGGACCCCGCGGCGATGCGGCGCGCGGTGGCGTCCGCGCTGACCGCGCCCGCGCCGCACCACACCCACCCCGTGCGGTTCGTCTGGCTGCGCGACGGCGGCACGCGCAAGCAGCTGCTCGACGCGATGCGCGAGTCGTGGCGGGCCGACCTGTCCGGCGACGGGTTCACCGAGGAGCAGATCGCGAAGCGGCTCAGCCGCGGCGACATCCTTTACCGGGCCCCGGAAGTCGTCATCCCGTTCCTGGTCCCGGACGGCGCGCACACCTACCGCGACGAGCGCCGCAACGACTGCGAGAAGACCATGTTCACCGTCGCCGGCGGCGCCGCCGTGCAGGGTCTGCTGGTTTCGCTGGCCGCCGAAGGGCTCGGCTCGTGCTGGATCGGGTCGACGATCTTCGCCGCCGACCTCGTCCGGGACGTCCTCGGCCTCGACGAACGCTGGCAGCCGCTCGGTTCGGTCGCGATCGGCGTGCCGCTGGACGACCCCGGCCCGCGCGGGCCGATCACGCCCGGGGAAGGACTCCTGGAACTGTGAGCCTGCACGAAGACGCCGTCGCGACGCTGGGTTCGTGGCGGCCCGATCTCGCGTCCCAGGAGTCGCTGCGCCAGGCGTTCCTCGGGTTCCTCGCGGCGCGCGACGACTCGTGCCGACGGTCGTGCGCGGCCGGGCACCTGACGGCGTCGGCCGTGGTCCTGGACCACACCGGCACCCGGGTGCTGCTGACGCTGCACCCGCGGGTCGGGCGGTGGCTGCAGCTCGGCGGCCACTGCGAGCCGTCGGACGTCTCACTGGCCGGCGCCGCGCTGCGGGAGGCCACCGAGGAGTCCGGCATCGCCGGGCTGCGGATCTCCGCCGAGCCGGTGCACCTCGACGTCCACCCGATCACGTGCTCGCTGGGCGTGCCCACCCGGCACTTCGACGTCCGGTTCGCCGTGCACGCCCCGCCGGGGGCTTCGCCGGTGCGCAGCGAGGAGTCCGACGACCTGCGGTGGTGGCCGGCGGACGCGCTCCCGGCGGGCTCCGAAGATCTCGCCGATCTGGTGAAAGCGGCCGTTCCTGTCGGTGCCGGGCACTAGCCTGGGGCGCGGAGAGGGAGGACCCATGGCTACGCAGTTCCCCGAGCGGGTGCATTTCCATTCCGGCGGCGGCAGCGGCGGCGGCGCGTTCGGCTACGTCGTCCTGGGCCTGCTGGTCCTGGCGATCATCGTGTTCGTCGTCGTGGTCGCGGTGCGGGTGTCGAAGATGCGCCGCGAAGAGGCGATGAAGAACGGCGGTCAGTTCCCGCCCGCCCAGCAGAACTTCCCGCCGCAGCAAGGTTTCCAGCCGCAGCAAGGCTTCCCGGCGCCGTCGGGCGGATTCCCGCAACCGGCGTCGGGCGGGTTCCCCGCGCCGCAGCAGGGTTATCCGCCGCAGCCCGGCTTCGCCCCGCCGCAGGCCGGGTTCCCGGTTCCGCAGCAGCCGGGGTACCCGCCTTCGCAGCCGGTGCCGCAGGGGCCGTACGGGCAACGGCCGCCGGGGCCGGGAGCGGGACCGCAGAGCTGGTGATCGTCCCCTTCGACAGCAGCTCGCCGGTGCCGCCGTACGAGCAGGTCCGGTCCGGGTTCGCGACGCGGATCAACGACCGGAGCCTGGCCGTGGGCACCAAGCTGCCCACGGTCCGGCAGCTGGCGGCCGACCTCGGCATCGCCCCGAACACGGTCGCCCGCGCGTACCGCGAGCTGGAGGAAGCCGGGCTGATCGAGACGCGCGGCCGGGCGGGCAGCTTCGTCGCGGCCTCGGGCGACCAGAGCCGCGGCCGCGCCCAGCAGGCGGCGGCGGAATACGCGAAGACCACCCGCAAACTGGGCCTGTCCGACGCGGAGGCCCTGTCGATCGTCCGCGCTGCCCTGGAGGGTGACTCGTGAGTGTGCTGGTGCTGTTGATCCTGCTGCTGGTCGTCGGGGGCCTGGTGACGGTGGTGGTCATCGCGATCAACGCCAAGCCGAAGCAGCCGCCGTACCCGCCGCAGCAGCACCCGGGATACCCGCCCCAGCAACCCGGTTACCCGCCGCAGCCCTACTCGGGCCAGCAGCAGCCTTACCCGGGCCAGCAGCCGTACCCGGGCCAGCAGCCGCCGTACCCGCCGCCCGGCGGGTATCCCCCGGCTCAGTAGCAAGGTCACATGGCGCGGTAGTCGCGCAGCTCGATCCGCGGTCCGAAGCGGGGCCGGCGGTGGCCGGCCGCCTCCAGGTACCGCACCGCCCGCTGCCGCTGCGGGGCGTACGGCGTCAGCACCTCCGCCATCCCGACGTCGTCGAGTTTCACGCCGAGCACGGCGTTCCCGACCATCGACGGGATGTTGTAGTCACCGAAGCTGACCGCGTCCGGGTCGCCCCAGGCGCGTTGCGCGACCTCCGCCGCCGTCCACACGCCGATGCCGGGCACGGTCCGCAGCAGGTGCCGCCCGGCGATCCCGCCCAGCTCGACCGCCCGCTCCAGGTGCCGGGCGACGCGCGCCGCGTTGATCAGCGTGGTCCGGCGCTTGATGTCGACGCCCGCGCGGTGCCAGTGCCAGTCCGGCAGCGACCGCAGCGCCACCGGCGTCGGCGGGACGCGCAGGCGGTCCGGCCCCGGCCCGGGCGCCCGCTCGCCGAAGCGGCGGCACAGCTCGGCCCACGACCGGATCGCCTCCTTGCCGGTCACCTTCTGCTCCAGCACCGCGAGCACCAGCCAGTCCCACACCACGCCCGTCGCGCCGAGCCGCAGCCCGGGGTTCTCCCGCCGGGCGCGCGCGACGACGTCGTGGTGCGCGACGAACTCCGAGTCGTCGTCCTCCGCGCCGAGCAGGGCCGGGACGCCACTGAGCAGCCGGTCCGCGCCGGCGCCCCAGGCCGCAGCCTCGAACCGGCCGTCGGTCAGGCGGCGCAGCGCGAGGGTGCCCGGGCCGTCCGGGGTGTTCGACGCGAGCCAGGTGATGCCGCGTTCGTCGTCGAGGATGTTGAGCGACCCGCGGCCGCGCCTCAGCGGACTCAGGACACGGCCTGGGTCGACTTCGAACGCGGGGCGCCAGAACATCGCTACGCGTCGCTCGAGAAGCGGACGGAACCGTCGGGAAGCACGGTGTCGGGCCAGATCCGGGCGCCGTCGAGCAGTTCGCAGCCGGCCCCGACGGACACGCCGTCGCCCAGCACGACCCCGCGCAGCACCGCACCGGCGCCGACGCGCGCGCCGTGCCCGAGCACCGAACGCTCGACGATCGCGCCCTCGGAGACGGCGGCGCCGTCGAACAGCACCGAGCCGTCGATCTTCGCGCCCGAGCCGACCACCGCGCCGCCGCCGATGGTCGAACCACCGGACAGCTGGGCGTCTTCGGCGACGGAAGCACCGTCGAGCACCAGGAAGTCGCCGGGCCGGCCGGGCAGCGCCGACGTCGGCGCGACACCCCGCACCAGGTCGGCGGAGCCGCGCACGAACGCCTCCGGCGTGCCGACGTCCAGCCAGTACGACGCGTCGACGAAGCCGTGGATGTGCGCGCCCTGCTCCAGCAGCTGCGGGAACGTCTCGCGCTCGACCGACACCCGGCGCCCGGTCGGGATCGACTCGATCACCGGGCGGCGGAAGACGTAGCAGCCGGCGTTGATCTGGTCGGTCGGCGGGTTCGGCGTCTTCTCGAGGAAGGCCTGGACGCGGCCGGTCTCGTCGGTCGGCACCGAACCGAACCGGCTCGGGTCGGGCACGCGCTGCAGGTGCAGGGTGACGTCGGCCTCCGACTCGCGGTGCACGCGCAGCTGCTCACCGAGGTCCGAGCCGGAGATGATGTCGCCGTTGAAGACGATCACGTGGTCCGCACGCAGCTTGTCGTAGACGTTCCGGATCGCGCCCGCGGTGTCGAGCGGCTCCTCTTCGACGACGTATTCGAGGTCCAGACCGATCGACTTGCCGTCGCCGAAGTACTCCTCGAACACCTCCGCACGGTAGCTCGTGCCCAGCACGACGTGCCGGATCCCGGCTTCGCGGATGCGGGAGAACAAGTGGCTCAGGTACGGCGTCCCGGCTGTCGGGAGCATCGGCTTCGGTGCCGAAAGGGTCAGTGGCCGCAGGCGCGTGCCCTTGCCTCCGACCAGCACGACGGCGTCGATCTCGACCTCGGACGTCACGGAAATCTCCTCTTGTATCACGCACCGCTGAGCGACAAGCCGCGGGAAACCCTGACGGAGGTCGCCCGGAGGGCCTACCCTAGACAGGAAACAGGCGGGCCTTTCCCCAGAGGGCCCCCGGGTCAGTCGGGAGGCCGAGGGGATGGACCCCCGCGATCGGGCGGACGCCCTGCTCGCACGAGCCCAAGCGCGCGGTGTGTTCGTGGTGACACCCGACAGAGCCACGTCGCCGATGGACTCGTCGAACACGCAGCAGATCCCGCGCGCGCAGATCGACGGCCTCGACCGCAGCCGCGACCCCGACACGACCACGCAGCTGCCGGCGTCGCTGATCGAGGAGAACGACCACCCGCTCGCGGGCTCGGCGCCGACGCGGCGGATGGAGACCCAGGGTGGCCGCCGCGCGCAGCCGACGACCCCGCTGAGCACGCCGACGCCCACGACCCCGATGCACACGCCGCTGGCCCGCCGGCCCCAGGCCGAGCCGATAACGAGCCCGCTGAAGGAGCCGGACCCGGAGGACACCGGCCTGGTGCCGACGGTGACGCAGACCAACGGCAAGTCCGACCTTTCGCGCCGGCTCGACGGGATCTAGCGCGTCTCGAGCTTCAGCCGCACGGCGAGGCCGAGCTTCGCGGCGGCCAGGACCGGCTTCCAGACGAGGCCAGGGTGGCGGTCGGCGAGGTAGCGGTACGCGCTGGCGTGGTGGGCCTTGAGCATCTTCTTCGACGCCTGCGACGTCGAGTGCCCGCCTTCGTGGACCACGCTCGAGGACGGGGCGTAGACGTTCAGCCAGCCGGCCTTCGCGAGCCGGTCGCCGAGGTCGACGTCCTCGAAGTACATGAAGTAGCTCGTGTCGAAGCCGCCGACGGAGTCGAACGCCTCCCGCCGGAACAGCTGGCACGACCCGGACAGCCAGCCCGAGGTGCGCTCGACCGGCGTGCCGGTCTCCTGCCGGTACTGCTTCGTCCAGGGGTTGCCGGGCCAGACCTTCCCGAAGAGGGCGTGCCCGATGCCCCGGCCGAAGGAGGGCAGCAGCCGCGCCGAGGGGTAGACGACCCCCTCGAGATCGTGGATCAGCGGCCCGAAGGCACCCCCGCGCGGCCACCGCCGCGCGACCTCGAGCAGGGCGTCGAGCGACCCGGGCTCCCACTCGAGGTCCGGGTTGACGACGACGACCCAGCCGTACCGGTCGTCCAGCTCGGCGACGCCCCGGTTGGCGGCGGTCCCGTAGCCGAGGTTCTCCCCCATGGCGAGCAGCTGGACGTTCTTGCGGTGGGCGGTGGCCTTCTCGAGGGCACCCTCGACGGACGCGTTGTCCGCGACGACCACCTTGAGCTCGCGCTCGGTGGCCTTCTCGAGGGTGTCGAGGAACCGCTCGATGGTGTCCTCGGAGAAGTAGGTCACGGTCACGACGCCGACTTCGTCGCCATAGCGGGAGTGCTCAGTCACCCGGCCATTGTCCACTCATCACCCAGCGCAACCCCGCCGCCCCGCAGCGCGTGACGGAAAGGGCCAATGCCGCCGTGTCGACCCTTCAATCACGTGTGTCGGCTCTTTGAGCGCGGGTCAGCGGGTGCGGAGGTGGCGGGACCAAGCCTTGGCGTACGCCTCGCGGTGCCGTTCCGCGGTCGTCGCCCAGGAGAACTCCTTCGCGCGCTGCTGGGCCGCCGTGGCCAGCTCGGCTCGGCGGCCCGGGTCCGCCAGCAGCTCGGAGATCGCCGCCGCCACGTCGCCCGCGCCCACGCCGCAGTACGCCACCGCGTCGCCGCCCACCTCCGGCAGGGACAGCCGGCGCGTCGTCAGCACGCACGCGCCGCACGCCATGGCCTCCAGCACCGGGAGCCCGAACCCCTCGCCCAGCGACGGGTACGCCACCAGCGAAGCCCCGCCGAGAAAGCCGGCCAGGGTGCCGAAGGGCAGATATCCTGCCCGGATCACCCGCAGCCGGTGCGGCACGGCGTCCAGGGCCCGTTCCACCTGCGTGTCCCAGCCCGGCTGGCCGGCCAGCACCAACGCCGGCGCGTCGCGCTGCCCGGCCACCGCCCGCGCGAAGCCGCGGATCAACGCCGGCACGTTCTTGCGCGGCTCCAGCGCGCCCAAGAACGCCACGTACGGGGTCCGGCCCAGCCCCACCGCCGCTCGGGCGGCGGCGACTTCCGAGGGCGACGGCGGGTGGAAGCGCTCGCTGTCGACGCCGTGGTGAATGACTTCCAGCGAAGCGTGCCGCACCTGGCCGACGCGGGTCAGCTCCGCGGCCGTCGCCGCCGAGGGGACCACGCACAACGTCGCGCGGCGCAGGGCCGTCGCCGTCCACGCGCGGAAGAAGCGGGCCTTCACCGAAGAGTGCAGGACCGCGTCGGTGAAGAACGTCGCGTCGTGCAGCGTGACGACCGATGCCGCCGACGTGGCCAGCGGCATCGTGTAGTGCGGCGAGTGGACGACGTCCGCGCCGAGCCGGCGCACCAGTCTCGGCAGCGTCGCCTGTTCCCAGGTCAGGCGCGCGGTCCGGGTGGTCGTCGACGGCGAGGCGGGCACGATGCGTGAGTGCGGTGCCAGCCGATCGTAAAGCCGCAGGTCCCGGGGCTGGCAGACGACGGTGACGCGCGCCCCGTCGGCGTCCAGGGCGGCGACGAGCGAATCCACGTACCGGCCGACCCCGCCGCGGTCCGCGGGAACCGCGGTCGCGTCGATCAGAACCCGGGGGTCTTCGCTCACCCCTGCAGGGTACGGCGGTGACCCGGTGTCATGGTGGGGAACTGGCAAACACGTCAGCCGTGTGCGCGGGTGTGGATCGCCCAGACGGCTTCCGCCGCCCTACGCCACGTGAACGTGCGGGCTCGTTCCCTCCCCGATCGGGCGAGGTCGTCGGCCACAGACGGTGAACCCAGCACTTCGCGTAACGCCGTGGCCAGCGCTGCCGCGTCGCCGCGCGGCACCATCCGGCCCGCGCCGCCCGCTACCTCGGCCAGCGCCGGGACGTCCGTGTGCACCACCGGCACGCCCGCCGCCATCGCCTCCAGCAGGCCCAGCCCGAAGCCCTCGGCGAGGCTCGGCACGGCCAGCACGCTCGCCCGGCGCAACGCGGTCGCCAGCTCGGCGTCCGGCACCTTCCCCAGCACCCGCAGCCGGTCCGCGGGCAGGCCGCGTTCCCGCGCCAGCGCGGCCGGGTCGACGCCGCCCCAGCCCGGCTGGCCGGCCAGCACCAGCACCACGCCGTCCAGCGCCGCGACCGCGTCGACCAGCACGTCGATGCCCTTGCGCGGCTCGATCGTCCCGACGGCCAGCACGTACCGCGAAGGCAGGTCCAGCTCGGCGGCCCCCTCGGGGACCCGCACGCCGTGCGGCACCACGTGCACCGGGACGCCGACGTCGACCAGCACCGCCAGCTCGTCCGCGACGGCCCGGGTCGGCACGACCAGCCCGGTCGACGACCGCGCCGCCCGCGCGATCATCGACCGGTGCCAGCTGACGCCGCGCGCGGTGAGCGTCTCGGGGTGGGTCCAGGGCACGGTGTCGTGCACGGTGACGCTCACCGTCTTCCCGGCCGGGGCGCGCGGGGGCGCGAACGGCGTCGGCGCGTGCACCGCGTCGCCGCCCGGCCACCAGGGGATCCCCAGCTGCCACGCGCCGACCAGCACCCGCGGCGGGATCCGCAGCACCCGCGGGCCTTCGACGCCCTCGAGCTCGGCCGCGCGCACGTCGGCGTGCCGCGCGACCACGCTGGAGACCGTCCAGCCCGGCGGCGCGGTCCGCGCGAGGGCGGGGAGCAGCTCGGCCGTGTAGCGCCCGGTGCCTCCGGGCACGGGCGCGAGGAGCTGCTCGGCGAGCACGACCAGTTCGGGCACGCGGCTATTGTGCGGGACGTGACCGCGAATCCCGCCACCACGGTGGTCGTCGTGACCTGGCGGGGTGCCGGGCACGTCACCGCCTGCCTCGACGCGCTCGCCGCGCAGACGCGTCCACATCGGACGCTCGTGGTGGACAACGCCTCCGACGACGGCACCGCCGCCCTGCTCGCGGCCCATCCTTCGCGTCCGCAAGTACTTCGCCTCCCCCGCAACGCGGGCTACGCGGGCGCGCTCGCCGTCGCCGTCCGGCGCGTCGGAACCCCGCTGATGGCGTGGCTGAACGACGACGCCGAGCCCGAGCCGGACTGGCTCGCGACGCTCGAAGACACCCTGGAAAAAGCCCCGTTGGCCGCCGCGGTGACGTCGCTGCTCGTGCGGCCCGGCGGCGGCACGCAGTCCGCCGGCGTGCGGCTCACCGCCGACGGCCACGGCGCCGACCTCACCACCCCGGCGGACGAGGTGTTCGGCTTCTGCGGTGGCGCGGCCCTGCTGCGCACCGACGCGCTCGAGAGCGTCCACGGCGTCCCGGCCGGGTTCTTCTGCTACTACGAGGACACCGACACGGCGTGGCGGCTGCGGCTGGCCGGGTGGGACGTCGTCGCGGCGCCCGAGGCGCGCGTCCGGCACGCCCACGGCGTCAGCAGCGAGCTGGGCTCGCCGCTGTTCCACCGCTGGAACGAGCGCAACCGGCTGCTCATGCTGCTGCGCTGCGCGCCCCGCGAAGTCGCGGTGAACCAGCTGCTGAGGTTCGCCGTGTTGACAGCGGTACTGCCCCTGCGGCCCGGGCGCCCCCGGGCGGCGAACTTCCGGTTCGGCCTGCGCTGCCGCGTCCTGGCCGAGGTGATCACGCGGCTGCCGGCGACGCTGCTGGCCCGCCGCGCGATCGGCCGTGCGGCCGCGCTGAGCCGAGGCGCGGTCTGGGAGGCTTGGGCTGGCCTTTAAGCTGGCGCTCACCCGACGAAGGAGCTGGCTTTGGCGCAGGGGGAACCGCAACCGCTCGTCTCGGTGATCGTGGTGAACTACCGCGGCGCCGAAGACACGATCGCCTGCCTGCGCGCGCTCGCCGAGCACGACTACCCCGAGCTCGAGCTGATCTGCGTCGACAACTCCGACGAAGCCGCGCGCATCCGCGAAGCCGTGCCCGGGGCCACCGTGGTCGAGGCAGGCCGCAACACCGGCTTCGCGGGCGGTTGCAACCTCGGCGCGAAGCACGCGACCGGCACCGTCCTCGGGTTCCTCAACAACGACGCCCGCCCGGCGCCCGGCTGGGTCTCCACCGCCGTCGCCGAGCTGCGCGCGCAGCCGCGCGTCGCCGCCGTGGCCAGCAAGGTCGTCGACTGGGACGGCACCGGCACCGACTTCGTCGACGGCGGCCTGACCTGGTTCGGCATGGGTTACAAGCGCCACGCGGGCTCGCCGCTGGCCGACGTCCCGGCCGCCGAGCACGAGGTCGCGAAGGACGTCCTGTTCGGCACCGGCTCCGCGATGTTCGTCCGGGCCGGCGTGTTCGCCGAGCTGGGCGGCTTCGACGAGCGGTTCTTCATGTTCTACGAGGACGTCGACCTCGGCTGGCGGCTGAACCTGCGCGGCTGGCGCGTCCGGTACGTCCCGGAGTCGCTGACGTACCACCGCCACCACGGCACGATGGGCGCCGTCGACGCGCCGGAAACCGGCCGCGAGACCTTCCTCCTGGAGCGCAACGCGCTCGCGGCGATGTACAAGAACCTCTCCGACGAGACCCTGGCCCGCGCGCTGCCCGCGGCGCTCGCGCTCGCCGTCCGGCGCGCCACCGCGCGCGGCGAGCTGGACGCGACCCAGCTGGACCTCGAGCGGGGCGTCGGGCCGATCGAATCCGGGGACGTCGCGATCCCGCGAACCACGCTCGCCGGGCTCCTGGCGATCGACCAGTTCGTCGAGCAGCTGCCCTCACTGGGCGCGTCCCGGGCGGTCGAGCAGGCCGCCCGCGTCCGCACCGACGCCGACCTGCTTCCCTTGCTGCGCAAGGCTTTGGAGCCCGCCTACCCGTTGCCGCGCTACCTCGCCGCGCACGAGATCCTCGTCGAGGCGTTCGGCATCGAGCAGGCGTTCGGGCAGCGGCGCAAGATCCTCGTGATCACCGGCGACGCCCTCACCGAGCGGATGGCCGGCCCGGCGATCCGCGCCTGGAACATCGCGCTGGCGCTCGCCGCCGAGCACGACGTCCACCTGATCACCACCAACCCGCTCGCGACGCCGCCGCCCGCGCCGTTCCGCGTCAGCGCCGGCAAGCACCGCGAGCTCGAGGCGCCGATCGCCTGGGCCGACGTCGTCGTGCTGCAGGGCCACGTGCTGGAACTCGCGCCGTCGCTGAAGAAGGAGCACAGCGGCAAGATCGTCGTCGCCGACCTCTACGACCCGATGCACCTGGAGCTGCTGGAGCAGGGCAAGGGCGTCGCCGACGACCGGCGCGCGGCCGACCTCGCGGGCGTCACCCGCGTGCTGGACGCGCAGATCGAACGCGGCGACTTCTTCCTGTGCGCGTCCGAACGGCAGCGGCACCTGTGGCTCGGCCACCTCGCCGCGCTGGGCCGGTTGTCCCCGCGGCTCTACGACGCCGACCCGACCACGCAGTCGCTGCTCGCGGTCGTCCCCTTCGGACTGTCGCCGCAGGCACCGGTGCGCACCGGGCCAGGCCTGCGGTCGTCGCTCGGCATCGGGGGCACCGACCACGTCGTCCTCTGGGCCGGCGGGGTGTACAGCTGGTTCGACCCGCTGACGCTGGTCCGCGCGATCGACGAGCTGCGCCGCCGCCGCGGCGACGTCCGGCTGGTGTTCCTCGGCATGAAGCACCCGAACCCCGAGGTCGCCGAGATGGACATCGGCACGCGGACGATCCGGCTGGCGGATTCGCTGGGGCTGACCGGGAAGCACGTCTACTTCAACGAGCAGTGGGTGCCCTACCACGAGCGCCAGAACTGGCTGCTGGACGCGAACTGCGGCGTCACGACGCACTACGAGCACGTCGAGACGACGTTCGCGTTCCGCACCCGCGTCCTCGACTACCTGTGGGCCGGGCTGCCGATCGTCACCACCGACGGCGACTCGTTCGCCGACCTCGTGCGGGCCGAACGGCTCGGCGTCGTCGTCCCGGCCGAGGATGCGTCCGCGCTGGCCGAAGCGCTCGAGAAGTGCTTGTACGACGAGGAATTCGCGGCGGGCTGCGTCGAGCGGATCGCCGTCGTCGCGCAGCGGTACACCTGGCCGGAGGCGCTGAAGCCGCTGGTGGAGTTCTGCCGCGACCCGCGCCCGGCGGCCGACCGGCTGCCCGGATCGGCGGACCTGACCAAGACGGCGCCGGTGCGCGGCCGCGAGATGCTGCGCCGCGACGCCGACCTGGTCCGGGAGTACCTGGCGGCCGGCGGGGCGACGGAGCTGGCGCGGCGCGTCGGCGGGCGGGTCCTGAAGGTCGCGAAGCAACGGCTGCGCCGTGGCTAGGTCCCTGAGCGTCCTCCTCGACGGCACTCCGCTGCTCGGCGCCCGCACCGGGATCGGCCGGTACACCGCCGCGCTGAGCGAAGAGCTGGTGTCGATCCCCGAGGTGGACACGCGCGCGGTGGCGTTCACGCTGCGCGGCTGGCGGCGGCTGCGGCACGTGCTGCCGTACGGCGCGCGGGCCCGCGGGATGCCGGTTTCGGCGCGGTTGCTGCGGGCGGCCTGGCTGCGCTCGGACTTCCCGCCGGTGGAGCTGTTCGCGGGTCCGACGGACGTCGTGCACGGCACGAACTTCGTGCTGCCGGGCCGGGTGCGCGCCGCGGGCGTGGTGACGATCCACGACCTGGCCTTTTTGGACAATCCCGCGGAGCTGGCGCCGAGCGACCGCGGCCTGCCGGAACTGGTCCGCCGCGGCGCCCACCGCGCCAACGTGATCTGCACGCCGACGGCGGCGGTGGCCGACTCGGTGGCGGAGCGCCTGGACGTCTCCCGCGACAAGATCGTGGTCACCCCGCTGGGCGTCAACCCGGCCTGGTTCACGGCGCGCCCGCCGGACGACGAGCGGCGCGCGCGGCTCGGCCTGCCCTCGCGGTACCTGTTGTTCGCGGGCGCGGCCGGCCCGCGCAAGGGCCTGGACTGGCTGACCCGCGCCCACGAGGCGGCGCCGGACCTGCCGGACCTGGTGTTCGCCGGCCCGGGCCCGTTCCCGCGCTCGTCGCGCACGTCCCAGACCGGCTATCTGTCCGATGTGGACCTGCGCACGGTGGTGGCGGGCGCGTCGGCCCTGGTGCTGCCCTCCCGCGACGAGGGTTTCGGGCTGCCGGTGCTGGAGGCGATGGCCTCGGACGTCCCGGTGGTCTGCACGGACATCCCGGCCCTGCGCGAAGTGGCGGGCGACTGCGCGAGCCTGGTCCCGTACGGCGACGTGGACGGCCTGGCGGAGGCACTGCGAACGGCGGTGACGGACCCCCACGCGGTGGCGACGTCTTCGGCCCGCCGTGCACACGCGGCCAACTTCACGTGGCGCACGTGCGCCGAACTGACGGTCGGCGCCTACCGGCTGGCCTCAGGCCGTCACTGAGCCTGCCGCGAAGCAGGCATCCGAGGCTCGTAACGGTTCAGCGTGGGCCGGCGACCTAGGAGCATCAGTCACGCTGCTTCCCGGTGGAGGGCCGCCCGATGCCTGACGACGCCGATCGGGTCACCGCACTCGCCGCGATCTACGCCGGCACCCGAGCCGACAATTCCTCGATCGCGAACGTGTCGCTCGCCCTGCTGGGCGCCGGGGCCGCCTACATCGCCGCGACACTGGCGTTCGCGGACAAGTTCGGATCCGCGGTCAGCTGGGTGGTGGTGGCCATCCTCCCGAGCCCGCTGTGGCTGGTCGCCGCCTTCCACTCGCTCCTGGTGTGCCTTTCCATGGTCAACGCCGTGACGATCCAGTACACCGAGGAAAAGCTGCTCGACGTCGCGGGTGTTCCGGACGGCGAACGCAGCCGGATAGGCGCCAAACGCGGCGAAGCGATCGGGAACATCATGATTGCCCGCTGGCCGCACAAGGTGATGGAAGCCATCATCTACGGCGGCGCCGGGGCGCTCGTCGTCGGGTACACCGGGTACACGTTGACCTTGTCCTGGTCCCACGCCCCCGTCTCGACCGTCGTCTTCGCCTGCCTTTACGGCTTCGCGCTGGTCTCGACCGTTTTCTCGTGGACCTACGGGTTCGGGCACGCGGCCGAGACCGCGGAAGTCCTCGTTCCGGGAACCAGCCGACCTCAAACCGTGGCGGAACCTGCCGCGAAGTAAGCGTCCAACGCCTCTTCCCACGGCCGCAGCGGGGTCAGCCAGGCTTCCTGCCACGACGCCGGCGACAGGACCGAGTACGCCGGCCGAGTCGCCGCCTGCGGGTACTCCGCCGACGTGCACGGGTGCACCCGCGATGGATCCGCCCCCAGCCGCGAGAAGATCGCCTTGGCGAAACCGCACCAGCTCACCGAGCCCGCGTTCGTGCAGTGCAGGGTGCGCCGCTCCGGGCCGTCGCCGCCCGCCGCGCGGGATGCCAGCTCCAGCAGGCCCGCCGCCAGGTCGGCCGTCCACGTGGGACCTCCCACCTGGTCGTCCACAACGGACAGTTCCGGGCGCGCGGACTCCAGCCGGGCCATGGTCTTCACGAAGTTCGAACCCGAATGCCCGTACAGCCACCCGGTCCGCACGACCCACGACGACGCGCCCGACCCGAGCACCGCGTCCTCGCCCGCCGCCTTCGTGCGGCCGTACGCCGAGCGCGGTCCCAGCTCGTCGGCCGGCTCGTACGGCGTCGAGGCGTCGCCGGAAAAGACGTAGTCCGTCGACACGTGGATCAGCGGCACGCGGCGGGACGCGCACGCCGCGGCCAGCACCCGGGGGCCGTCCGCGTTCACCGCGAACGCGCGCTCCTCGTCCGTCTCGGCCTTGTCGACCGCCGTGTACGCCGCGGCGTTGATCACCACCGGGGCCGAGCCCGTCTCGCGGGCGCGGTCCGCCAGCGCGCCGACCGCCGCGAGGACCTGGCCCGTCGCCGTCACGTCGAGCTCCGCGGAACCCGGCGCCACCACGTCCACCGAAGGGGACGCCAGCGCGGCCAGGTCGCGGCCGAGCTGTCCGGAACCGCCGGGCACGAGCACCGTCAGCCGCACGAGCACATCCTCACTTCTTGAGCGCGGCCCGCTCCGCCAGGGGCTCCCACCACGCGCGATTGTCCGTGTACCAGGCCACTGTCGCGGCCAGACCGTCCTCGAAGGACACCCGCGGAGCGTACCCCAGCTCTTCGCTGATCTTCGTGATGTCCACCGAGTACCGGCGGTCGTGGCCCTTGCGGTCCTCGACCGGTTCGACGCTGTCCCAGCCCGCACCGAGCGCGGCGAGCAGCTTCTCCGTCAGCTCGCGGTTGGTCAGCTCGACGCCGCCGCCGATGTTGTAGATCTCGCCCGGCCGCCCGTGGTCGGCGACCAGCTGGATGCCGTGGCAGTGGTCGTCCACGTGCAGCCAGTCACGGACGTTGAGCCCGTCGCCGTACAGCGGCACCGGCCGCCCGTCGAGCAGGTTCGTGACGAACAGCGGGATGACCTTCTCGGGGAACTGGTACGGACCGTAGTTGTTGGAGCACCGGGTGACGCACACCGGCAGCCCGTGCGTCCGGAAGAAGGACCGCGCCACCAGGTCGGAGGACGCCTTCGACGCCGAGTACGGCGAGTTCGGCTCCAGCACGTGGTCTTCGGTCCACGAGCCGGTCTCGATCGAGCCGTACACCTCGTCCGTGGACACGTGGACGAACTTCGAGACGCCCGCGTCCAGGGCCGCCTGCAGCAGGTTCTGCGTGCCGAGCACGTTCGTCAGCACGAAGTCGGCGGCACCGAGGATCGAGCGGTCCACATGGGACTCGGCGGCGAAGTGCACGACCAGGTCGACACCGCGCATGACGTCGGCGACCTTCCGCCCGTCGCAGATGTCGCCGCGGACGAACCGCAACCGCGGGTCGGCGGCGACCGGCGCCAGGTTGGCCTCGTTGCCGGCGTAGGTGAGTTTGTCCAGCACCACCACCTCGGCGTCGCGCAGCGCCGGGTAGGCGCCGCCGAGCACCTGCCGGACGTAGTGCGACCCGATGAAGCCGGCACCACCGGTGACCAGGACCCGCATCTTCCCGCCTTTCCTTCGGCCCCGACCGGGGCAATCGGCCCCCAGCCTACGGAGGCCCCACAACACCCTCAGTAGAGTCTCGCCGAGAGGCACGTTCGTGCCCTGGGGGAAGCACGGGGTTCACAGGGGAGGAAGCGCGTGACCGAATGGCCGGCGCCGCCCGTCCCGGCACGGCGCAGTCACGGCGTCGGCGTCTTCGCACGCCGCGGCGGCAAGGTCGTCGTGTCCCTGCTCTCGGTCGCGATCCTGGCCCTGACCTGGTACGGCTGGAACTACATCGGCGACCCGAACAGCGGCCTGACCACCACGAACGTGTTCGCCGACACCGAGGCGCACGCGAAGCCGCTCGACGGCGCGATCGACATCCTCCTGGTCGGCCAGGACAGCCGCACCGACGCGCAGGGCAACCCGCTGCCCCGCGAGGTGCTGGACATGCTGCACGCCGGCGTCTCCGACGGCGAGCTGAACACCGACACGATGATCCTCGTGCACATCCCCCAGAACGGGCAGCACGCGATCGCGATCTCGTTCCCCCGTGACTCCTGGGTGGAGCTCGCCGGCGGCTACGGCAAGCACAAGCTCAACAGCGCGTTCGTCTACGCGTACACGGACACTTACAAAACGTTACAGCGCCAGGGAATGACCGACCTCAAGGAAGCCGACGCGCAGGCGAAGGTCGCCGGGCGGAAGAACCTGATCGCCACGATCGAGAAGTTCATCGGCAAGCCCGGCATGATCGACCGCTACGCCGAGGTCAACCTGGCGAGCTTCTACGAGATCACCAAGTCGATCGGCGGCGTCGAGGTCTGCCTGAACGGCCCGGTCAAGGAAGCGAAGTCCGGGGTGGACCTGCCGGGCGGGCGCCAGACGATCGAGGGCGTGCAGGCGCTCGCGTTCGTCCGCCAGCGCTACGGCCTGCCGAACTACGACCTCGACCGGATCGCGCGCCAGCAGGCGTTCCTCTCCGGGCTGGCCCGCAAGGTCATCTCCACCGACGTGCTCACCAGCCCGGGCAAGATCGCCGACCTGGTGGCCGCGGTGAAGAAGTCCGTCGTGGTGTCGCAGGGCTGGGACCTGACGGAGTTCGCCGAGCAGATGCGCGGCCTGACCGGCGGCAACATCGAGTTCCACACCATCCCGACGCTGGGCAACGCGGTGATCGGCGGCGCCGACGTGCTGCGCGTCGACCCGGCCGCGGTCCAGGCCGAGGTGACCCGCCTGACCGCCGACGGCGGCACCTCCACCACGCCGGCGCCCGCGCAGCTGCCGGGCGCGAACGCCGTCACGGTCGAGCTGTTCGACGGCTCCGGCTCGCCGTCCCTGGCCGGCCAGACGCACGCGACGCTCCAGGGCAAGGGCTTCAAGCTCGCCGCCGACCAGAAGCTGAGCACCCGCACCACCACGGTCGTCCGTTACAACCCGGCCGACGAGACCGCGCTGGAACTGGTCAAGCAGGCCCTCGGCACGACGGTCCAGGCCGAGCCGGACCGCGACGTCACGGCCGGCCACGTGCGCGTGCTGCTGGGCAAGGACTTCCGCAGCTCGGCCGCCGGTTCCGGGGGCGCGCCGTCGACGTCGGCCGCGAAGCCGCCGGCCACGCCGACGGCGACCGCGAGTGCCACCCCCGCCGCGCCGCCGATCACCGCGGGCGACGTTCCCTGCGTCAACTAGACTGCGTACGCAGGGTGGTCGGGGGGAGCGAGCCAGGGTGGCAGACGAGCAGGTAGAACCGGAGCCGGACGCGCAGCCGGTGACGCAGCGCGACGACGATCCCGAGTGGAAGCCGTCGCCGTTCCCGCGGGACGCCGCTCCGGAGGTCGCAGTGGCACCGCCGTCGCGGGCCGGGCGAGCCGGGAAGGTGACCCGCCGGGTGGCGGTCGGTCTCGTTTCGCTGCTCGCGCTCGGCGTCAGCGGCTACGCGTACGTCACGAAGGACCAGCTGCAGAGCACCGTCCCGACGACAGACGCGCTCACGCCGCGCGCCGGCGAGCCCGCGCCGCCGCCGGCCGACGACGGCGCGGACGACATCCTGCTCGTCGGCAGCGACGCGCGGACGGACGCCCAGGGCAACCCGCTCCCGCTGCGCGTACTGAAGGAGCTGCGCACCGAGGCCAACAACGGCGCGGTGAACACCGACACGGTGATCCTGCTGCGGGTGCCGAAGAACGGCGGGAAGCCGTCGGCGGTCTCGGTCCCGCGCGACACGTGGACGAACATCCCGGGCCGCGGCGAGGCGAAGATCAACTCGGCGTACGGCATCGCGAAGGCGCACTTCGCCCAGGAGCTGCGCGCGCAGGGCGAGCACGACCAGGCGAAGATCGAACGCGACTCGGACACCGAGGGCCGCCGCGTGCTGGTGCAGGCCGTGCAGGACCTGACGCAGGTGCGCGTCGACCACTACGCCGAGATCAACCTGCTGGGCTTCTACCTGCTCACCGAGGCCCTCGGCGGCGTCCGGGTCTGCCTGAACCACGCGACCGAGGACAAGGACTCGGGCGCGGACTTCCGCCGCGGCGAGCAGACGGTCTCCGGCGGCGAAGCGCTTTCCTTCGTCCGCCAGCGCAAGAACCTGCCGCGCGGCGACCTCGACCGGATCGTGCGGCAGCAGGCGTTCCTGTCCTCGGCGCTGCACCAGGTGCTCTCGGCGGGCACGCTGACCAGCCCGGGCACGCTGAACAACCTGATGGACGCGGTGCACCGCTCGCTGGTCCTCGACCCGGGGCTCGACCTGCTGCAGTTCGCGCAGCAGGCGAAGGGCATCGCGTCGGGCAACCTGACGTTCGCGACGATCCCGGTCCTCACGGCCAACGGCCGCAGCCCCGACGGCCAGAGCATCGTGCAGGTCGACCCGCAGGCGGTCCGCGAGTTCGTGGCGGGCCTCGCCGGACGCCCGGCCCCCGCGGCGGCCAAGGCACCCGGCTCGACCCCCACGGGCGGCGGCTCGGGCAGCGGGGCGGCCCCCGCCGCCGCAGCGCTGCCCCCGGACCCCGCCGCCGCACTCCTGCGCCCAGCTCCCGAGGGCGCGCCGCAGTCCCCAGCCCCCGCCGCGGCCGCGCTGCCCCCGGACCTCGCCGCCGCGCGCCTGCCCCCGGCCCCCGCCGCGGCACCGCCGGCCCAAGCCTCCGACGGCGTCCCCTGCGTCAACTAGCTCTGCCAACCCGCCCTCAGGCGAAGTCGGCGCGGTGGTCCTCCGCCCACTGCCGGAACGTGCGCGGCGCGTTGCCGGTCACCTCGCGGACCACGTCCGTCACCTCCGAGGGCTCGTCCAGCGTCCGCGCCCAGGCACGCAGGATCTCCGGCGGGACCTCGGGCGGCCAGCCCAGCGCGACCATCCGCTCGGCGGCCTGCTCCGGCGTCAGCTCCTCGACCGGCAGCGGCCTGCCGAGGACGTCGGCGAGCACCGCCGCCTGCTCCCGGAACGTGATCGGCGCCGGACCGCTGAGCCGCAGGGCCGCTCCCTGGTGCGAGCCGTCGATGAGGATCCTCGCGGCGACGTCGCCGATGTCCTGCTCGTGGATGGCGCCGACCCGCGAGTCCGGGTAGGCCGTGCGCACGACGCCGTCGGCGATGTCCGCGCGCCAGCCCAGGACGTTCGTGGCGAACGCGCCGGGGTTGAGCCGCGTCTCCCCGAACGGCGCCGCGACCAGGGCCTGTTCCACCGCGTGGTGCAGCGCCGCGACGCGGCTCTGCGCGGACCCAGGCTCGAGGATCGCGCCCGAGGACAGTTGCACGACGTGCCGCACGCCGGCCGCCTCCGCCGCCTTCACGAAGGCCTCGATCCCCGACGGCCGCGTGTACAGGAACACCGCCGAGACGCCGTCGAGCGCGGCGTCCAGTGTGGACGGATCCTCCAGGTCCGCGCTCACCTTGGCGGTCGGTACGTCGAGCGTGGTGGCGTCGCGGGAGGACGCGCGAACGTCCTGACCTGCGGCGACGAGCGCGTCGAGCACCGCGCGCCCGACGTGCCCGCGGGCACCGGTGACGAGAATGGTCATGAGGGCTCCCCAGCTTCCCAAATAGCTTTGCTTGCAAAACAAAGCTACTCAGCCCGGCGAAGCCGTGTCAACCGGCGAACCGCGTGGTCCGCGCTTTAGGCTTTTCCGCATGAGCCTGACCGACGAGCTGCTGCGCCCGCTGCTGGCCTCGCCCGCCAAACCGTTGATCACCCACTACGACGACCAGCTGGGCAGCCGCGTCGAGCTGTCCGTGGTGACGACCGCCAACTGGGCGGCCAAGACGGCCAACTGGCTGACCGAGGAGTTCGACGTCGAGCCGGGCGACGACGTGGCCGTGCAGCTCCCGGCGCACTGGCAGACCGTCGGCGTGCTGCTCGGGGCGTGGTGGTGCGGGGCGCGCGTGGTGACCGAAGGTGCCGGCGCGCGGGTGGCGTTCGTCGGGCCGGACGACCCGGAGCCGACCGGCGCCGCGGCGACCGCCGTCGTCACGCTCGACCCGATGGGCCGCGGCCTGGCCGAGCCCCCGGGCGGCGGTGCGTTCGACTACCTGACGGAGTCCCGCGCGGCGGGCGACCAGTACAGCCCGCTCTTCCCGATCCCCGGCGACACGGCCGCGCTGTTCGAGTCCACAGTGGACGAGGTGCTGGCCGAAGCCCGCAACCGCGCGGCGAAGCTCGGCCTGACCGCCGACGACCGCGTGCTGTCCACAAGGGACTGGACCGGCCCCGAGGGCATCCTCGACGGCCTGCTCGTCCCCCTGGCCGCGGGCGCCCACCTGGTCCACGTGAGCAACGCGGACCAGGCCAAGCTGGGTGCCCGCCGCGATGCCGAGCGCACCACGGCGGACCTCCCGGCCTAGGCGTTCTGCAGCTCGCCGGCTTCGGCGGCGGCGCGCGCCCGCTTGCGGCCCCACAGCAGGTGGTCCAGCGAGAGCCGGCCGCCGTTGAAGCCGAGCGCCAGCCCGGCCAGCGCGAGCACCAGGACGAGCTCGTAGCCGCCCTGGCCGGTCAGGCCGTTGTCGATGTGCACCGAGAGCAGCGCGCCCACGGAGATCACGACGTAGCCGATGCCGACCAGCGGCATCAGGAACCCGGCGATGAACGCGACCGAGCCGAGGATTTCGACGGTCATCGCGAAGACCGCGGCGGCCGTGGGCAGCGGGATGCCCGTCATCTCGAAGAACTTCGCCGTGCCGTCGATGCCGTTGTTCCACTTCTGCAGCCCGTGCGCGAGGAAGACGACCGCGACGCCGATCCTCCCCAGCAGCAGTGCCACGTCCTTGAATCGTCCGAACATCCGGTTTCAGCTCCCCGGTGGGTGAATTTTCAACTGACTCGCCCAACGTAGAGGCCCGGCGCGCCCACCCGAAGCTCCGGAGGGTGATCGACAGGGAACCGACAGGGACCGATATTCGGTTGGGCGCACCCCGGGCGCGGGGCTATCTTCGCCCTGACCTGCGTCCACGACCGTGAGGAGACCCCGATGCGCCGACAGACCGTCCGACCCGGCCTGTCACCCGCATCACAAAGGACTCCTCGCCCTCGTGAAAACCCTGAACATCGGCATTCTCGCGCACGTCGACGCCGGTAAGACCAGCCTGACCGAGCGCCTGCTCTTCGAAGCAGGCGCCATCGACCACCTCGGCAGCGTCGACCGCGGCGACTCCCAGACCGACTCCCTCGAGCTCGAACGCCGCCGCGGCATCACCATTCGCTCCGCGGTGGTCTCGTTCGTGACCGGCGGCGCCCGGATCACGCTGATCGACACGCCCGGCCACTCCGACTTCATCGCCGAGGTCGAGCGCGCACTGCGCGTACTGGACGGCGCGGTGCTCGTCGTGTCCGCCGTCGAAGGCGTCCAGGCCCAGACCCGCGTGCTGATGCGCACCCTGCTCCGCCTCGGCATCCCGACGCTGGTCTTCGTCAACAAGATCGACCGGATGGGCGCGCGCGACCAGCTCGCCGACATCCGCGCGAAGCTCGCGCCGCGGGCGGTCGCCCTGGCCGCCGCCACTTCGCCGGAGTTCCTGGCCGACGGTGACGACGCCTTCCTGGAGTCCTATGTGGACGACCGGGTCGACGCCGCGGCCTGCCGCGCCGAGCTGGCCCGGCAGGTCGCCCGCGCCGCGGTGCACCCGGTGCTGACCGGCTCGGCGATCACCGGCGCCGGCGTGGCGGACCTCGTCACGGCCATGGCCGAGCTGCTCCCGGCCACCGAACGCACCGGCGACGGCCCGCTCGCCGCGACGGTGTTCAAGATCGACCGCGGCCGCGCGGGCGAGAAGATCGCCTACGCCCGCCTGCACTCCGGCTCGCTCGCGCCACGGCAGCGGATCTCCTTCTACCGCGGCGAAACCGAGTTCACCGGCCGTGTCTCGGCGGTCGAGGTGGCCGGGGACGACGTGGCGCTCGCCGGGGACGTCGCCCGGGTGCGCGGCCTGCGCGAGGTCCGGATCGGCGACCGGCTCGGCTCCCCCGGCACCGTCCGCGACGGCGTGTTCGCGCCGCCGAGCCTGGAGACCGTGGTGCGGCCGGTCCGGCCCGAGCAGGCGGCACCGTTGTTCACGGCGCTCACCCGGCTGTCCGAGGAGGACCCGTTGATCGACGTCCGCCGCCACGGCCACGACATCTCGGTCCGCCTCTACGGCGAAGTGCAGAAGGAAGTCCTGCGCTCGATGCTGGCCGAGGGCGCGGGCATCGACGTCACGTTCGAGCAGACGCGCACGCTGTACGTCGAGAAGCCGATCGGGCGCGGCGAGGCCGTCGAACACCTCGATCCCGAACAACGGCTGTACTTCTTCGCGACGGTCGGGCTGCGGGTGGAACCCGGATCCGGCGTCACGTTCGACTTGTCGGTCGAGCTGGGCTCGCTGCCGCTGGCGTTCCACAAGGCGATCGAGGAGACCGTCCACGCGACGCTCGGCCAGGGCCTGTACGGCTGGGAGGTGCTCGACTGCGCCGTCACGCTGACGCACACGGCGTTCTTCAGCCCGCTCAGCGCGGCGAGCGACTTCCGCAAGATGACCCCGCTCGTCCTGATGGCGGCGCTGCAGGAGGCCGGCACGCGGGTGCACGAACCGGTGCACCGCTTCGAGCTGGAGGTCCCGGCGAACGCCGTCAGCGCGGTGCTGCTGAAGCTCGCGGACCTGCGCGGGGTCCCCGGTGAGCCGGTCGTCGGGCCGGCGTCGTGCACGCTGCACGGCACCATCCCGGCCGAGCACGTCCACGAGTTCGAGCAGGCGCTGCCCGCGCTCAGCCAGGGCGAAAGCGTCTTCCTCAGCGAGTTCGCGGACTACCGCCCTTATCCCGGGCCGCCGCCGACGCGGCCCCGGACCGGCGAGAACCCGTTGGACCGCAAGGAATACCTCGCGCAGGTCGCCCGGCGTTAGCGCTTGTGCGCCCAGGCCGCGCCGAAGCAGTACGCGCCGAACGCGGCGAGCCCGAGGGCGACGACGACCAGCAGCGCGGTGCCGAAGGGCTGGGCGGCGAGCGTCTTGAGCGCGGCGTCCAGCCCGCCGGCCTTGCCCGGGTCGGCGGTGAACCCGGCGATGGCGACGAGGATCGCGACGATCGCGAGGACGGCTCCCTTGGCGAGGTAACCGACCCGGCCGACGCCACCGATCCAGCGCTTGGTCCGGCCCGGCAGTTCGGTGGTGTCGAGGTCTTCGAGGAACTTCTTCTTGAAGCCCTTGACCCCCGCGGCGATCGCGACACCGAGGATGGCCGCCGCGGCGATGACGACCAGCGCGGGCCCGGCGGGCAGCTGGAGGAGCTTGGCCGTGAACTCCTGCTGGGTCTGGTTGCTCGACCCGCCCCCGCCGCTGCCGGTGGCGATCTTGAACGCGGTGAACCCGAGCACGATGACGACGACGCCACGCGCGCCGGCGCCGATCCGCTTGCGCGTCCGCTTCCCGCCGCTGACCCACTCGTAGCCGGTGGCGGCCATCAGGAACTGCCAGAGGCCGAACAGCACCAGGCCGACGGCGAGGACCCAGAGCAGCACCTGGCCGAACGCCGTCGAGCCGATCTCCTGCAGCGCGCCCTTCTGGTCGGCCTGCTTCCCGCCGCCGAAGGCGACCTGGAACGCGAGGTAGGCGAGGACGAGGTGGACCAGGCCGTAGCAGGCCATCCCGGCCCGGCCGAGCACTTGCGCGGTATCGGTCTTCTCGCCTCTGCCGGCGGCGGCTTCTGTCCGGTTCATGCGGTGTGGGGTACCCACGGCGGCCCGCGATCGGTTGGGCCAAGCGGCGCAATCGCGCCCTGTGATGGGACGATCCCGGCGTGGATGCGCGCCTGGTCGGCTACTGGTCGGAAACGGAGGTGCACCCCGGCTCGCCCGAGTACACCGAGCTCGGCTTCCGCGCCGACGGATCGGGCTGGCTGTACTGGTCCAGCTGGAGCACGGAGTTCGCCGTCCTGCGCTTCGGCTGGCACACCCCGGAACCGGGCCTGCTCACCGTGCGCCTGCGGATGGAGCTCGACGGCTCGTGGTCGGCGGACGGCGCGCACCGGGTCGAGCGCTGGGCGGCCGTCGACACGCTCGTCGAACGGGCGTGGGCGCTCGAAACCGAGCTGACGCTGGACCGTCCGCTGGACGACGCGCTCGGCGGCACGCGGTTCCGGCCCGTCGCGGGCGGCGGCATCGACCCGACGCTGGCTTAGGCCGGCCGGCGCCGGATCGCGTCGAGCCCGGCCCAGCCGCCGTTGGCCGCGAGCAGCGTCAGGACTTGTTCGGCTTGCTCGGCGAAGCGCGTGAGGTCGTCGTGCAGCAGCGCCGCACGTTCGCTGTCGAGCTGGTCGAAGTCGTCGAACCAGAGCCCGATGGCCGAGCCGGCGGTGACTACGAGGCCCTGCACCAGCCGCAGGAACCCCGGCGACGGCTCGGCGGCGTCGGCCCGGTAGGCCGTCTCGATCTCGTCGCACGCGGCGAGGAGGTCACGCAGCTGGCGGACGGCGTCGGCGGGCGTCCCGTCCCAGGCGGCCGTCGGCCAGGCGCGGTCGGACAGCTCGAGCCACAGCCGCCAGCCGGCGACCAGCTCGGCTTCGTCGTGGGGCGTCCAGGACGCCGGAACCGGCCAGTACATGCTTCGAGAGTGACACCGCCGGAGCGGAAATCCGCCCCGGCGGTGGGTTATGTCTCATGTGGCGTAGCTCAGCTGATCACCGGCGGCACCGGGACGCACGGCGGCGTCTTGGCGTGGGCCGGGTCGAGCGCGTTGAGCACCAGCCCTTCGGCGACCGGGTCGTAGGTGATGCCGAGGTGGTCGGTGAAGTCGAGGGCGCAGACGTTCTGCAGCAGGATGTTCTTGACGTTCGGCGCGGCCGCGAGGAACGCGCTCGTGTACGGCGTGACGACGTCGTCGTAGCGCGTCTGGATCACGGTGTACTGGATGCCGTCGACGGTCTCGCCGCCGGCGTTGAGGTCGGTGAGGAAGGGCGAGCCGACGGCCTGTTCGTTGCACGACTGGCAGACGGTGCCGAGCGCCGCGGGCACGCCGGGGATCCGCTCGAGGGTGCTGAGCAGGCCGAAGAGATCGGTCCCGTGGTTGGACGGCGACAGCCCGACCAGGCGGCTGATCTTGCCGGCGCCGCCGAGGTACTTGATCCAGTACCGGATGTTCATCCCACCCTGCGAGTGCCCGACGACGTCCAGCTTGCTCGCCCCGGTCGCCTGGAGGATCTTGTCCCCGAAGGCGGCAAGCGCTTTCGCGGTGTCGGCGATCGGCCCGACGGTCTGCAGGAAGCTCCCGGGCGCCCCGCCGAAGTTCCCGGCGAAGACGCAGTACCCGGCGTCGGCGAGCTTCTGGGACAGGTTGGCCCAGTTCTCGTAGGCGTTGGCGGTGGTCCCGTTGGAGAGCAGCACGGGGTTCGGGTGCGCGGCGGAGGGCTTGCAGGCCCAGTCGTTCGTCCCCGGCGGCGCGATGGTCGGGTTCCCCAGCGAGTACGCGGCCGCCGTGAGGATATTGGGCTGCACGGGCCCGGTCGGTTCCTTCGCCGCGGCCTGCCCCGCCCCCAGTGTGAGCGCCGCCGCCGTGGCGAGGGCGGCGGTCAGCCACTTGCGCGTCATGCCCATCCGGTTCACCTCTCTGTGAAGGATGGTGATCCACGTCACCAAGTGGTTAACGCGCGAGTAACTTGTCCGGACACTCCCCTCCGGGGGTGATTTTCTGACGCGATGTCAGGTGCTAGGGCAACAGAAAGCCGCGAGTGGCACTCACCGACATGACAAAGCCCCCGGCGATGACTCGCCGGGGGCTTCGAGTGGCTCCGGGTCAGCCCTTGAGCAGGGCCCGCGCCATCACGAGCTTCTGGATCTGGTTGGTGCCTTCGTAGATCTGCGTGATCTTGCGGCAGGTCTGAGCCGACCTGGCGATCATGCCTGAAAACAGCCTCTGAGCTGCGGCGATCCATCTCGGTAGTTCTCGGTGGATCTTGGCCTTCCCCGACGTCCGACGGCCTGTAGACGGCCTGGTGATGTCGGGGGTCTTGCCGCGTCCAACTGCTCGGGCTTGCCAGTCGACGAGCTGGAAGCGGCTCCACAGTGCGCCCTGATTGGGGCTGCGTCGGCGGCTCGGCTGCTTCATCGTCGGCACTCCTCCGGCTGGTCGGCGTCGGCGAGGCGGGTAGAGCGGTGGCTGTTCGTCCCCGTCTTCCTCGCCCCTGCCGCGCTTAGCGCCGGGTCGTCGGTGTCAAGGGTGAGCGCAGCTCATCGCAGAGCGACGCCGTAGGCGCCCTTGATGGCGGCGGACCGGTGTTAAACGATCGCCTGCGAGGGAGTGGCCATCGCTGATGAGCTGGTTTCGACGTAACACTGATCGACTCAGCAACGTTATTTGCCGTATGGGGTTCATCCGGTCAACCCGCCGTCGGCGGTGCGCGTGCACGGTCGGCCAGTCGGCGGGCTGCCCGGCGACCGGCGGCCGGAGCGGAGCGGCAGGCCGTCCGAGTCGCACTCGGGCAAGCCCGCCGCACGGGTGGTGACGTGCGCGCCGCCGACGGCGGCCGCGCCCTTGATCCCATAGAGCCGAATTCGGCAGCTGTGGCTGTACTCTGAGCCGACGCGAGGAGCCTGATGACCAACCCGCCAACTAGCGCGAACGAACTCCTTGATGCTGTCAGCAAGCTCGAATCTGATCCAACAGGCGTGGATACATTCAGGCGCTACGTATGGCAGGCAAAGCAAGTGGTTCGCATCTGGTGCACTTCGCTCGGCACAGACTCGACTCTAAAGTATGTGATCTGCGAGCATGTAGAAGACGTCACACTGATTTACGACGGCAGCATCAAGTTTGTCCAGCTGAAGACGCGGACTCGTGGCTCATGGAGCGTGCCGAAGATGTGCACATCCGGACTGGACGCTCTTGCCCGCTCTTACAATGAGAGCTTGAAGCATAATTGCAATATAGTTTCCACTTTTGAATTGTGGCTCGAAGGCCCGATATCGGAAGCTCCTGACACAGTAAAATTTGTGCAGGATCCTCGAACTGCAAATTCGGCCACCAGGACAAAACTTATCAAGCTAGGTGTCCCAAAAGCTCAACTAGACGACTTTCTTTCGCGACTAGCCATACGACCAAACCAGTCTCCTCGGGCAGACATCGACGCAAAAGCCGTTTACGAACTAAACACGCTATGGCCCTCTATGTCTCAACCTGAGGCGCACGCTCTATACGAGCGACTCCTACAGTTTGTGACCGCCGCACAGCAGGCAGACGTCATTCCATCATTATTCGCAAAATATTTGGGACGCACAGAAGATAGCAAGTTCGCCACCGTGGACAGCACAGACGGAACGCCTGCAAACCTAAACATACTTCAAGTCCTGAGCAGCGAGGACATACGTCGAATTACTCCGCCAACTCCTGCCGAAAGAGCCGACAAGTTACTGGGCCGAGTGAGCGAAGGCTCGACTCTCTCTATGCTTGAGCTGAAACTTGATGCCGCAGGGGCCGACGAGGACACAAAAGAAGACGCCAAGCGACTCCGTGCCGATATGGAGATACAGAGGCAACTACTAATCGCCTCTCGCGACAACGCCGAAGATCAACTCGAAAGCCTAGCTTCACGCGTCTTGATAGTCGCGAAGGCTACAGCACGAAAAGTGGATCAAGAAGGCGCAATGAATCCGGCGATCTCATCCCGTCCCGCAAGAGCAATATCTGCACACTTTCTGAGCAACCCAAACATACTAGGGGGCCTTGATACTAGCTCCCTATTCGCAAAGGACGGCTTGCAAGTATACGGGTTTCTTGCTCATCTTTCCGATGGCTGCCGATTCTCCTGGAAGGACGCCAGGTGAATCAAGTAAATGACGACGGCCAGTCGACTAAAGTAGATCGATCCGACAATCGACGTCGCCTCTACCGTGCAACACCGGAATCTGAAGCTAGAGTTCTCCTTCTGATCGACCAATTCAGCAGGACCGCCCGGGGTCGGGAGCGGTTCCTTGAAGGCCGAGTAAAGCTAGCAAAGCTTGACTTCTTGATTCGATATCCGCGCCACTTTTCTAGAGTCATCGAGGCATGTGGCGCAACAGCAACAGATCTAGCCTCGTTAGACAAAACCGACTTCCCTCTAGATGCCCGGATGATGCGCTATCGATACGGCCCTTGGGATCCGTCGTACTATGCAATCCTGGGATCACTAATAGGTCGCGGACTCGTAGTTGTTTCGCCTCTGGCCGGCCGGTCCGGCTTTGGCTATCGAACCAGTTCACTGGGAGAACAGGTTTCCAACGAGTTACGGCTTGACGAAAGTTTCGAGCAGACAGTCCAACGCCTGCGATTGGCGAGGAAGTACCTCGACAAGTCCGGAACAACTCTCAAGAATTACTTGTACGAACTACCAGAGATCGCCGACGCTAACTGGCACGAGGAGTTGATTTAGCAGTGACCACCGCCAGTCGCAATTTGTCGCGAGCTCACAGGATAGAGATATCAAAGCTGGAGCTGCTCGGCGGCGGACGCGAGGTGCCGTTCAAGCCCGGCCTCAATATTGTCCAAGGCGAGATTTCCAGCGGCAAGACGACATTTGTTCGACTTATACGCTCACTCTTCGGAACGGTGCCTTCGGGTTTACCACCCGAAACCGGCTACATTCGGACCATCCTCGGAGAGGTTTACCTAGGCGACAGAGAATGGAAGATATTTCGCCCACTCGTCACAACCAATACCGCTCCCGTCGACGTAGCGGAAATTCAGTTCAACGAAGACTGCGAACCGGTCGCCTTTAGGCTTCCTGCCGGAGGCAAGGGACAGCCTTACAGTACTTTCCTGCTCGACCAACTTTCAATCCCTGCAGTAAGCGTTCCTCGCGCACGAAGTAAGCCCTCCGAGGCCTTGACCCCAGTGACGATGACCGACTGGTTAGGCTATTGCATCGTTACTGGTGACGAGATTGACACCCAGGTGTTTGGACATCTTCATCAATTTCGCGACATCAAGAGGCGGGCCGTATTCGAGCTTGCCTATGGCTACTACAACCCTGACGCCGCCAGAATGGCAGCAGAGTTGCGCAGCCTAGAGTTACAGATCGATGCGATCGATCGCGATTCAGATGCAATTAACGCAATCATCGCCTCAACCCCCTTTGCTGATGCTCGCGCGCTTGAGAATCAGTTACAGCAGTTAGCCCGAGAACTTGCCGAAGTTCGTGATCGACAGAGTCGTTCGGCGGCTGCGTCATTCGAAGTCCCGGGCGTTCGCGAGTTACGGTCAGCAGTGATCTCCTATAGAGGTCGCCAGGCCGACCTCAACGAAAGGATTCGCCGACTAGAGGCGCAGCTTGTCGACCTACGCGACCTTGAACGTCAACTTAAAAGCCAAGCCGCACGTCTAACACGCGCAATTGTGGCCGACGAATGGTTGGTCGACTTCGACTTCATCGTCTGCCCTCGCTGCGGCAACGACGTCGACAAAAGTCGGATAGACCCAACTCACTGTTACTTATGCCTCCAAGAGCCGCGACAAGCGACCTCTCGGGACGACTTACTGTCCGAACAAAGCCGAATTACTGAGCAAATCACTGAAACAACGTCAGTCATTAGTTCTCGACTCAAGACATTGAGTGACCTCAACATACAAGCACAAGAACTTGAGGCCGGTGCCCGCAGTGCAACGCTCGCGCTAGACGAAGCAACATCATCTTTCGTCTCAGAGCGCGCAGTGGAACTTGAGTTTCACGCCGCGCGGCAGGCCGATCTTGAAGCCAACATCCGGCGCCTACGCGAGTATCTAGAGGTTCACGAGAAGCTTCGGACCCGTCAAGAGATGCGCACCTCCCTGGAGGAGAAGCGCGATGAACTCCTGACGGAAATAAGCGGGCTTGAACTAGATGATTCAACCCCCGAGGAGAACGTCAAGGCGCTAGAGAAGCGCATGCTTTCGTATCTTCGAAGACTCAACATTCCGGAATTCGATGAAGGCCTGACAGTCAAGATCAACAGGACAACGTACTTGCCAATTGTTTCCGGTCGAAAATTTGACGAGCTTTCCAGCCAAGGACTCAAGACACTTGTGAACATAGCGCATGCTTTAGCACATCATACCGTAGCTATCGACCGAGGACTGCCGATGCCCGGCCTCTTAGTATTGGACGGATTGATCGCAAACGCTGGCTACGAAGGGTTTGACAGAGCCAGAATCGGTGATATCTACGATCTACTTCTAGACGTCAGTAACGAGTACAGTGAAGCCTTGCAGATTGTGGCGGTCGACAATGACTTGCCGACAGGGGTACTACTCGATCTCTCGGATCGCGTGATCCTTACTCTCGACCGCGAAAATCGGTTGATCAGAATACCGGCACAACGGGCCAATAGCGATGCGGAAGGGTCCGAGGCGCAGGCAGATAGTGAAGGGAGTTCATCCGCGCCCTGACTGCTAGCCTGGAGGCATGCGTGGTGCGGGTGATCAGCTCAGCATCGGGGAGCGTATTGCCTTCTACCGGCGGCGGCGAGGTCTGTCGCAAGCGGTGCTGGCCGACCTGGTGGGCCGGTCTGAGGACTGGTTGAGCAAGATCGAGCGTGGTGAGCGCGATATCCGCAGGTTGGACGTGCTCGCCGACGTCGCGCGGGGTCTGCGCGTCACACTGGGTGACCTCCTCGGCGAACCGGTGCTCCTGGAGGACCAGGACGAGAACGACGACGTGCCGGCCATTCGTGACGCGCTGATGGCTCCTCGGCGGCTGTCTCGGACGCTGTTCTCCTCGTCGATGTCCCCGGAGTACATCGACCCGGCGCCAGCGGCGCAACTGGTGGAAGGTGCCTGGTCGAGCTACCAAAAGGGCGACCTCGGTCGCGTGGTAACCGCTCTCCCTGGGCTGATCAAGACCACTCAGGAGATGGAAGCAGCGTCGGCGGATGACGCGACGTACCGGCGGGCGTGTGCAGCGGTGTCCGCGCGGGTGCATCACCTGGCCGCGACGACGCTGAGCAAGATCGGCGAGGCCGACCTCGCCTGGATCGCGGCCGAACGCGCCATGCAGGCGGCGGATGAATCGGATGACCCGCTGGTCCTGGCCTCGGCCGCCCGTTCGGGTACGCACGCGCTGCTGGCGGTCGGCCGGTTCGATGACGCTCTTGAGCTGGGCGACGTGGCCGCGAAGTGGCTCCTCCCGAGGATGGCGTCCGGTGATCCGGCGGCGCTGAGTCTCTACGGGATGCTCTACCTGCGGACGGCCGTGGCTGCAGCCCGGCACCAGGACCGCTCGACGGCGAACGAACTGCTATCGCACGCAGGCCGCGCGGCTGATCAGCTCGGGGTGGACGCGAACTACTGGCAGACCGGGTTCGGCCCGGCGAACGTCGAGCTGCACCGGCTTTCGGCCGCACTCGACCTGGGCGACATCTCGCAGGTGATCGAGTCCGCGCCCCGGACCAACGTCGACCACCTACCGGTCGAGCGACAGGTAACCCACCTGATCGACTTCGCGCGGGCGCTCAGCCTGGTCGCCAAGGACGAAGAGGCTCTTCAGACCCTGCTGACGGCAGAGCAGAAGGCGCCGACGATCGTCCGACACAGCACGCTGGTCCGCGAGGTCGTGCGGTCGATGTACCGGCGTGCCCCGGCGACCGGTGGCAAGAAGTCGTCGCTGCTGCTCGCCCTGGCTGAGCGCTGCGGCGCGGTGAGGTAGCCGGATGGGCTCGCGTGTTCTCGGTCTGGTCGGTTCGGGCGCTGGCGGAGTCGAAGACCTGGTGCCCCGGTTGATCAAGCCCGCTCAGCGGGACGGCTGGACCGTCGCGGTGACCTTGACTCCGACCGCCGGCCGCTGGCTGGCTGAGTCCGGCGGGGTCACCGAACTCGAAGAAGTCACCGGCTACCCGGTGCGGATCGAGCCGCGCTCCCCCAGCGGCACCAGCCCGCACCCGTCGCCGGACGTCTACTTGGTAGCCCCTGCCTCGGCGAACATGGTCGCCAAGCTCGCGCTCGGCATCGCCGACAACCAGGCACTCACGCAGGTCAACGAGGCAATCGGGACCCGGAACCTGCCGGTGGTCGTCTTTCCTCGCGTCAACGCCGCACACGCTCGTCACCCGTCCTGGGACATGCACATTGAGGCGCTGCGGCGTGCCGGCGTGCACCTCGTCTACGGTGACGACGTCTGGCCACTGCACGAGCCGCGGAGTACGCCGGGGCGAGAACTGCCCTGGTCAGCCGTACTCGACGCCGTGAATACGGCCGTCTCCCCCTCGCGCTAGCCCCCTGTCGCACCTACCCGGACAGTTTGTCCGGGGTGATCCACACCACCGGGTGTCTCCTGGTTCCAGCGCGCCCACCCGGGCACGCCGAGACCGAGACATCTGGAGTGCAGATGGGCATTCACGTGGTGATTCAGCCCCTCGTCGGATACGGCGCGGCGGTGGTTTCACCATCACCGGGCGTTCGCCAGCTCGTGGCGGGCAGCGAAGAGGCCTCGTTCATTATCCAAGTGCCCGCCCGTATCGGGGGCCTGATGGACACGGCGCGGTTCGCGCGCAGTCTGGCCGTTGCCGCGAATGAGTTCGGCGAGTGGTGCGAAGTCCAGAACCGTACCCGGTCGTATTCCTCTTCCCTCGAACAGCAGTGGTCCAGCGCGGTCGATGACGCCGCGCCCGGTGAGCGCGACTGATTCCAGAGAACACAACAGACACAGCAGGGGCTAAAATGGCTATCTACAAGGGTTTTCGCTTTCCGATCGAGTTCGACGACGCCTTCGCTCAGGGTTTGGTCATGGTTGGCGAGGTCTCGCCGGACAACGAGTACCAGTCCCGTGAGGACAGGGCAGCCGGTCGCCCGGCGCGGCAGCGGGTCGACGAGGTGACCGGTAAGCGGCAGTGGAAGGTGACGGTCACCGACCCGGCCGAGACGAAGGCGAAGCGGGCATCGTTCGAGATCACGTTGCTCGCCGACGTGCAGCCGGTCCCGGCGACGTCCGAGGCGCTGCCGGGGATGCGTCCGATCGAGCTGGAGGGGCTGACGGCGGAGCCGAAGGTCGCCGGGCAGGGCGAGTTCAAGTACCAGTCCTACGTCTTCCGGGCGACCGGGTTCAAGACGGCGACCAGCGGCTCGGGCACGAAGGCCACGCGGTCGGCGTCGGGTGGCGAAGGGGCGGCGAAGGCGGCGTGAGTGGGGCGAACACGTCCGGGCCGGTTCGCGACGCCAGGGCGTTTCAGGAGCTGGTCCGGGCGTGGGAAACGGCGTACCGCGACTACATGGCGGCGTGGGAGCACGGCTCACGGGTGCTCTCGCCGGTGGCCTCGCTGAACACGTCGAATGCGGCGCGGCGGGTGTCGCGGGCCTGGCACGAGCTGGCCAAGTCGCGCGGGCTGCCGTGGTGGTGCGTGGCGGCTCTGGAGTCGGCGGCCGAGGGATTCGCGGAATTGGCACGGGATTGGGCGAGTAAGGCAGACGGCGATGGGGTTTCGGGTCGACGGGTTCGGCGTGACGTGGACGGTCGAGTCTCGGGATTCGGTGACGGTGGAGGAGACGGGTCCGCATCCGGCCAGTCCGCCGGTGCTGGTCGTGACCGGGGCGACGTCGGTGGCGACGCTGGCTCTGCCGGGGGATGTGGAGGAGTGGCCGGCGTGCGTGGCGTTCCTTCTCCGGCTCCGCGACGGGGTGGACGACCTGGCGGCCCTGGTGGCTGCGCGCGCGGCAGTTCCGGTCGGTCCTGATGGGGGCGGAGACGGTGGTCAGGTCGTATCGCGAGGTTGCGACGCTGGCTGACGCGCGGGAAGCCGTGTTCGTTCTCCGGCCGGAACGGGATGCTGCTCTGTCGGTCTGGGTTGAGTTCCATCGGGCGAACGCGGCGATGTATGAGCGGGTCGCCGAGCTGGATGAGCGTCATTACTGGGAGGCGTTGTACTGGGTCGGTTATGAGATGCGGCAGGTCGAGAAGCTGACAAAAAAGCCGGAGTGGAAGTCGGGCTACGGTGATGCGCGGTGACGGTCGAGATCGATCCGGCGGTAGTTGCGGAGCTTGTTGATCAGTACGCGGCCGGTGAGACCATCGAAGGGTTGGTCGCGCGCTATCCGTTCAGCTATCGGAAGATTCGCACCATCCTTATCGACGAGGGTGTGACGCTTCGGCCTCCGAAGATCCCGCTTCCTCCGACGCCGCCGGGCCTCGTCAATGCCTACAACTTCGGCCGGTCGATCCGGCAGCTCGCTGCCTCGTATGGCTTGAGCTACAACCAGACCCGCAACATCCTGCTCGCTGAAGGTGTGCAGCTTCGCTCGCGCGGGCAGTGCTCGACCCGGCTGGAGGTGAGCGGAGCTCGACAGAACTAGCTACGACGGCAACAACCGAAAACTGACAATTTTCGCACGCCGGGACGTGTGACATATAAACACGTCCTTGCGCACTCAAGTTTGCCCTTTAGAACGCAGAACCGGTTCCTGGCTACCAACCTTTTCGCCGGTTCTGCGTCTGTCCACTGGAGAAGTGAACAATGCAGACGATAAATGATGACAACGGACGGCGGTCAACCGGGGTCACCCGGATGCGCTGCGCGGAATGCAAGCGGTTCGCTCGGCTGTTGCCGGGTGAGACCAAGTGCGCTCCCTGCTTGGGGGCGTTGCCGCTGGATCTCTCGGCGGCGCTGCGGGGTGGTCGGCGATGACCTCCCCCGGAATGCTCGTGATCGCCCTGGCCGGCCTCGGCCTCTTCGTGTGGGTCCTGGCCAAGATCGGGCGGGCCTTGGCGTCCATGGCTGAGCTGCTGACCGCCATGGTTGTCGTGTTCGTGGCCCTGTGGTGGGCCTGCAAGGTCGTGTTCTGGCTGTTCTCCCAGGTCGTGATCCACTGGCGCACCTCGTTGACCGTGATCGCGGTCTACCTGTGGTGCGTCTGGGTCGGCTGGGTCTGGCTCGTGGTCAACCTCGTCGGCCTGGCACTGATCCTCGGGGTCTGGCGGCTGCTCGACGTGACCTCGTTCGACCAGTGGTGCGGCCGGCCGTTGCGGTCGTGGTGGCTGCGCTGGGCCGTGTACCACCTCAAGCTGCCCGGCTGGCTGCACGCCTGCGGCCTCAGCGTCCGCGATGCCGCGCTGCCGGTCGAGGTGACCGTGAACCTGGTGGGTCGCCGGAAGGCTTCGCGGGCGACGGCTCGGCAGTCCGGGGTTCAGGTGCCCAAGGTCCTCGGCGTCCGCTCGGGCCCGTCATGGGATGAGGTCCGAGTGCGGCTGGTACCCGGCCAGAAGCCGGAGGATTTCGACGAGGCGGCCCGTGCGCTGGCGTCGGCGCGGAAGGTCGCGCGGTGTCAGGTGCGGGAGCTGGAGCCGAACCTGGTCTCGATCGACTTTCAGCGTCGTGACCAACTGGCCGGCCTCGTGCCTTCTCCGGACCTGCCTGAGGGGCAGTCCGCCGTGGACTTACGGCAGGTGTGGGCCGGTCGCACGGAGTACGGGCATGACTGGCGCGTGCCGTTGCTCGGCTCCGGTGCGCACTGCCTGACCGCCGGTGCCTCGGGTGCGGGGAAGAACTCGGTGATGTGGTGTCCGCTCGTCGCTGCCGCGCCTGCGATCCGCTCGGGTCTGGTGCGCATGTCGGGGATCGATCCCAAGGGGATGGAGCTCGCCTACGGGCGCGGGATTTTCGCCCGGTACGCGGTGTCCGGGAAGGACGCGCTCGAGGTGCTCGACGGCCTGGTCGAGGAGATGGAATCCCGTAAGCGGGAGTTCGCCGGTCGCGTCCGCACCATCCCGCTGTCCACGGAGTACCCGTTGGAGCTGCTGGAGTTCGACGAGATTGGCGCGCTCACGAAGTACACCGACCGCAAGACCCGCGAACAGATCGTCGAACGCGTCGCCCTACTCAACACCCAAGGTCGCGCCCTGAACATCTCCGTACGCGGCTATGTGCAGGAACCAACCAAGGACACCGTCCCGGTCCGGGAGCTGTTCACCCGCCGCGTGTGCCTGCGGGTCACGTCAAAGACGCACGTCGGCATGGTCCTCGGCGACGGCGCCTACGAACGGGGCGCCTGGGCCAACCGCATCGGCGACAGCGAAGCCGGTGTCGGGTTCGTCTGGGGCGAAGGCATCCGCGAACCGCTGCGCATCCGCGCAGGCTGGGTGTCCGACGAGACGGTCAAGGCGCTGGAGCACTACGTCACCAACGGCAGCACGGCTCGGCCCGCGCTCGGCGGCGAGGGGGTGGCCGCGTGAACCGGCTGATGGTCTTCCTCGACACGATCCGGGACCACCTCGACCTCCACCAGCTCCCGCCGGTCGCCACGGTGACCGTGCGGACCTGGTCAGA
This sequence comes from Amycolatopsis sp. NPDC004378, assembly GCF_053602455.1. NCBI lineage: Bacteria > Bacillati > Actinomycetota > Actinomycetes > Pseudonocardiales > Pseudonocardiaceae > Amycolatopsis > Amycolatopsis sp. NPDC004378. The sequence goes on from NZ_JBSGDR010000008.1 coordinate 91,750, forward strand.
CCCGCTCACGGTCCAGCTCGACGCACATCGGCTACCCGACGTCGCCGGGGCTCTGTTGACCTGGGCCAACACCCTCGACGACGTGTCGGCCTCACTCTGGCGCACCCCGGAGGGCGACTCGGTGCACCTGTCGCTCACCGGCCGAACCCCGTGCGGAATCCCCGTGCACGTCTACGGCGGCGTCGCCTACGACCCGGCGGCGTTCCCGGATCTGCCCGCTGGCCAGCGGCAAGACATGCCCGTGTTCCAGCTCCGTCAATGGAACCGCCCCGGGGAGGTGGCTGCCTGATGACGCCAGACACCACACGACCGGCCACTGCCGGGACGCGGGCGGAACGGATACGGACACCGCTCGCAGCTGACGTGATCCGGGCAACGGCGGAGAAGCACGGCGTCTGCGTCCGCCCGTTCACCATGGAGATCGGCGACACCGAGACCGGCGAACTCCGCTACGTCCCCGTCCCGTGCGGCTCCACCGTCGAGTCGGTGTGCCTGCCGTGCGCGCGGAAGGCGAAGGCGCTGCGGCAGGCCCAGTGCCGCGAGGGCTGGCACATGACCGAAGAACCCGTCCTTGCGGCTGAACCGCCCTCGGAGGACCACAAAGAGCTGCTGACCTACCGCGCCGACCTGGTGGCGGCCTACCGGGAGGTGGTCGGGCACGACCAGGCGGAGGCGGAAGAGCTGCGCGAGGAGATCGCCGGGGTTGATGCGGAACTTCGGCAACTTGGGATGCGGGGCCGGCTGCCAGCGCTCAACGTGCCGACGAAGCAGGCGGTGAAGCGGTCGACTCGTCGTAGGCAGGACGCGCCGAACCTGCCCCGACGTAAGGTCGCGAAAACGACGGTCGGGCGGGAGTACGCGGGAAAGTTCCGGCCGTCGATGTTCGTCACGCTCACCTGCGACACCTACGGCCCGGTCCGCGACGGGGCACCGGTCGACCCGGCCCGCTACGACTACCGGCGGGCAGCGCGGGACGCGGTGCACTTCTCCGCGCTGGTCGACCGGTGGTGGCAGAACCTGCGCCGGGTGATCGGCTGGGACGCCCAGTACTTCGCCACGGTCGAGCCGCAGAAGCGCACGGCTCCACACCTGCACGCGGCAATCCGTGGGGCGATCCCGCACGACGTCATCCGCCAGGTCACCCAGGCCACCTATCACCAGGTCTGGTGGCCCAATCACGACCAAATCGTCTACACGGGTCGGCTGCCGGTCTGGGACCCGGACACGCGTGCGTTCATCGACCCGGACACCCGGCAATCGCTGACCAGCTGGGACGACGCCGTGGACCAGGTCGAGGACCCGGCACACGTGGTCACCTTCGGGCAGCAGGTCCACTCAAAGGGCATCCTCGGCGGCACCGAAGAGGCCGGCCGCCACATCGGCTACCTCACGAAATACCTCACCAAGTCCACCGGCGAGGTCGTCGAGGCAGACACCGCGCGGCTGCGGGATCACCACGACCGGCTGCACGCCGAACTGTCGGTGACCCCGTGCTCCCCTCGCTGCGCGGTTTGGCTGCTGTACGGGGTCCAGCCCAAGGGCGCGGGCAGCAAAACTACCCCCGGCCACTGCAAGGGACGGGCTCACCGCCGGACCACGCTCGGGCTGCCGGGGCGGCGGGTGCTGGTGTCGCGCAAGTGGTCGGGCAAGACCCTCGACGACCACAAAGCCGACCGGAAGGCGTTCGTTCAGCAGGCGTTGGCGGCGATCGGGATCGAGAAACGACAACCGGACCCGGCCAGGCTCGTGTGGCGCAAGGTCGAACCGGGAGACCCGCAGGTACCGCCCCGGCCGCACCTGGTCATGCGTGCCATCGCGGAACGGATCACGTGGAAGGCCGAGTACGACCGCGCGCTACTCGCTGCCGCCGGACCACCAGGGGACGGTCCGAAAACTTCGGCAACTCAGCTCGCAGCCTAACCAGGGGGAACAGATGAACATCAGCAACATGGACCGGCTGTGGTCGGTCGACGACGTCTCCGCCTACCTCGGCGTCCCGGTCAAGACGCTGTACCAGTGGAAGTGGCGCGGCGAAGGTCCCCCGGTTCGGAAGATCGGCCGTCACCTCCGCTACGACCCGGCGAAGGTCCAAGCCTGGGTCAACGGAGAGGCGGCGGCCTGATGGGACACATCCAAGATCGCTGGTACCGCCCTGCGCGTGACAAGGAGACTGGCAAGGTCCTCCTGAACGCGCGGGGAAAGCCGGTGCTCGAAAAGACTGAGCTGTACGGCACCGGCCTGCGATACAAGGTGCGCTACCTCGACCCGGACGGCGAGGAGCGTTCGAAGTCGTTCCCTGACAAGCAAAAGAAGCGCGCGGAAGACTTCCTCATCGGTGTGGAGTCGGACAAGCGCGAGGACAAGTACATTGACCCGCGCTCGTCGTCCAAGACGTTTCGGCAACAGGCCGAGAACTGGCTCAAGGCACAGTCACCCGACCCGGCAACGCGCGAGATTCTGCGTAGCCGACTCGAAAGCCAGATCTACCCGGTCTTCGGGCACCTGAAGTTCGGACAGATCAAGCCGTCGACCATTCGTGACTGGCTCGGCGTGATGGAAGAGAAGCGGCTCGCTGCCAACTATCAGGTCGTGCTGTTCACCATCGTGACCGGCGTCCTGGACTCGGCGATCGACGACAAGTTGATCCGGGAGAACCCCTGCCAGGCGAAGACCGTTCGGCGACCGGTGGGCAGCAGTCCGCAGGTCGTGGTGTGGCCGGAAGAGCAGGTGCACAAGGTGCGGGCCGGGCTCGCTGAGCGGTTCCGCGTCGTCGTCCCGCTCGGGTCCGGGCTCGGGCTGCGGCAGGGCGAGATTCTGGGCTTCTCGCCGGACGATACCGACCGGGAGGAGATGGTGGTCCGCGTTCAACGGCAGATCAAGACCGTCAAGGGCGTGATGATGTTCGCTCCGCCGAAGGGCGGCAAGACGCGGACGGTGCCGCTCTCCCCCGCCCTGCTGGCGGAGATCGATGACCACGACGACCGGTTCCCGGCGACCGCCGTCACGCTCCCGTGGAAAACGCCCGACGGCGATCGGGTCACGGTCCGGCTGCTCGTCACCGGCGAGGCCGGCCGCCTGTACACCGGCGACCTGTTCACCAAGGTCGTCTGGCAGGGCGGGTTCAGGGAGGCGAAAATCACCCACCGTGGCCGGGCCGACGGCATGCACGCGCTGCGGCACTTCTACGCCTCGACGCTGCTGTCCCGCGCGGTCTCGATCAAGGAGCTGGCCGAGTACCTGGGGCACGCCGACGCGGGCTTCACGCTGCGGACGTACACGCACCTGGTCCCGTCGAGCCACCAACGGGCTCGGCAGGCCATTGACGCGGTGTTCGGGCGGCCTGGTGCCGATGACGGCCTGGAGGCGGCCTGATCATGGACCACCAGGGCCACCCGAACTACCGGATCAAGATCAATCTAGCCCTTGAGCAGGGCGCGGGCCATGACGACCTTCTGGATCTGGTTGGTGCCTTCGTAGATCTGCGTGATCTTCGCGTCGCGCATCATGCGCTCCACCGGGAAGTCGCGGGTGTAGCCGGCGCCGCCGAAGAGCTGGACCGCGTCCGTCGTGACCTCCATCGCGATGTCGGACGCGTACGCCTTCGCCGCCGAGGCCATGAAGCCCGCGCGCTTGTCGCCGCGCTCGGAGGCCGCCGCCGAGGCGTACACCAGGTGGCGGGCCGCCTCGATCTTGGTGCCCATGTCGGCCAGCATGAACTGGACGCCCTGGAACTCCGCGATCGTCTTGCCGAACTGCTTGCGGTCCTTCACGTACGCCACCGCCGCGTCGAGGGCGCCCTGCGCGATGCCCAGCGCCTGCGCGCCGATCGTCGGGCGGGTGTGGTCGAGCGTGCGCAGCGCCGTCTTCAGGCCCGTGCCCGGCTCGCCGATGATGCGGTCGGCGGGGATCGTGCAGTTCTCGAAGTAGATCTCGCGCGTCGGGGAGCCCTTGATGCCGAGCTTCTTCTCCTTCGGGCCCACCGAGAAGCCCGGGTCGTCCTTGTGCACGACGAACGCCGAGATGCCGTTGGCCTTCTTCTCCGCGTCCGGGTCGGTCACGACCATCACCGTGTACCAGGACGACTCGCCCGCGTTGGTGATCCAGCACTTGGTGCCGTTGAGCACCCAGTGGTCGCCGTCGAGCCGGGCCCGCGCGCGCATCGACGCGGTGTCCGAACCGGCCTCGCGCTCCGAAAGCGCGTACGACGCCGAGGCCTCGCCCGACGCGATCGAGGGCAGCACGAGCTTCTTCAGGTCTTCGGAAGCCGACAGGATGATCGGCTGCGTGCCGAGCTTGTTCACCGCCGGGATCAGCGACGCCGACGCGTCGACCCGGGCGACCTCTTCGATCACGATGCAGGCGCCGACGGCGTCCGCGCCTTGCCCGTCGTACTCCTCGCCGATGTGGACGGCGTTGAAGCCCGACTTGACCAGCGCGTTGTACGCCTCGATCGGGTAGCGCTCGTTCTCGTCGACCTCGGCCGCGTACGGCGCGATCTCCTTCTCGGCCAGGGCCCGGACCGCGGCCCGCAGCTCCTCGTGCTCCTCGGCAAGCTGGTACAGGCCGTCGGTCACTTCCGGTCACCTTCTCTACGACGTCGGGAGGGTTCTGTCGATGTTAGCGCTCGTTCACAGTCGGCGTCCTTGTGTCCTTGACCGCAGAAATCGTACGGTCGAGTGATGCCGCTCACCGCGCCGACGACGCCGCCCGGTCTGCCCGTTTCCCTCGACTACCCCGAAGTCCCGGTCGGCTCGATCCTCGCCGCGGGCGCCGCGCGCTGGGGCGACCGGACCGCCTTCGCCCACGACGGCCGCAGCCTCACCTTCACCGAGACCTACCGCGCGGCCAGCCGGTTCGCGCACGCGCTGCGGGCCCACGGCGTCGGCCGCGGCGACGTCGTGGCGCTGCACTTGCCGAACTGCCTGGCCTTCCCGGTCGCGTACTACGGCACGCTGCTGGCCGGGGCCACCTTCAGCCCGGCGAACCCGCTGCTCCCGCCGGACGACCTCGCGTTCCAGCTCACCGACTGCGAGGCCGCCGCGGTCGTGACGTTCGGCCCGGTCGCGGGCGCGCTGGCGAGCGTCGCCGACCGCATCCCGGCGCGGCTCACCGTCGTCGTCGGCCCCACCGGCGACCTGCCCGAAGGCGGCTTCGAGTTCGAGGCGTTCCACGCGGGCCGGCCGGAGACGCACCCGGCGGTGGACATCGACGTCCACGAGGACCTCGCCCACCTCGCCTACACCGGCGGCACCACCGGCCGGTCGAAGGGCGTCCGGCTCACGCACCGCAACGTCGTGGTCAACACCCTCCAGCACGCCTGCTGGGGCTCCGGCTCGGTGCCGGCGCTCGACGACCGCGGCGACGTCACGCTCGACCAGATCGGCAGCGAAGCCGAGTGGCCGACGCGGTTGGGCACGGGCGTCGCGATCAACCTGACGCCGTGGTTCCACGCGATGGGCATCATCGGCGGCCTGAACGCGGCGGTGATCGCGGGCACGTCGATCGTCCTGCACTCGCGCTTCGACCCGCCGGCGTACGTCGCCGACGCCGAGCGGCTCCGCATCACGGGCATCGGCGGCGCCCCGGCGCTGTTCGCGGCGCTGCTCGCGACGCCGTCGTTCCACACGGCCGACCTGTCCTCGGTGCGCTCGATCGGCTCGGGCGCGGCGCCGATGAACCACGCGATGATCACCGCGCTGCGCGAGCGCTTCCCGGGCGTGGTGGTCACCGAGGGCTACGGCCTCACCGAGGCGACGATGGGTGCGGTGATCTCCCCGACGTACACCTCGGGCACGCGCAAGGTCGGCTCGGTGGGCCTGCCGATCTTCGACACGGAGGTCAAGATCGTCCCGGCCGAGGGCGGCGAAGACCCGCTCCCGCCGGGCGAGAAGGGCGAAGTCTGCCTGCGCGGCCCGCAGATCATGCAGGGCTACCGCAACCGTCCTGAGGAGACGGCCGCGGCCCTGGTCGACGGCTGGCTCCACACGGGCGACGTCGGCATCCTCGACGCGGACGGCTACCTGTCCATCGTGGACCGCAAGAAGGACATGCTGCTGTACAAGGGCTACAACGTCTTCCCGCGCGAGCTGGAGGAGCTGCTGATCACGATGCCGGGCGTCGCGGCGGCCGCGGTGGTCGGCCGCCCGGACGTCGAGGTCGGCGAACTGCCAGTGGCGTTCGTGGTGCCGCGCGGCTCGCTGGACGCCGACGAGCTGATGGCCGCGGTCAACGAGAAAGTGCTGCCGTACAAGCGGTTGCGGGAGGTGCACGTCGTCGAGCAGATTCCCGTTTCGGCCGCCGGGAAGGTGCTCAAGCGCCAGCTGCGGGAGCAGCTGATCGGCAAGCTCGACGGCTGACCGGGGCGCCCGCCGGCCACGAGCCGGGTCCGGCGGGCGAAACCTTCGCTACTTTCCGGCCTTCGCGCGCAGGGCCGCGTCCTTGTCCAGGACCAGCTTCTCGAGGTCCGCCTGGAAGCGGGACATCTTCGTGCGCAGGCCTTCGTCGGACGCCGCCAGGATGCGGACCGCCAGCAGGCCCGCGTTGCGCGCGCCGCCCACCGAGACCGTGGCCACCGGGACACCCGCCGGCATCTGGACGATCGACAGCAGCGAGTCCAGGCCGTCCAGGTACTTCAGCGGGACCGGGACGCCGATCACCGGCAGCACCGTCGCCGAGGCCACCATGCCCGGGAGGTGGGCCGCGCCGCCCGCGCCCGCGATGATCACGCGGATGCCCCGCGCCACGGCCGACGTCGCGTAGTCCAGCATGCGCTGCGGGGTGCGGTGCGCCGAGTAGACGCCGACCTCGTACTCGACGCCGAACTCGTCCAGCGCCGCGCCCGCCGCCTCCAGCGTCGGCCAGTCCGAGTCGCTGCCCATGATCACGCCCACCTGCGGCGCCATACCGGTTACTCCCGTCAGTGGATCTCGTAGCCGTCGAGCCAGACGGCGTGGGACAGCCAGTGCGCGGCCAGCAGCGCGCGGTCGCGCAGCTCGGCCATGCGGTCGCCCGTGAAGTTGACGTGCCCGAGCTTGCGCCCCGGCCGCTCCTGCTTGCCGTAGAGGTGCACCCGCGCCTCGGGGTACCGCGCGAAGAGGTGGTGCAGCCGCTCGTCCGGCCCCATCTCGGGCAGCTCCGACGCGCCCAGCACGTTCGCCGACACGCACGCCGGCGCGACCAGGTCCGTCCGGCCCAGCGGGTAGTCGAGCACCGCGCGCAGGTGCTGCTCGAACTGCGACGTGCGCGCGCCGTCCATGGTCCAGTGCCCGGAGTTGTGCGGGCGCATCGCCAGCTCGTTGACCAGCAGCCCGGTGTCCGTCTCGAACAGCTCCACCGCGAGCAGGCCCGTGACGTCCAGCGTCGACGCGATCCGCAGCGCCAGGTCCTGCGCCTCGTGCACGCGCTCCGGCGCGAGGCCGGGCGCCGGGGCCAGCACCTCGGTGTTGATGCCGCCGGTCTGCACGGTCTCGACCACGGGGTACGCCGCGCCCTGGCCGAAGGGCGAGCGGGCGACGAGCGCGGACAGCTCCCGCCGCATCGTCACCTTCGCCTCGACCAGCAGCGCCGTGCCCGCTTCCAGCAGCTCCGGCACCGTCTCGCGCGCGTGCTGCGCGGTGTCCAGCATCCAGACGCCGCGGCCGTCGTAGCCCCCGGACGACGCCTTGAGCACCACCGGCCAGCCGTGCGCCTCGCCGAACGCGAGCACGTCGTCCACAGCGGACACCTCGGCGAAGGCGGGACCCGGCACTCCGAGCCCGGCCATCATTTCGCGCATCACCAGCTTGTTCTGCGCGAAGCCCAGCGCGCTCGGCGCCGGCCGGATGACGAAGCCCTCCATCGCCAGCGTCAGCAGGTGCTCACCCGGCACGTGCTCGTGGTCGAACGTGAGCACGTCGACCGACGCCGCGAACTTCCGCAGCGCCTCGAGGTCGGTGTGGTGCCCCAGGGTGACGTCGCCCGCGACGAGCCCCGCCGCTTCGTTCTCGCCCGCGGCGAGCACGCGCAGGGACTGGCCGAGGGAGATCGCCGCCTGGTGGGTCATCCGGGCCAGCTGCCCGCCGCCCACCATGCCCACGACGGGAAGACCGGTGTGTTTGTCCATAGCGCCAGTCAGCCTACTGCGCGGATTTTTGACAATCCGACGGGCAGTCACGGCGGACTGGTGCGGTGAGCACGCCGGCGCCGGAACCGCATCCGCCTGCTTTCGGCCGGATTGTCAAACGGTCACGACCTGGGGTGACCGCCGGACCAGGCGTAGCTCGCGTGCCGCGAGGCCAACGATCCCGGCCGCCGCCGCGAGGACGTAGACGTTGCCGAGGACCGACCAGCCCAGGCCCCAGCCGAATTCCGTGTCGCCGCCGTTGGGCACCAGCATCACGATCTGGGAGGCGAACAGCACGGCCACCGCCGCCGCGGCCCACCACCGCGCCTTCACCACCAGCAGCGTGATCAAGGGCACGCACCAGACCCAGTGGTGCGACCACGACACCGGCGAGAGCAGCAGCCCGTAGAACGCCGTGACGAGCAACGCGCCCGCGTCTTCACCGCGCCGGTGCAGCCGCACGACCAGCCACACCGCGGGCACGGCGAGCACCGCCGCCACCCCGACCGCCACCGCCAGCGACCAGGGGGCCAGCTCCGAAGCCCGGTTGACGAGCCCGTTGAGCGACTGGTTGAAGATCCAGTGCACCGACCCGACCCGGCTCGGGTCGGTCGCCGAATCCCGCCAGAACCGCGCCGCGTCCACCGGGATGACCGCGAACATCACCGCTTCGAGCGCCACGAACGTGCCCAGGGCCCGCAGCCCGTCCTTCCACCGGCCCGTGAAGAACAGGTGCGGCACGAAGATCAGCGGGGTCAGCTTGATCGCCGCTGCCACGCCGATCAGCACACCCGCGAACCGCGACCCCCTGGCCGAGAGCACCAGGACGTCCAGCACCACGAACGCCATCAGTATCACGTTGATCTGGCCCAGGAACAGCGTCTTCCACACCGGCTCCAGCGCCAGAGCGGCGGCCGTTCCCGCCGGCAGCGCCCACCACGAAAGCGAGCGCCCCGGCGACGACGAAACCACCGTGATCACGACGATAAGGCCGACCACCGACAAAACCGCGATCACGCCCCACACCAGGCCGGAGGGCACCAGGGCGAGCGGCAGGAACAGCGGCGCGGCAGCGGGGGTGTAGGTGAACGGCAGCCGCACCCAGTCCGGCAACGCCGTCAGCACGTCCCGCGTGTAGAGCGGGTCGCCGTGCAGCAGCGTCAACGCGCCCGCGCGGTAGACGGCGCTGTCCGCGCCCAAGTGCCAGCCGGCCAGCCAGACGACGACGCCGAAGCCGAGCACCAGCAGCGCGATGACCCCGGCGAGCAGGCGGCCGGTGCGCGCCTCAGACGCCGGACGCGACGTCGACATGCTCGTCCGAAGTCGCGGCCCGCTTCCGCGCCCGCCGCTGCAGGCCCCAGCGCAGGACCAGCGCCGCGGCGAGCACGACCGGCATCAGGATGTACGCGTCGCCCAGGATGTTCTGCCAGACCGTCCAGTGCAGCTCGACGTTCCGGCCGTTCGGCAGGATCAGCAGCACGCAGCTGACGAACACGAACGCCGCGAGGAACGTCCCCAGCCAGCGCTTCCAAGCCGTCTTCGGCGTGGTCTTGGGCAGCCGCGAGACCAGCAGCACGATCAGCGGGATCACCCACACCCAGTGGTGCGTCCACGAGATCGGCGAGATCAGCAGCGTCCAGAACGCGGTGACCAGCAGCGCGGCCAGCGCCTGGCCCTTGCGGTGGAACCGCATGAGCAGCCACAGCGCCGGGATCGCGAGCAGGAAGCCGATGCCCATCGCCGCCTTCGACGCCCACGGCGCGAGGTCGGTGGCCCGGTTCATCAGCGCGTTCAGCGACTGGTTGCCCGCCCAGTGCACCGGCCCGATCCGGCCGGTGTCGGGCAGCGTGACCGTCCAGTACTTGGCCGCGTCGTGCGCGTTGACCAGGAACATCAGGCCCTGCAGCACGACGAACGTCGCGAGCCCGCGGAGGGCGTCCATCCGGCGGCCGGTGACGAACAGGTGCCCGAGGAACACCAGCGGCGTCAGCTTGATCGCCGCCGCGACGCCGACGAGCACGCCGCCCCAGCGGCTGCCACGCGCGCCGATGACCAGCATGTCCAGCAGGATCATCGCCATCAGGACGAGGTTGATCTGGCCGAGGAAGATCGTCCGCCAGACCGGCTCGAGGCCGAGGAAGACCAGGAAGAACACGATCGTCGAGCGCGCGGGCGAGGCCCACCAGCGCGGCCCGTCCTCGGCCGGGCGGGGCAGGGCGCCGATCGCGATCCGGATCGACAGGGCCATCGCCATCAGCGAGATCGCCGTGATCAGGCCCCACGAAATCTGCGTGGGGAACGCCGCGAGCGGCACGAAGATCAGCGCCGCCGTCGGCGGGTAGGTGAACGGCAGCAGCGCCCACCACGGCTCGTCGGCCAGCGTGTTCGCGTCGTAGAGGGAGTCGCCGTGCAGCAGCGTCAGCGCGCCGGCGCGGTAGACCGCGCTGTCGACGCCGAGCACCCAGTCGTGCTGCCAGCCGTAGATGCCGTACCCGATCGCGACCAGGGGGATCACCGCGAGGATCAGGATCGACCGCGGGCGCACGGACAGGCGGGCGAGTGACCTCCGCAGGGCCAGTCGGTGCTGGGGTCGGGCCACGACTTCGCCGTCGACGTCGCTGGATACGGTCCTGGTCACCGCACCAGGAAATCATGACCGGTCTCCTCAGGGGCGCGAGGGTCCGGGCGGAACCGGACTTTTCGCCCGTTCTACGCCCGGGCGAGACGGACCAGGAGGTCGCACGCCATTTCGTGGGTGGCGGGCAGCCGCACGGCCGACACCCGCGGCCGGCCGGCGTCGGCGAGCTGCGCATCGACGGAAAGCCGCTCGTGCAACGCTCGCCGCAGCGCGACACCGTGCGAAGCGACGCGCTCGTCCTTCGGCACCAGAGCGGCCACGACGGACGGCCCGAGCGAAGCGACGCTCTGCCCGCTGTCGAACACGGCCCGCAGCGCGTCCGCGACCAGGATCATCCCGGTCAGCCGCGGGAACCCGGTGATCGTCCGGAGGTCCAGGGAGACGACCAGCAGCACGAAGTCTTCGGCGGCCGGCCGCTCGCGCGCGGCGGCGGCGCGGTAGACCTCGACGAGCCGGGTGCGCAGGTAGGCGGCCGAGGGCAGGCCCGTCAGCGGGTCGGTGACCTCGGTGTGCACGAGCTGGTCGGTGGCGACGTCCGCCCAGGCCAGGGCGGTGGTCCGGAGCAGCCGCGCGGGTGCCGCGTCGACGTCCGGCGAGACGAACCCGTCGCCTTCGTGGTCGACCACCGCGTGCAGCGCGGCCATGTCGGCGAGGGTTTCGGCGAGCCCCGCGCCGGCCGCCGCCCGCGCCCTCGCCAGCCCGGCCAGCGCGGTCTCGGCGGCCTCGACACGGCCCTTGGCCATCACGGCCGCGCAGACCGCGTCGACCTCGGGCAGGGCCCAGTCGCTGGGGAAGCGCCAGCCGGCGGCCAGGCTGGCGGTGCGCCAGCGGGCCCGCAGCGCCCGCAGGGACCGGTCTCGGTCGGCGGTCGGGGCGTCAGCAGCGCCGGGGCGCACAGCCGGAACGTCCACTGGCCACCCGCCCCTTTCGTCCGGTCCGTGTCGATCTTGCTCGGTGCTTCACGGTGAGGACGTGCCCCACCGGGACCCGTGACGCGTACTGGCGAGTTTTTGTTAAGAAGCTTTCTCGCCGTGACCCGGCAGTGGGTGATTCGCTCCGCCGTCGGAGTCAACACCCCCACCACGACGTGACGGCCAAGGGTGGGTCAGTCACACTTGTGTCGCGTCGCGGACTTGCCTGTAATGGCAGGTCCTGGCCCTAGCCGACCGAGGAGTGCCGTGTCCACCGTTCCCGCCGATCTCAGCGGAAAGAGTGACGCCGAGCTGATCGCCGAGGTCCGCGCGGGAAAGATCGAGTCGTACGGGCCGCTCTACGAACGGCACACCGGCGCGGCACACAACCTCGCCCGTCAGCTGGCCCGGTCGAGCTCGGAAGCCGACGACCTGGTCTCCGAGGCGTTCGCGAAGGTGCTCGACACGCTGCGTGGCGGCAAGGGGCCGGACACCGCCTTCCGGGCGTATCTGCTGACCGCGCTGCGTCACACCGCGTACGACCGGACCCGCAAGGAACGCCGGGTCGACCTCAACGAGGACATGACCGACGTCTCGGCCGAGGCCCTCACCGTCCCGTTCTCCGACACGGCCGTCGCCGGGCTCGAGCGGACGATGGCGGCCAAGGCGTTCGCCCGGCTGCCCGAACGCTGGCAGGCCGTGCTCTGGCACACCGAGATCGAGCAGCAGAGCCCGGCCGAGGTCGCGCCGCTGCTGGGGCTGACCGCGAACGGCGTCTCCGCGCTCGCGTACCGCGCCCGGGAAGGGCTGCGGCAGGCGTACCTGCAGGTCCACCTGCAGGAGAACGCCGAGGAACGCTGCCGCGCCTGCGCCGAACGGCTCGGCGCGTGGACCCGCGACGGGCTGTCCAAGCGGGAACGCGCCCAGGTCGAGGCCCACCTCGACGAGTGCGAGAACTGCCGGGCCCTGGCCGCGGAGCTCGCGGACGTCAACGGCGGCCTGCGCGCGATCATCGCCCCGATCGTCCTGGGCGGCGCGGCCCTCGGGTACCTCGCCACCATCGGCGCCGCCAAGGCGAGCGCGGCCACGGCGGCGACCGCCGGTGCGGCCGCCGTCGGCGCCGCGGCCTCGGGCAAGGCCGGCGCGGCGGCGGGTGCCGCCGCCGCGGGCCCCCGCCAGTTCGCCGGGGTCGCCGCGTCCGGCACCGCGGTCGTCGCGGCCGTCGTCATCGCGCTCACCGCCGGCGGCGGGTCGCAGGACATCCCGGTCGCGGCCCAGGTGCCGCCCCCGGCCGTCCAGCCGGTCCAGCCGCCCGCGCCGAAGCCGCAGCCACCCGCGCCGCCGCAGCCCCCGCCCCCGCCCGCGGCTCCGCCGGTCGCCCCACCGCCGCCGGCCGTCCCACCGCCCGCGCCGCCGGCACCGCAGCCCGCCCCGCCGGCCCCGGCGCCCCCGTCGATGTCCGCGACGACCCCGCCCGGCGGCGTCGAGCTGAGCCCCGGCGCCGCGACGAACCTGCCGATCACCGTCCGCAACGACGGCGGCAGCCCGTCCGACCCGGTGGCCGTCGCGCTGAAGCTGCCCCCGGGCGTGCACGCGGTCAACACCGGCGGCGGCGGCGCGCCGATGGCGTTCGCGCAGAACGGCCCCGCCCCGATCACCGTCAACTGCCCGGGCGGCGACGGCACGGTCACCTGCAAGACCGGCACCGGCCTGCAGCCCGGCCAGAGCGCGACGCTGAACTTCCGGCTCCAGGCCGACGAAGACGCCCAGGGCGGCACGGTCACCGGGTCCGTCACGGCCGGGGTGAAGATCAACGTCGCGGTGAGCGTCAAGGTCACCGTGAAGCAGCCGCCGGAAGCGGTGGTCCTGGAAGCCCAGGGCGACGGGCTTTCCGCGTTCCCCTGGACCCGCAACCCGCTGGTCTACGTGCGGGTCAGCAACACCGGCGAGACGACCAAGCCGGTCACCGTCGCCTTCGACCACCCGCTGGGGCAGTGGTGGAGCCTGCGCGGCTTCCCCTGCACGAACACCGGCGAGGGCGCGACCTGCACGACGACGACCGCGCTGGCCCCCGGCCAGCACGTCAACCTGTGGGTGCGGCTGAAGGGCCGCCCCGACGACGGCCGCGTCACGATCACGGCGAAGCTCGGCAAGGCGTCGGCGGCGCCAGTGACCGTGGACTTCGGCTGCTGGCACAAGTGGTGCGGCAAGGACCCGCTGCCGACGACTTCGCCCTCGACCACGCCTTCGAAGCCCACGCCGAGCAAGCCGGCCAAGCCGTCGTCCACCCCGCCGACGACGACGTCGGAGAGCAGGCCGACGACCACGCCACCGACGTCGAAGACCACGACGAGCGCGCCGCCGAACCCCGGCACCAGACCGGGCGACCAGCGGCCGACCACCACCCCCGAGCGGGGATTCGGCTGGCTGACCGGGTAGCGTCCGCGCGGTGCGCGAGCTGCTGAAAAAGCATCGCGAGCTCCTCCGCTTCGCCGTCGTCGGCGGGATCAGCTTCGTGATCACGATGTCGGTCAACTACGGCTTGAAGTTCACCGTGCTGCGGACCCACCCGGTCACGGCGCTGATCGTCGGTGTCCTGGTCGCGACCATCTTTTCGTACGTCGCCAACCGCGAGTGGTCGTTCCGCACCCGCGGCGGCCGCGAACGGGCCCACGAAGCCGCGTTGTTCTTCCTGATCAGCGGCATCGCACTGGGCCTGAACGCGCTGCCGCAGTGGTTCTCGCGGTACGTGCTGGACCTGCAGGCCCCGCGGCTTTCGCCGTTCGGCGTCGAGGTGGCCGACTTCGTCAGCGGCATCATCATCGGCACCCTGCTCGGGACGGTGTTCCGCTGGTGGGCCTTCAAGAAGTGGGTGTTCCCGGACGAAGGCGCGCGGGTTCTCGAGGTCGCGGAAGATCCGGACATTCAGGACCGCAAGGCCGCCTGAACCACAGGTCAACGCGGTGTGCTCCTAGACTGCGGGATGTGACCGTTGTGGAAACCGTGCTCAAGCGCACGCCGGAACCACTGCGTTCGGTGCTGATCAAGCACCGGGAGCTGCTGAAGTTCGGCATCGTGGGCGGAACGACGTTCCTCGTCGACAACGGGGTCTGGTACCTGCTCAAGCTGTCGGTGCTGGAGTCGAAACCCACCACGGCGAAGGCGATCGCGATCATCGTCGCGACGATCGTCTCGTACATCCTCAACCGCGAATGGTCGTTCCGCACGCGCGGTGGCCGCGAACGCCACCACGAAGCCGCGCTGTTCTTCGTGATCAGCGGCATCGCGGTGATCGTCAACCTGATCCCGCTGTACGTCTCGCGGTACGTGCTCCACCTGGAGATGCCGCACGTGACGCGGCTGGTGCAGGAGATCGCGGACTTCGCGAGCGGGTCCATCATCGGCATGCTGCTGGCGATGTTCTTCCGCTTCTGGGGCTTCAAGAAGTGGGTCTTCCCGGACGAACTGGGCGAGCGCCGGCGCGACACCGGCGACGTGACCCGCCTGCGCTGAGCTCTCGCCGTAAACTACTTGTCTTCTGACATGTAGTTGTCTAGAGTCATCCTCGTCAGTGTTCCTTCGTGGTGACGCCGTCCGGGTTCGGCCGGGCGAGCGGGACGATTCGAGGTGGTTTCCGAGCGCGAAGAGGTCGCACCCGTCCGCGGGTGACGATGAAGCCTTTTCCCGACTCGACGGGACGTGCGTGAAGCACGTCCGCATCTCTCGTCCCTTCTGACGACACGAGGACCTTCCTTGATTTCCCTCGCGCCCGAGCGCGTTCGAAAACGCGCCCTCACGGGCCTCTTCCTGTCCGTTTTCCTCGCGATGCTCGACGCCCAGGTCGTCGCCACCGCACTCCCCCGGGTCGCCGCCGAGTTCGGCGGGACCGGGGCCTACGCCTGGGTCACCACGGCCTACCTGCTCGCCGGGAGCGTCACCGCGCCGGTCTTCGGCAAGCTCGGCGACGTCCACGGCCGCAAACGTGTGCTCCTGGGCGCTCTCGCCCTGTTCCTGCTCGGCTCGCTCGCCTGCGGCCTGGCGCCGTCGGCCGCCGCGCTCGTCGCGGGCCGGGTCCTGCAGGGCGCCGGTTCCGGTGGGCTCTTCGTTTCCGTCGGCGCTTCGCTCGGCGAAATGTTCACGCCTCGCGAAGGCGCGAAGTACTTCGGGTGGTTCTCGATCTGCTTCGCCGTCGCTTCGCTCGCCGGGCCGGCGATCGGCGGCCTGCTCACCGGGGTGGCCGGGTGGCGGTCGATCTTCCTGGTCAACCTGCCGCTCGGGCTGGTCGCCGTCGCGTTCCTCAGGCGCCTCGAACTGCCGAAACGACGGCGAGACGCGCCGTTCGACTTCGCCGGCGTCGTCCTGCTCGGCGTGACGGTCACCGGGTTCACCCTGCTCACGCCGTGGTCGATCGCCGTCGGCGCGGCGGCGGCCGTCGCGTTCGTCCTCGTCGAACGCCGGGCCGAAGCACCCGTCCTGCCGCCGCGCCTGGTCAAGGACCGGACCTTCGGCGTGTCCGTGCTCCTCAGCGTGCTCGCCGGGTTCGCGTTCCTCGGCTCGGTCAACTACATCGCCGTCTACCTCCAGGCCGACGCCGGTCCGGCCGAAGGCGGGCTGCGGCTGGTGCCGATGACGCTCGCCGTGTCGGTCTCCTCCGTCGTCGCGAGCAAGGTCATCGCCCGCACCGGGGCGTACCGCTGGGCGCCGCGGCTGAGCATGGCGCTCGGCCTGCTCGCGGTGCTCGGCCTGCTCGCCTTCGACGCCTTGCCGCTCGTCCTGGGCTGCCTGGTCGTCTTCGGCCTCGCCGCCGGGCTCAACCTGCAGGTCCTGGCCCTCGCCACGCAGAACACCGCGCCGCCGGACGACCGTGGCGCGGTCGCCGCGGCGGTCAACCTCGCCCGCGCGCTCGGCTCGGCCCTCGGCCCGGTCGCGCTCGGCTTCGCCTACCAGTCCGGCACGCACGGCGTCTTCCTCGCCCTGCTACCCGTCCTCGCGCTCGCCCTCCTCACGGCGTTCGCGCTCCCGCACGTCCCGCTCCGCGGAAAAGGAGAACCCCGATGATCTTCGTCCTCGGCGCCACCGGCAAGGTCGGCCGCGCCCTCGTCCCCGCCCTGCTCGACGCCGGCGCCGCCGTCCGCGCCCTGACCCGCGACCCGGCCAAGGCGCGCATCGACCCACGCGCCGAAGTCGTCCAGGGTGACCTCGACACCGCGGACCTGGCCGCCCTCTTCGACGGCGTGGACCGCGTCTTCGTGCTGACGCAGGGTGCCACCGCCGAGCGTGAGACGGCGGTCGTGCGGGCCGCCGCCCGCGCCGGCGTCACCCACGTCGTCAAGCTGTCCACCACCGGCGTCCACTTCGGACAGTCCGATCCGATCACCCGCGCGCACGCCGAGGCCGAGCAGGCCATCCGCGAAGCCGGGCCCGCGTGGACGATCCTGCGTCCCGGCGCCTTCATGGACAACCGGTTCGCCTGGCGGGAGTCGATCCGCGAGGAGAACGCCGTGTACGTGCCCGAAGGCGACCCGGCGTCCGCGCTGGTCCACGTCCGCGACATCGCCGCGGTCGCGACCCTCGCCCTGACGACGTCCGGCCACGAAGGAGCGACCTACGAGCTCACCGGCGGAGAAGCGCTCACCACCGAAGCGCAGGTCTCGATCCTCGCCGACGCGATCGGCCGGCCCGTCGAGTACGTCGAAGAGCCGCACAGCGCCGCGCGCGAACGCATGATGCGGAAGTACGGCTGGCCGGCCGAAGCCGTCGACGGGTTCTTCGCGCTCAAGCGGGCGTCCGCCGAGCACGAGCACGTCGTCTTCGACACTGTCGGACGGGTGCTCGGCCGGGCGCCGCTGCCCTTCGCGACCTGGGCACGTGAGAACGCGGCCGCGTTCACCTACCATTACCGGGGGTGACGGCGGGGAGGTGAGCCGGATGAGCCTGCGCGTCCTGGTCGTGGACGACCATCCGTTGTTCCGGTTCGGGGTGTGCACGCTGCTGGACGCCGAACCGGGCATCGAGATCGTCGGCGAGGCCGCCAGCGGCGCCGCCGCCGTCGACGCCGCGGGCGCGCTCCGCCCGGACGTCGTGGTCATGGACCTCCACCTGCCCGACCTGTCCGGGATCCAGGCGACCCGGCACATCGCCCAGGCGAGCCCGGACACCGGCGTGCTGATGCTGACGATGGCCGACGAGAGCGAGTCGGTCTTCGCGGCGATGCGCGCCGGTGCCCGCGGCTACCTGCTCAAGGACGCCGAGCCGGACGAGATCATCCGCGCGGTGCAGGCGGTCGCGCGGCGCGAGGCGATCTTCGGCCCCGACATCGCGAACCGCGTCCTCGGCTTCTTCAACCAGCCGCCGGCCGCCAGCGAGCCGGTGTTCCCGGAGCTGACCGGGCGCGAGCGCGAGGTGCTGTCCCTGATCGCGGCCGGGCACAGCAACGCCGTCATCGCGACCACCCTGTGCCTGAGCCCCAAGACGGTGCGCAACCACATCTCGAACGTCTTCGCCAAGCTCCACGTCGCCGACCGCGCCGAGGCGATCGTCCGGGCCCGGGACGCGGGCCTCGGCCGGTCCTGACGGGCAGCCTGTCCGGGCAACATCGGGACGCCGGTCCCATGCGCCCGGGACACCCCGGCGGGCACTGTGGTCAGGGTGAGGGGTGGATCCCCCTTCGCACCGTTCGAGGGGAATGGGTGACGATGTTCGAAACCGACCGGACTCCGGTGGTGGTCCGCGCCACCGATCCGATCCTGCACAACGGCGTCTGCGTGGCGCTGCGTTCGCGTGACGACGTCCGGGTCGTCGACGGGGAGGCGGCCGACTCGGCCATGGTCGCGTTGCTGGTGGCCGACCGGCTCGACGAAACGATGACCCAGCTGCTGTCCGCGCTGCACCACCAGGGCTTCACCCGCATCGTGCTGGTCGCGGGCGAGGTCGACGACAACGAGATCCTGGGCGCGGTCGAGCACGGGGTCTGCGCGGTCGCCCGCCGCGCCGACGCCGGGCCGGAGGTGCTCGTCCGGCTGATCAAGGCGGCCGCCGCCGGCGAGGGCGCGCTGCCGCCCGACCTGCTCGGCCGGCTGCTGAACCGGGTTTCCCGGCTGCAGCGCCAGGTGCTCCAGCCGCGCGGCCTGCACCTGGGCGGGATGAGCAACCGGGAGACGGAGGTCCTCCGGCTCGTCGCGGCGGGCCACTCGACGCAGGAGATCGCCGACGAGCTGTGCTACTCGCAGCGCACGGTGAAGAGCATCCTGCACGACGTGACCAACCGCTTCCAGCTGCGCAACCGTTCGCACGCGGTGGCGTACGCGCTGCGTGAAGGGCTGATCTGACCCATGATCGCCCAGGTCGACGAGGCCCTGTGCCGGCTGCTGCGGCCCCGCTTGCCGGCGGGGACGCAGATCCGTCTCGACCCGCCGAAACCGACCTGGCAGACGGAGTCGCAGGGGCGAAGCGTGGAGCTGTTCCTCTTCGCGCTGCGCGACGCCGTCGGCGAGGGAGAAGAGGGGGAAGGAAGGCGCGCGGCCCGCCGCTGCGCGCTTTCCTACCTCGTCACGGCGCGGGCCGCACAGGTCGCCGAGGAGCACGACCTGCTCGACGCCACCCTGAGCGCGGTGCTCGCCAGCGAGCAGCTGCCCACCGAAAGCGCTTCCCCGGTGCGGATGGCTTTGGCCGCAACGGATCCGTCGGCGTTGTGGACGAGCCTGGGCATGCCCGCCCGGGCCGGCTTCGTCCTCCAGGTGACGACCGACCTCTAACGCGGGACGCGCTCGGCGGGCCAGCGCACCTCGGGCACGTCACTGGGCCGCGGCACCTTCAGGAAGAGGCTGAACACGGCCGGGCGGCGGTTGGACAGCTCGAGCCGGCCGCCGTCCGCCTCGACCAGCGCTCGCGCCAGTGCCAGCCCGACGCCGGTCGAGCCGCCGCCGGAGAAACCGCGTTCGAAGATGTGCGGGGCCAGCTCGTCCGGGACGCCCGACCCGGTGTCGCTGACCTCGACGACCACCGTGCCCTCGGCGTCGCCGCGGCGGGCGACGACGTTCACCGTGCCCGAGCCGTGGCGCAGCGCGTTGTCCAGCAGCACGCCGACGACCTCGCGCAGCCGCCCCGGCGTCGCGCGGGCCATCAGGCCGTCGGCGACGCGCATCCGCAGGTTGCGGCCCTCCGAGCGGAGCAGTTCACGCCATTCCTGCGCCATCTCGGGCAACTGCTTCGGCAGGTCGACGGGTTCCGCGCCGACCTCGCGGGCCGCGCGCGCCGCCGCCAGCAGCTCGTCCAGTGCCTCGGCGAGCCGGTCCGCCTGTTCCTGGGCGGCCTTCGACTCGTCGGCCACCTCTTCGTCCGGGTGGACGGTGAGCGGTTCCAAGCGCAGCTGCAGCGCCGTCAGCCGGCTGCGCAGCTGGTGCGAGACGTCGCCGACGAGCTGGCGTTCCCGCTGCACGAGCTGGGCCAGCGCGGTGCCGGACGCGTCGAGCGCCTCGGCGACCATGTCGAGCTCGCCGACGCCGTATCGGCTCGGGTCGGGCCGGAAGTCGCCGCCGCCGAGGCGGGACGCGCGTTCGGCGACGTGCCGCAGGGGTTTCGCCAGCCGTCGCGCGGTCGCGATCGCGACCACCGCGCCCGTGCCGACCGAGAGCAGTACGAGCAGCACGACGACCAGGGTGACCGTCGTCTGCCGTTCGTGCATCGGGCCGGCCGGGACGGCGATCGCGACCTTGCCGTCGCGCGCGAGGTCGGCCGTCTCGGTGACGGTGTCCGGCCCCGGGTCGTTGCCGTAGCGCTTTTCCTGCTGGTTCGGGACCTGCACGGTCAGGATCCCGTTCGCCGGCACCGCCGCGCGCACCTGGTCGAGGTCGATCTCCTGGCCGTTGGCGATCTCGGTGTCGAGGATCGCCGCCGCCGCGCGGGCGTTCTCGGCGAGCGTCTCGCGGTAGCTCGACTCGATCTGCCAGCTCGCCACGATGCCCAGCGGGATGCCGAGGACCGCCGCGGTGACGGCGACGGCCAGCAGGATGGCCAGCAGGATGCGGCGGCGCACGGCTTATTCGGCGTTGAACCGGAAGCCGACGCCGCGGACGGTCGCGATCCGCCGTTCGCCGTCGTGGGTCTTGCTGGTTCGCCCGGCGGCTTCGTCGGCGGCGATGGCGAGCTTCCGCCGCAGCCACGACATGTGCATGTCGAGCGTCTTGGACGTCTTCGACTCGAGGTCGTTCCAGACTTCGGCGAGGATCTCGTCCCGGCTCACGACCTGTCCGGCGCGGCTCATCAGCACGCGCAGCAGCTCGAACTCCTTGTTCGCCAGCTGCACCTCGTGCAGGTCGACGGTGACCAGCCGGGCACCGAGGTCCATCCGCACGCCGCCGGCCTCGAGCACCTCGGGCACCCGGCGCCGCAGCAGCGCCCGGATCCGGGCGAGGAGCTCGGCCAGCCGGAACGGCTTGGCGACGTAGTCGTCGGCGCCCGCGTCGAGGCCCACGACGAAGTCGACCTCGTCGGTTCGGGCGGTGAGCATCAGGACGGGCAGCTCGGTGCCCCCGGCTCGGAGGCGCCGGCAGACCTCCAGGCCGTCCATCCCGGGCAGGCCGAGATCCAGCACGAGCAGGTCGACGCGCTGGGCGGCGGTGGCGTCGAGCACCGAAGGGCCGTCGGTGACGACGTGGATCTCGTATCCCTCACGTTCGAGGGCGCGGGAGAGCGGTTCGGCGATGGCCGGATCGTCTTCGGCAAGTAGGACCATGCTCACCTGGTCAACTCTACGGCGAGGAGGCGTGAAACCATCGTGACCGTGCCTGGCTACGGAGATGATCTGGCCCTCGCCACCCGGCTGGCTGACGCCGCCGACGCGATCACGACGGCGCGGTTCCGCGCCCTGGACCTGGCGGTGGAGCGCAAACCCGACCGCACCCCGGTGACCGACGCGGACACCGCGGTCGAGGACGCGATCCGGGCCCTGCTGGCGGCCGAGCGGCCCGAAGACGCGGTGCTCGGCGAGGAGCGCGGCGGGTCCGCGGCGACCGGCCGGGCGTGGGTGCTCGACCCGATCGACGGCACCAAGAACTTCCTCCGCGGTGTACCCGTCTGGGCGACGCTGATCGCGTTGGTCGCGGACGGTGACCCGGTGGTCGGCATGATCAGCGCCCCGCTGCTGGGCCGCCGCTGGTGGGCGGCTTCGGGCTCCGGCGCGTTCTCGTCGGACTCCGCGGGCACGCGGCAGTTGTCGGTTTCCGGTGTTTCTTCCCTTTCGGACGCCTATCTGTCCACTACGGACCTGAACTCGTGGATCGAGTACCACTCGCGCGAGAAGTACCTGGACCTGGTGGACGCCTGCTGGGAGACCCGCGCGTTCGGCGACTTCTGGCACCACGTCCTGGTGGCGGAGGGCGCGCTGGACGTCGCGGCGGAGTGCATCGTGAACCCCTGGGACGTCGCGGCGGCCCAGGTGATCGTCACGGAGGCGGGCGGGCGCTTCAGCGACCTCGACGGCGTCGCGCGGTACGACAACGGGAGCGCGCTGTCGACCAACGGCCGCCTGCACGACGAGGCCCTGGCGATCCTCAAGCGTTGACGGGATAGGCCGCCTGGCGGGCACTTCTTGACCGGTCTGAACCACCGGTGGTTCACTCCCAGTGCTCGCCGGGTCACCCCGTCTTCTGACAACGTTGTCAGCCCGGAGTGCCCCGCTCACCCCGGGAGGAAGAGCATGCGCAGAGTCGTCACCACGGCTTTGGTCATTCCCCTGTTCACGGCCATCACGGCGGCCACTCCGGCCGCCGCTCACGAGACCGATCCCGCCGCCTACGTCAACCCGTTCGTCGGCGCGAAGGCCGGCGACACCCCCGAGACCAACACCTACGCCGGCGACACGTTCCCCGGCGCCGACGTGCCCTTCGGCACGGTGCAGTGGAGCCCCGACACACCGCTGCAGCCCAAGCCGCCCGCCGGGCAGGGCCGCTACTACGCCCGGGACCGCGACGGCGGCTACGCCTGGGAAGAGAACAAGCTCCGCGGCTTCAGCCTCACCCACTTCAACGGCGCGGGCTGCGGCGGCGCGGCCGGCGACGTCCCGTTCCTCCCCTTCGCCGGGACCATCACGACGTCCCCCGCGGTGGACGCGACAAAGTACTTCCCCACCTTCAGCCACCGCAACGAATCCGCGTCGCCCGGCACCTACGAGGTGACCACCGACTCGGGCATCACCACCGAGCTGACCGCGACCCAGCGCTCCGGCATGGGCCGGTTCACGTTCCCGAAGAACTCCCCCGCGACGCTGCTCGTCGACGTCGCGCAGTCGGCGATGGGCAGCGACGACGCGTCCGTGACCGTCGACCCGGCCAAGCGGACCGTCGAAGGCTGGGTGTCCAGCGGGCACTTCTGCCGCGGCCCCAACACGTACAAGGTCTACTTCACCGCGTCCTTCGACCAGCCGTTCACGACGTCCGGGACGTGGCAGAACGCCGCCGTGACGCCCGGCGGCACCAGTGCCCGCGGCGGCGACCTGAGCAAGGACACCTGGGACAAGCAGGTCGTCACGGCCGACGGCGGGTCCGGCGCCTACCTGACGTTCGACCCGGCCAAGCCGGTCCAGGTCCGCGTCGGACTGTCCTATGTAGACGCGAACGGCGCTCGCGCGAACGTGCGCGCCGAGCAGCGGCAGGACTCCTTCGACACGGTCAAGGAGAACGCCCGCCGCGCCTGGAACGACCGGCTGCGCCAGATCACCGTCGAAGGCGGCGCGGACGCGGCCACGAAGACGTTCTACACCGCGCTCTACCACACGTTCATGCAGCCGAACGTCTTCTCCGATGTGGACGGTCGCTACGCCGGGTTCGACAAGGCGATCCACCGCGCGAAGCCGGGACACGCCCAGTACGCCAACTTCTCCGGCTGGGACACCTACCGCGACGAGGTCCAGCTCCTGTCGATGCTCGCCCCGCACGAGGCCGCGGACATGGCGCAGTCGATGCTCAACCAGGCGGACCAGGCCGGCGGCATCTGGGACCGCTGGTCGCAGAACAACGACTTCATGGGCGTGATGGGCGGCGACCCGTACCACTCGATCATCGCCAGCACGTACGCCTTCGGCGCCACCGACTTCGACGCCCGGAGCGCCTTGAAGTCCATGGTCAACGGCGCCACGCGCGTCCAGCAGGCCGGCGAACGCGCCCTCGAACGGCCGGGCCTGTCCGACTACCTGACGCTCGGCTACCACCCCAACAACGTCTCCGACATGCTCGAGGAGACGACGGCCGACTTCGGCATCGCGCAACTCGCCCAGCGCCTCGGCGACCAGAAGAACCACCAGCAGTTCATGAGCCGCGCCCAGTACTGGGAGAACGTCTACAACCCGGCGACGGGCTACCTGCAGACGCGGATGCGCGACGGTCAGTTCCTGTCGCCGTTCGACCCCGCCCAGTACCAGGAAATGCGCTACCAGGAAGGGAACGCGGCGCAGTACACGTGGATGGTGCCCTACGACGTCCGCGGGCTCTTCGACGCGATGGGCGGCGACGACGCCGTGAAGAAGCGGCTCGACTTCTTCTTCACGAAGCTCAACAGCGACGCCAACTCGCCGTACGCGTTCATGTCGAACGAACCGTCGTTCGAGGTGCCCTGGGAGTACGCCTACGCGGGGGCGCCGTCGAAGACGCAGGACATCGTGCGCCGCTCGGCGGAGCTGCTCTTCAAGCCGGCCGAGGACGGCCTGCCCGGCAACGACGACCTCGGCGCGACGTCGGCGTGGTACGTCTTCGCCGCGCTCGGCATGTACCCGGAGGCGCCCGGCCGCGCGGAAATGGTGCTGGCCAGCCCGATGTTCCCGAAGATCACGCTCACCCGGGCGACCGGGCAGCGGATCACGATCACCGCGCCCGGCGCGTCCAGCTCGGTGAAGTACGTCAGCGCGCTGAAGGTCGACGGGCAGGCGAGCACGAAGCCGTGGCTGCCGGAGTCCTTCGCGGTCGAGGGCGGCCGCCTCGACTTCACGCTCGGCGCGCAGCCGACGTCGTGGGGATCCGCCAAGGCCGACGCACCGCCGTCCTTCCGCGACGGGGAAGTACCGGTGCGCGGCCGCGTCGGCCCGGGTCGCGTCGTCGTCGCACCCGGCTCCGCGACCACGGCCAAAGTCGTCGCGGAAGGCATCACCGGCGCCGGCACGGTGACGTGGCAGGCGAAACCGCCGGCCGGGATCACCGTGACGCCGTCGAGCGGCACGCTCACCGTGGGCGCGCACGGAACCGCGTCGCAGCAGGTCCGCGTCACCGCCGCGGCCGGGACTGCGGACGCGTACACCAGCGTGCCGGTCGAGTTCGACGGGCAGCTTCCGGCGTACCTGCCCGTGACCGTCGGAACGCCGGGGACGCTGCCCGCGGCGAACACGAACGTCGGGGTCACGGACGACCGGTTCGTCCAGTACGGCGACTTCGGCGAGACCGACCTCTACCCCGGTCAGTTCGCCTACTCCGCACAGGGCCTCGCCAAGAGCGGCGTCGCGCCGGGCACGAAGGTCGGCGAGTTCACCTGGCCCTCAAGTCCGGCGGGGTCGCCGGACAACGTGATCGCGGCGGGGCAGACGCTTGCGGTGACCGCGGCCAAGGGCGCGACGAAGCTGTCGTTCCTCGGTTCGGCGACCGGCGGTGACGCCCAGGGCGCCGTGACCGTCACCTACACCGACGGCTCGACGCAGCAGGCTTCTCTGGGCCTGTCGGAATGGTTGCTGAAGGGCGGTGACGAGACACCGCAGTTCGGGAACACCGTCGTCGCGAAGGTGCCGTACGTGAACTCGGCGTACCCGCGGTACATGTTCCGGCTGCAGCGGCCGTTCACGTCGTACCTGTTCGCGACGGCCCCGATCGCGCTGGACCCGGCGAAGCAGGTCAAGTCGGTCACGCTGCCGGCGTCGACCGGCTCAGGCGCGGCGCACGTGTTCACCTACGCCGTGAGCTGACGGCCTGCCCGGGTCGTGACCCGTCACGACCCGGGCAGCAGGCCGACGGCGCCGCGGGCGACCTGCGCCCAGGCCAGCCGGCCGAAGAGGTAGTGGCACGCGACCTGTTCGCTCGTGAACCGCGCCCAGTCGTAGCGGTTGCCCTGCTCCCGCCAGAACACCTCCCACGCCTCGTCCTCGCCCTGCATCAGGCACCAGGCGTTGTCGACTTCGGCGCCGAGCGAGACGACCTCCGGGGGCACGCCCAGCACGCCGAGCCAGCGCTGGATCGACTGCGTGTTCATCAGTCCTCTTCCCCCTTGGCCTCGGCGAGGTAGCCGAGGGTCACGAGCTCGTCGGCCGCCAGCAGCGCACGGTACCGGGTACCCCCGCCGACCTGGCCGAACCAGTTCGCGGTCTCCGAGCGCCACATCGGCACCGCGCGCACCACGACGTACCGGCGGTACTCGGCGTCCAGCATCCCCGGCGGCAGCGAGCGTTCCGCGAAGGGCGTCCCGTCGGCGAAGAACACCCGGCCGTACGCCGGGCCGAAGCGGTCGAGCACGGTGTTGGCCGGGACCATCACCGGCTCGGCGTGGTCGACACCGCCCTCCGGGTAGTGCTCGCCGGGCGGCCACGCGTATTCGGGCCCGAGGTCGCTGTGCCCGACGACGAACCGGCGGATCCACACCGCCTGCGTCGCGTGGGCGTACGGCACGTACCCGTCGGTCAGGTGCCGCGGCACCGGCCGCGACGGCGCGGTCGGCGACCGGCGGAAGCCCGCGGTGACGTTGGTGAGCGCCTGGTCGTCGAAGATCAGCCGGGCGTCCGGGTGGTCGTTGGGGCCGAAGCCGTCCGGGTCGTCGGGCAGCGGCAGCTGCACCGCCGGTTTGTCCATCGCCACGGGCAGGTGCCCGATCGGGAACATGTGCACCAGGAACAGCGCGACAACGCTTTCCCGCTCGGTGCGCGGCGAGCCCAGCGGCGGCAGCGGCGCGGGCGAACCCGGGTTCGGTGGCGGGCCCGCCACCGGTGGAGGCGGCCCGGCCGGCGCGGGTGGCGCCGGCGGCAGCGGGAACGGCGGGAGCAGCGGCGACACGGCGTGCGGCCAAGCGGCGGGACCGCCGGAGGGCGGCGTCGGAGCGTCCTCGTAGCCGGGCAGCCGGATCGGCCCGGTGTCGAGGTCCGCCTCGGCCGGTTCGGAGCCCGCGTCGGAAGGCTCGGTCACACACATCCTCCGGCTCGGTCGGTGCCCTCGGGCACTCGGTTCGACGCGGCCGCGGCGCTGCCGGTCCCCCTTGATACCGCACCCGCCCGGTGCGGGCGCGGCGAGGTCAGCTCAGCGCGGCGACCACGCGGGACGGGCTCGGGCGGCCGAGCTGTCCCGCCATCCACGCGCTGGCCGCCACCAGCGTGTCCAGGTCGACGCCGGTTTCGACGCCGAGGCCGTCCAGCATCCAGACCAGGTCCTCGGTCGCCAGGTTGCCCGTCGCCGACTCGGCGTAGGGGCAGCCGCCGAGCCCGCCCGCCGAAGAGTCCACTGTCGACACTCCACATCGGAGCGCCGCCAGGGTGTTGGCCAGAGCCTGACCGTAGGTGTCGTGGAAGTGCACGGCCAAAGTACCGACATCGCCGAAGAGGCCGACCAGGTTCTCCACCTGGCCCGCTGTCGCGACGCCGATGGTGTCGCCCAGCGAAAGCTGCGAGCAGCCCATGTCGAGCAGGCGGCGGCCGGCGTCGGCGACCTGCTTCGCCGGCACCGCGCCTTCCCACGGGTCGCCGAAGCACATCGAGAGGTAGCCGCGCACGTCCAGGCCGGCCTCGCGGGCCCGCGTCACGACCGGTTCGAACATCGCGAACTGGTCGTCCAGCGACGAATTGAGGTTCTTCTGCGCGAACGTCTCCGTCGCGCTCGCGAAGATCGCGATGTGCTCGACACCGGCGTCGAGGGCGCGGTTCAGGCCCTTCTCGTTCGGCACCAGCACCGGGTACCGGACGCCTTCACGGCGGTCCAGCCCGGCGAGCAGCTGCTCGGCGTCGGCCAGCTGCGGCACCCACTTCGGGTGCACGAAGCTGGTCGCCTCCAGCGTCGTCAGCCCGGCGCCCGCGAGCCGGTCGAGGAACTCCAGCTTGACCTCGACCGGGACGATCGTCTTCTCGTTCTGCAGGCCGTCCCGCGGGCCGACCTCCCAGATCGTGACCCGCTCCGGCAGCTCCCCCGTCGAGGGGACCCGGTCCGGCAGGCCCAGTTCGCGCGTGCCCATCAGCGGCGTCGGTCGCCGCGCTGCGGACGCCGGTCCTGCGGCGGCAGCGGCTCGGTCTGCTGGGGCCCGCCCGCCGGCCGGTAGTCGTCGTACGGGTTGTCGTTGACCTCGCGGTAGATCACCGTGTGCACCTTTTCCACGTGCGGGATGTCCTCGAACCGCAGCGGTTCGTCCGACGCCGACTCGATGATCAGCGTGCCGCAGCCGAAGACCCGGTCGAGCAGGCCGTGCTCGAACTGGACGCTGTTGATCCGGCCCATCGGGATGTCGATGCCGGTGCGCTTGAGCACGCCCTCACGGGCGATGAGGCGGTCGGTGGTCACGATGAAGTGGGTGGTCCGCCAGCGCACGAGCGGCGCCAGGAACAGCCACACGATCAGGACGAGCGCCACGACCCCGATGGCGATCAGCCCGACCGAGTTCCACGGCGAGGACGCGTCCTTGGCCAGGATCGCGAGCCAGATGCCGGCGCCCAGGGTGACCAGGAACGCGAGCGTCGGGAAGATCAGCATCTTGAAGTGCGGGTGACTGTGCACCACGACGTGCTCTTGCTCGCTGAGCAAATCGTCCGGATAAGCCACGGCGGACGCTCCCAAGGTCGGTGCGGCGATGTCGCTTCACCGTACCGGCGAGACGCCCGGCCGGTGAGTGCAACGCCCCGAAGAATCAGGCCGGGCGCACGTGGACCACGTCACCCGCGAACACGGTGTGCCGCTGGCCGCCCGCCATGTCGACCTGCAGCTGCCCGGCGGCGTCGATGTCGGCCGCCCGGCCGGTGAGCGACGTGCCGTCCGGCAGCTGCACCTCGACGTCCTGGCCGAGGGTCGCGCAGTGGGCGCGGTAGTCGCCGAGCAGGCCCGCTTCCGTGAGGTCGCCGCCGGCCAGGCGCCAGCGCTTCTCCAGCTCGTCGAACTCGGTGAGCAGCGCGATCGCGACGTCGGTGCGGTCGGTGTTCGTGGCGCCGCGCTCCGCGAGCGACGTCGCGGGCAGGCCTCCCGGGCCCGGCTGGACGTCGCCGAGCGGCAGGACGTTGAGGCCGATGCCGAGCACGATCGACGGGTCGGTCCCGGCGACGGCCTCGGCGAGGATCCCGGCGCACTTGGCGCCGCCGGCGAGGACGTCGTTGGGCCATTTGAGCGCGGCGTCCACCCCGACGCCCGCCGCGGCCGCCCGGACGGCGAGCCCGGCGACGACGGAGAGTGAGCCCAGGGCCGAGAACGCGACGCCCGCCGGTCGCAGCGCCACGCTGAGGTACAGCCCGGCGCCCTTCGGCGAACTCCAGCTCCGAGCCCGGCGACCGACCCCCGCGGTCTGCTCCTCGGCGAGCAGAACGGTCCGGTCCGCGGCCCCGTCTTCGACGGCTTTGCGCAGGTCGGCATTGGTGGAGCCGGTGCGCTCGACGACGTCGATCTTCGCGTACCGATCCTTGAGAGCCGAGGTGAGGCGGGCAGCGTCGATCTCAGTCATGTGTCCACCATATGAGAGTCCCCCTAACGTGCAAGCTACTCAGTCGTTCACTAAGAGGTGCGCTCTTCTAAGTTGGACCCCGTGACGACCAAGCCGGCCTCCTGGGCTCGCGGCGCGGCCCTGCGCGGCCTCGTGGCGCTCCCGCTCGTCGCGGGTCTGGCCACCGCGGGCTGGCTGCTCGCCGACCGGTCGCCCGAGCCCGCCCCGGCGGCCGCGGTGCCGGTGGCGCGCGACGCCGCGTCCGGCCCGTCGGTCCTCGAAGTCAGCGCACCCGTGAAGGCGCAGGAGCCGGGCCAAGGCGCGTCCGGCCAGGGCGGCAAGAACCCGCTGCAGCAGTGGGCCGACCAGCTGGCCGGCCCCCTCGACATCCCGGCGGACGCGCTGATCGGCTACGCGAAGGGCGAGCTGACGCTGCGCAACGAAGACCCGTCGTGCCACCTCTCGTGGGTCACGCTGGCCGGCGTCGGCTCGGCGGCGTCGAACCACGGCCGCGGCGACGGCAGCCTCCTCGGCCTGACGCCGGCCCAGGCCAAGAAGTACGGCGGCGAAGCCCCGGTCGCGGCCGGGCGGGCGCTGTGCGCGGGCGGCACCGACCTCGGCGCCGGCCCGGGCTGGTGGAAGGCGATCGCGGCCTACCACCCCGGCTCCGACAGCGAGCTGTTCCGCCAGCGCGTCCTGGGCATGGCCCAGCTCTACGCGACGCTCTCGCTGGACCCGGCGTCGGCTTCGTCGCCGCGCGTCCGCGCGACCCGGTTCGCGCTCGGCCAGCTCGGCCTCCCGTACGTCTGGGGCGGCAACGGGCCCGACGCGGGTGCGGCGGGCTTCGACTGCTCAGGCCTGACGAAGGCGTCGTACGACAGCGCGGGAGTGAGCCTGCCGCGGACGGCGGACAGCCAGTTCCGGGCCCTCCCGCCGGTGCCGGCTTCGGAGGAACCGAGCCTGGGCGACCTGGTGTTCTACGGCAGCCCGGCGACGCGCATCCACCACGTCGGCCTGTACCTGGGCAACGGCCTGATGATCAACGCGCCGACCGAGGGCCAGGCGATCCAGATCCACACGTACCACTCGAAGGGCGACGACTACGCGGGCGCGGGCCGTCCCGCCTGAGCCGGTTTTGTCGGTGGTCGCCGCTACCGTCCGGGGCATGTTCGAAGTCGACTTCGTCGAGTTCCCGTCCACCTCGGCCGGCGCGTCCGGCGAGTTCTTCGCGCGCGCGTTCGGCTGGGAAGCGACGCCGTACGGCCCGGCGTACGCGGACGTCCGCGCGGCCGGGCTCACGTTCGGCTTCCAGGCCGACCCGGCCGAGCAGGCCCGGGCGCCGCTGGTCACGATCCGCACGGACGACCTCGCGGCGGCCCGCGTCGCCGTCGAGTCGGCGGGCGGGAAGGTGACCGCGGAACCGTTCTCCTTCCCCGGCGGCCGGCGCTTCCACTTCCGCGAACCCGGCGGGAGCGAACTGGCCGTGTGGTGCCCGGCGTAGCTACCGGGCCACGGCCTGCTCGACGTAACCGGCGGCGCCACCGCCGTAGTACGTCGCGGGATCGCCGGGACTGAGCGGCAGGTCGAGCGCGAAGCGCGTCACGAGGTCCGGGTTGGCGACGAAGTGCCTCGCGTAGGACACGGCGTCGGCGATCCCGGCCTCGACCACGGCGTCGCCGGAGTCGCGGTCGAAGCCGTTGTTCACGATCAGCGGGCCGTCGAACAGGCGCCGGTACCGCGCGAAGCCGGTGAAGTCCGGACCCGGGTCCGGACCTCGGAGATGGAGGTAAGCCACCTCGAGCAAGGCGACGAGCTCGTCGTACTCGGCGCGCAGTGCGTCGTCCACAGTGAACAGTCCGCCGGTCCACCACGGCGAAAGCCGGACACCGACGGCGATCCCGGCCGCGCTCACCGCGTCGACGACGTCGAGGAGCAGCTTCCCGCGCGAGCGGCCGTAGGCGTCGGTGCGGCGGTTCAGCCGCGGGTGCAGGAACTGCGCGAGCAGGTAGACGCCGTTGGCGGCCAGCTCGACGCCGTCGAACCCGGCGCGCCGCGCGTTGTCCGCCGCCGTGGCGTAGTCCGCGATGGTCGCGCGGATCTCGGCCGCGGTCAGTGCGCGCGGAGTTCCGGTCCGGCGCCGTCCACCGGCGGTGTACACCGGCTCCTCGGGGTTCACGGCCGACGGGCCGGCCGGCCGCGCGCCCAGGACGTCCGGGTGCGAAACCGCGCCGGTGTGCCACAGCTGCGCCACGATCCGCCCGCCGAGCGCGTGCACGACGTCCGTCACCGGCCGCCACCCGGCGACGTGGGCCTCGGTGTACAGGCCGGGGACGTTCAGGAAGCCCACGGCCCGTTCGCTCACCCAGGTGCCTTCGGTGATGAGCAGGCCGGCGCTCGCGCGCTGCGCGTAGTAGGCGGCCTGCAGTTCGCCGGGCACGCCGCCGGGCACGCGGGCCCGGGTCGTCGGGGCCAGCACCACGCGGTTCGGCAGGCGCCATCCGCCCAGTTCGGCAGGGGTCAGCAAGCTCATCGGTCACCTCTGGTCGCCGGGAAACGTCGGGGGTGCGACGGTGGAGGCGGGCGAAAGGTGACCGATGGACGAGCTGGCCGCGGAGTTCGAGGCCGAGCGCGGGCGCCTGCGCGGGCTGGCCTACCGGATGCTCGGCTCGGCGGCCGAAGCGGACGACGCCGTCCAAGAGGCTTGGCTGCGGCTGAACCGCGTGGATTCGGTCGACAACCTGGCGGCCTGGCTGACGACGGTCGTGTCCCGCGTCTGCCTCGACGTCCTGCGCTCGCGGAAAGCGCGCCGCGAAGACCCCTTCGACGAAGTCCCGGAACCGGCGGGCGACGCCGACCCGGCCGGCGAGGCCGAGCTGGCCGAATCGGTCGGACGCGCGCTGCTCGTGGTGCTGGACGCGCTCGGGCCGGCCGAGCGGATCGCGTTCGTGCTGCACGACCTGTTCGCGGTGCCGTTCGACCGGATCGCGCCGGTGCTGGACCGCACGCCGGTGGCGGCGAAGAAGCTCGC
This sequence comes from Amycolatopsis sp. NPDC004378, assembly GCF_053602455.1. Lineage (NCBI taxonomy): Bacteria > Bacillati > Actinomycetota > Actinomycetes > Pseudonocardiales > Pseudonocardiaceae > Amycolatopsis > Amycolatopsis sp. NPDC004378. Next base: position 124,056 of record NZ_JBSGDR010000008.1, read on the forward strand.
GAGCCGCGCCCGGCAACGGGTCCGCGGCACGTCCCCGCTGCCGCCCGCCGACCTGACGCGGCACCGCCGGGTGGTCGACGCGTTCCTGGCGGCGGCCCGGGGTGGCGACCTCGAAGAGCTCCTGGACGTGCTGGCGCCGGACGTCGTCCGCCGCGCCGACGCGGCCGCGCTGCCGGTGGGCGCGGCCCTCGAAGCACGCGGCGCGCGGGCCGTCGCCGAGGAGACGCAGGTGTTCGGGAAACGGGCCCACTTCGCCGAACCGGCGCTGCTGGACGGCGCGGTCGGCGTCGTCGTGGCCCCGCGCGGGCGGCTGCTGCTCGCCCTCGCGGTCACGGTCGAGGGTGAGCGCGTGGCGGCTTACGACGTGATCGCCGACCCCGGGCGCCTCGCCGCGCTGCACATCACGCTCCTCACCTGACCCGGTGACGGGACAGCCGGTTGCTTGACAGGTGCTCCGGCGCGCGCCACGATGAACGCATGTTCATGAACGTGTGTTCATGAAGAAGGGGCAGGGATGACCGGGATCGTCAACACCGCACAGGCCGAGGCGTGGAACGGGTACGAAGGGGAGCACTGGGCGTCGCACGCGGACCGCTACGACGCGGTGAACAGCGGCTTCAACCGCTACTTGCTCGACCGGGTCGGCGCGGGCGACCGCGTCCTCGACATCGGTTGCGGCAACGGTCAGCTGACGAGACTCGCGGCGGTGCGTGCCAGATCGGCGACCGGCGTCGACCTGTCCGGGCCCATGCTCGCGACCGCCCGGGAGCGCGCGGCGGAGGTGCCGAACGTGACGTTCGAGCAGGGTGACGTGCAGGTGCACCCGTTCGCCGACGGCGGGTTCGACCTGGCGGTCAGCCGGTTCGGGGTGATGTTCTTCGCCGACCCCGTGGCGGCGTTCGCCAACGTCCGGCGGGCCCTGAGCCCCGGCGGGCGCCTGGCGTTCCTGTGCATGACCGCGCTGGCCGGCACGGACCTGGGCCGGGTGTTCGGCGCGATGGCGGCGTACCTGCCCCAGCCGACGGGCCCGGACGGCAGCGGGCCGACGTCGTTCGCGGACCCGGACCGGACGACCGCGGTCCTGACCGAAGCCGGCTTCGCCGACGTGGAGTGCACCCGCGTCGAGGCCGACCAGGTCTGGGGCCGCGACGTCCCCGACGCGGCGCGGTTCATCGGCGACTGGGGCCCGGTCCGCCACCACCTGGGCATGGCCGACGCGGCGACGGCGGCCAAGGCGACCGAAGCGCTGACGGCGGCCCTGCGGCCGTTCGCCGGCCCGGACTCGGTCCGCCTGCGCGGCACGGCATGGCTGGTCACGGGAAGGAGGTCCTAGGGCAGTGGTCCTACGATGGCGGTGATGTCACCGAGGAAAGCCGCGGCCCAGCGGGACGGGCAGTCCCTGCACGACCTGCTCGTCGAGACCGCCCAGAAGATGATCGCCACGCACGGGACGACCGGCATGACCGTGCGGGAGATCGCCCGCATGGCGGGCGTCGCCGACGGCGTGCTCTACAACCACTTCTCCGACAAGGAGGAGCTGGTGGCCAGGGCCCTGCTGGAGCACGTGCGCGCGACGGAGGCGGAGCTGGGCGAGCTGCCGGTGGCGGGCGAAGGCACCCTCGCGGGGAACCTCCGCCGGCACCTGGAGTTCGGCCTCGCGCTGCACCGGGTGATCGTGCCGGCGTTCAGCGGCCTGGTCGGGCAGCCGAAGGTGCTGCAGCGGTTCGCGGAGATCAGCGAGCGCTCCGGCTACTGGCGCGACCGGCTCCAGGCGTACCTCGAGCAGGAGCGCACCCTGGGCCGGCTGCGCCCGGAGTCCGAAGTGGACGCGGCGGCGGCCATGCTGGTCGGCTACTGCCACGCCTCGGTGATGGCGACGGTCTTCCCGCACACCGGCCCGCTGGACCCGCCGCCGGTGGAGTCGATCGTGGCGACCGTCCTCCACGGCATCGCACCCCACGTGGACTGACCGAGCCCCCAGCCGTCCCGCACCCGCGCCACGTCCGTCCATTGTGGAATTCTCGACAACCGGCCCACCATTCGCCAGAGAGAAAGGGAAAGACCGGACGACTCCGGCGCGATACCCTCGCGGTATGGACGACGTCGAGGTCCGCGAACTGCGGTACTTCCGTGCGGTTGCCGAGGAGCTGAACTTCTCGCGCGCCGCCGAACGGCTCGGGATGGCGCAACCACCCCTCTCCCGCGCGATCCGGTTGCTGGAGCGGCGGCTGGGCGTCCAGCTCTTCGAACGCACCAGCCGGCACGTCGAGCTGACACCGGCCGGGAAAGTGCTGCTCACGGAGTCGGCGAAGGCCTTGGACGCGGTCACGTCCGCGGTCCGGCGCACGCGGCGGGCGGCGCAGGAGCCGGTGGCGCTCGTCGTCACCGCGAAACCCGGCGTGGCCACCGAACTGCTGCGGCGGATCGCCGACCGGCACCCGGACCCGGTCGAGATCCGGGTCAGCGGCTTCGGTGAGCAGGCGAAGATGCTGCGCGAAGGCCAGGCCGACGTGGCGGTGCTCGGCTACCCGGGCGACCACGGCGACTTCGACGTCGAGGTGCTGTTCACCGAGCCGCGGGTCGCGGTGCTCCCGGCGCGGCACGAGCTGGCCGACCGGATCGCGCTGACGTGCGCGGACTTCGCCGGCCGGGCGACGCCGTCGTGGCCGGACGCGTCGGCGGTGGACCGCGCGTACTGGTCGGGCCAGGACGTCGCCGGCGGGGCGGTCACGCCGGGGCCGGTGGTGCACGACAGCGCCCAGCTGCTGGAGACGGTCGCGCTCGGCCGGGCGATCGCGCTGCTGCCGGCGTCGGTCGCGGAGTGGCACTCGCGCGCCGACGTCGTCTACCTGCCGGTGCTGGACGCGACACCGTACTCGCTGGCCCTCGCCTGGCCGGCCGGGGCGCGAGACCTGCGGATAGCGCGGTTCGTGGGGACCGCGATCGAGGTCAGCGAAGCACTACCTCGACCGGGAGCTGTCCCGGCGGGGTGACCGACCGGATCACCGGCGGCACGCGGACGTCGTCGGCCTCGAAGGCGATGCGCAGCTGCTCGAGGTCCGCGTCGGCCATCAGCTCGGCCAGCTCGTCCGCGCGGGCGAGCGCGGCCGGGGCGAGCGGCGCGGCGGCGTCGAGGCCGCACCAGAGGTCCCACAGGATCATCTCGTGCTTGTTCAGCGCGGCGAGGTCGAGCACGAGGTTGTGCCGCGCGTACGGCAAACCGCGCAGGAACGGCACGTCCAGGTCCGGCGACACGACCAGCCGGTCCGCGTCGAGTTCGCCCGACCGGGCCGCGGCCCACGCGTCGGCGCCCACCAGGAATTGGTCGCGCGGCACGTCGGAAAGGTCGAAATCCGCGGGGAAATCCGGCGGAAGCTGCGGTTCGACGAGCCGCCAGCCGACGCCGTCGTGGATTTCGGCGACGACGTGGTCGAGGTACCAGCCCGGCATCAAATAGCTCGCGAATCCGACGCGCGCCCGGGCGGGAATGCCGTGGTGGCGCGCCATCGAAACGAACAGGAGCGTGAAGTCGCGGCAGCAGCCGACGATCCGGTTCGGCACCGATCGCGGTGCGCCGGGCGGGGCGGGGTCGAGTTCTCGCAGGCGCGCGAACATGTCGGCCGCGTACCGCAGGTTGATCTCTTCGCGGCGCTCGGCCGGGAAACCGTGCTGCGTGATCTCGCCGTTGGCCCAGTAGTGGAACACCAGCTGGGACGCCGCCAGGCGCAGCGCGGCGAGGTCGCGCGGGGCGTCGTCGAGCCAGGACGCCTGCGCTCCCGGGTCGGAAAACCGGCTGTGGCCGACATACCAGTCCATGGCGACGACCTTACGATTTTCAGCCCGCCTGCGCCGCCAGCTCGCCCCTGAAGGTCGTCCGGTAGGCGCTCGGCGCCACCCCGAGCGCGGCCTGGAAGTGCTGGCGCAGGGACGCGGCCGTCCCGAACCCGGCTTCGGCGGCGACGCGGTCGACCGGCAGGTCCGACTCCTCCAGGAGCTGGCGGGCACGCTCGATCCGTTGCTGCGTCAGCCATTGCAGGGCCGAGACGCCGACCTCCTCGCGGAAGCGGCGGGTGAAGGTCCGGGTGCTCATCGCCTCGCGGGCGGCCAGCTCGCGCAGCGTCAGTGGCCGGTGCAGGTTTTCCAGGGCCCACGCCCGGGCCGCCTTCGTCGACGACGTCCGGGGTTCCGGCACCGGCCGCCGGACGAACTGGGCTTGGCCGCCTTCGCGGTGCGGCGACACGACCGTGCCGCGGGCGACTTCGTTGGCGACGGCCGTGCCGTGGTCGCGGCGGATCATGTGCAGCACCAGGTCGATCCCCGACGCGACGCCCGCGGAGGTCAGGACGTTGCCGTCGTCGGTGTAGAGCACGCACGGGTCGACCTCGACCTCGGGGAACCGGTCCCGGAGCTCGTCGGCGGAACGCCAGTGGGTCGTCGCGCGGCGGCCGTCGAGCAGACCGGCCGCCGCGAGCACGAACGCGCCCGTGCAGATCGACGCGATCCGCGCGTCCCCCGGGATGCGGGCGAGTGCGGCCGCGAGCGGCGGCGTCAGCACGCGCGCCATCGGCTCGTACTCCGCCGAGGACGCCGGGACGATCACAGTGTCGGCCTCCGCGAGCACCTCGGGCCCGCGGTCGACCGGGATGGCGAAGTCGGTGTCGGTGCGCACCGGGCCGGGCTCGAGGGTGCACGTCACGACCTCGTACAGCGGCTCGCCCGACGCCGACCGCGCCTGCCCGAAGAGCCGGTGGACGATGCCCAGCTCCATCACGAGCATGCCGTGCCTGACCAGCACCGCGACGTGGTGGCGGGCGGGGTGCGCGAATTCGGCCATGGCTCGATTCTTGCACATGTTGGCTATCAGGCCACTCGATCGAGCCCGCGGCCGGCGTGATCATCGAGGTCATGAACGTGTTGTGGGTTTTCGCGCATCCCGAGCCGCGGTCGCTGAGCGGGGCCCTCCGCGACGACGGGCTGCGGACGCTCCGCGAGCTCGGGCACGATGTCCGGGAGTCGGATCTGTACGCGATGAAGTGGAACCCGGTGGTCGACGCCGCCGACTTCGGCGCCGCGGCGGGCGACGAGCGGCTGGTCGTCGGGGCGACGTCGGCGCGGGCGCACGCGCGGGGCGAGCTGAGCCCGGACATCGTGGCGGAGCAGGAAAAACTCGACTGGGCGGACGCACTCGTCGTGCAGTTCCCGCTGTGGTGGTACGGCATGCCGGCGATCCTGAAGGGCTGGTTCGACCGCGTCTTCGTGAAGGGCTTCGGCTACGGCGTCCGGGCGGAGGACGGCCGCACCCTGCGCTACGGCGAAGGCCGGCTCGCGGGCAAGCGCGCGATGGTGGTACTCACCGCGGGCGCCCGCGAGCCGTCCATGAGCGCCCGCGGGGTGAACGGCGAGCTGGACGAAGTCCTGTTCGCGCTGCACCACGGAACCCTGTTCTACGCGGGGATATCGGTTCTGCCACCACTGCCGGTCCACGGCGCCGACCGCGTTTCGGACGAGGAGTTCACCGGGGCACGAGCCCGGCTCCGCGAACGCCTCCGCACCCTGGAGACGGCCGAGCCGATCCCGTTCCGCACCCAGAACGGCGGCGACTACGACGAGGACCTGGTGCTGAAGCCGTCCCACGCCCCGGGCGCGACGGGCTTGGGTGTGCACCTGGCCCACCCGAGCTGACACACGAAAGCCCGCTCAGGCCGGCACTGTCAGGCGCTGGCCGAGGCCGCCGTCCACCGGGAGGTCCGCGCCCGTCGTGAACGTCGCTTCGAAGGCCAGGAACAGCACCGCCGCCGCGACCTCGTCGACCGTTGCGTGCCGCTTCAGGGGTGTCACCTCGTCGCCGGTCGCTTTGAAGGCCTCGAGCACCGAGTCCGGCACTCCGGTGACGCCCATCGTCGGCGTGTCCGTGTATCCCGGGCTGACCACGTTCACCCGGATCCCGCGCGGTGCCAGCTCGGCCGCGTACGTCAGCGCGAACGACCGGACCGCCGCCTTCGCCGCCGAGTACGGGCCCATTCCCGCGATGCCCGCGCCGGCCGCCACCGAGGTCGTGAACACGAACGAGCCGCCCGGCCGGACCAGGCCTGCCAGGCGCTGGGCCGTGAAGTAGGCGCCCTTCGCGTTGACGTCGAACGTCCGGTCGTAGACCTCGGGCGTCGTCTCCTGGTACGGCGTCAACGTCGCGAACCCGACGTTGACGAACACCAGGTCCAGCTCGCCCAGCTTCGAGGCCGCGACGCCGAGGGCCTCGATGTCCGGCAGCCGGGAAGCGTCGGACGACAGCAGGTGCGCCTTCCCCGGCAGACTCATCCCCGAAACGTCCCGGCCGGTGACCAGCACCTCCGCGCCGCCGTCCAGCAGGGCCCGCACCACCGCCAGTCCCATGCCGTGCGTGCCGCCCGTGACGACCGCCTTCTTGCCCTCGTACTTCACCGGATCTCCTCGATGACGCTCGCGATCGCGTGCGAGCCGTGGCCCGCCGCCACCGCCCGGTCGAACAACTCCCGCACGGCGGAGGGGACCGACGCGTCGATCCCCTGCGCGCGGCTGGTCTCGACGAGCAGCGCCAGGCCCGCCGCGTTGATGTCCAAAGCGGACACTTCCGTTTCGTAGTCCCCGCTCGCCACCTGCGCACCGATCCCCGGAAGGAACCCGCCGACCGACGACAGCCACGACCGGGCCATCGGCGTGAACGTCGCGGGCGCGACGCCCTCCGTGCCCACCAGGGCCAGCGCCTGCAGGTAGCCGGCCATCGTCGACCACATGATGCCCAGCAGCGCCAGGTCGTAGAGCGCCGCCAGCCCGGCGTCCTCGCCGAGGAACACGGGCTCGCCCAGCACCGACAGCACGTCACGCTGCGCATCGAACGCGGAAGCCGAGCCGCTGTACAGAATCCGTGACTGCGCGGTCCCGATGCCCTGCGGCACCGCCATGATGACGCCGTCCAGGTAGCCGACACCGGCCGAAGACGCCCACTCGGCGACCTCACGGGCCTGCGCGGGCGTCCCGGACGTCAGGTTGACCAGCACCTTCGGCGAAGCCGCTTCGAGCACCGGCCGCTGAGCGTCGTAGGTGGACAGACAACTGAGCACGACGTCCGCCGAAGCCACTTCCCCGGGCGTGGCCGCGAGCCGCGCGCCGCGGTCGAGCAGCGGGCCCGCCTTGAGCGGCGACCGGTTCCACACCACGACGTCGTGACCCGCCCCCAGCAGCGCGCCGGCGAGGGCGGCGCCCATCCGCCCCAGGCCGAGCACGCCCACCTGTTTTTTGCTTTCTCCCATGGCGATCATGCTGCGGGGCCGCTTTACGATGGACAAGTACCGACTAATAAGTCAGGTACCCACCAAAACGTAAGGATCCGGCATGCTGGCGCGAACCTACCGCTGCGGACTGGACGCGGCCGTCGACGTGATCGGCGGCCGCTGGAAGGCCCTGATCCTCTGGGCCCTGCACGCCGAGCCGCTGCGGTTCGGCGAACTGAAGCGGAAGGTGGCCGGGATCAGCGAGAAGATGCTGATCCAGGCGCTGCGGGAGCTGGAGGCGGACGAGATCGTGCACCGGAAGGTGTTCCACGAGGTCCCGCCGAAGGTCGAATACTCGCTGACCGAGCTCGGTCAGCGGCTGAACACCGCGTTGCTGCCGCTGGGCGACTGGGGCGAGGAGAACATGACCGGCATCGCGAAGCGCCGGGGCGTCACGCCCGCGCCGCCGCATACTCCTTGAGCGTGATCGCGTTGCCCGCCTTGAGCGGCATCTCCTCGATCACCTTGCGCCACGGCAGGTACGGCAGCAGCTTGTAGTTCAGGTTGCGCATCCGGATCCAGCTGCGCGTGGGCGGGACGAACCACTTGCCGTTGCCCTGCGCCAGTTTCTGGCACGCGTCGACGAAACCGCGCATCCCGGTTTCGTACGCGCGGAACGCGGAGCGGTGGTCGGCGGCGGCCAGCTCCCCGGCCAGCACGTACGCGCCGACGATCGCGAGGCTCGTCCCCATGCCCGAAAGCGGCGCGGCGCAGTACGCGGCGTCGCCGACCAGCGCGACGCGGCCGCGTGAATACGTGTCGAGCACGATCTGACTGGCGGAGTCGAAGTAGAAGTCCGGCGCCTCGCGCATCGCCTCGAGCAGCGCCGGCGTCTCCCAGCCCACGTCGCCGAACTTCTCCTCGACGATCCGCCGCTGCTGCTCGACGTCGCGGTGGTCGTAGTCGAGCGCATCGGCGCCGAACCAGAACAGCGCCTTCGCCTCGGTGTTGTCCCGCGCGCTGTAGACACCGACGGTGCGGTTCGGCTCGTTGTAGAACCGGCCGGCGTGGTCGAGGCCGAGGTGGTTCGGCACCGTGCAGATCGAGACGTAGTAGCCGAGGTCGCGGCGATACCAGGACTCGTCGCCGAAGACCAGTGAGCGCACGTTCGAGTGCAGCCCGTCGGCGCCGATGACCAGGTCGAACTCCCGCGGCTCGCCGTGTTCGAAGGTCACCGTGACCCCGGCGCCGCGGTCGAGCACGCCGGTGACCGAGTCGCCGAAGACGTACTCGACGTCGTTCTTCGTGGCGTCGTGGAGGATCCGCGACAGGTCGCCCCGCAGGATCTCCAGCTCGCCGCTCTGGACCGTCGAAGGCGTGACGACCAGCGGCCGGTCGTCACCGTCCACATAGGTCACGTCGCCCATGTGGGTCGCGGCCGCTTCGACCTGGCCGAGCAGGCCCATCCGGTCGAGGACGCGCAGGGACGCGCCGCGGAAGTCGACCGCGTAACCGCCGTCGCGCAGTTCGGGTGCGCGTTCGACGACCGTCGGCGTGAAGCCGTGGCGGCGGAGCCAGAAGGCGAGGGCGGGGCCGGCGACGCTCGCGCCGGAGATGAGGACTCGTCGGTTCTTCATGGCGAGAACCGTAACCCCGGTTTGGGCGATCGCGCAAGGCGTTCGCCTAAATCGCCCGCCTAAGGCATTCGTGCTACTCTCCGGGCATGGGCAACAAGGAAGCACTGCTGGCCGGCGCGAAGCGCTGCTTGAACGAGAAGGGCTACGCCCGCACGACCGTGCGGGACCTGGCCTCGGCGGCGAACGTGAGCATGGCGGCCATCGGCTACCACTTCGGCTCACGGGAGGCACTGCTCAACACCGCGCTGATCGAGGCGAACGAGGAGTGGGGCGAGACGCTGGCGAAGGTGCTGCAGGTCGAGACGCCGGCGAGCGCGTCACCGGCCGAGCGGTTCGAGCTGATCTGGCAGCGCGTGACCGGCTCGTTCGAGGAGCACCGCCGGATGTGGGCGGTGAGCATCGAGGCCTACGCCCAGCCGGACCTCGACCCCGAGGTCCGCACCCAGCTCGCGAACGCCCTCGAGCTCGCCCGCTTCGGCCTGGCGAACCTCTTCCAGGGCCTCGACGACGGCAGCGACACGGCCCGGGCGATCGGCACCGTCCACCAGGCCCTGCTGTCGGGCGTGATGCTCCAGTGGCTGATCGACCCGGACCGCGCACCGTCGGGCGCCGACCTGGTCCGCGGCCTGCGCCTGATCGCGACGGACGTCCTGGACTAGGCGGCCACGAGCGCCCGCGGGAAGAACGTCTCCGCCGCGGCCATCGCGTCGGCGTCCAGGAGCACGTCACCCGGGCGGCTGCCGTTCCCCAGCAGCACGCCACCCCAGTTCATGCTCAGGTATTCGGCGCACAGCTCGAGCGTGCCGATCAGCGGCTGGGCCTCGCGCGCGGTCTCGCTCAGGACGCTCACGCCCCACAGCGTCTTGCCGCGCATCTTCGCCTTGAACTCGACCGGCAGGCGCATCCAGCCGGACCAGTAGTCCAGGTACTGCTTCACGCTCGCCGAAACCGAGTACCAGTACACCGGCGACACGACGACGATGTCGGTCGCGGCGAAGGTCGCGTCCATCAGCAGTTGCTCGTTCTCCCCCGGCGCCGGGTGATCGCCGGAGCCGTGGCGGCGGTCTTCGAACGGCGGCAGCGGCAGCTCGGGCAGCCGGAGCCACTGCTGCCCGGCGTCGCGGGGCAGTTCCTTCGCCGCCCGCCGGGCCAGCATTTCCGTGTTCCCGCCGGCCCGCGCCGCGCCGACCAGGAAGAGGAAGTTCCGCGTCATCTCCGAGTCCCCTCAGGTAGTTGCATGTACATATAAATACTGTCCCTGGACTATCCTGGCGTCAAGAGGAGGCGCGGAGATGACCGTCGACGAACTGTCCTGGGGACGCATGCTCGTGCTGCACGCCCGCATCGAGCAGGAGCTGGGCAAGGCGCTGCAACGGCGGCACGGGCTCGGCCTGTCCGAATACCGCGCGCTCGGCAAGCTGGTCGCGGGCCCGCGCGGCGGCCTGCGGATGCAGGAGCTCGCCGAGGCGATCGGGCTCAACCAGAGCTCGGTCAGCCGGATGTGCGCGCGCCTCGAAGACGCCGGCCTCACCGTCCGCGACCTGTGCGAAGACGACCGCCGCGGCGTCTACTCGGTGATCACCGACACGGGCCGCAAGCGCTACGCCGAAACCGAGCCGACGTACTGCGCGGTGCTGCGGACCGCGCTCGACAAGGCCGCGGGCGACCCGGAGCTGGCCGCCGCGGTCGCCGCCGTCCGCGGTGCTTGACCCGTATATGCCTCAGTGGTTATATACAGGCATGCCCGCACAGCTGCTGACCGTCGATGACCGCCCCGTCCTGCGGCTGGAACGTCGCCTGAAGCACGCGCCCGAGAAGGTCTGGCAGGCCATCACGGACCCGGCCGAGCTCGAGCACTGGTTCCCCGCGCGGGTGGCCGTCGAGCTGCGCGAGGGCGGCGCGATCCGGTTCACGTTCCCCGGCGAGGACACCTCGACGACCGGCCGGGTCGTCACGGCCGACCCCCCGCGCGAATTCACCTTCGTCTGGAACGACGACACCCTGCGCTGGCTGATCTCGCCCGACGGCGACGGCAGCCTCCTCGAGTTCACGCACACCTTCGGCCGCGGCGAACCGGCGATCGCGAAGCTCGCCGCGGGCCGCACGGCCGCGGGCTGGGACGTCTGCCTCGACGCCCTCGGCGCACGCCTGGCCGGCCGGGACTTCGAGCCCCCGAAGGACTGGCACGGGCCGATGGCGTCCTATGTGGACGAGTTCGGCCTCGGCGACGGCGAGGTGCTGCCCGACGGCACCCTCCGCTTCCGCCGCGACCTGGTGTGGAAGCCCGTCGACGAGGTCCGCGCGCTGCTGCCGGACGAACCCGGCTGGCACGTCCGGCAGGATCCCCTGGACGGGACGCGAGTCGAGTTCACCGAGCCCGCGCCCGCCGACGTCGAAGCCGAGCTGGCCAAGCGCCACGAGCAGCTCGACAAGCTGTTCGCCGCCACCCACGGTGTCGACCTGCCGGACTGGACACCGGAGCAGGTCGAGGCCGCGAAGAAGCACTACGCGGAGCGTCCGACCCAGGGTTGACGCGCGGCGCGGACGTCCGCATTACGTTCGGTTCATGCGCATTCGCGTCGTGCTGGACCTGCTGGCCGTGGTCGTGCTGGCCATCGGGGCCGGCGGCAACCTCGCCGCCGGCGCCTGGACGCTGCCGTCGTGGCTGCCCGCGTGGCTCGGCTGGACCATCCTGATCGCGAGCGTCGCGCCGATCGTGCTGCGGCGGTGGTGGCCGCGGCCCGCCTACGTCCTGGCCCTCGTGCTGACCGCGACGGCCGTGCCGATCGGCGGGCCGGTGCTCGCGATCGCCGTCGTCTCGGCCGGGTGCGCGCTCTACACGTTCGTCGTGCAGCGGGGCAGCCGCGCGTCGCGGGCCGGGTTCGCGCTCGGGCTGCTCGGGATCGGCCTGCTCGGGGTCGGGGTGCCGAACCCGAGCACGGCCACCACGGTGAACCTCGGCGCGTCGGCGCTGATCGTCGGGTTCGCGCTCGGCATCGCCGTCCACGGCCGCCGCGAATACGCCGCGATCGAACGGGAAAACCACGCGCGGGAAGCGGTTTCGGCGGAACGGCTGCGGATCGCGCGCGAGATGCACGACGTCGTCGCGCACAGCATGAGCCTGATCGCGGTCAAGGCGGCGGTCGGCAACCACGTCGCCCTCGACCAGCCGGCGGAAGCGCGGGAAGCGTTGCGCGTCATCGAAGACACCAGCCGCGAGACGCTGGCCGAGCTGCGGCGGGTGCTGGGCGTGCTGCGCGACGGCACCGGCGTCCCGGCCCTGGCCCCCGCCCCGACGCTCGACGACCTGCGCGCGCTGGCCGAACGCGCGGAGCTGGCGGGCCCTTCGGTCGTTCTCGCCATCGAGGGCCTCGACGAGTTGCCGGGCGGCATCGGCCAGTCGGTGTACCGGATCGTGCAGGAGGCACTGACCAATGTGGTCAACCACGCGAGCGCGACGTCGTGCCGGGTCAGCGTCACGGGCGGCGACGGCGAGGTGAGCATCGAAGTGCGCGACGACGGCCGCGGCGGCGTCGCGACCCCGGGCCACGGCCTGATCGGCATGCGCGAACGCGTCGCGGTCTACGGCGGCGAGTTCTCCGCGGAGCCCGCCGGCAACGGCTTCCGCGTCTTCGCCCGGCTCCCCTACGAAACGGCGGTGGCCCGGTGACGCGCGTGCTGATCGCCGACGACCAGGCGTTGCTGCGCGGCAGCTTCCGCGTGCTGGTCGACAGCGCGCCGGGCTTGGAGGTCGTCGGCGAGGCGTCGGACGGCGTCGAGGCGGTGGCGTTGACGCGGCACGAGAATCCGGACGTCGTGCTGATGGACGTCCGGATGCCGTCGATGGACGGCATCGAGGCGACGCGCCGGATCTGCGCGTCCTCGGACGTCCGGGTGCTGATGCTGACGACGTTCGACCTGGACGAATACGTGTACGCGGCCTTGCGCGCGGGCGCGAGCGGGTTCCTGCTGAAGGACACCCGCCCGGCGGACCTGCTGTCGGCGATCGAAATCGTGGCTGCGGGCGACGCGTTGTTGGCCCCGTCGGTGACGCGCCGCCTGGTGGCGGAATTCACCCGGCTCCCGACGGGCCCGGTGAAGCGCCTGGACGGCGTGACGGCACGCGAGCAGGAGGTCCTGGCTTTGATCGCGCGAGGGCTGTCGAACGACGAGATCGCCGCCCGGCTGCACGTCGGAATCGCCACGGTGAAGACCCACATCGGCAGACTGCTGCACAAACTCGCGGCCCGCGACCGAGCCCAGCTGGTGATCGCGGCGTACGAGTCGGGGCTGGTCCGGCCCGCTCCGCACGAAATCGGCCATCCGAGTGACAGGCGTAACCGCGCTCAGATCGAGTGCGACTTTCCGGCACACGAGATGCTTTCGAGGTGCTGGACCATGAACAACAATCTTCCGAACAGCAAGACCCTGCAGGCTTACATCGCCAAGACGTACTTCGCATTGCGGTGGGCAATGGCCTTGATCGCCCTCCTCTTGCCCCTTTTCCTGCTCCTTGTCGGCAACCTGACGATCTCCGGGCCGCAACCGGACTCGATCAGCGGCTACTACCACTCGCCCCTGCGCGACGTGCTCGTCGGCGCGCTCATCACGACCGGGACCTTTCTGTTCCTGTACAAGATTTTCAAACGGGCCGAGAACCTGTTGCTGAACGTCGCCGGCGTGGCCGCGATCGGCGTCGCCTTGCTGCCGTGCGCCGTCGCCAAGGGGACGACCGGGTATGCGTCCGATTTCACCTTCCCGCTGGGCCACGGGATCTGCGCCTTCGTCACCTTTGCCTGCATGGGCGTGGTCGCCTTCCATTACGCGGGCAACACCGTCGGAATGGTCACCGATGCGAACAAGCAAAAAATCCTGCGCGTCGCCTACCGCGTGATCGGTCTCGCGATGATCGCTCTCCCCCTGCTGGTGGCCATCCTCGACTGGCTGAACTTCGTTTCCCTGTTCTGGGTCGAGACCGCCGCGTTGTGGGTGTTCGGCATCTACTGGCTCGTGAAGACCTGCGAGTTCAGTTTGACGGAACTGGAGACGAAGGCCGTCCAGGGAACGATCTCGCGGCCGCCGAGCGAACCGGTCAGCCCACCGCCCGCGTGAACGGGGCGAACCGCATCGAGGCGTCGCCCGGCAATGCGCGCCCCTCCAGGACCAGCCGTGGTGCCGGGGGACCCGGGACGAGGCCCCGCTCGCGAACCCACCCGGCGAGCGACGGGAACCGGAAGTCCGGGTCCACCCGCACCTCGCCGGTCGCCGAGCGCGCGACCCCGCGGATCACGGCCTTCGCCGCGGCCTCCGACACCGCGACCACCGGGCCGATCACCGTCACGTGGCCGATGTCCGCTCCGAACGCGAAGCCGCCGGCCACCGCGAACGGCGTGCCGAGCCGTTCCAGCAGCGGCCGCCGGTCCACGCCCTGGGCCCGGCGGTCCAGCTCGAGCGCCGAGGACAACGACCCCGGCGCGGCACCCGGCCCGCCGTCGTCGGCGAACTTTCCCGTGTGGCCCTGGCACCCGCCGTCGGCCGCGAAGCCCATCGACTCGTAGAGCGGGCGGCCGAACTTCGACGCGTGGAGAAAGACCACCCGGTCGCCCGCCGCCGCCACGGCGTGCTCCGTGATCGCGCGGCCCAGGCCCCGGCGCTCGAACCGCGGCGCGACCAGCACCATCGAGATCGACGCCAGCGTCCCGAACGACACCAGCGCCGCGCAGGCCGCCAGCCCCGCGCCGTCCGGGGCGTCCACTCCGAACACCTGCCCGACCTCGTGCAGCAGCCGCCACTTCGGCGGCTCGCGCGGCCATGACCGGGATTCGGCTAGGTCGGCGCAGGCGGGCAGGTCGGCGGCGGCCAGCGTCCGGATCTTCATGGACGTTGCCTACGCCACACGCGAAGTGACCGACAAGTAGTTAAGCTCCGGGAATGAGCAGTGCGACGGAGCCGCTCGGGACGCCGCCCGAGGACGAACCGGACATTCACACCACGGCCGGCAAGCTCGCCGACCTCTATCGCCGCTACGACGAGGCGGTGCACGCGGGCTCGGCCCGCGCCGTGGAGAAACAGCACGCCAAGGGCAAGAAGACCGCGCGTGAGCGGATCGAGCTGCTGCTCGACGAGAACTCGTTCGTGGAGCTCGACGAGCTGGCGCGGCACCGCTCGACCAACTTCGGCCAGGAGAAGAACCGCCCCTACGGCGACGGCGTCGTGACCGGTTACGGCACCGTCGACGGCCGCCCGGTGTGCGTGTTCAGCCAGGACGTGACCGTCTTCGGCGGCAGCCTCGGCGAGGTCTACGGCGAGAAGATCGTCAAGGTCATGGACCTGGCGATCAAGACCGGCCGCCCGATCATCGGCATCAACGAAGGCGGCGGCGCGCGCATCCAGGAGGGCGTCGTCTCGCTCGGCCTGTACGGCGAGATCTTCAACCGCAACGTCAAGGCGTCCGGCGTGATCCCGCAGATCTCGCTGATCATGGGCGCGAACGCGGGCGGCCACGTCTACTCCCCCGCCCTCACCGACTTCGTCGTGATGGTCGACGAGACCTCGCAGATGTTCATCACCGGCCCGGACGTCGTCAAGACGGTCACCGGCGAGGACGTCACCTTCGAGGAGCTCGGCGGCGGTCGCACGCACAACACGAAGTCCGGCGTCGCGCACTACCTCGGTTCCGACGACGAAGACGCGATCGCCTACGTCAAGGAACTGCTCTCCTACCTGCCGCAGAACAACCTGTCGGACGCGCCGGTGTTCGAGCCGTCGGACGCCCCGGCCGGGTTCTTCGACGATGTCACCGACTCCGACCGCGAGCTCGACACGCTCATCCCGGACTCGCCGAACACGCCGTACGACATGCACGAGGTCATCAACCGCGTGGTCGACGACGGCGAGTTCCTCGAGGTCCACGAGCTGTTCGCGCCGAACATCATCGTCGGTTTCGGCCGCGTCGACGGCCAGAGCGTCGGCGTCGTCGCGAACCAGCCGACGCAGTTCGCCGGCTGCCTCGACATCGACGCCTCCGAGAAGGCCGCCCGGTTCGTCCGCACCTGCGACGCGTTCAACATCCCGGTGCTCACCTTCGTCGACGTCCCGGGCTTCCTCCCGGGCACCGACCAGGAGTGGAACGGGATCATCCGCCGCGGCGCGAAGCTGATCTACGCCTACGCGGAGGCGACCGTCCCGCTGGTCACGATCATCACGCGCAAGGCCTACGGCGGCGCGTACGACGTCATGGGCTCCAAGCACCTCGGCGCCGACATCAACCTCGCCTGGCCGACCGCGCAGGTCGCGGTGATGGGTGCCCAGGGCGCGGCGAACATCGTCCACCGCAAGACGCTGGCCAACGCGGCCAACGAGGGCCGCGACGTGGACGCGCTGCGCGCCGAGCTGATCCAGGAGTACGAGGACACGCTGCTCAACCCGTACGCGGCGGCCGAACGCGGTTACGTCGACTCGGTCATCGTGCCGGCGCACACCCGCGGCCACGTCGCGCGCGCGTTGTCGCTGCTGCGCAACAAGCGCGAGTCGCTGCCGCCCAAGAAGCACGGGAACATCCCGCTGTGAGCAGCGACGAGAAGCCCCTGCTGCGGGTGGTCCGCGGAAACCCGAGCGACGCCGAGCTGGCGGCGCTGACGGCGGTCGTCGCCGCGGCGTCGGCAGCGAAGGCGCCGGAGAAGCCGAAGCCGCGTACGTCGTGGTGGGGCGATCACGCTGCTTCGCTGCGTAGACCGCTCCACCCCGGCGAAGGTGCTTGGCGCGCTTCAGGCTTCCCCAGCTAGCTCACGGTGACGGCCGTGTCGTCGACGACGAAGGACGTCTGCAGCTGTGAGCCCTCTACGCCGCTGAAGCTGAGCGTCACGGACTGGCCCGCGTACGCGGACAACGAGAAGCTTCGCTGCTGATACCCGCTGGCCGCGTTGAGGTTGCTGTACGTCGCCAACGTCGTGCTGCCCGCCTTGACCGTCAGCTTGTCGTAGGCGGTCGTGCCCGTCTCGGCCGTGTCGACGTGCAGCCAGAACGAGAACGTGTACGCCGAACACCCGCTCGGCAGCGTCACCGTCTGGCTGACGGTGTCCGTGTGCGCCGAGCCGTAGCCGTCCAGCCACGCGCTCCACGTCCCGGTGCGGGCGGGTTCGCTGGTGCCGTGCTGGCCGATCACGCTCGCCGAAGCCGTCCAAGCCGTCGCGCCCGACTCGAAGCCCGGATTGGCGAGCAGTTGCCCGGCGGTGCAGGTGCCCGGGGGCGGCGGCGGGGTGGTCGTGCCGCCGCCGGCGAGCCATGCCGTCGCGTTGAGGCCGAGGGCCGCGTTGTCGGCCGTCGGGTCCGTCCAGCCGTTGTAGAGCGTGTTGCCGGACTGGCCGGTGCCGTCGTCGATGGTCGAGCTGTCCCCCCAGATCGCGACGCGGCCGGAGCCGAACGTGCTGGTCACGAAGAAGGCGTTGGAATTCCCCGGCGACGACGTGCTGAGGTACGCGAGCCCCTTGACGTTCGCGTTGTCCGCCGGCTTGAGGGTGAACGTCGTGCCGTTGGCGATCAGGCTGTGCTTGACCGTGCCGAAAGGACCGTTGAGCACGGGGTTCGTGCTGTCGCTGATGGCCACCGGGTGGTCGCTGGAGATGTTCTTGAGATCGACCGAGAAGCCGAATGGGTCGGTGTTGTCGACGCCGTTGTTCGTCATCAGGTCGTTGATGATCGCAGGGGAGTCCCAGCCGTCGTTGTTGCGGTCGCTGCCGGTGTGGTCGGAGATGAGGAACAGCCCGCCGCCGTTCTGGACGAACCGCATGACGGCGGACTTTTCGGCCGCGCTCAGCACGACGTTCGGTTCGGGCAGCACGAATTCGTCGAAGTTCTGGAGGTCGAGCGCGCCACCGGTGCCGTAGGTGATGGTGTTGCCGGCGGGCAGCGTCTTGAGGCTGTACTGCCCGGTCTTCTGCAGCGCGACACCCCACGCCGAGAGCGCGCCGGTCCAGTCGGTTTCCTTCTGCGGCGCGGAGTTCTGCGCCGTCGGGTCGGGCTGCGAGGTGCCGACGATCCAGTCGGCGTTGCCCGCGGTCTCGGCCTTGGTGTTGTCGAACAGGACGCGGTGCACGGCGGCGGCGTGTGCGGGAGCGGCGGCCAATCCGGCGAAAAGGACAGCGGCGGCGAACGGGATGAGGCGCTTCATGGTGCTCCTCGGGCAGGGAACCTGGTGCTCCCACTGTCACCCGGCGATGGCCCGACGAAAGTCGGGATCAGATGACGTCGAGGAAAACAGTCGGCACCTCGTTGTCCCGCACCACCCGGCCCAGCAGCGCCGCGAGCCGGTCGCGGTCCGGGGTGGACAGGCCCGCCGCGAGTTCGTCCACGCGCCGGCACGTTGCCGCGTAAAACTCCTCAGCCAGTTCCCGGCCCTCGTCCGTCAGAACCACCTGGACCGCGCGGCGGTCGTCCGGGTCGGGCTCGCGGCGGACGAGCCCGCGCCGGACCGCGCGGTCGACCAGGCCGGTGAGGCTGGACTTCTCGAGGCCGAGCGTCGCGCCGAGGTCGCCCATGCCGTACGGCCGGCCCATCAGCACGCACAGCAGCTGCCCCTGCGGCACGGTCAGGCCGTACTCGCGAGCCGATTCGGCGTAGACGGCGTTCACCAGGAACGACGCCCGCACGAGCCCGGCCACGACACCGAGGTCCTCCCCGCGTTTCCCCATCGCGCCAGCCTACTTCGCGACGGCTTCGCGCACGGCGGGCACGATCTCCCCGGCCCAGCGCGCGGCGGTGGTCTCGTCGGGCGTGCTGCCGCCGGGCCCGAAGAGGACGAACCCGGCGGCGCCGTGCTCCAGCACCGCGCCGGTCAATTCTTCGACCCACTGGTCCGGCGAGCCGCCGATCCAGCGCCCGTCGTCGGCGCGGGTCTTCGGCAGCGGCTCCGCGGTGATGCGTCCGGGGAAGTTGTAGACGGTGACGACCTCGCCGGGATCGCGCCCGGCGTCGACGGCGGCCTTGTCGATGACCGGCCGGGAGGTGCGGTAGCGCTCGCTGAGCCAGTCGGCGGCGTGCCCGGGCATCCACCCGTCGGCGACCCGCCCGGTGACGGCCAGGGACTTCGGCCCGACGGACCCGGTCCACACGGGCGGGATCTTCGCCGCGGCGGGCTCGAGATTCGTGACCTGGTGGAATTCGCCGTCGAAGGTGACCGGCCCGCCACCCCCGCCGAGCATCTTGACGAGCCGGATCCCCTCTTCGAAGGCCCGGACGGCCTGGCCGGGGGTCAGCTTGGTGAACCCGAGCCGCGCGATGTCGTCCCAGAGGCCACCGACCCCCATGCCCAGCACGATCCGGCCGCCGGTCAGAGCGCTCAGGCTCGTGATGGTGCGCGCGAGCATCGGCGCCGGGCGCGTCGGCAGGTTGGTGACGCTGACCAGGCCGGAGATCCGCGTCGTCCGCCCCAGCAGTACCCCGAGTTCGGCGTAGGCGTCGAGCCGGTCGGCGTGGTAGGGGTGATCGGACACGGTGAGCAGGTCGAGCCCGGCCCGATCGACCTGGACGGCGAGCTTCAGGCTGTCCGGAACGGCGGCGACCGCCGTGGACACGCCGATACCGAAGTGGACCATGGTTCCTCCCAGTTTAGTTCGTGCTACGAACTGACTATACATAGTTCTTGGCACGAACTACCTGAGCACTTCCAGGCCGTCGGTGCGCGGGTGGATATTCGGTTCCGTCCGGACCGCACGACGGCTACCGTGGTCTTCGCCCGGTGCGGCGGTGAGGGTTACTTCTCCGGTATCCCTTGGGTTCGACTCCCGAAAGCCTTCACCACTTCGATCTCGGGCACACCAGCTTCAAGACGCACTCCCGGTGCGAGCACGAACTCGGGAGCCGCGGCTTCACCGATGCCCGGTGCGCAGGCGAAGGTTACTTCCACTCTTAATGGGCGGGTCGGGGGTTCGAATCCCTCCCGGACCACGTGGTCCGGTAGCTCAGTGGCCAGAGCAGCAACGTACCTTCACCGACTTCGATCTCGGGCATCGCTGTGGCCGCGGCTCCCCGCGAGAGGGGGAGAAAATGAGCAAGTTTAACACCGCCCGCGCGCCCGCAGCGACGTCGCCGGTCCGTAGTGAGGCCACTCCGTCCGGCGTCACCCACCAGGGTGGTGCCGGTTACGCGCGCGACGCGCGGTCCGAGCTCTTCCTGCTCGCCGTCACCACCATGGTCGGCGAGCACACCTACTACGAGTCCGCCGGCGCGCGCGACACGCGCTACGCCGAGCTCGTCCACGTCGCGACCCTCGAGGATCCACAGTGGACGGCCCGGTTCCTGCGCTGGCTGCGGACCGAGGCGAACCTGCGCAGCGCGTCGCTCGTCGGCGCGGCCGAGTTCGCCAAGGCGCGCCTCGATGCCGGGCTCGACGGGCTCGGCCGTCAGGTCGTCGCCGACGTCCTGCAGCGGGCCGACGAGCCCGGGGAGCTGCTCGCCTACTGGACTTCCGTGCACGGCAAGAACATTCCGAAGCCGGTCAAGCGCGGCGTCGCCGATGCGGCGCGGAGGCTCTACGACGAGCGCGCGTACGTCAAGTGGGACTCGGCCGCGCGGGCGTTCCGGTTCGCCGACGTCCTCGAGCTGACCCACCCGGCCAACGGCGACACAGCGTTGTTCAAGCACATCCTCGACGAGCGCCACGACCGCGGGAACCCGCTGCCGGCCGAACTGAGCGTGCTGCGCGCCCGCGCCGAGCTGATGGCGTGGGACGTGCCGCGCCGCCGCGAGCTGTTCGCGCGGGCGGACGCCGCGGACGTCCTCCGCGCGGCGGGCATGACGTGGGAGTCGGTCGCCGGCTGGCTGCAGGGCCCGCTGGACGCGCGCGTCTGGGAGGCGCTGATCCCGTCGATGGGCTACATGGCAACCCTGCGCAACCTGCGCAACTTCGACGAGGCCGGTGTCTCGGACGAGGTCGCGCAGGGCGTCGCCGCGCGGCTCGCCGATCCCGCCCAGGTCGCGAAGTCGCGGCAGCTGCCGATGCGGTTCCTGTCGGCCTACCGGGCGGCGCCGTCGCTGCGGTGGGCGTGGGCGCTGGAGCAGGCGATCGCGCACTCGCTGGCGAACGTGCCCGCCCTGCCGGGCCGGACGCTCGTGCTC
The DNA here is from genome assembly GCF_053602455.1 of Amycolatopsis sp. NPDC004378. Taxonomy (NCBI): domain Bacteria; kingdom Bacillati; phylum Actinomycetota; class Actinomycetes; order Pseudonocardiales; family Pseudonocardiaceae; genus Amycolatopsis; species Amycolatopsis sp. NPDC004378. The sequence continues at coordinate 145,054 of NZ_JBSGDR010000008.1, forward strand.
GTCGACACCTCGGCGTCGATGAACATGGGCTTCAGCCGCGACGGCACGCTCATGCGCTGGGACGCGGCCGCGGTCTTCGGCCTGGCGCTGGGCCGCCGGTGCGCGGACGCCGACGTCGTGTCGTTCTCGGACGGGTTCCTGCTGGGCGGCGCGCACACGAAGGTGTTCAAGCTGCGCCCGGGCGGCTCGCTGCTGAGCGACGTCGAGCGCTGGAAGTCCCGCGGGTACTTCCTCGGCGGCGGCACGAACACGGTGGCCGCGGTGAAGCGGCACTTCGCGCAGCACGACCGCGTCGTCATCCTGACCGACGAGCAAGCGTCGTACGGCGACGTCGGGCAGGCACTGCCCGCGCACGTCCCGCTGTACACGTGGAACCTGGCCGGCTACCGGTACGGTCACGCGCCGTCCGGCACCGCGCACCGGCACGCGTTCGGTGGCCTGACCGACCAGGCGTTCCGGATGATTCCCCTGCTCGAGGCGGGGAGGAACGCCGACTGGCCGTTCTGAGAGAAGCCGCGGAGGCCCCCATGAGGAGATCATGGGGGCCTCCGTGCCGTGTACGGACGGTCACGGAAATGGCCGTGGACCACGCCTTGGTCTGCGCCGTATAGTCCACGTGGAATAACCGACATGGAGTCATCCGAAGGGACTAACGATCATGGCCTCGGCCAAGCTGACCCCGCTCGGCCTCGCCGTGCTGGAGCTGCTCCACGAGAAGCCCATGCACCCGTACGAGATGGCCCAGCTCATGCGCGAGCGGTACGTGAACACCCGCGTCAACGTGAAGGCCGGGTCGCTCTACCACACCGTGGAACGCCTGCAGCGCAGCGGTTTCATCCAGGTCGTCGACACGCAGCGCGACGGCAGGCGGCCCGAACGGACCGTCTACGGCATGACCCCGGCCGGGCTGGACGAGTTCAACCAGCGCGGCCGCGAACTGCTGGGGGACCTCACCGAAGAGTTCCCGGCCTACCTGTCCGGGCTCGCCGTGATCGACGAGCTGGGGCGCGAGACCTCCCTGATCGAGCTCGAACACCGCATCACCCGGCTGCGCGCCGCGGTGGCCGCCGACCAGGCCGTGCTGCAGCGGCTGGCCGAGGACGAGACCCCGCCGATCTACTGGATCGACTGGCGCTACAAGACCGACCAGCGGAAGTTCGAGCTCGAGTGGACCGAGCGCCTCCACGAAGACCTCAAGTCCGGGCGGATCCCGTTCCAGGACAACCACCACGAACCCATCCTCAAGCTCATCACCGGGGAAGACGACGATGAACGCAAGACAAGCTAACCCGTGGGCGGCGCTGGGCGCGCTGTGCCTCGGCTTCTTCATGATCCTGCTCGACACGACGATCGTGTCGATCGCGATCCCGACCATGCTGACCAAGCTGAACGCCGGGCTGAACTCGGTGGTCTGGGTGATCAGCGTCTACCTGCTCACCTACGCCGTGCCGATGCTGTTCACCAGCCGCCTCGGCGACCGCTTCGGCCCGAAGCGCGTCTTCCTCGCCGGCCTGGTCGTGTTCACCGGCGCGTCGCTGTGGTGCGGCCTGTCCGGCAACGTCGAGATGCTGATCGCCGCGCGCGCCGTGCAGGGGCTCGGCGCCGCGCTGATGACGCCGCAGACGCTGGCGTTCATCACGCACCTGTTCCCGCCGGCCAAGCGCGGCCCGGCGATGGGCATGTGGGGTGGCGTCGCCGGGCTGGCGACGATCACCGGCCCGCTGCTCGGCGGCGTGCTCGTCGACCACTTCGGCTGGGAGTGGATCTTCTACGTCAACGTCCCGATCGGCGTGATCGCCATCGGCCTGACGCTGGCGCTGGTCCCGGACTGGCAGCCGAAGCACTCCCACTCGTTCGACCTTGTCGGCATCGTGCTCTCGAGCCTGGCGCTGCTGTTCATCGTGTTCGGCGTGCAGAACGGCCAGCAGTACGACTGGGGCACCGTCTGGGGCGGCATCACGGTGTTCGAGATCATCGGCGCCGGCGTGCTGCTGCTGGTCGCGTTCCTGGTGTGGCAGAAGTACAACAGGCGCGAGCCGCTGCTGCCGCTGCAGGTGTTCGCCAACCGCAACTTCTCGGCGGGCACGCTCACCGCGACGACGGTCGGCTTCGCGATGACCGGCATGTTCCTGCCGCTGGTGATCTACATCCAGTCGGTGCTCGGCCTGACCCCGACGATGGCGGGCCTGCTGACCGCGCCGATGTCGCTGCTGTCGGGCATCGTCGCGCCGTTCGTCGGGAACCTGTCCGACAAGGTGAACGGCAAGTACCTGGTGATGTTCGGGCTGACCGCGCTCGCGGCGGGCCTGGGCGTCATCGCGCTGCAGGCGTCGCCGACGACCAACCCGTGGAGCCTCGTCCCGGCACTGCTGGTGTGCGGGCTCGGCATCGGCTGCATCTTCTCGCCGATGAGCAACATGACGATGGGTTCGGTGGAGCCTCGCCTGGCCGGGACGGCTTCGGGCATCTTCAACACGTCTCGCCAGGTCGGCGGCGTGCTCGGGTCCGCGGCGATCGGTGTTCTGCTGCAGGCCCAGGTGAGCTCGTCCATCGCGGACGAAGCGGCGAAGGCGGCTTCACAGCTCCCGGCGCAGTACCGGGCGCCGTTCGCCGAGGGGATCGCGCACGCGGCGGCGAACACCGGGGAGTTCGGCTCTTCGGGCGGCGCGCCGTCCATGCCGGGCCTGCCGGCCGAGATCGCCGCCCAGGCGGGTCGCCTCGCCTCCGAGGCGGTCCACAGTGGACTGACCGACGCCGCCCGCGTGACGATGCTGCTGCCCATGGCGGTACTGCTGCTGGGCGTGTTCTCGGCGGCCGTGATGCGGCGGGTCAAGCCGCGCTGGGAAACCCCGGCGCCGGCCCCCGAGACCGCCGCGGCCTGAAAACCGGGCGAGCCTCCGGTGTCGGGTGCCGGAGGCTCGCCCGGACCGCGGGAGCGGTGGCTTCAGCGCGCGGTCTTCGACTCCCGCGCCGAGTCCGCGCGGACGGTCTCCCGGTCCTTCGGTGTCCGGAGCCTGGCCCACCACAGCGGCTGCGACCTGGCGGCTGACGTGGCCGTCACGCGCACGGTCATCGGTCACCTCCGAGCATCCCGGTGCCATATGTTGCGAGCCACAACAAACTAACTCCGCAACCGGGTGGTGCCGGTCACAATTCGGTCACGACAGGCGTCCGGGTACGTTCCGGGTGTGCAGTTCGTCCTCGCCTCCCAGTCCCCCGCCCGCCTCGCCCTCCTGCGCTCCGCGGGCCTCGACCCGGCCGTGTTCGTCTCGGGCGTCGACGAGGACGCCGTCGCCGCCTCGCTGACCGGCCCTTCGCCGTCCGAGCTCGTCGCGGCGCTCGCCGCGGCCAAAGCCGAAGCCGTCCTCGACCAGGTCGCGGCGGTCCACCCGGACGCCGTGGTCGTCGCCTGCGACTCGATGCTGAACATCGGCGGGCAGATGGTGGGCAAACCGGCGAACCCGGACATCGCGAGGGAGCGCTGGGCCGCGATGGCGGGGTCATCCGGTGAACTCCTCACCGGGCACGCCGTCGTCCGGCTCGACGGCGGGACGCGCGCGAAGGAGACCAGCGGCTGGGAGTCGACCACCGTCCGGTTCGGCACGCCGAGCACCGCGGAGATCGACGCCTACGTCGCCACCGGCGAGCCGCTGCACGTGGCCGGCGGGTTCACGATCGACGGCCTGGGCAGCTGGTTCGTCGACGGGCTCGACGGCGGCCACACGAGCGTCATCGGCATCAGCCTGCCGCTGACGCGCCGCCTGCTCGCCGAGGTCGGGGTGAGCGTCGTCGATCTCTGGCGGCGTCCCGCATCCTGAGAAGAGCGCCACACGAACGGGTGATCCGGAAGAGTGCTCGCTTGCCTGACGTTCTCTTCACGAGGCAAAACGAGAAACTTTCGAGCACCGGAGTCGCCCCGTGTCTTTTGTCCGGACCTACACCAAACCGCGGGTGTTCGCGGCCGCGGTTCTCGGCTCGCTCGTCGTCGGCGCCGCACTCGGCGTCGTCGCACGGCAGACCGAGGCCGGCTGGCTGACCGATCTCCTCGACCAGATCGGCACCATCTTCACCACGCTGCTGCAGATCGCGGTGATCCCGCTGGTCTTCACGGCGATCGTGGTCGGCATCAACAGCCTCCGAAAGCTCGGCGGCGGCCGCACCGCCGCGCGCCTCGGCGGCAAGACCGTCCTGTGGTTCGCCATCACCTCGTTCGTCGCGTCGCTGATCGGCATCGCGGTCGGCCGGATCTTCAACCCCGGATCGGGCGGGCTCGGCGGCGTCACGGCGACGGCCAAGAACGCCGACAAGGCGGCGAAGAGCGTCGACCACTGGGGCTCGTGGGACGCCTTCGTCAACGGGCTGCTGCCGGAGAACTTCGTGAAAGCGTTCTCCGACGGCGAGACACTGCAGGTGCTGTTCCTCGCGCTGGTGATCGGTGCCGCCGCCTACAGCCTGGGTGACAAGGCCAAGCCGTTCGTGGACTTCACGACGAGCGTGTTCGAGATCATCCAGCGCTACCTCGGCTGGATCGTCCGGCTGGCCCCGATCGGCATCATCGGCCTGATCGGCGCGGCCGTCTCCAACTACGGCGACGCGCTGTTCCGCCCGCTGTTCTCCACCACGCTGGCGGTGTACGTCGGCTGCCTGCTCGTGCTCTTCGTCGTCTACCCGATCCTGCTGCAGTTCGTGGCGAAGGTCAGCCCGCTGAAGTTCTTCGCGAAGGCCGGCACGGCGATCCAGTTCGCGTTCGCCTCGCAGTCCTCGGCCGCGACGCTGCCGCTGACCCGCCAGTCCGCGGTGAACCTCGGCGTCCAGCCGGCGTACGCGGCCTTCGCGACCCCGCTCGGCAGCGCCACGAAGATGGACGGCTGCGCGGCGGTGTTCCCGGCGATCGCGGCGATCTTCGTCGCCAACCTGGCCGGGGTGTCGCTGAACTTCTGGCAGTACGTGGGCATCGTGGTGGTCGCGGTGGTCGGCGCCCTGGCGACGGCCGGCACCACCGGCTGGCTGACGGCGTTCACGCTGACGACGTCGTTCATCGGCCTCGACGCCAAGCAGGTCGCGCTCGGCCTGGCGCTGATCTACTCGGTCAACCCGATCATGGACATGATGCGCACGGCGACGAACGTGGCCGGCCAGATCGTGGTCCCGACGATCGTGGCGCGCAGTGAGGGTCTCCTCGACGACGAGGTCCTCGACACCCCCACCGACCGCCCTCAGACGACCGACGACGGCTCGGCGGCCCGCCACACGGAACCCGCCCCCGCCTGACGCGCTTTCCCTGAAGTGACGGCTCCGGTCAGGAGGGGCAGGCGCGGAGGTCGGCGCGGGTCAGGCGGACGTCCGGCCAGCCGCGCAGGTCCGACGGGGACGTCACCCGGCGCGTGCAGCCGACGGACTTGCCCGTCAGGTCGTACACCTGGCCCAGCACCGGCGCCGCGGCACACTTGGCCGTGCCCGAGTCCGTGCCGGGGCAGTCGTGGCGGACCACGATCACGTCCGGGCGCCCGTCGGCCGTGACGTCGTAGAGCGACAGCGAGCCGGCGTCCGAGAAGTACGGCTTGCCCTGGTCGCGCCACACTCCCCCGCTCGCGACCAGCAACTCGCCGTACGCCGCGTCGCCGTGCTCGCCGACGGCGCCGCGGACCAGGCACGTCGGTGCCGCGCCGTCGATGCAGCGCAGCGAGTTCTGGTCCAGCCGCACGCCCAGCTGGGCGATCGACAGCTCGAACACCGTGCCCGGCTCGGGTCCGACGCGCACCCGCGCCGAACCACCCGACGCGTCGGCCAGCAGCACGACCGGCGTCCCGCCGACCGTCACCGCCGCGAGCTGGCGGCACGGCCCGCTGCCGCAGGTCACCGCCGGGGGCACCGGCGCCGCCGCGGGTTCGGCCGCGCCCGACGGCACCTCGGGCCGCGGCCGCAGCAGGAACACCGCGCCGATCGCGCCGAGGGTCACCACCCCGGCCAGCACCGCGGTGAGCAGCGCCGACCGGGGCGTGCGCGCCGCCGAAGTCCGCATGAGACAGAGCGTAAGCCGCTTCGCGACTGTGTGTGGGCAGCGCCCCGGGCCGGTGTGGCTGAAATCCCCCGGCCGGGCACCCGCCCGAGGCACCCCGGGGTGGCGGAGCGTGTCCGTCTATGTTGTCCGGGTGACGAACCCCAACCTTCCCCCCGCCCTCTACCTGCCCACCGGCCCGGCCAGCGCCGAGACCGAAGGCGCGTCGATCGAGCTGCGCCGCACCCCGGACGGCCGCACCGCGCTGGTCGCGTTCACCGCGCTGGACCGGCTGATCGACTGCTGCGGCGAGCACCAGCCGTGGGTGCTGGTCAACACCGAGCACCTGCCGACGGTGCACGCGGCCAACCCGTACGACGTGATCGTGCTCGACTCGCCGCTGCCCGCGGAGCTGCGGCACCACTCCTGAGCGTGGTTCAGCTCTCACTCAAGGGACTCGCGACGTCATATCCGTAGACTTCCCCGTACCGCGAAAGCGGTCAGCAATGCAGCTGTCGGGACGCAGGAGGTGCGGGGTGGCCGAGCAGGTCGGCGAATCCACCGGTGGTCCGGTGACCAAGATCCTGGTCGCCAACCGGGGCGAGATCGCGGTACGCGTGATCAGAGCCGCGAAGGACGCCGGTCTGACCAGTGTCGCGGTGTACGCGGATCCCGATCGCGACGCACCGCACGTCCGCCTGGCCGACGAAGCCTTCGCGCTCGGCGGCACCACGGCCGCCGAGAGCTACCTCAACTTCGACAAGCTGCTCGACGCCGCGAAGCGCGCGGGCGCCGACTCGGTGCACCCGGGCTACGGCTTCCTCTCGGAGAACGCGGACTTCGCCCAGGCCGTCCTGGACGCCGGGTTGACCTGGATCGGGCCGAGCCCGCAGGCGATCCGCGACCTCGGCGACAAGGTCACCGCGCGCCACATCGCGATGCGCGCGGGCGCGCCGCTGGTGCCGGGCACCAAGGAGCCGGTCAAGGACGCCGAAGAGATCGTCGCGTTCGCCGACGAGCACGGCCTGCCGGTGGCCATCAAGGCCGCGTTCGGCGGCGGTGGCCGCGGCCTCAAGGTCGCGCGCACCCGCGAAGAGATCCCCGAGCTGTTCGAGTCGGCCACCCGCGAGGCGGTCGCGGCGTTCGGCCGCGGCGAGTGCTTCGTCGAGCGGTACCTGGACAAGCCGCGCCACGTCGAGGCCCAGGTCCTGGCCGACATGCACGGCACCGCGATCGTCGTCGGCACCCGCGACTGCTCGCTGCAGCGGCGGCACCAGAAGCTCGTCGAGGAGGCGCCGGCGCCGTTCCTGAGCGACGACCAGCGCAAGCGCATCCACGAGTCGGCGAAGGCGATCTGCAAGGAAGCCGGCTACTACGGCGCCGGCACGGTCGAGTACCTCGTCGCGACCGACGGCACGATCTCGTTCCTCGAGGTCAACACGCGGCTGCAGGTCGAGCACCCGGTGTCGGAGGAAACCACCGGCCTCGACCTGGTGCGCGAGATGTTCCGCATCGCGCGCGGCGAGAAGCTGCGGATCACCGAAGACCCCGAGCCGCGCGGCCACTCGATCGAGTTCCGCATCAACGGCGAGGACGCCGGCCGCGGCTTCCTGCCCGCCCCGGGCACCGTGACGAAGTTCGTCGCGCCGAGCGGGCCGGGCGTGCGCGTCGACTCCGGCGTCGAGTCCGGCAGCGTGATCGGCGGCCAGTTCGACTCGATGCTGGCGAAGCTGATCGTCACCGGCTCGGACCGCAACAACGCCCTGGAGCGCAGCCGTCGCGCGCTGGCCGAGATGGTCGTCGAGGGCATGGCGACGGTGCTGCCGTTCGACCGCGTGATCGTCGACGACCCCGCGTTCATCGGCGACGAGAACGGCTTCAGCGTGCACACGCGCTGGATCGAGACGGAGTTCGACAACCGGATCGAGCCGTTCGTGGCGCCGGAAGCCGAGACCGCCGAAGAAGCGCCTCGCCAGAACGTCGTCGTCGAGGTCGGCGGGCGCCGCCTCGAGGTGTCGCTGCCGGGCGGGTTCGCGCTCGAAGGCGGCGGCGGGGGCGGCACCGCCGTCAAGGCGAAGCCGCGTAAGCGCGCGGGCGGCGGCAAGGCCGCGGTGAGCGGCGACGCCGTCACCGCGCCGATGCAGGGCACCATCGTGAAGGTCGCCGTCGAAGAGGGCCAGAGCGTCGAAGCCGGTGAGCTGATCGTCGTCCTCGAGGCGATGAAGATGGAAAACCCGGTCACCGCACACAAAGCGGGCACGATCACCGGCCTTTCGGTCGAGGTCGGCGCCGCCGTGACGCAGGGCACGCAGCTTCTCGAGATCAAGTAGGGCAGTTCGTTACAGATGTCGTGGTGGGCCGCCCCCGAGGCGGCCTACCATCGACTACGTGACCGAAGTCCCGTCTCCGCAGCTGCGGATCAGCGACCAGAACCGCGAATCCGCGCTGACCGCGCTCGGTGAGCACATGAGCGCGGGGCGGATCGACATCGACGAGTACGGCGAGCGCTCGGCGCGGATCACCGCCGCGAAGACGCGCGGCGACCTCGTCGAGATCTTCGCGGACCTGCCCGCGCCGCACCCCCAGTACGAAGACGCGCCGAAGACCGTCGCGGCTCCGGAACCCGCCGCCGCGCCCGCGCCGCAGCAGCCCGCGCGTCCGGTGGGGTGGTCCCCGGCGCAGCGGTTCATCACCGCTTTCGTGCCGTTCGCCTTCCTCGTGACGATCGCCCTGATCGCCACCGGCGTCGTGCACGGCGCGTTCATCCTCGTGCCGATCGGGCTCGGCATCTTCGGCCGGGCGATGTGGGGGCACGACCACGACCACCGCGACCGCCGGGAGCGGCACCTGCGCGACCGGGACCGCCGGCGCGAGCTGCGCGACTCCTACCGCGACCACCGGCGCGGACTGGACCACTGATCCGGCCGTGGGCGACATGCGGCTGAGCGACGCCGAACGCCAGGACGCCCTGGACGTCCTCGAAGAACACGTCCGCAGCGGCCGGCTCGACATCGACGAGTACGGCACGCGCTCGGCGAAGGTGACCGCGGCGAAGCGGGTCAGTGAACTCGTCCCGCTGTTCGACGACCTGCCGTCGCCGCGCCCCAGCGCGCTGCTCAACGGGGCCACCGCGCCCCAGGTGCCGGTCATGCCCGGCGAAAGCGCCCTGTCGACGTTCCTGACCCGCAGCGCGGTCCCGATCGCGATCGTCCTCGCGATCGTGGTGCTCATCCTGTCCCGCGGCCGGCTGCTGATCATCTCGGTCGCGCTGCCGCTGGTGGTCGCGGCGCTCGCGGGAGTCCGCCGGCGGCGCTGAGCCTGTGAGAATCAACGGCGTGATGGGCGTGGTTCCGGGCGGTGCGCTGAACGCCCGAGGCGAACGGCTGGCGGGGCCGGTCTTCACCGGCGTCGGCCTGGCCGCGCTCGCCGCGTGCGTGATCTGGGGCGGCCGCGACGCGCACGGGGGCACCACGCTGGTCTTCGTGGTGGTCGCGGCGCTGTGGGTGCCGCTGCTGATCCCGCTGTTCCCCCACCGCGCGACGCACCCGTGGCCGGCCGCCGCCTACTACGCCGGCGTGCTCGCGCTCGCGACCGTGCTGGCCGCGCGCAACGACACGTTCATGGGCTTCGCGTCCTTCGGCTACCCGCTCGCCTTCGTGCTCTTCCCGGCGCGTTGGGGCTTCTTCGCGGTCGCCGCGACGGCGATGCTGCCGCTGCTGGCCGCCAACTCCGGGTCGCCGAGCCCGACTTGGGTGCTCGTCCTGTCGCTGGCCGGGCCGTTGCTGTACGCCGCCTGGTTCGTCGGCGCCGAAAGCGAGACGCGGCGGAAGCTGAACGTGCGGCTCGAAGCCGCGTTGGACGAGAACGCGGCCCTGCACGCGCAGCTCGTCGCCCGCGCACGCGACGCGGGCGTGCACGACGAGCGGCAGCGGATGGCCCGCGAAATCCACGACACGCTGGCCCAGGGCCTGACCGGGATCGTCACGCAGCTGCAGGCCGCCGACAGCGCGGACGGCCCCGAGCGCGCCCGGCGGCTGGAGCTGGTGCGCGCGCTCGCGCGCGACAGCCTCGGCGAGGCGCGTCGCGCGGTGCAGGCGTTGCGGCCGGAGCCCCTCGACGCGGCCCACCTGCCGGAAGCGCTTTCCGAGCTGGCCCGGCGCGTCGCGGCCACCTCGGGGATCGACGTCCGCGCGGAGACGACCGGCGATCCCCGGCCGCTGCTGCCGGACCTGGAGGTCGCGCTCTACCGCGTCGCGCAGGAAGCCCTGGCCAACGCGGAGAAGCACGCGAAGGCGTCGCGAGTCGGGCTGACACTGTCCTATTCGGACGACGTCGTGCTGCTCGCCGTCGTCGACGACGGCGTCGGCTTCCGGCCCGGCGACCGCGGCGAGGGCACCGGCTTCGGCCTCGACGGGATGCGCCAGCGGGTCCGGCGGGTCGCGGGCACGCTGTCGATCGAGAGCACGCCCGGCGGCGGCACGGCCGTGAACGCCCAGGTCCCGGCGATTCAGGCGTGATCCGCGTCCTCTGGCCGACGACCACCCGATCGTGCGCGGGCGCGGCGGACCACGTCGTCGGCGAGGCGGCCCGGCTGTTCCTCAGCGAGGCTGCTCTGACCCCACGTGATCACCCGGCGGTCTCGCGGCCTGGCTAGGCTGGGTGGAGTGGAACCGGTGGAGATCAACGCGGGCACGTACTACCTGCGCCAACTGCGCGCCGACCGGCACCTCGACGACCGGCAGGTGCTGATGGAGGCGTTCGCGGACCCGACGCACCGCAAGTACGTGCTGAACTACCGCTTGCGAACCCTCGACGAGGCAACGGAGTACGTAGCGCTGCGAGCAGCCCAATGGGCAGGCGACGAGCGCTGCTCATGGGCGATCGCCGAGCCGACATCGGGCAGATTGCTGGGCGAAGTGGGCCTCCGCGAGCTGAACCTCCCCGCGGCGTACGCGGAGGCGACGGTCTGGGTCCACCCGGCAGAGCGCGGCAAGGGCATCGCGACGACGGCGCTGAACGCGGCGTTGCGCTTCGGCTTCGGTGGTCTGGAGCTGTCGGAAGTCACGTATCGCTACGAGGAGAGCAACACGGCGTCGGCGATCGTGGCGGAGCGGTGCGGGTTCACCCTGGTCGGCCCGGAGGCCGACCGGGCCCCGACGGGCGAACGCCTGATCCGCTGGCACCGCACATCCTGACGGCGAGCCTCGCGCGACGCCGTTGGTCCCGGCCGCTCGCCTTCGGCGGCAACTCGGCCAGGCTGTGGACAGTTCAGCTCACCGGCTCCACGATGCCCGCCCGGGCCTCCGGGGCCGCCGAGCGCAGGGCGTCCGCCGCCTCGTCGCTCGGCTGGGACTGGGACTCGCGCTCCGCCTCCACACGGGCGTTGTAGACCTCGATCTCGCGTTTCACCGTTTCGGGTGACCAGCCGAGGACCTCGCCCACCAGGCCGGCCACCTGCTCGGCGCAGTCCACGCCGCGGTGCGCGTACTCGATCGAGATGCGCGTGCGGCGGGCCAGGACGTCCTCCAGGTGCAGCGCGCCCTCGTGCGAAGCCGCGTACACCACCTCGACGCCCAGGTAGTCCGGGGCGTGTTCGATCGGCTTCAGCAGCTCCGGGCGGCCCTCCGCCGAGGCCAGGACCTCGTTGACCAGGGAGCCGTAGCGGTCCAGCAGGTGCCTCACCCGGTAGGGGTGCAGGCCGTGCTCGGCGGCGAGGTGGTCGGCCTGGTTGACCAGCGCGTGGTAGCCGTCCGCGCCCAGCAGCGGGACCTTGTCCGTGATCGACGGCTGCGAGCGGCCCGGCAGGTCGACCGCCGCCGCGTCGACGGCGTCCGCCGCCATCACCCGGTACGTCGTGTACTTGCCACCGGCGATCGCGACCAGGCCCGGCGCCACCCGCGCCACCGCGTGCTCGCGCGAGAGCTTCGACGTCTCTTCGCTCTCCCCCGCCAGCAACGGGCGAAGGCCCGCGTACACGCCTTCGATGTCGTCGTGCGTCAGCGGCGTCGCCAGGACGCTGTTGACGTGCTCGAGCAGGTAGTCGATGTCGTGCTTCGTCGCCGCCGGGTGCGCCAGGTCCAGGTTCCAGTCCGTGTCCGTCGTCCCGACGATCCAGTGGTTGCGCCACGGGATCACGAACAGCACCGACTTCTCGGTGCGCAGGATCATCCCCGACTCCGACACGATCCGGTCACGCGGCACGACGATGTGCACGCCCTTGCTGGCGCGCACGCGGAACCGCCCGCGGCCGCCCGAGAGCCGTTGCAGCTCGTCGGTCCAGACGCCGGTGCAGTTGATCACCGCGGCGGCCGAAATCTCCGTCTCGCGGCCGTCCTCGACGTCGCGCACGCGCACGCCCGACACCCGGTCGGCTTCGCGCAGGAACCCGACGACCTGCGTCGACGTCCGCACGACCGCGCCGTAGTGCGCCGCCGTGCGCGCCACGGTCATCGTGTGGCGGGCGTCGTCGGACTGCGCGTCGTAGTAGCGGATCCCGCCGATCAGCGCGGACCGCTTGAGCGCCGGCACCATCCGCAGCGCGCCCGCGCGCGTCAGGTGCTTCTGGCCGGGGACGCTGCGGGCGCCGCCCATCGTGTCGTACATCAGCAGGCCGGCTGCGGTGTACGGCCGTTCCCACACGCGGTGCGTCAGCGGGTACAGGAAGCTGACCGGCTTCACCAGGTGCGGCGCGATCGTCGTGAGCATCAGCTCCCGCTCGCGCAGCGCCTCGCGGACCAGCCCGAACTCGAGCTGCTCCAGGTAGCGCAGGCCGCCGTGGAAGAGCTTGCTCGACCGGCTCGACGTCCCCGATGCGAGGTCACGGGCCTCGACGAGCGCGACCCGCAGCCCGCGCGTCGCGGCGTCCAGCGCCGTGCCCGCGCCGACCACGCCGCCACCGATGACGACGAGGTCGAAGGTCTCCTTGCCGAGCCGTTGCCAGGTCTCTTCCCGCCGGACCGGGCCGAGTCGAGCCGGGTTCGTCTCCGCTGCGTGCTGCGCCACGTGACATTCCTCCTCGTGCTGGCGAGGCTTCCAGCATCGCACGACCTGGTGATCATCCGCCCGTCCACGGACGACACGTGTGGCGTAACCCTCCGCGATCTTGCCGTGCCTCCGGTTCACCGATCCGCTGCAACCACGGCGGAAACCGGCACCTCGTGCGTGTCGGCCGCGGCGCGTATCCGCCGGCTTTCGATCGGACGGGTAAAAAGATTCGGCTACCCGGTGCTTGGAATCCGCTTCTACGCCCCGGTAACGTCGCGCGGACGTGGGTCGGCAACGGTGCCGTGGCACGCCGTGATCGACCCTGCGCAGAGTGTCCAGTGTGGAGGTGCAGCGGTGAGTGCTGGGGCAATAATCGTCTGGGAACTACTGGGAACGGCCGCGCTGATCCTGCTCGGCAACGGTGTCGTCGCCAACCACGTGCTTCGCAAGAACAACGGTCACAACGCAGGGTTCCTGTTCATCAACTTCGGCTGGGCGTTCGGTGTGTTCACCGGCGCCAGCATCGCCGCGCCCAGCGGCGCGCACCTGAACCCCGCGGTCACCCTGGGCCTGGCCATCGCGAACAAGACCAAGTGGGCCGACGTGCCCTTCTACCTCATCGGCCAGTTCGCCGGCGCGATCATCGGCGCCGTGCTCTGCTGGGCGGCCTACAAGCTGCAGTTCGACGACCACCCCGAACCCGAGAACACGCTCGGGATCTTCTCCACCGCACCGCAGATCCCGAACACCGTGTGGAACCTCGTCACCGAGGTCATCGGCACGTTCGTCCTGGTCGCCTGGATCCTGCTCAGCCCGGTGTTCGCCACGGGCGACGGCGGCACCCCGAACTTCGGCAACTCCGCGCTCGGCTACGCGGGCGTTTCGTTCGTCGTCCTCGTGATCGGTACCTCGCTCGGCGGGCCGACGGGCTACGCCATCAACCCGGCCCGCGACCTCGGCCCGCGCATCGCGTACGCGTTCCTGCTGCCGATCAGGAACAAGGCGAACGCCAACTGGGGCTACTCGTGGATCCCGGTCGTCGGCCCGCTGGCCGGTGGCGCGCTCGCCGCGCTGCTCTACCTCGGCGTGCACAACCTGACCTGATCGCCTCACCCAACGGATTCCTGGAGCACACATGACTTCGTACGTAGCCGCGATCGACCAGGGCACCACGTCGACCCGGTGCATGATCTTCAACCACGAAGGCCGCGTGGTCGCCGTCGACCAGCGCGAGCACGAGCAGATCTTCCCGCGCGCCGGCTGGGTCGAGCACAACGCCGAAGAGATCTGGGAGAACACGCGCCAGGTCGCCGCGGGCGCGCTGGCCAAGGCCGACATCCACGCCAGCGACATCGCCGCCGTCGGCATCACCAACCAGCGCGAAACGTCGCTGGTCTGGGACAAGACGACCGGCAAGCCGGTGTACAACGCGATCGTCTGGCAGGACACCCGCACCGACAAGATCGTCACCGAGCTCGGCAACCTCGGCGGCGGCCAGGAGCGCTACCGCGCGAAGGTCGGCCTCCCGCTCGCGACGTACTTCTCCGGCCCGAAGATCAAGTGGATCCTCGACAACGTCGAAGGCGCGCGCGAGAAGGCCGGAGCCGGTGACCTGATCTTCGGCAACATGGACACCTGGGTGCTGTGGAACATGACCGGCGGCGCCAACGGCGGGGTGCACGTCACCGACCCGACCAACGCCTCCCGCACCATGCTGATGGACCTCGACACCCTGCAGTGGGACGCCGAGATCGCCGGTGAGATGGGCATCCCCCTTTCGATGCTGCCGGAGATCCGCTCCTCGTCCGAGGAGTACGGCAAGGTCCGTGAGAAGGGCGCGCTCGCCGGCGTGCCGATCGCGGGCATCCTGGGCGACCAGCAGGCCGCGACGTTCGGCCAGGCCTGCCTCTCGCCCGGCGAAGCCAAGAACACCTACGGCACCGGCAACTTCATGCTGCTCAACACCGGCACCGAAAAGGTGATGTCGGAGAACGGGCTGCTCACCACGGTCTGCTACAAGATCGGCTCGAACGACACGGTCTACGCGCTGGAAGGCTCCATCGCGGTGACCGGCTCGCTGGTGCAGTGGCTGCGCGACAACCTCGGCATGATCACGACCGCGGCCGAGATCGAGGAGCACGCGCGCAGCGTCGAGGACAACGGCGGCGCGTACTTCGTCCCGGCGTTCTCGGGTCTGTTCGCTCCTTACTGGCGATCCGACGCTCGCGGCGCGATCGTCGGGCTCACCCGGTTCGTGAACAAGGGCCACCTCGCCCGCGCCGTCCTGGAGGCCACGGCCTTCCAGACGCGCGAGGTGCTCGAAGCCATGAACGCGGACTCCGGTGTTGCGCTGACCTCCCTCAAGGTGGACGGCGGAATGGTCGTCAACGAGCTGCTCATGCAGTTCCAGGCCGACATCCTGGGCGTGCCGGTGATCCGCCCGGTGGTCAACGAGACCACCGCGCTGGGCGCCGCCTACGCCGCCGGGCTGGCGGTCGGGTTCTGGAAGTCCGAAGACGACATCCGCACCAACTGGGCCCAGGACAAGCAGTGGGAGCCGGCCATGGACGACTCCCGCCGCGAGCGCGAGTTCCGCAACTGGAAGAAGGCCGTCACGAAGACCTTCGACTGGGTCTCCGAAGAGGACTGACCGGCTCGGGCCGGGGGCGTCGCAGGCGCCTCCGGCCCGCTCGGTCAGTCGTCCCAGCCCTCCGGCTTCCCGGACCGCTCGTTCGGCGCGATGACCAGGAACGGCACGCCCTGGTCGTCGACGACCCGCACCTGGCGGCCGTACGGCGAGTCGAACGGCTGGTCCAGCGCCTGGCCGCCGAGTTCGACCACCTTCGCGGCGCTGGCGTCCGCGTCCGCCACCGAGAAGTACGTCGACCAGTTCGACGGGACCTCGGCCGGCACCGAGGCGGGCAGCGCGCCGAGACCGCCGACCGGGCGGCCGTCGACCAGCAGCACCGCGTACGTGAAGTCGTCGTTGGACAGGTCCTGGAAGCCGTACCCGAAGACCTGCTCGTAGAACGCCTTCGCCGCCGGGTAGTCGCGGCTCATGCACTCGTTCCACGCCAGCGTGCCGGGTGCCGCCGTGACCTGGGTGCCCAGGTGGTGGCCGGGTTCCCACAGGCCGAAGACCGCGCCCGCCGGGTCGGCCGCGACGGCCATCCGGCCTTCCTTCATCACTTCCATCACCGGCATGACGATCTGGCCGCCGGCCTCGGTGATCGCCGTGGCCGTCTTGTCCACGTCGGACACCGACAGGTAAGTCGTCCACACCGCGGGCATTTCCTGTCCCGGTGGGGTTTGGCCGATCCCGGCGACGGGACGGCCGCTCAGCTCCGCCATGCCGTAGAAGCCGGTTTCCTCACCGCCCGTCTGCACGTCCCAGCCGAACAGACCGCTGTAGAACGCCACCGCTTTCGCCTGGTCCGGCACCATCAGGTCCACCCAGCTGGGCGTGCCGTCAGGCCAGCGCTCGTCCCGGAACAACATCTCGTCTCCCAACCCTCGTCCGTGCCGCCTCGGGTGACGGCCGACACAGTCTGGCACCCACCACCGACAAAACCAGGGCCGAAGGACCTCAGGAGGCGACGAGCTTGGCGTAGACGACGATGTTGTCGACGTAGTTGTGCGCGCTCCGGTCGAAGACGCCGCCGCAGGTGATCAGCCGCAGTTCAGGGCCCGCTGTGTCGTCGTAGACGCCTTCGTTCTCGAAGTCCTGTTTCGGCACCTGGTGCACTTTTGTCACCTCGAACAGCGCCGTGCTCCCGTCCTTGCGCGCGATCGAGACGCGGTCGCCGGCGGCCAGTTCCTTGAGCCGGTAGAAGATGCCTTTCTGGTGGTTGCCGTCGACGTGCCCCAGCACGATGGCGGGGCCGACCTCGCCGGGCGTCGGCGCGTAGGTGTACCAGCCGGCCTGCAGCGGTGTGGTCACCGGGGGCACCTGGATCGTGTTGTCCGCGTTGACCCCCAGCGGGACCAGCGACGAGTGCGCGCCGATCTTCGGGATGTCGATCGAGACCGGATCGGACTTCGGCAGCGCCGCGACGGCGTCCCGGCCGCCGGCCGCGGGTGCCGGGTTCACCGCGACGGACCGGGCGGGCGGCGGCTGCGCGGTCGGCGCTCCAGGCCCGCCGCCGAGCGTCAGGGCCAGGACCGCCAGCGCCACCAGCAGCGCCACGACGACGGCGATCAGCAGGCCCCGCCGGTTCGTGATCCTCGTGGTCATGCTCTCCCCTCGTGCTTCTCAGGGTGGCCTGACGTTACCCCCGCTCGCCGCGCCGGTTCAGGGGCGCCGCCGGATCCGTCGCGCCGGCAGGAGACCGCTGCGGCGCGCCCTCGGGCACCTTCGCAACCTGCGCCGGGTGCTCGTGAAAAACCGCCCCGGAGCGTGCTCCGAGGCGGTTTTTCGGTGCTGCTTCGATCAGCCGGCCATGCTCCCGTCGCCCGCTTTCGCGGCACCGGACGGCACCCTCGAAACCTGCGGCGCGGGAACCGTGAACTGGGTGCGGTAGGTGTTTCCGCCGCACGTCACGGTCAGCGGGTACGTCCCCGCCCCGGTGCCCGGCTTGAGCGCGGCGTCCGCGCTGATGTTCGCGTCGACGCCCATGAACGGGCCCGGGGTGTAGTTGGAGAAGGTCAGCGCCGGCGAGGAGAACGCCGGCGAAGCGCCTTCGCACTTCGCCAGCGCGACGTTCGGCGCGTCGCGGACGTACTTGTCCACGAGCGTCTTGTTGATCGCGGTGTTGACGTTGAGCTGGACGCTGCCGGCGGGCGCGCTGGGACTGGTGCTCTGCTGCGCTGTCGCGGGCGCCGCCAGCGCCGTCGCCCCGATCACCGCTGCCGCAACGAAAACCACCGTCTTGCGCACCTTCGCACCCTTCACGTTCTTCAGCCTTACAACCGACAAGACGCGACGAGACGCGCAGGGTTGCGTGCTTCGTCAGTCGAGATCGTCGTGGCGCATGAGCTGGCGCCCGGCCTCGGTGATCGAGCCCGACAGCGACGGGTACACCGAAAATGTCAGTGCCAGGTGGTCCACTGTGAGCTGGTTCTGGACGGCGAGCGCGATGGGAAGGATGAGCTCGCTCGCCTGCGGCGCCACGACGACTCCACCGACGACCACGCCGGTGGCGGGGCGGCAGAACAGCTTCACAAAGCCTCGGCGGAGGCCCTCCATCTTCGCGCGCGCGTTGGTGGCCAGGGGCAGCATGATGGTGCGCGCGGGCACCTCGCCGGAGTCGATCGCCTGCTGGCTGATGCCGACGGTGGCGATCTCCGGGTGGGTGAACACGTTGGCGGCGACGGTCTTGAGCTTGATCGGCGCGACGCCTTCGCCCAGCGCGTGCCACATCGCGATGCGGCCCTGCATGCTCGCCACCGAGGCCAGCATGAGCACGCCGGTGCAGTCGCCGGCGGCGTAGATCCCGGGAACGGAGGTGCGCGAAACGCGGTCGACGGTGATGAACCCGCCGGGGCCGGGCGAGATGCCGACCTTGTCGAGGCCGATGTCCTTGGTGTTGGGCACCGACCCGACGGTCATCAGCGCGTGGCTGGCTTCGATCACGCGGCCGTCGGCGAGGAAGATCTCGACGCCCTTTTCGGTGCGCTCGACGCGGTCGGCGCGCGCCTGCTTCGCGACGGTCGTGCCGCGCTGCGAGAAGACCTCTTCGAGCACCGCGGCAGCGTCCGCGTCCTCGTGCGGGAGGACACGGTCACGGCTGGAGACGACGGTGACCTTGACGCCCATCTCGGTGTAGGCGGACGCGAACTCGGCGCCGGTGACGCCCGAGCCGATCACGGCGAGGTGCTCGGGCAGTTCGTCGAGCTCGTAGAGCTGGCGCCAGTCGAGGATGCGCTCGCCGTCGGGCACCGCGCCGGGCAGCACGCGCGGGGTCGCGCCGGTGGCGATCAGGACGACGTCGGCGGGCAGCTTCTCGGTGCCCTCGGCCGTCGTCACGGCGACCTTGTGCGTCGCGAGGCCGGGCTCCTCGTCGCAGAAGCGCGCCTCGCCGATGAGGACGCGGACGCCCTCGCGCTGGACGCGGGCGCGGATGTCGGCGGACTGGGCGAGCGCGAGCCCCTTCACCCGGCCGTGGACGGTCGGGAGGTCGATGCTGGTGTCCGCCAGGTCGGTGTTGATGCCGAGCTCGCCGAGGTCGTGCATCTTCGCCAGGGCGCCGGAGCTCGCGATGAACGTCTTCGACGGAACGCAGTCGTAGAGCACGCAGGCGCCGCCCAGGCCGTCCTTCTCGACGATCGTGACGTCGGCGCCGTGCTGGGCTGCGACCAGCGCGGCTTCGTAGCCGGCCGGGCCCCCGCCCATGATCACGATCCTGGTCACCTGGGTCCTCCTCTGGGCTGAGCTTGCGGTGCTCACACCGTACGCGGCGAAGGTGACCGGACACTGAAGTGGGCGAACACGGCGAGTGCGTCCGCTCGGGCGAGGAAGGTGTCGCTACGCTGTCGGCGTGCCGTTGTATGCCGCGTACGGATCGAACATGGAGCCCGCCCAGATGCTGGAGCGCGCGCCGCACTCGCCGATGGCCGGCACCGGCTGGCTGGAGGGGTGGCGCCTGACCTTCGGCGGCGAGGACCTCGGCTGGGAAGGTGCCCTGGCCACGATCGTCGAGGACCCGGCCTCCCGGGTCTTCGTCGTTCTCTACGACGTGACGTCGCTGGACGAGGCCGGGCTGGACCGCTGGGAAGGCGGCGAGCTGGGGATCCACTCGAAGATCCGCTTGCGCGTCCAGACGATGGACGGCTCGGCGCTGGCGTGGCTCTACGTCCTGGACGCCTACGAGGGCGGCCTGCCTTCCGCGCGTTACCTGGGCGTGCTGGCCGATGCCGCGGAGGCCGCCGGTGCGCCCGCCGACTACGTCGACGACCTCCGCACCCGCCCCTGCTCCGGCATCACCGGCTGATGCCCCTCCAATCACGCGTGATGCCCTCCTGATCACGCGTGATGCCCCTCCGATCACGCGTGATGCCCCGATCGGAGCTTGAACGCGTCTCGTAACTCGGCGAGGACACGGCCCGGCTCCCGCAGATCGACCGCCGTCGCGCGGATGGTGAGCCACCCCCGGCCGGCCATCCGCTCGTCCCGTTCGGCGTCGCGCTCGTGCCGTTCCTCGTGCGCCGCGAAGCCGTCGTACTCGAGGGCGATCCGGAGCTCGGGCCAGGCGATGTCGAGGACGTAGAGCCGACGGCCGTCGATCGCGGTGATCTCGAACTGCGCTTCCGGAACCGGGAACCCTGCCTCGACCACGATCAGCCGGAGGATGCTCTCCGGCGGTGATTCGGCCCTGCCCGTCGCCAGCGCCAGCAGCATCTGCCCCCTGTGGATACCTCGCCGGTCCCGGCGGTCGACGAGGCGGTCGCGGACGTTGTCCCGGAGGGTCCGGCAATGGTCCGGCGAGAGCCCGGCCATGGCCTGGTCGAGCGTCGCGAAGGCGGTGTGCGGGTCGCCGTCGCAGAGGTGGTCGGCGAGGGCCAGGTCGAGCGAGAACGCCGGAAGACCGTCGAGTTCGATCACGTCCGAAGGCTCGAATTCGGCCCGGTGCACGACCAGTCCAGGCTTCGAACGCGCCCGTTTCGCCGGCGGTACGGACAGGTGGATCACCGTGTTCCCGGCAGTCGAAAACCCATGCAGCGCAAGGGAAGTCGCTCCGGACAGGGCAGCGGGCTGCCCGACGTGGATCAACGCGGCCTGAGCCAGCGTCCGCAGGTTCAGCGAATCGGCCGCGTGGATGAGCACGCCGCGCCAGGGCTGCGCGAGCACCCCCGTCGCCAGCCCTTCGAGCACCGCCCGCCGCCCCAGAACCCGATCAGCCTCGGCCCGTGAAACCGCCCCATGTCGTCCTCCCCAATCGATCATGAACTCGAGAATCGGCCCTTCCCGCGTCGAAGGGAAGGGCCGATTCCGTGACCTGTGGACAACTCGCTATGGCTGTGGATAACCCTGTGCGGAAAGAGGCATCACTCGTGTCTGGGGAGGCATCACGCGTGATTGGAGGGGCATCACTAGGCGAGGGTGGCTAGGGCTGTGTGGACCAGGGTTCGGACTCCGCAGAGCAGCGCTCGTTCGTCCAGGATGAACGTCGGGCGGTGGATGTCGGACTGGGGTTCCGGGTCGCCTGGCCAGACGCCCAGCCGGGCGAAGGCGCCCTGGACGTGCTCCAGGTACCAGCCGAAGTCTTCGCCGCCCGAGGACTGCTCGGTCGAAGCCACGGCGGCCTCGCCCAGGGCGGCTTCGGTGCCCGCGCGCATCAAGGTCGTCGACTCGGCGTCCGAGACCACCGGGGGGACGCCGCGGCGGTAGTCCAGGGAGAAGCCGACACCGGTCGGCGCCAGCAGGGACTCCACCGAAGAGGCGACCAGGGGCTCCAGCGCCGTCCAGACCTCGTGGTCCGCCGTGCGCAGCGTGCCGCGCAGGACGCCGTCCTGCGGGACCGCGTTGGCCGCCTGGCCCGCGTGGACCGCGCCCCAGACCAGGACCGTTCCCGACCGC
Organism: Amycolatopsis sp. NPDC004378; assembly: GCF_053602455.1. Lineage (NCBI taxonomy): Bacteria > Bacillati > Actinomycetota > Actinomycetes > Pseudonocardiales > Pseudonocardiaceae > Amycolatopsis > Amycolatopsis sp. NPDC004378. Next base: position 166,551 of record NZ_JBSGDR010000008.1, read on the forward strand.
GGGTCGACGCGGCGCGACAGCAGCGCCGGCAGGCCCGTGATCACCGTGCCCAGCGCGTGGACCAGGTCGGCGGTCAGGTGCGGCCGGGACGTGTGGCCGCCCGGGGACGTCAGGCGCAGCTCGATCAGGTCCGCCGCCGACGTCAGGGCGCCGACGCGCATGCCGACCTTGCCGACCTCGAGCCGCGGGTCGCAGTGCAGGCCGTAGATCCGCTCGACGCCCTCCAGCGCGCCCGCGGCGATCATGTCCAGCGCGCCGCCGGGCATGACCTCCTCGGCGGGCTGGAAGATCAGCCGGACGCGGCCGGGCAGCTCCGGCGCGCCGGCCAGGGCACGGGCCGCGCCCAGCAGGATCGCCGTGTGGGCGTCGTGGCCGCACATGTGCGCCGCGCCCTCGACGGTCGACGCGTAGGGCAGCCCGGTCGCCTCGGTGAGCGGCAGCGCGTCCATGTCCGCGCGCAGCGCCACGCACCGCTCGCCGCTGCCGATGTCGCAGACGACGCCGGTGCCGCCGGGCAGCACCCACGGCTTGAGCCCGACGGTGCGCAGCAGCGTGACGACCAGTTCCGTGGTCGCGAACTCGTGCCGCGACAGCTCCGGGTGCGCGTGGATGTGCCGGCGCCAGGCGAGCACGTCGGTCGCGTTGGCGCGCAGCCAGTCGTCGAGCCAGAACGGGCCGCGGCCCGCACCAAGGTCCTCCACGGGAGCCATGCTTACGCCGGCTTCGGAAATGAGCGCCTCAGGCCCCTCCATAGGGGTCATCATGCGCCCATGGGGGTCGCCTGGAACGTCCGGCCGTGAGTCCAACACCGTCACGCCGCACCTCCTCCCGCAACACGGGTAACCCGCGCAGCGGCTGGGGTCACGCATCGTGCCGATCGATCTGTCGTACGCATTTGCAGACGATCGTGCACCATGCAGGAGGCAAGGCGCGCCTCCAACGTGGCCGTCCGAGATGGCCGGTACTGGATCTGCGTTGAACGGCGTGCAGGATTTCGGCAAAGCCGAAGGCGTCAGGACCCCTTGGCCCGCTTCGAACGGATCCGCCGGCCCCAGATGACGACGCCGAGCAGGACGACCGCGATCAAGCCCGCGATCAGCTTGTTCTTCGTCTTCTGGGTGTTCGCCTTGTCGGTCTGGGCCGGGTCGAGGACCGGGCCCGGCGGCTGGGTCTGAGCAGGCGCGAACGCCGCTCCGGCGTGCGTCACGGCCACCGTGACGGCCGCCGGGCGCACCGGCTCGGCCAGCGCCGGCGACGCGGTGAACAGCACCGCGCCCAGCAGCCCGACCAGGACCAGACCCCGCAGTTTCGCCATGTCATCCCTTCGCCACGACCAGGCATTCTCCCCGCGGACCGCCCCGGCTGTCAGCCACCACGAGGTGGACTGAACGCGTCGAGGATCCGCTGAGCACCGAGGGTAGCCGTCAGCTCACCGTCTCGCACCGCCCGTTCGACGTCGGGAACGACCGTTCGCACGTCCGGATGTGCCGCCAGGCGACTCAGCAGCTGCTCGCGGACCATCGCCCACGTCCAGTCGACCTGCTGCTGCCGGCGGCGGGCGTCGAGTTCGCCGGACGCCGAGAGCGTGTCGCGGTGCGTCTCGATCGCACCCCAGACTTCGTCGAGACGCAGGTTGTGCAGGCCGCTGCAGGTCAGCACGGGCGGGGTCCACGACGCCTCGGGCCCGTAGATCATCCGCAGCGCGCCCGAGAGCTCCCTGGCGGCCTTGCGGGCGTCCCGCTCGTGGTCGCCGTCGGCCTTGTTGACCGCGATGACGTCGGCGAGCTCCAGCACGCCCTTCTTGATGCCCTGCAGCTGGTCGCCGGTGCGGGCCAGCGTCAGGAAGAGGAAGCAGTCGACCATGTTCGCCACGGTCACCTCGGACTGCCCGACGCCGACCGTCTCCACCAGCACGGTGTCGTAGCCGGCGGCTTCCATCAGGACGATCGTTTCGCGCGTCGCCCGCGCGACGCCGCCCAGCGTCCCGGACGTCGGCGACGGCCGGATGAACGCCCGTTCGTCGACCGCCAGGCGCGCCATGCGGGTCTTGTCGCCGAGGATCGACCCGCCGGTGCGCGTCGACGACGGGTCGACGGCCAGCACGGCCACGCGGTGGCCGGCCGCGGTCAGGTCGGTGCCCAGCTGGTCGATGAATGTCGACTTGCCGACACCGGGCACGCCGGTGATCCCGATGCGCCGCGCGCCGCCGGCCGACGGCAGCAGCTCGACCAGCAGCTCCTGGGCCAGCGCGCGGTGGTCTTCCCGCTGCGACTCGACCAGCGTGATCGCCTTCGACAGCGTTCCGCGGTCGCCCGCCAGCACGCCCTTCGCGTAGGCGGTGACGTCGATCTTGCGCGGCAAGGGTCAGGACTCCTGCGCCGTCAGCTGGCCGAGCAGGTCGATGGCCGCGTCCGCGAGCACCGTGCCGGGCCCGAAGATCGCGGCGGCGCCGGCCTCGCGCAGCGCCGGGTAGTCCTGCGGCGGGATGACGCCGCCGACCACGACCATGATGTCCTCGCGGCCCAGCTCGGCGAGCTCGTGGCGCAGCGCCGGCACCAGCGAAAGGTGCCCGGCGGCCAGCGACGAGACGCCGACGACGTGCACGTCCGCCTCGATCGCCTGCCGCGCGACCTCGGCCGGGGTGGAGAACAGCGGGCCGACGTCGACGTCGAAGCCGATGTCGGCGAAGCCCGTCGCGATCACCTTCTGGCCGCGGTCGTGCCCGTCCTGGCCCATCTTCGCGACCAGGATCCGGGGCCGGCGGCCCTCCTCCGCGGCGAACTCTTCGACGAGCTGACGCGCCTTCTCGACGTTCTGCGACTTACCCACCTCTTCGCGGTAGACGCCCGAAATCGTCCGGATCTGCCCGGAGTGCCGGCCCCAGAGCTTCTCGAGCGCGTCGGAGATCTCGCCGACGGTGGCCTTCGCCCGGGCCGCGCCGATGGCCAGCTCCAGGAGGTTTCCGCCGTTCCCGGCGCCCTCGGTCAGCCGCCGCAGCGCGTCCTCGGTCGCCTGGGAGTCGCGCTCGTCGCGCAGCCGCCGCAGCTTCTCCAGCTGCTGCGTCCGGACGCCCGCGTTGTCGACCTTGAGGACGTCGATCTCTTCGTCGTCGGTGACCTGGTACTTGTTGACGCCGATGACGGGCTGGCGGCCGGAGTCGATGCGGGCCTGCGTGCGTGCGGCGGCCTCTTCGATGCGCAGCTTGGGGATGCCCGCGTCGATCGCCTTGGCCATGCCGCCGGCCTGCTCGACCTCGCTGATGTGGCCCCACGCCTTGCGCGCGAGGTCGTAGGTCAGCTTCTCGACGAAGGCGCTGCCGCCCCACGGGTCGATCACGCGCGTGGTGCCGGACTCCTGCTGCAGCAGCAGCTGCGTGTTGCGCGCAATCCGCGCGGAGAAGTCGGTCGGCAGCGCCAACGCCTCGTCGAGCGCGTTCGTGTGCAGCGACTGCGTGTGCCCCTGGGTCGCGGCCATCGCCTCGACGCACGTCCGCACGACGTTGTTGTAGACGTCCTGCGCGGTCAGCGACCAGCCCGACGTCTGCGAATGCGTCCGCAGCGAAAGGGACTTGGAGTTTTCCGGCGAGAAGCCCTTCACCAGCTTCGCCCACAGGAGCCGTGCCGCGCGCAGCTTCGCGACCTCCATGAAGAAGTTCATGCCGATCGCCCAGAAGAACGACAGCCGCGGCGCGAACTTGTCGACGCTCAGCCCGGCGTCGACGCCCGAGCGGAGGTACTCGACGCCGTCGGCGAGCGTGTACGCCAGCTCCAGGTCGGCGGTCGCCCCGGCTTCCTGCATGTGGTAGCCGGAGATGGAGATCGAGTTGTACTTCGGCATGTGCTGCGAAGTGAAGGAGAAGATGTCGGAGATGATCCGCATCGACGGCTGCGGCGGGTAGATGTAGGTGTTGCGGACCATGAACTCCTTGAGGATGTCGTTCTGGATGGTCCCCGCGAGCTGCTCCGGTTTGACGCCCTGCTCCTCGGCCGCGACGACGTACAGCGCGAGCACCGGCAGCACCGCGCCGTTCATCGTCATCGACACCGACATCTTGTCCAGCGGAATCCCGTCGAAGAGCTGCCGCATGTCGTAGATCGAGTCGATCGCGACGCCCGCCATGCCGACGTCGCCGGAGACGCGCGGGTGGTCGGAGTCGTAGCCGCGGTGGGTGGCCAGGTCGAAGGCGACCGAAAGCCCTTTCTGCCCGGCGGCGAGGTTGCGGCGGTAGAAGGCGTTGGACTCCTCGGCCGTCGAGAACCCGGCGTACTGGCGGATGGTCCACGGCTGGTTGACGTACATCGTCGGGTACGGGCCGCGCAGGAACGGCGCGATGCCCGGGTACGTGCCCAGGAAGTCCACATCGGACAGGTCGTCCGCCGTGTAGACCGGCTTGACGCCGATGCCCTCGGGCGTCTCCCAGTCCAGGGCGTCCGGGCCCTTGCCGGTGGCTTCCTGGACCGCGCGAACCCAGGCGTCGCGGTCACCCGGCGACGGCGTGCCGAGGTCGAGGCCGGCGAAGTTCGGGATGCTCATCGGGTGACTCCCAGCTTGACGTGCAGGCCGTTCAGGACGTCGAGGGCATCGCAGCCGGCGAAGACGTTGGCGTCCACTCCGTCATAGGTACCCTTGCCCGCCACCAGCAAAAACTCGGCGCCGAGGGACGCGGCGACTTCGGCCGCCGAAGCGGCGTACGCGTCGTCCGTGCCGCAGAGACAGGCGATCTTCGCGCCGGACTCGCGGAACGCGCCCGGCAGGTCGTCGGTCGCGCCCGGGTTGACGGCTTCGATCCCGCCCGCCTGGAACAGGTTGGCCGCGAACCCGGCCCGCGCCGTGTGCGCGGCGACCGGGCCGAGCGTCGCGAGGAAGATCTTGGGCCGCTCACCGTGCGAAGCGAGGTACGCGTCCGAAGCGTCGCGAAGCGCCTCGAAGCCTTCGGCGTAGCGGTGCCGCGGCAGCCCGCCTTCCACAGTGGACTCGAGTGGCTCCCGGGTCACCGGCTTCTCGGCCAGGTTCGGGAACTCGCTGACGCCGGTGAGCGGGTCGCGGCGGGTGGCGATCCGCTTCGAGCGCTTCTCCCACGTCGAAGCGAGCCGCCCGGCCAGCGCGCCGGAAGAAAGCTCCTCGACCAGGCCACCCGCGGATTCGATGGCGGTGAACTCCGCCCAGGCCGCGTGCGCGAGGTCGTCGGTCAGCTTCTCGACGTACCAGGAGCCGCCCGCCGGGTCGGCCACGCCGGCCAGCTTGGACTCCTCCAGCAGCACGGCGTGGGTGTTGCGGGCGATCCGCGCGGCGAAGGCGTCGGGCTTGCCGATCGCGGCGTCGAACGGCAGCACCGTGACGGCGTCCGCGCCGCCGACGCCCGCGCCGAAGCAGGCGACCGTCGTGCGCAGCATGTTCACCCACGGGTCGCGGCGCGTCAGCATCGCCGGCGACGTCACGGCGTGCTGGCGCATCGGCGACGAGAAGCCGCACACCTCGGCGACGCGCGCCCAGAGGCGGCGGGCCGCGCGCAGCTTCGCGATGGTGGAGAACTGGTCGGCCGTCGCGGCGATCCGGAACTCGAGCTGCCCGGCCGCGGCCTCGACGTCGAGACCCGCGTCCGTCAGCGAACGCAGGTAGGCGACGCCGGCGGCGACCAGCGCGCCCAGCTCCTGCGCGTCCGACCCGCCGGCCTCGTGGAACGGCAAGCCGTCGGCGACGATCGTGCGCACCTTCGGGTACTTCGCGGCGACACGCGCGGCGAGCGCGGCGGCCGGTCCGAGGTCGGCGGGCGAGCCGGTGCGCGCCGCCAGCCCGATCGGGTCGGCGCCCAGCACGGCGGTGGCCTCGCTCGCCGGGATCTCGCGCTCGTCGAACAACTCGAACAACGCGGCGGCGGCTTCTTCGTACGAGGCGCCCGCGTCCAGGACGACCGGCGCCAGGTCGAGGTAGACCTCGTTGAGCGCGTCGGCCAGCGAAGCGGGCGGGACGGACAGCCAGATCGACGTCACGCCGCCTTCGAGGTCGGCGAGGATCGCCTTGTTGACCGCGCGCGCGTCCTCGCCGGTGAAGCGGGCGCGGACGTCCCAGCCGGTGCTGACCTGGCCGTCCGGGCGGGACCCGCGCACGAACGGCGGCAACCCCGGGAAGCCGGTTTCGCCCGGCACGTCTTCCGCCGTGTACAGCGGCTGGATCTCGATCCCGTCGTAGGTCCGCGTGACGAGCTTGCTCTCCGGGGCACCCGCGAAGTCCTCCGGCAGCTTGCCGCTCTTGCGCAGGACACCGGCGACGAGCTCCTGCCACTGCTCGCGCGTCGCCTGGGGGAACTCGGCCGCCAGGTCGAGTTCGGAGATCGGCGCTGACTCCGGACCGGCCACTTCAGTCATACCCAGTGATGGTAGAGGCACGGGCCGCGTCCGACCTGTGACTCTAGTCGCGCCCCTAAGCAGATAAGGGTCGGTCGCGTACGACACAATCAGGGGGTGCCCCCCTCCAGCGAAGAGACACGAGTGGTCGCCGGTCGTTACCGGCTGCGTTCGGTGCTCGGCTCCGGCTCGATGGGCACGGTGTGGTCGGCCTACGACGAGTTCCTGCACCGCCAGGTGGCCGTCAAGGAGATGAAGGTGCCGCCGGGCATCCCGGCGTCGCAGGCGGACGAGCTGCGGGAACGCACCCTGCGCGAAGCCCGCGCGATCGCCGTCCTCTCTCACCCGAACGTGATCATCCTGCACGACGTCGCCCGCGAGGACGACCAGCCGTTCGTGGTCATGGAACTGCTGCCTTCGCGCAGCCTCGCGCACATCCTGCGCGACCACGGGCCGCTGACCGTCGGCCAGGCGGCCGCCGTCGGCATCGCCGTGGCGTCCGCGCTGGAGGCCGCGCACGCCGCCGGGATCACCCACCGCGACGTCAAGCCCGGCAACGTCCTGGTCGCCAGCGACGGCCGGATCAAGCTGACCGACTTCGGCATCGCGCGCAACGTCTCCGAGGCGACCATGACCCGCACCGGGATCATGCTCGGCTCCCCCGCCTACATCGCGCCGGAGGTCGCCTCGGGCGGCGCCGTCACGCCGGCCGCGGACCTCTGGGGCCTGGGCGCGACGCTGTTCGCCGCGGTCGAGGGCGCGCCGCCGTACGACGCCGACGGCGACCCGCTGGAGACCGTCGGCAAGGTCGTCAACGGCAAGGTGCCCGCCCCCAAGGCCGGTCCGCTGGCCGACGTCATCGGCGCGCTGATGAAGAAGGAGCCCGGCGACCGGATCACCCTGCGCGACGTCCGCCACCGGCTCTACCCGCTGCAGACGAAGACGCCGCTCGACCTGTTCGGGCCCGAGCTGTTCCACACGCCGGACGGCAAGAAGACGTCCGCGCAGCCGGACGCGTCCGACACCCAGGTGATCAAGACCGTCCTGCCGGAGAAGCCGGAGAAGAAGGCCGAGGGGTCGAGCAGCGAGCTCGCCGCCGACCCCGGCCCGCTGCCGTTCCTGCGGCCGCCCGCCCCGGCACCCGCGTCCACCCCGGAGCCAGCAACGGTGTTCGTCCCGCAGCCGCGGCCCGGACGGCGCACCACCGCGGCGACCGTCGTGCTCATCGCCGTCGCCGTGCTGCTGTTCCTGGTGGCCGCGGGCGGCGGGTTCGCGCTGGCCAGGACGGTCGGCGGGCAGTCGCTCTTCCCCCCGGCCGCCGCGCCGGCGGGCACGCCGAACGAGCCGACCGAGGTGCCGGCGCCGAACCTGGTGTCCCAGACCGGCAACGGCAGCTACACCAACGGCGACGGCGGGCAGTTCACCCTCGACGTGCCGGAGGGCTGGCAGCGGTTCGTCGCCCCGCACAACACCAAGTTCGGGCTGAGCCTGGCCATCCAGTACGTCTCGCCGGACGGGCGCCGGTCGCTGCGGCTCGAGCGGCTGACGAAGTACTTCGCCCAGTTCGACAACGACGACGAGTACATCGCCTGGCTGAAGCAGTCCAACGCCGACAACGGGCTCGTGTTCTTCCCGACGCAGAAGATGCCGGACGGCAAGGGCACGTCGCTGACCTACCGCGTCACCGAGGGCGCCGCCCTGCCCCAGGGCGAGCAGACCGGCGGCGCCCGCGTGACGTTCGCGAACCTGATCGAGGCGGGCACCAGCCTGTGGGTCCTCTCGGTCACCGCGCCGGCCGTGCAGGAGACTGCGGCCAGGGAAGACGTCTTCGACCGCGTCGCGCCGACGCTGAAGGTCTCGGACTAGGGTGCCCGGTCCAGGATCTCGCGGGAGACGCGTTCCTGGGCGAGGTGCCGCAGGCCGGTGAAGATCCGGTCGCCCAGCACGGTGGCGACCAGGCCCGCCTCGATGATCTTGTCGAACGACGTCAACCCGGTCACGACCTCGACGTCGAGTTCCGCGACGCGCACCGCCAGCCCGAAGTACTCGTCGAGGCGGTCGGCGAACTTCTCGTGCCCGAGCTCCTTCGCCGTGGCCAAGGCGGCGACCAGGTTGCCGACCGTCCGGTTCTCGGGCTCGTGCCACTTCCAGCCGTGGCGCTCGGCGAAGTCCCGGAGCAGCGCGGTCGCCCACGCGGCGGCCTCTTCCGACACCTTCGGCGGGGTCCCGGCCAGCTCCTGCTGGACGACGCCCATCGTCTCGTGCGGGGTCTGGTCGCCGTCGATCGCCGCGAGGACCGCGCCGACCGAGGCCAGCGGCAGTCCGCCGACTTCGGTCAGGGCCTTGACCAGCCGCAGCCGCTGGACGTGCGCCGCGGAGTAGCGGGCCTGGTTGGGGCTGGTGCGCTCGCCCGCCGGGAGCAGGCCTTCGCGCAGGTAGTACTTGACGGTCGCGACCGGCACGCCCGACTCGGCGCTCAGTTCGGCCATCCGCATGCGCATCCGCTCCGATCCCAGGGTGGGACTCCGGGTCAACCCTGAAGACTTCTCAGTATGGATAGCTTAGCTTCCCATAACGGAGAGTTTGACTATCCGTTCTGGGAGGGACCATGACCATCCTCGCCGACGTCCGAAGCCGGACCCACGGGTGGCACCGGCCGTCCGCGGTCGCCGCCGCCACCTTGGGGGTGGTCGCGGTGCTGTGCGTCGCCGCGCTGCTCCTCGACCAGCGGACCCTCGAGGGCGCACCGATCTGGGCCAAGCCGTTCAAGTTCGCGGTGTCCGGCGCGCTCTACTTCGCCACCTGGAGCTGGCTCGTCTCGCTGCTGCCGCGGTTCCGGCGCACGGCGGGCCGGCTGACGAACTTCCTGGTGCTGATCTTCGGCGCCGAGTACTTCCTGCTCGTGGTCCAGGCCGTGCGCGGCCGGGCGAGCCACTTCAACGTCGCGACCCCGCTGGACGCCGCGATCTACGGCGTGATGGCCAAGATGATCATCGGGCTCTGGGTCGCGACGCTGGCGCTGACCGTGCTGGTGATGTTCACGAAGCTCGAAGACCGGGCGAGCTTCTGGGCCGTGCGCGCCGGCGCCGTGCTGTCGCTCGTCGGGATCTCGCTCGGCATCCTGATGACGAACCCGACCGCGCAGCAGCTCGCGCAGTGGCAGGCGGGCGGGCGGCCGGACATGGTCGGCGCGCACACGGTCGGGCTCCCCGACGGCGGCCCCGGCCTGCCGATCCTCGGCTGGAGCACGGTCGCCGGCGACCTGCGGATCCCGCACTTCGTCGGGATGCACGCGCTGCAGGCGCTGCCGTTGCTGGCCATCGCGCTGGCGGCCCTGGCCCCGCGCTTCGCCCGGCTGCGCGACGACGTCGTCCGCGCGCGGCTCGTCCTCGTCGGCGCGGCCGGGTACGCGGGCCTGACCGGGCTGGTGACGTGGCAGGCGCTGCGGGCGCAGCCGCTCGTGCACCCGGACGCGCTGACGCTGGGCGCGTTCGCCGTGCTCGTGGCGGGCGTCGGGCTCGGGTCCTGGGCCGCGGTGCGCGTCCGATGACCCTCTTCGGCCTCGCGTTCCCGCTGGCGGCGCCGTTCTGGGCGCTGATGATCCTGGCGCCGGAGTGGCGGTGGACCGCGCGCGTCATGCGGTCGCCGTGGGTACCGCTCCTGCCGCTCGTCTGCTACTTCGCGCTCGAACTGTCGCACTTCGGCGAGTGGGGCCGGGCGATGCTCTCGCCCGACCTCGGGGTGCTGCGGACCCTGCTGGCCACGCCGTGGGGCGCCGGGCTCGTCTGGGCGCACCTCATCGCGTTCGACCTGTTCGTCGCGCGGTGGATGTACTTCGAGGGGCGCGAGCGGGGCATCTCGCCGTGGGTCGTCAGCCCGATCCTGCTGCTGACGATCTTCCTCTCGCCGTTCGGGCTGGTGGTGTTCCTCGTGGTCCGGGCCGTCCGGATACGCTCCCTGGCATGACTGAACACGAGGCCGCGGCCGCCATCGCCAAGCGCACCGGCGTGGACGCGCACGACATCGCGGTGGTCCTGGGATCGGGCTGGCGCCCGGCGGCGGACGTCATCGGGGAGTGCGAGACGGAGATCCCGTTCGCCGAACTGCCCGGCTTCACCACGCCCGGCGCGGTGGGCCACGGCGGCACCATCCGCTCGCTGAAGATCGACGGCAAGAACGTCCTGGTCATGCTGGGGCGGACGCACTTCTACGAGGGCAAGGGCATCGACCCGGTCGTGCACAACGTGCGCACGGCCGCGGCGGCGGGCGTCCGGACGGTGCTGCTGACCAACGCGGCGGGCGGGCTGCGCGAAGGGTTCCGCGTCGGGCAGCCGGTGCTGATCTCCGACCACCTGAACCTGACGGCGCGTTCCCCGATCGTCGGGGCGAACTTCGTCGACCTGACCGACCTGTACTCGGCGCGGCTGCGCGGCATCGCCCGCGAGATCGACCCGTCGCTGGAGGAAGGCGTCTACGCGGGCCTGACCGGGCCGCACTTCGAGACGCCGGCGGAGATCCGGATGCTGCGCACGCTGGGCGCGGACCTGGTCGGCATGTCGACGGTCCTGGAGGCGATCGCGGCCCGCGCGGCCGGCGTCGAGGTGTTCGGCCTGTCCCTGGTCACGAACCTGGCCGCGGGCATGACCGGCGAGCCGCTGAACCACGAAGAGGTCCTGGAAGCCGGCCGCGCCGCGGCCACGAAGATGGGCTCCCTGCTGCGGGAGCTGGTCTCCCGCGCCTGACCGGAATGGCGGCACTTCCCGGGGAAGTGCCGCCATCGGCTCAGGCGAAGCCGGGGAGCTGGGCGGCGACGTCGGCCGGGGAGGGCATGGCCGCGACTTCCGCCGCCAGGGTGCGGGTCGCGTCGGCGACCGCGGTGTCCGTGAGCAACGTGCGGGCCCGGGAGGCCACGGCTTCGGCCGTGACCTCGGCGGCGAGCAGGCGCGCGCCGACGCCGGCCGCGACGACCGCGTCCGCGTTGCTGAACTGGTCCGCGCCCTGCGGGAGCAGCAGCTGCGGCCGGCCCGCGCCGAACGCGCCGAGCGTCGTGCCGCTGCCGCCGTGGTGGACCACCAGGTCGACGTGCGGCAGCAGCTCCGACTGCGGGACCCACGCTTCGAGCCGGACGTTCGACGGCACCTCGCCGAGCGCCGCCGGGTCGACTGTCGGGCCCGTCGCGACCAGGACGTCGACGTCCAACCCGGACAGACCTTCGATCGCCGCGCCGAGGACGCCCGCGTGACCCATCGCCGTGCCGAGCGTCAGGTAGACCAGTGGCCGCGAGCGGTCCAGCACGCCCGCGGGCAGCTCGCCCGGCTCGCTCCAGCCGACCGGCCGCAGCGGGACGCGCTTCGTGCGGGCCAGGAAACCCGGCTCCTGCACCGATTCCGGGCAGATGTCGACGAACGGGCCGCCGAACGCGAGGTCTTCGCCGACGGTGATGCCCAGTTCCGCGGCGTGGGCGCGGATCGCGTCGCGGATCTGCACGACCATCGGGTCGTCGGCCGACACCCGGCCGAACCCGTGCGCCACCACCGGGATCCCGGCCTTCATCGCGGCGAACGCGCCGCCCGAGTTGCCCGACTCGCTCACCACCAGGTCCGGCCGGACCTGCTCGAACAGCGGCAGCAGGTCGGCGACGAACCGGCCCGGCATCAGCTCGCCGAACACCTTCGCGACGATCGGGCCGAGCACCTCCGGCGGGATTTCGCCCGGCGGGCGCCGCGGGCCGGCCGGGCCGGCTCCGGCGAACGCCTGGCCGAACGCGTCCCTGATGGCGAGCCCGGCCGCGGCCGTCTCGAGCCCGGCTTTGGTCAGCTGTGGCAGGAAATCTTCGGACGTGGCGAAGACGACGTCGTGGCCCGCGTCGCGCGCGGCGACCGCCAGCGGGACGAGCGGGAACGTGTGACCGTAGGACCCCAGTGAGGTGAAGAGCAAGCGCACTCCCCCGACCCTAGCCCGTAGGCTGGCGCGGTGACTGTGACCTCCACCCTGCGTGACGCCGCGTTCCGCTGGATCGCCGACGACCCCGACGACGACGCCCGCGCCGAGCTGCAGGACGTCCTCGCCCGGGCGATGGGCGGCGACGCCGCGGCCGGCGACGAGCTGGCGGACCGGATGGCCGGGCCGCTCGAGTTCGGCACCGCGGGGCTGCGCGGGCCGGTGCGCGCCGGGCCGAACGGGATGAACGTCGCCGTCGTCACCCGGACGACGGCCGGGGTCGCCCAGTGGCTGAAGGCGCACGGGCACGCGGGCGCGCTGGTCGTCGTCGGCCGCGACGCGCGGCACGGCTCGGAAGCCTTCGCGACCGCGGCCGCCGAGGTGCTGTCCGCGGCCGGCTTCGACGTCAAGGTGTTCCCCAAGCCGTTGCCGACGCCGGTGCTCGCGTTCGCCGTCGGCCGGCTCGGCGCGGTGGCGGGCATCCAGATCACCGCGTCGCACAACCCGCCGGCGGACAACGGGTACAAGCTCTACGACGCGACCGGCGGGCAGATCGTGCCGCCGTCCGACGGCGAGATCGAGCGGGCCATCGAGGCCGCGCCCGCCGCGGTGAGCGTGCCGCGGGCGCCGGGTGCCCAGGTCGTCGACCTGCTGGACGCCTACCTCGAAGAGGTGGCGGCGCTGCCGATGGGCGCGGACCGCGTGGTGCGGGTGGCCGCGACGGCGCTGCACGGCGTCGGCGCCGACACGCTGCACGCGGCGTTCGAGCGGGCCGGGTTCACCGACCTGCGCCTGGTGGCCGACCAGGCGTCACCGGACCCGGACTTCCCGACGGTGTCGTTCCCGAACCCGGAGGAACCGGGCGCGACGGACCTGCTGCTCGCACTGGCGTCCGATGTGGACGCCGACCTGGCGATCGCCCTCGACCCGGACGCCGACCGGTGCGCGCTCGGCGTCCGCGAGCGCGACGGTTCCTGGCGGATGCTGCGCGGCGACGAGACGGGCGTGCTGCTCGGCTCGTACTTGCTGTCCACAGTGGACCGCACGGTCCTGCCGGACCCGCTGGTCGCGACGACCATCGTCTCGTCGTCGATGCTCGGCGAGATCGCGAAAGCCGAGGGTGCCCGCTACGCCGAGACGCTGACCGGGTTCAAGTGGCTGGTCCGCGCCGGCGAAGGGCTCGTGTTCGCCTACGAAGAAGCGCTCGGCCTGTGCGTCAACCCGGGCTTCGTGCGGGACAAGGACGGCATCGCCGCCGCGACGCTGGCCGCCGGGTACGCCGCGCGACTGAAGGCCGAGGGCCGCACGCCGCTGGACGTCCTCGACGACCTGGCGCGACGGTACGGCGTCCACCTGACCGACCAGGTTTCGCTGCGCGTCACGGACCTCGCCGTCCGCGGGCAGCTGATGGCGAAGGTGCGGGCGACGCCGCCGGCCGAGCTGGGCGGGGTCGCGGTGACGCTCGAAGACCTGCTGCCGGACGCGGACGTGCTGCGCCTGACCGGCGAAGGCGTCCGCGTCGTCGTGCGCCCGTCCGGGACCGAGCCGAAACTGAAGGCGTACCTGCAGGTCGTGACGCCGGTGACGGGCTCGTTGGCGGACGCGCGGGCCGCGGCGCAGGAACGGCTGACGGCGCTGCGCCGGACCGTCGAGGAGCTGCTCGCCTGATGCCGAGGCTGCTGATCGTCCACCACACGCCGTCGCCGTCGACGCAGGCGTTGTTCGAGGCGGTGCTGGCCGGGGCGGCGCACCCGGACATCGAGGACGTGGAGGTCGTGCGCCGGCCGGCGCTGGCGGCGACCGTGCCCGACGTCCTCGAGGCGGACGGCTACCTGCTGGGCACCCCGGCGAACCTGGGCAGCATGAGCGGCGCGCTGAAGCACTTCTTCGACACGGTCTACTACCCGTGCCTGGACGCGACGCGCGGCCGTCCGTTCGGCTACTGGATCCACGGCAACAGCGACACGTCCGGGACCGAGCGCCAGCTGCTGGCCATCACGACGGGACTGGGCTGGGCGAAGGCGGCGGACCCGGTGATCACGACGGGCGATCCGGACAAGAAGACCCTCGACGCCTGCACCGAACTCGGCGGCACGCTCGCCGCGACGGTGATGGCCTGACGGAGACATTCAAACGGAGACATTCAAGAAGATTAGGGGGCCTGTCACCGGAAGCCCTGGGGGTCGACCTCCGGCAACAGGCCGTTGGCCAAGGGATCGCCGCGAGGGCGTTCAACCTTGGCTCCCGAAGCGTACTACAGACGGCCGATCATGACGAGTCGGCGGACACGACGGCCTCTCGTCTTGCGGTTCCGTACACCCCCAGGGTACGGAGAGCAAGACGAGAGGCGCGCCAACTGTAAACCACTGCATACGATAGCTGTCAACATGTGCGTACAGTGGTTTCCCGGCTAGAATTTTCACGGCGGAAACCTAGGGGGCGGAGATGGCACGGGAACGCACCTTCGCGGAGCGCCTCAGCGCCCTGATCGAGGCGGCTCGGGTGGACGGCCGCGCGCCGCACAGCTACCGGGAGATCTCGGCGGCCGTCGAGCGGGCCGGCGGGCCGGCGATGTCGCCCGCCTACCTGCAGCAGCTGGCCACGGGCAAGCGCGTCAACCCGAAGATCCACTACGTTGAGGCGCTGGCGAAGCTGTTCGGCGTGCCCGTGACGTACTTCTTCGACGAAGAGGCGGCCGCACCCCCGGCCGGGGAAGCGCAGCTGATGGCGATGCGGGCACAGGAGCTTTCGCCGCAGGGGCGAAGGCAGGTCATGGACCTGCTGGATCTGGTGGAGCGCTACGAACGGGCCGAACGCGAGGGCCGGAACCCGGAGGACGCCGCGCGATGAAGGAACGGGAGCTGCGCCGCCGCTGCCGCAAGCTGCTCAAGCAGCTCGACATCGGCCCGCCGCTCGACGTCGAAGTCCTGTGCGCGCGGCTCGGGGAGCAGCGCGGGAAGCCGATCCGCCTGATGGCCTACCCGCTCGAGGTGCCGGGCCCGTTCGGCTGCTGGATCGCGACGTCGGCGGCCGACTACATCTTCTACCAGGCCGAAACGACGAAGTCCCACCAGGACCACATCATCCTGCACGAGCTCGGCCACATGCTGGCCGACCACCACCCGCACGGCGACGCCGAGCCGGCGGACTTCCTGCGCGGCCCGGTTCCGGATCTTGACCCGGATGCCGTACACCGCGCGCTGCGCCGGTCGTCCTACGATGACGCGCACGAGTGGGAAGCCGAGACCGTCGCGACCATCATCCTCGAGTGGGCGTCGGTCCTGAACTACACGATCCCGCGGCGCGCTGCGGACCGGGATCTCCGCCGGATCCAGGGGGCGCTCGGCGATCACCAAGGGTGGTTGTGAGCACACTTTTCAGCCCCGTGAACATTGTCGCGCTGGTGCTGTTCGCCGCCGCGCTCGCGTGGCGGATCTACCAGGTGCAACGTGCGCCGACGGTGCCGAACTGGGCGGTGACGGCGTGCGTCGCCGGGTTCGCCGCGGCGTTCCTGCTGCAGCAGCCGGTGGTGTCCGACGAGGTCGACGCGGTCCTCGGTCTCGGTGCCGCGCGCGTGGCCAACAACGCGCTGCTGGCGTGCGGCGTGTGCGCGCTGGTCATCTTCTTCCTCGGCTCGGCGCTCGGCCCGCGGCGCTACCGCCGGGTGGCGGTGGAGCTGGTGCCGCTGGCCGCGGCGATCGCGCTGATGATCGTCGCGATGGCCCTGACCCCGCCGCAGCTGCGCGGGCTCCCGCTCGGGCCGTCGACGATCCACGACTCCGGGATCGCCGTGTTCTACCTCGGCGCCGGCCTGTACCTGATCTACGGCCTCATCGCCTGCACCGCCTGGATCGTGCGCTACCAGCGGGTGGCCGACCGGCACCTGCGGATCGGCCTGCGGCTCAGCGCGGCCGGCATGGCCTGCGCGGCGATCGGCAGCATCTTCCGCGCGCTGTACATCGTGGTGGCGTGGGCGTTCGGGCCGGTCGTCAAGGTCCTGCTGCTGCTCGGGGTGCCGTTCGTGATCATCGGCGGGATGCTGTTCCTGCTCGGCGTCACCTACCCCGGCGTCCGGGCGCGCGTTGCGGCGCTGCGACGCCGGCGTCAGCACCGCCGGGAGCACCAGGCGCTGGGTCCCTTGTGGACGGTCCTGGTCCAGGCCTTCCCCAGCATCGTGCTGCGGACGCCGCCGCGCCGCCGGAGCGAACGGCTTTCGCCGCGCAGCATCCACCGCGTCCACTACCGCCGGGTGATCGAGATCCGGGACGGCCTGGTGCAGCTTTCGCCCTACCTGGACGCGGACTTCGGCGAGGTCGTCGCGACCGACCCCGGCGCCGCGGCGGCCGCGTTGAAGACGGCGCTGGAGCGGCACGCGGCCGGCGAGGAGAGCGACGGCCACGCCAAGCAGATCCTGCCCGCGCCGGCGGACGACATCGAATCCGACGTCCGGCCGCTGCTCGCGCTGTCGGCCGCACTGGAGAACGGGGCGTGACGTGGACATCCTGATCACCGCCGGCCGGGTGCTGCCCCGGCCGTCGGCGCCGGTGGAAGACGGCGCCGTGCTGGTCCGCGACGACGTGATCGTGGCGGCCGGCCCGCGCGCGGACGTCGTCGCGCAGGCGTCACCGGACGCCGAGCGGCACGACTTCCCCACCGCCACCGTGCTGGCCGGGCTGTTCAACGTCCACGTGCACCTGGCTTTCGACGCGTCCCGGGAGATGCTGGCGCACTTCTCGGCCGGCACGTCGGTGGATGACGCGCGCTCGCGGCTGTCTTCGATGCTGCGCAGCGGGGTCACGACGGTGCGGGACCTCGGCGACCGCGGGCACCTCGGTGCGGCGGTCCGCCAGTCGTTCGACGGCGAGGCCGCGCCGCGGCTGCTCGTGTCGGGGCCGCCGATCACGGTGCCGGACGGGCACTGCCACTTCTTCGGCGGGGCGGTCGCTTCCGACGACGAGATCCGCGCGCTGGTCGACGCCAACGCCGAGGCGGGCGCGGACGTGATCAAGGTGATGGCCAGCGGCGGCCAGATCACCGAGGGCGGCGCGGACATGTGGGAGTCGCAGTTCTCCGAGCGCGAGCTTTCGGTGGTGGTCTCCCACGCGGCTTCGTACGGGCTCCCGGTGGCCGCGCACGCGCACGGCGCGGACGCGATCGAGGCGGCGGTTTCGGCCGGGGTGTCGACGATCGAGCACTGCAGCTTCCTGACCGGGCCGCGCTCGTTCGACCGCCGCGACGCCGTGGCCGCGCGCATGGCGGCGTCGGGGATCTCGGCGTGCTCGACGAGCAGCCGCAACTGGCGGGTGATCGTCGAGAAGCTGGGTGACGACGCGGCGCAGGCGATGTACGGGCGGCTCCCGTGGCTGGAGGAACACGGCGTCCGGCTGCTGTCGGGGACGGACGCGGGCCTGCCGGGCTCGGTGTTCGACGACCCGGTGGGCGCGCTGGAGCTGTACGAGTGGCTGGGCTTCCCGCGGCGGCGGATCCTCGAGATCGCCACCTGCGACTCCGCGGCGGGGCTGGGCCTCGCCGACGTGACCGGGCGGCTCGAAGCGGGCCTCGCCGCGGACGTGCTCGTCGTCGAGGGCGATCCGCTGGCGTCGCTGTCCGCGCTCCGGAACCCGCTCTTGGTGCTGGCCCGCGGCCGGGCGGCCTAGGTCCCCGATCGGGGAACGGCTGATTTGGTGACAGCGTTTTAAAACAGTGTTACTGTTGCGCTCACCCACCTCGAAGGAGTCCCCCGATGCACGGACCGACCCAGCTGTTCACGGTGATCGCCCTGGTCTCGCTGCCGACCGTGATGTACGGCGGCTACGCGCTGATGGGCGTGCTGCGCGAGAAGAAGCTCACCGAACACCAGCGCGCGATGTTCCGCGCCGGCCACGCGCACGCCGGCGTCCTGCTGATCCTCGCCCTGGTCGCGCTGCAGATCCTGAGCCGGACGACCTTCTCCGGCAGCACGCTGTGGATCGCCTGCTTCCTGCTGCTCTTCGGGATCCTCGCCCAGTCCGGCGGGTTCTTCCTGCACCTGGTCCCGGGCCGGGGCAAGCTCGGCGGGCGCGTCACGTCAGCCGGCGCGGTGCTCCTCGGCGCCGCCACGCTGCTCACGGCCTACGGGGTCGCCTTCGCCTGAGCGCCGGTCGTTAAGCTGGGTGACGTGCCTGAATACCTGCCGACCGCGCCCTACAAGGGGACCCGGGACTTCCTGCCCGCCGAGATGTCCGTGCGCACCCAGGTGTTCGGACATCTCTACGAGGTCCTCGAGCGCCGCGGCTTCCTCCGCTACGACGGCCCGATCCTCGAATCGGCCGAGATCTACGAGCGGAAGTCCGGTCAGGAGCTCGCCGACAAGCAGCTGTACACGCTGACCGACAAGGGCGGGCGGCGGCTGGCGCTGCGCCCGGAGATGACGCCGTCGGTGGCCCGGATGATCGCCGGGAGCGCGAAGTCGCTGTCGTTCCCGGTCCGCTGGTACAGCCACCCGAACTGCCACCGGTACGAGGCGCCGCAGCGCGGCCGGGTCCGTGAGCACTGGCAGATCAACGCGGACATCTTCGGCTCGGACAGCGCGAACTGCGAGATCGAGATCTTCGAGCTGGTGCACGACCTGATGGCCGCGCTGGGCGCGACGCCGGACATGTTCGTGCTGCGCGTCAACGACCGGAACCTGCTGACGTCGGCGCTCACCGACGTCGCGGGCGTCTCCGAGGACCACTTGGCCCAGGTGTTCGCGCTGGTCGACCGCTGGGAGAAGTACCCGCGCGAGAAGCTGGCGGAGAGCGCCGCCGAGATCGGCCTGTCGGACAAGGGGTTCGAGAAGCTGGCCGAGACGCTCGGTGCGGGCGAGGCGCTGCTCGACGAGCTGCCGGCCGAGGTGCGCGAGCAGTCGAACCTGGTGCGCGTCTTGAACGGCAGCGCGGGCAGCCTGGTGAAGTACGAGCCGATGATCGTGCGCGGGCTGGCGTACTACACGTCGACCGTGTTCGAGGTCTTCGACACCTCGCCGGAAAACCGCCGCGCCCTCTTCGGCGGCGGCCGCTACAGCGACCTCGCGTCGATGTTCACGCCGCAGCAGATCCCGGGCATCGGGTTCGGCATGGGTGACGTCACGCTGATGGACTTCCTCGACACGCACGGCCTCACGCCGGCGCCGCGCAGCGAGGTCGACGTCATGGTGATCCCGGTGACCGAAGACCTGTCGGACGAGGCCCGTTCGGTCGCGCAGTCCCTGCGCGCCGCCGGGCTCCGCACGTCGACGCCGATCGAGCACCGCAAGCTGGGCAAGGAGCTCGGCCGCGCGGACAAGGCGGGCGCGGTCGCGGTGGTGATCGTCGGCCAGGAGGACTGGGCGGCGGGCAACGTCACGGTCCGCAGCCTCGCCACGCGCGAGCAGAACCCGGTCGCCATCGCCGACGCCCCCGCCGCGGTCCAGGCCCTGCTGGCCTGAACCCCGTGCTCAGCGGGGCATCACGCGTGTTCCCAGAGGCATCACGCGTGATTGGGGAGGCATCACGCCGATGCCCCTCCAATCACGCGTGATGCCCGTCCAATCACGTGTGATGCCTCTCTGATCACGCCGGGTCGGCGCGGAGCAGGCGCAGGGTGAACGTGGCTCCGTCGCCGGGACGGCCTGCGGCCGCGATCGTGCCGCCGTGGCCCGTCACCACTTCGCGGACCAGGGCCAGGCCCAGGCCGAAGCGGCGGCCGTCGCCGTCCGAGCCGCGGGCGAACCGCTCGAAGATGCGTTCCGCGTCGGCCGCCGGGAAGCCGACGCCCGTGTCGCGCACCCGCAGCTCCACGTGCCGCTCGTCCGGCACGCCCAGCCACACCTCGATCGAGCCGCCGGGTGGGGTGTGGCCCAAGGCGTTGTCCAGCAACGCCGAAAGCACGCGCCGCAGCGCCGTCGGAACGCCCTGGACGACGTACTCGCGCCGCTCGCGCGTCACCGCCAGCCGGACGTGGCCCTCCCCCGCGCGCACCGCCTCCGCCGCGACGGCTTCCTCCGCCAGCGACCCGAGTTCCACCAGCTCCAGCGATTGCCGGTCGCACGCCTGCGCCGACAGCAGCAGGTCTTCGACGACGTCGCCGAGCTCCCGCGTGCCGCGCACCAGCTGGTCGAGGTCCGCCGCGTCGCGGCCGGACGCGCGCCGGGCCAGCAGTTGCGCCCGCGTGTGCAGCCGGGTCAGCGGGGCACGCAGCTCGTGGGAGGCGTCCGCGACGAACGTCCGTTGCCGCCGCAGCGCGTCGGCCAGCGGGCGGATCGCGCGGCACGCCAGCACGCGGCCGCACAGCACGGCCGCCAGCAGGGCGAGCACCTCGGCGACGATGAGCCCGGACACCAGCGCCGAACGGTCCTGGATCTGGTACAGCTCCTCGAAGAACGCCTGCGAGACGACGCCGCCGCGGTTCTCGACGCGGATCGTGTAGGTCATGCCGCCGATCGAACGCCGTTCCGTGTGGACGTCGCCGGGGGACGGCACGGTCGCGGTCAACGCCGGGATGGGCATCCCGGCCGGCGGCGGGCCCGCGGGCGCGTGCAGGGCCGGGGTGAACAGCCAGACGCACCCCGGCGGGGTCGCGGCCGGGCCCAGCTCGGTCGTGCGGGCCAGCGTGCGGTCGGCCTCGGCGTGCTGCCGCGAAATCAGCATCCCGTAGGCGATCCCGCCCGCGACCGCCACCAGCAGCGAAACCACCACGGCGATCTGCGCGGTGATCGCCCACCGCGCCCGCCGCAGGGCCCGCTCTTCGGGGTCGGGTCTCATACCGCGCCGATCTGGTAGCCGAGGCCGTGCACGGTCCGGACGACGTCGCGGCCGAGCTTGCGCCGCAGGTAGTACACATAGGTGTCCACAATGGACTCCCCGGTGGAGTCGGCGAAGACGCTCGTGCGCAGTGTCGCGCGCGGGTGGATCGCCTTGGGCCGCTGCGCCAGGGTCCGCAGCAGCTCGAACTCCCGCCCGGACAGCGTGATCCGCTCCCCGCGCGGCAGCACGACCTCGTGCCGCCGCAGGTCGAGGGCCGCGGTGCCGACCGGCAGGCACTCGGCACCCTCGAGGTCGCGACGGCCGAGCGCGCGCAGCCGGGCCAGCAGTTCCTCGGCCTCGAACGGTTTGACGAGGTAGTCGTCGGCACCGGCGTCGAGGCCGCCGACGCGGTCGGCGAGCTCGCCCAGCGCCGAAAGCACCAGGACCCGCGTGGTCACCCCGCGCGCCCGCAGCCGGACGAGCAGCTCGAGCCCGTCCAGCACCGGGAGGCGGCGGTCGATGACCATCACGTCGTACTGCCCGGTGAGCCCGAGGTGCAGGCCCCGCTGGCCGTCGTGCGCCGCGTCGGTTTCGTAGCCCTCCTCCGCGAGCAGTTCGGCGAGCAGGCCCGCCAGCTCGCGGTCGTCCTCGACCAAGAGCACTCTCGGTTTAGCCGCCCCATCGTGCACGAACCCATACTGGCAGTGATCTTCCGGAATTGAACCCTCAACTTTTCCCGGTTACCGGGACCGGCTCGGCCGTCGGGAGCACCTCGCTGGTCCCCTTGCGGGCATCGCGCCGGTCGAGCCACCCGAGCACCGGCGCGGTCATCACGGTCGTGACCAACGCGACGAGCACCAGCACCGTGAACAAGGCGGGCGAGACGATCCCGGCGGCCAGTCCGACGTTGAGCGCGATCAGCTGCATCAGCCCGCGCGCGTTGACGAGCACGCCGACGCGCGAGGCGATCGCCGGCGGCTCCCCCGCCAGCCGAGCCGCGCCCCAGGACGCCCCCAGCTTGCCGACGATCGCGACGAGCACGCACACCACCGCGAACGCGAGCAGCTTCGGGTCCGCGAGCAGCGCGAACCGGGTGTTCAGGCCGGAATAGGTGAAGAACAGCGGCAGGAACACGATCCGCCCGATCGGCATGATCTTCGCGAGCACGGCGTCGGCCGCGGGCGCGCGGGGGAACGCGATGCCGACGCAGAACGCGCCGAACACCGCGTACAGCCCGATGGTGTCGGTGAACCAGGCCGCCGCGAACAACGTCATCGCGGTGATCAGCACGCGCTGGTCGACGCTGACGCGCTCGCTGCTCATCGCCTTGGCCAGCAGCCGCCGCCCGACGATGAACACCAGCCCCGCGAACAGGACACCGCCGCCGAGCGCGAGCGCGACCGGCCCGGCCGAGCCGGCGTGCATGCCCAGCACGACGGCCAGCAGGACCCACGCCAGCACGTCGTCGAGCGCGCCGCAGGCCAGCGCCAGCGAGCCGAACCGGGTCGAGGCGATCCCGCGTTCGGTGATGATCCGCGCCAGCATCGGGAACGCCGTGATCGCCAGCGCGACGCCGACGAACGCCATCGACGTCACCGGCGAAACGCCCTCCTTGCCGATGCCGACCCAGCTCAGGCCGACGGCGCTGACCCCGAAGCCGAGTACCAGGGGCACGAGCGTCCCCGCCGAGGAGATAGCGGCGACCGCCTTGCGCGACTTCCCGATGCTGCTCAGGCTGAACTCGTAACCGGCGCCGAACATGTAGATCACCAGGCCGATCTGGCCGCCGACGTAGAGCAGCGACCGGATGGCGTCGGGGAACAGGGCGGCCTGCACGCCCGGCAGCAGCAGGCCGAGCAGCGACGGGCCGAGCAGCACGCCGGAGATCATCTCCCCGACCACCGGCGGCTGGCCGAGCTTGACCGCGACCAGGCAGACCAGCCTGACCACGACGAGGATCACCACGACGGCCAGGAAGAAGACCGGCGCCGCTTCGGACGGGCTCATGACTCACCTCCGGCGAAGTACCTGGAACAGAGGGCTTGCTTCCGCGCGTCGAGCACCATGTACGTCCCGAAGACCAGCTGGGCGAAGCTGCGCCAGACGTCTTCCCAGCGGTCGCGGACCGCGAGCCACACCAGCGGCGCGTGCTTGCGGCGGGCGCCGCGCGGCGTGAGCAGCACCGGGCCGCGGTTGGGGATCGAGCGCGTGTGCCCGGCCGTCGAGGCGAGGCTGAACCGGCGCAGGACCTCCTGGGCCACGACGCGCATGGTCACCGGGGCCAGGCCGCGGGCCGGGCAGGCGCGGTTCTGCGCGACCCCGAACGGGATGAAGTCGTCCTTCGCCGTCTGCGCGGCGAAACCCGGGTAGCTGAAGCACAGCACCGTCCCGGCGGGGATCGTCAGGTCCGGCAGCTCGATGTCCGCGGTCGAGATCCGGTGCGCGATGCCGAACAGCGGGAACGTGCGCAGGCCGTCGAAGATCACCTGGTCCAGGTAGGCGTCGTCGTCCGGGTGCGCGGCGAGCCGGGCTTGGACGTCCGGGTCCTGCGCGATGATCATCAGCAGGTGCGCCATCGCCTCGGACATCTGCACGACGGCGGTGTTGAAGAACGTGCCCTGGAGGTAGAAAGCCTGCTCCTCCGGCGTCAGCGAGTCCGGCAGCGGGTGCGGGATGTCGGCGAGGCGCCGGCGCAGGTACTTCGTCAGCCGGGCCCGGCGGCGCATGTTCCGCGGCCGCACGCACTTCAGGGCCGAGACGACGTCGTCGGCGTGCCCCACGATGAGGTCCCGCGCCTCCGGCGGGCACGGCTCGTCGAACACGAGCTCGTAGTACAGCTCGGCCCAGATCGGCATCATCTCGTCGCGCAGCCGGACCAGCCCCGGGCCGAGGCCGTCGAGGACGTGCGCGGCCACCCGGCGGGCCAGCTCTTCGGAGTCCTTTTTGGACTTGACCAGGATGTGCCGGGTGCACTTGGCGACCTCGTCGTAGCGCGGCCCGGGTTCGAGGTGCTCCTGGTGCACCTCGGGCCCGGGTGCGAGCCAGTACCAGAACAGGTCGGACAGCGCCGCGCCCTGGCTGCGGCCGTTCGCCGCCGGGTCGGCGTAGACGCGCTTGAAGTCGCGGGCGCCGACCTGCTCGCCCGGGATCGTCACCGTGTCCTCGCCGTTGACCAGCGCGAAGATCTTCATGCGCAGCGCCACGACCCGGCCGGGCAGCCACGCGGGCGCGGTCGCCACGGCGGCCGCCGCCAGCGCCTTGCCGATCATCGCCGCACCTGGTCCGGGGTGAGGTCGGCCGGGTGCCGGCCGCCGCACATGGCCAGCGCTTGGTCGAAGTCGTCACGCAGCAGCTCCAGGACCTGCGTGACGCCGTCGCGGCCGGCCGCGGCCAGGCCCCAGACGACCGGGCGGCCGACGCCGACCGCGTCCGCGCCCAGGGCGAGGGCCTTGACGACGTCGGTGCCGCGGCGGATCCCGCCGTCGAGCAGCACCGGGATCGCCCCGCCGACGGCCGCCGCGATCTCGGGGAGGACGTCGACCGTGGCGGGCACGGTGTCGAGCTGCCGCCCGCCGTGGTTGGACACGACGATCCCGGCGACGCCGTGGTGCACCGCCAGCCGCGCGTCCTCGGGGTGCAGGACGCCCTTGATCAGCACCGGCAGCTTCGTCTTCCCCCGCAGCCACGCGATGTGGTCCCAGTTCAGCCCGGCCGACATGACGATCTCGCGGACGTGGCTGGTGTTCCCGCCACTGCGGTTCTCGCCGATGTTGCGCAGGTTCTCCACGACCAGCCCGGCCGGCAGGTCGTGGAAGTCGTTGCGGTCGTCGCGCTCGCGGCGGCCGAGCACCGGCGAATCGACGGTCACGACGAACGCCTTCACCCCCGCGGCTTCGGCGCGCCGCACGATCGCCTCGGTGAACTCCAGGTCCGGCTGCAGGTAGAGCTGGAACCACAGGCCCGGATCCGGCGCGACCTCGCGGGCCGCCGCGGCGATGTCCTCGATCGCCGTGGTCGAGGCCATGCTGACGATCATGATCGTGCCCGCCCGGGCGGCGGCCCGGGCCGTAGCCACCTCACCATCGGCGTGCGCGAGCCGGTGGAACGCCGTCGGGGCGACGAGGATCGGCATCGAGGACGGCGTCCCGAGCAGCGTCAGGCTCAGGTCGCGCTTGTCGCTTCCGCGCAGCACCCGGGGCAGCAGCCGCAGCTTCTTGAACGCCGATTCGTTCTCCGCCAGGGTGATTTCGTCCTGCGCGCCGCCCGCGAAGTAGTCGTAGTGCACCGGGTCGAGGCGTTGCCGGGCCGCCGCCTCGAACTCCGCGACCGTCCGCATCACAGCTCCCGCGCGAAGAACGCGGTCAGCGGCTCGACGTGCACCTCTTTGTCCCATTCGTTCTCGAGGTTCTCGGTGACGTGGTGGGTGGCGACGAGCTCGCCGCGGCGGTAGTGCCGGACGATCGGGTGCAGGTAGTGGCCTTCGCCGTGGTCGTTCGCCTTGTCCTGGGCCGCGCGCGCGACGAAGTCGAACGGGTCGATCTTGTCGTGGTCGGGGCCGTAGTCGAGGGTGACGACGTAGGCGTCCTCGGGCGGGTTCGCGAGGACCCGGTCCACCGGCACCTCTTCGCGGTAGCGGGCGGTGTCGCCGTCGACCTCGAGGACGTCACCGAGGAAGCCGAACTGCTGGTACAGCGCCGAAGTCCGGTTGATCCGGCCGATCACGGCGTCGGTGAGCGCGTCCGGCTTGGCGGGCAGTTCGACGCTCGGCCACGGCGTGTCGTGGTACCGCTCGTCCAGGACCTTCGCCAGCGCGCGGACGCCGTAGCGGAAGCCGTGGATGAACGCGCTCGTGGCCTTCTTGAAGTCGCGGACCTGCGTGATCGTGCCGGCGAAGAAGAGACCGGGCACGTTGACCGACTCCCAGTCCGGCGTCTGCGCCGGGAAGCGGTCGTTGATCGTCAGCTCGGGACGGCAGTCCTCGTCGAACAGAGAAGCGTCGAAGCGGAAGCCGGTGCAGCCGATCACGCGGTCGTAGCGGATCTCCTTGATGACCTCGTCGGCGCGGGCGAAGGCGAACTTGACGTGGTAGCCGTCGGCGTCCTTGCGGATCTCGCGGACGTCGCCGTCGAGGATCGCGTGCTGGAGTTTCAGCTGGTACATGTCGAGGATGCCCGCGTTGTACGCGCGGAGGTGCCCGACGAAGTGGGTGCGCCACGCGAGCTTCACCGGCCGCGGCCCGCCAACGTGCACGACCGCGGCGGTCTCGCACAGGTTGTCGGCGGTCTCGAAGGCGGAGTTCCCCTTGCCCAGCACGAGAACACGCTGGCCGGTGAAGCTCTTCGGGTCGACGTCGACGTCCGCGTACTGGTCGATCAGCTCGACGCCGGGGAACTGCGGGATGTACGGCTTGGTGACGCCGGTGGCCAGGACGAGCCGGCGCGCCTGCCATTCGTCATCACCGGCGGTGACGACGAAGAGAGCGCTTTCCGGATCGCGGCGGATGCGCGTCACCCGGGTGTCGTAGCGGACCTGCACTTGGTGTTTCGCCGCGTAGTCGGCCAGGTAGCGAAGCAGATCCGGGGCGTCCGGGAAGAGCTTCTCGCTGTAGTCCGTGAACAGGACCGGCTCGTCGTCGCCTTCCGCGAGGATCGAGTTCCAGTCCATCCGCAGGCGCAGCTCGGGATCGCCGTACCCGGTGTGCTTCTTGTTGATGGAGATGAGGGTCCGGTGCCGGGGGAAGGTCTCGAAGAAGTGGCCGGGCGCGGAACCGGCCTCCAGCACCAGGTACCGGTGCCCGGCGTGGCCGAGGTGCTGCCCCAGCTGCAGCCCGGCCGGCCCGGCCCCGACGACCAGACAATCGAGCACTTCCGCCACGACGACCTCCTGCAGGCTCGGCACCTTGATCGATGCCGAGCCTGCTCCGGAGATCTCAGAAAAGGCTCAGAAGGAGTTGCCTACCGGCCGGCGGCGCGCGCCAGCCGCTCCGGGTAGCGCTCCCCCGCGACGGCTTCCGCCGGCGCGGCCGCTTCGATGGCCGCGAGGTCGTCCGCCGTCAGCTCCAGCGAAGCCGCCGCCACGTTCTCCTCGAGGTACTTGCGGCGCTTGGTCCCCGGGATCGGCACGACGTCCTCGCCGTGGGACTGCACCCAGGCGAGCGCCAGCTGACCGGCCGTGACGCCCTTCTCCTCCGCCAGCTTCCGCAGTGCGTCGACGATCGCCGTGTTGCGCTCGAAGTTGCCCTCCGCGAAGCGCGGCAGGCCGCGGCGCATGTCGTCCTCGGGCAGGTCCGCCACGGACTTCACCGCGCCCGTCAGGAATCCGCGCCCCAGCGGCGAGAACGGCACGACGCCGATCCCCAGCTCCCGGCAGGTGCCGAGGATTTCGCCTTCGATGCCGCGGGTCCACAGCGACCACTCGCTCTGCAGCGCGGTCACCGGGTGCACCGCGTGCGCGGCGCGGATCGTCGCCGCGCTCGCCTCGGAGATCCCGGCGTACCGGATCTTCCCGGCGGCCACCAGCTCGCCCAGCGCGCCCCAGGTCTCCTCGATCGGCGTGGCCGGGTCGACGCGGTGCTGGTAGTACAGGTCGATGTGGTCGACGCCGAGCCGGCGCAGCGACTCGTCACAGCTCTTCTTGACGTACTCCGCGTCACCGCGCGCGCCCATCGCGCCGTCGGTCCACACGATGCCGAACTTCGTCGCGAGGACGACCTCGTCGCGCCGGCCGGCGATCGCGCGGCCGACCAGCTCCTCGTTGACGCCGTTGGCGTAGACGTTCGCGGTGTCCAGCAGCGTGACCCCGAGGTCGAGCGCCCGGTGGATCGTCGCGACCGACTCCTGCTCGTCGTCGCGGACGCCGTAGGACTGGCTCATCCCCATGCAGCCGAGCCCCTGGGCGCTGACCTCCAGGGCGCCGAGCTTCCTGGTCTTCACGCGGAAATCTCCTCCATGCCGGGTTCGACGCCGAGCACCTTGCGCTCGACCTGGGCGTAGTTGTCGATCTTGTAGTCGAGGACGTCGAGGCAGGCCTGCAGCTCGGCGATCCGCTCGGCGACCGACCGGCGCTGCTCCACCAGCAGGGCCTTGCGGCGGCCCGCGCTGGCCACGCCGTGCCGGCGCAGCGACGCGTACTCGCGCATGCTCTTGATGGGCATCCCGGTGGTGCGCAGCTTGGTCAGGAACCCCAGCCAGCCGAGGTCCTCGTCGGAGTAGGCGCGGCGCCCGGCGGTGTCGCGGGCGGGCGGGTCGAGCAGTTTGATGCGCTCGTAGTACCGGAGGGTGTCGATGGACAGTCCGCTACGTCGCGCGGCTTCCGCTATCGAGTAGCTCATGACCTCGACACTACGACCTGGAGTGCACTCCAGGTCAACTCCCGGCCTGGCGATTCATAACAGTGTTGCGCTACGCTGCGTGGATGGCTCGACCACGCACGCACGACGAAGCGCTGCGGCTGAAACTGCTCGACCGCGCCGGTGAGCTCATCGCCGCGGACGGGCCGAAGGCGCTTTCCCTGCGCAAGCTGGCCGCCGACGCCGGCACGTCGACCACCGCCGTGTACTCCCTCTTCGGCGGCAAACCCGAACTGGTGAACGCGCTCTACACGGAAGGGTTCCAGCGCTTCGGCGCCCGCATGGCGGGCACGCCCCTGACCGGCGACCCGGTCGAAGACCTCGTCGCGCTCGGCAGCGCCTACCGCGCCAGCGCGCTGGCCGACCCGAACCTCTACGGGATCATGTTCACGAAGTCCCTGCCGGGGTTCGAGCCCAACGAAGACGCCGAGAAGCTGGCCCGCAAGACGCTGGAGCCCCTGGAGGCGATCATCCGCCGCGCGATCGCCGACGGCGTCTTCCTCGACGTCCCCCCGGAGACCGTCGCGGTCGGCTGCTGGGCCTTCGTGCACGGGCTCGTCTCCCTGGAACTGACCGGCAACCTGCCGGAGGGCTTCGACGTCACGAGCTCGTACGAAACGGCGTTGCGCGCGAACGCCTCCGGCTGGCTTCGGCCTCAGGAACCGCCGTCCTGACCGAACTCCGCCCCCGCCAGTTCGAGGCCGTCGTGCTCGCCGTCGTCGAATTCGGCTTCGCCGTCGAAGACGGCGTGCGCGAACTCGAACCGGCCGCCTGACCGGGTCCGGGTGAAGACGGCGTCGCCGCCGAAGTGCGCCCGGGTGAAGAACGCGCCTTCGGCGAAGACCGTGCGGTCGAAGTTCGCGAGCGCGGTGAACTCCGTGCCGTAGAAGCCGGTCCGGCGCGCGAAGGTCGTGCCGCGGATGTGGACCGCGCCGACGAACTTCGCCCGGCTGAAGTCCGCGGAGTCCACGCTGCAGCCGCTCAGCCGGAAGTCGACGAGGGTGGCCCGCTGCAGGTCGAGCGACATGCCGGGCCAGTAGCCGGCCGCGTCGTGGGTCAGGTGCGCCTTGAGCAGGTCCTGCGCGGCCAGGCGGACCAGCGTTTCGCCCGCGTCGGGGTCCTCGGCCAGCCGGCGGGCGGTCGTGCCCCTGAGCCCCGCGGGCGGCCCGTCGAAGGGCATCCGGAGGTAGGCGCACAGCACGTTGACGATCGTCTGGCGCTGCTTCGGGTTGTCCTGCCCGAGCCGCTCCAGCGCGTACAGCCCGCCGAGGCGCACCGGCGGCTTGTCACTGCCGAGCTGCTCGACGGCCTTGGTGTACAGCTCGGTGACGCGCCGCTCCTCCAGGTCCCGCTCGGTCACCCCCGCGACGCGGGTCGTCTCGGCGAGCTGCAGCTCGAGCGTGCGCTGGCGGCGCGTCGCCAGCCACAGCGCGAACACCCCGCCCGCGCCGGCGCCCACGCCGAACGCCGTCTTGACCGCGTCGATGCGCACCGGCGCGTCCGGTTGCCCGGACCAGGCCAGGAAGAGCCAGAGCAACCCGGCCGTCACGACCGCGACCCCGGCGGCCGTCACGGCGATCCACCGCCACTTCAGGACCGGCAACGGCTCAGACGGCGCCGTACTGGCGGTCACCCGCGTCGCCCAGGCCCGGCACGATGAAGCCCGAGTCGTTGAGGCGCTCGTCGATGCTGGCCGTGACCACCCGGACCGGCAGGCCGGTCTTCTCCAGGTGCGCCAGGCCTTCCGGCGCGGCCAGCGCGCAGATGGCCGTGACGTCGTCGGCGCCGCGGTCGGTCAGCAGCCGGATCGTGTACTCCATCGAGCCGCCGGTGGCGAGCATCGGGTCGAGCACCAGGACCGGCCGGTCGGCGAGCGACTCCGGCAGCGACTCGAGGTACGGCGTCGGCTTGAGCGTCTCCTCGTCGCGCGCGAGGCCGACGAAGCCCATCTGCGCGTCCGGGATCAGCTTGTGCGCCTGGTCGGCCATGCCGAGGCCGGCCCGCAGCACCGGGACCAGCAGCGGCGGCTTGGCCAGCGTGTAGCCCTCGGTGCGGGCGACCGGCGTGTGGATCCGCTCGGTCTTCACCGGCACGTCGCGCGTGGCTTCGTAGACCAGCATGACGGTCAGCTCGTGCAGCGCGGCCCGGAACGCGGCGCTGTCCGTGCGCGCGTCGCGCATCGTGGAGAGCCGGGCCTTCGCGAGGGGGTGGTCGACGACGTGCACATCCATGCGGGTCAATCTAGTCGTTTCGCGAAGCTCTTCACCCAGCCGCGCTGCCAGGGCGTTTCGACGGCGCGTTCGTGGTAGTGCTCTCGTGTCCAGGCGACGGCTTGGTGTGCGGGGACGCCGGACAGGATCGCCAGGCAGGCCATGACCGTGCCGGTGCGCCCCGCGCCGCCGTAACAGGCGACTTCGACGGATTCGGTCTTGGCGCGCGCGTGGAGGGCTTTGATCTTTTCGCGGGCTTCTTCGGGGTTGACGGGCAGCAGGAAGTCCGGCCAGGTGATCCACTCGTGCGGCCACGTGATACCGCCGCCGTGCTTGCGCCGCAGCCGGCTCGTACCCAGGTAGAGCCCGAAATCCGGCTCGGGTCCCTCCGGGCGTGGCTTGCCCAGCCCCCGGCCTCGTACGCGGGTGCCGTCCGGAAACTCGACCATGGGCTCAGTGTCCTCCGGAAGATGGACACACAGGGTGGTTTTCGCCGCTAGGCTGCCCCGGGTGAGCGAACTGACGCCCGACCAGATGCGGGCTTCCGACGCGGACCGTGAACGCGTCGCGCAGGTGCTGCACAACGCCCTCTCGGAAGGCCGGATCACGGTGAACGAGCTGGAAGAGCGGCTCTCGACGGTCTACGCGGCTAAGACGCTCGGCGAACTCAAACCGGTGACGGCGGACCTCCCCACGTCGCCGGCGGCCATCGAGCCGGCGACCACGCGGGCGCTGGCCTTCCCGGACCAGCGCATCGGCGGCCACCCGGGCAGCCCGGTGTCGATCGGCGTGCTGTCGGGCGCGGTCCGCAAGGGCAGCTGGGTCCTCCCCCCGCAACACAACAGCTTCGCGTTCTGGGGCGGCACGGAGATCGACCTGCGCCAAGCCCGTTTCGCGGACCGCCAGTGCACGATCACGGCCGTGGCCATCATGGGCGGCATCCAGATCACGGTCCCGGACGACATCAACGTGGACGTCACGGGAATCGGCTTCATGGGCGGGTTCGTGCTGGAGGACAAGTCGGGGGCACCACCCGCACCGCCGACCGCACCGACGGTGAAGATCAACGGGCTCGGGTTCTGGGGCGGGGTCGTCGTCTACCGGAAGCCGGCCAAGCGGTCGGAACCACCGCAGATCGAAGGGGCTTAGAGCAGCCCGGCGAGGTCGACGTTCACCGTGAAGGGGTCGGTCACGGTGAACGGCCCGTCGTGCACGGCCGCGGGCGCGTAGGTCTTGGTCGTGGGGTCGAGCTGGTAGCGGAAGACACGGAGCTTCCCGGGGTCGTCGGTGTTCTCGACGCGCCAGAAGTGCTGGATCCCACC
Source organism: Amycolatopsis sp. NPDC004378 (assembly GCF_053602455.1). Classification (NCBI taxonomy): domain Bacteria; kingdom Bacillati; phylum Actinomycetota; class Actinomycetes; order Pseudonocardiales; family Pseudonocardiaceae; genus Amycolatopsis; species Amycolatopsis sp. NPDC004378. The sequence goes on from NZ_JBSGDR010000008.1 coordinate 198,459, forward strand.
GGCGGCGTACTCGCCGGGCTTGTCGATCTGGTCCGCGGTGACCGAGCCGGGTGACATGACCTCGACCACGAGACTGCAATGTTCCGGCCTGAGCACCGCTTCGCCCGGCAAGCTCGAGCTGTACACCACGACATCCGGACGCCGGTTGAGCAGCGGCACGTCACGCAGCCGCAGGTCGACGTCGGTGGCGACCTCGAGGTCAGGGCCGGATGCCGCCTCGAGGACGTTCGCCAACCGTCTGGCGAAGATCTGGTGCGGGCGGCGAGGTGCCGGGTTCACGACGATGGCTCCATCAACGATCTCGATGCGACGGCAGATTTCTTCTGGCAACGCATCGTAATCGGCGACACTCAAGCCCGTGACCGGAAGCTCCATCCAGTCAGGCAGAGCAGTCATCTCGGCTCCCAACCCGCGCCAACCACTTTTCTGGCCTAAATAGAACCACAGTTGTTGCGACATTCCTTGGTCCCCAGCCACCAATGTGACACGACCTGCCGACAACGTCACACCGAGTGACCCACCTCCGGACCCCGCACACTGTCGGACCCGCCGCCTAGACTCAGCGGCATGACAGCCACGACCAGCACGTCAGCGGCGCCGGCCACCCCGGCACCGCTGGCGGACGCGACTCGCGACGAAGCGAGCCTGCGCCGGTTCCTGCTCGGGCTGCCCGGTGTCGACCAGGTCGGCGTCGAGCAGCGCGCGGCGGGCCTCGGCACGCGCAGCATCAAGAAGGATGCCAAGCGGTGGGCCATCGACACCGCCATCTCCATGGTCGACCTGACCACGCTGGAGGGCGCCGACACCCACGGCAAGGTCCGGGCGCTCGCCGCGAAGGCGGTCCGCCCCGATCCCGAGCGCCAGGACACCCCGCGCGTCGCCGCCGTCTGCGTGTACCCGGACATGGTCGCCACGGCCGTCGAAGCGCTCAAGGGCAGCGGGGTGCACGTCGCGAGCGTCGCCACCGGCTTCCCCGCCGGGCGCACCAGCCGCGAGATCAAGCTGGCCGACACCAAGATCGCCGTCGACGCGGGCGCGCACGAAGTCGACATGGTGATCGACCGCGGCGCCTTCCTCGAAGGCCGGTACATGGACGTCTTCGAGGAGATCCAGGCGATCAAGGCCGCGTGCGGCGACGCCCACCTGAAGGTCATCCTCGAGACCGGCGAGCTGGCGACCTACGACAACGTGCGCCGGGCGTCGTGGCTGGCGCTGCTGGCCGGCGGCGACTTCATCAAGACGTCCACCGGCAAGGTCTCCCCGGCCGCGACGCTGCCGGTCACGCACATCATGCTGCAGGCCGTCCGCGACTGGTTCGTGACGACCGGCGAGCTGCGCGGCGTCAAGCCCGCGGGCGGCATCCGGACGACGAAGGACGCGATCAAGTACCTCGTCGCGGTGCACGAGGTCGCCGGCGAGCAGTGGCTGGTCCCGGACCTGTTCCGCTTCGGCGCGTCCAGCCTGCTCAACGACCTGCTGCTGCAGCGCCGCACCCAGGTGGACGGCCACTACAGCGGCCCCGACTACGTGACGGTGGACTGATGCCCGTTTTCGAGTACGCACCGGCGCCCGAGTCGCGCGCCATCGCGAACCTGAAGGACCACTACAAGCCGTTCGTCAACGGCCAGTTCGTCGACGGCTCGGGTGAGCCGCTCAAGACGATCAACCCGGCCACCGAAGAGGTCCTCGCCGAGGTCGGCACCGCGTCGAAGTCCGATGTGGACACCGCGGTGAAGGCCGCGCGCAAGGCGTACGACTCGGTGTGGTCCAAGATGCCGGGCACCGAGCGCGCCAAGTACCTCTTCCGCATCGCGCGGCTGATCCAGGAGCGCTCACGCGAGCTGGCGGTGCTGGAGAGCCTCGACAACGGCAAGCCGATCAAGGAGTCGCGCGACTCCGACGTCCCGACGGCGGCGGCGCACTTCTTCTACCACGCCGGCTGGGCGGACAAGCTGGAGTACGCGGGCTACGGGCCCAACCCGAAGCCCCTGGGCGTCGCGGGCCAGATCATCCCGTGGAACTTCCCGCTGCTGATGCTGGCCTGGAAGATCGCCCCGGCGCTGGCCACCGGTAACACCGTGGTCCTCAAGCCCGCGGAGACGACCCCGTTGACCGCGCTGGTGTTCGCGGAGATCTGCCAGCAGGCGGAGCTGCCGCCGAGCGTCGTCAACATCCTGCCGGGCGCGGGCGACATCGGCGCGTCCATTGTGGAGCACGCCGGCATCGACAAGATCGCGTTCACCGGCTCGACCGAGGTCGGCAAGGCGATCCAGCGCCAGGTCGCGGGCACGCCGAAGAAGCTGACCCTCGAGCTGGGCGGCAAGGCGGCGAACGTCGTCTTCGAGGACGCACCGCTCGACCAGGCCGTCGAAGGCATCGTCAACGGCATCTTCTTCAACCAGGGCCACGTCTGCTGCGCGGGCTCGCGGCTGCTGGTCCAGGAGTCGATCGCCGAAGAGGTGCTGGAGAAGCTGCGCTACCGGGTGTCCACGCTGCGCATCGGCGACCCGCTGGACAAGAACACGGACATCGGCGCGATCAACTCGGCCGAGCAGCTGGCGAAGATCCGCGGGCTCGTCGAGTCCGGCGACGCCGAGGGCGCGCAGCGCTGGACCAGTCCCTGCCCGGTGCCGGACCGCGGGTTCTTCTTCGCCCCGACGGTGTTCGCGAACGTCCACCAGTCGATGCGCATCGCGCGTGAAGAGATCTTCGGCCCGGTGCTGTCGGTGCTGACGTTCCGCACGCCGGACGAGGCCGTCGCGAAGGCGAACAACACGCCGTACGGGCTGTCGGCCGGTATTTGGACCGAAAAGGGCTCCCGGATCCTGTGGATGGCGAACCAGCTGCGCGCCGGCGTGGTCTGGGCCAACACCTTCAACCGCTTCGACCCCGCCGCGCCGTTCGGCGGCTACCAGGAATCCGGCTTCGGGCGCGAAGGCGGCCGCACCGGCTTGGAGGCCTACCTCGATGTCTGACCGGATTTCCGTCGCCAAGACGTACAAGCTGTACATCGGCGGCAAGTTCCCGCGATCGGAGTCGGGCCGGGTCTACCCGGTGACGGACCCGAAGGGCAAGTTCCTGGCGAACGCGGCGCACGCGTCCCGCAAGGACGTCCGCGACGCGGTGGTGGCGGCCCGCAAGGCGTTCCCGGGCTGGTCGGCGGCGACGGCCTACAACCGCGGCCAGGTGCTCTACCGGGTGGCCGAGGTACTGGAAGGCCGCCGCGACCAGTTCATCGCCGAGGTGTCGGCGTCCGAGGGCCTGACCGCGAAGAAGGCCGAGTCCACTGTGGACGCGGCGATCGACCGCTGGGTCTGGTACGCGGGCTGGACGGACAAGATCGCGACGGTCCTCGGCGCGGCGAACCCGGTGGCGGGCCCGTACTTCTCGTTCACGGTCCCGGAGCCGACGGGCGTGGTGGGCGTCTTGGCGCCGCAGCAGTCGTCCCTGCTGGGCCTGGTCGAGGTCCTGGCCCCGGTCCTGGCGACCGGCTCGACGGCGGTGGTGGTCTCGAGCGCGGAACGCCCGTTGCCGGCGATCACCCTGTCGGAGGTCCTGGCAACGTCGGACGTCCCGGGCGGAGTGGCGAACATCCTGACGGGCCACGCAGCCGAGCTGGGCCCATGGCTGGCATCGCACGCCGACGTCAACGCCCTGGACCCGACGGGGGCGACCCCGGAGGACCGCCCAGGGTTGGCACGCGAAGCGGCGAACACGGTGAAGCGAGTGCTGACGGTCCCGGCATCCGAGCCGGACTGGACAGCAGCCCCCGACCTGACCCGGCTGCGGAGGTACCTGGAGGCCAAGACGGTCTGGCACCCCCTGGGCGTCTGAGTTCCCCGACGACGGAGGCCATCGCCCAGGCGGTGGCCTCCGTCGCTTCGTTGCTGTGCACCCTCTTCTTCGGCGCTACCTTCACGGCGAACATCACCTGGAACGACGCCCCGCATCCGGCGAACGTGCACCCGGTGACCCCGGCGATCGCTCTCTACCCGATGCTTCCGCTCGTCGCCGTCGGGCTGACAGTGACAAACCTCGTGGTCGGCTGGCCGCTGTTCCGCCCGTCGCAGCGGACGATCCTGCGGTACGCCCGCTAGCTCATCGTCACCGAGAAGTCCGTCAACGTGAACCGGGCCTTGCCGCCGCCCGTTGAGCAGAACTCGATGCCGTAGCCGATCTGGTTGACCGTCGGGTTCGCCGGGATGAGGCCCTTGCCGATCGCCCACGCGATCATCGCCTTCAGGTCCACGCTTCCCGAGTACTGCGTCGCGCGGGACACGAACGCCAGGTAGCCGCCGTCGTTCGCCCAGACGTCGTACGTCTCTCCGGCCGCCGTGTACGTCGTCAGCTTGTCGCCCGACGGGACCTGCTTCAGGTTCTCCGTCCACACCATCAGCTCGCTGACACCCGGGCCGTCGCCGACGCCGTTCAGCCACAGGTCGTACGCCACGTCGTAGATGCCGACACCCGGACCGCGGCCGGCGAACGTCGATTTGATCACGGAATAGTCGTTGAACGGTTTTCCGTTGAGGTCGTTAATGTCCTTGTGGACGTTCGGGTAGGTTTTCACCGACGTCGAATCGGGCTGGCTGGAATCCACGTACCAGTTGTCGTACGCGCACGCCCGCAGCGTTTCCGGGCCCGCCTCGTCGGAGTTCCACATGTTGTTGTGGACGTAGTAGCCGCCGTCCGACCAGCCGCCGTCGGGGTCGCTCGTCGAGAACTCCGGGCTGCGGCAGCCGCGCACCGGCGTCGTCGACGGTGCGGCCGGAGCCGGTACTGCCGCACGGGAAGAAGGCGTGGTCGAGGCCGGCGAAGACGGCGGTGACGACGAAGACGGCGAGGTGGTCGCCGGCACCGGGACCGAGGCCGGCGCGGCCACGCCGCCCACCGGGCCGTCGCCGCAGCCGGCGAGCACGAGAAAGGGAATCGCCCACAACGCGGCCAGCATTCTTCGTCGCATTTTCCCGCCCGCAGCCTGATGTCCGGCAGAACGAGGCGGGACCTTAACACGCGAATCTGAGAATCAGGTGTGGTCGTCCGCGGGATCCAGATCGTGCGACGTGATCGGCCGCCCGGGCAGTTCCGAGCCCGGCCGCGCCGAAAGCCCGTCGATCATGATTCCGACGCACCGGCGAGCCGCCATCTCCGCCACTTCCGGCGACTTCGCGCGCATCTGCCGCAGGAGCGTCGCGAACAGGATCGCGATGTCGCCCGCGCCGACGTCCGGGCGCAGCATGCCCTCGGCCTTGGCGCCGTCGACGAACTCGTCGAGGACCGTCAGGATCTCGTCGCGCAGCCGCCGGACCTCGGGGTCGCTCTTCAGGATGACCAGCGCCCGCTGCGACACCATCGCCAGTTGAACGCTCAGCTGCAGCTCCACGGACTGGCGCAGGAGCCGCTCCAGCGCGCGCCACGCGGACGTCTCCTCGGCGGCGATCACCCTGGCGTCGACGAGCACGCGCTCGAAGTTGTCCATCGCGACCGCGCGGACCAGCGCGTCGCGGTCGGGGAACCGGCGGTACAGCGTGCCGACACCGACGCCGGCGGCGCGGGCGATCTCCTCCATCGGCACTTCGGGCCCGGAGAGGGCGAAGATGCTCTTCGCGGCGGCCAGGATCTGATCGCGGTTGCGCCGCGCGTCCGCCCGCAGGGTGGTCTCGGGGTCTGCCGTCATGCCGTTCGCCTCTCGCTGAATCGCGCGGGGTGATTCTCGCATGGTCAAGGGGCCACGCACTCGAACTCCAGTGGGTCACCCGTTAGCTAGTGGACGACTTCCTTCCACTTCGGTACCTTGGGGACTAGAACCGGAATGTAATCCTCCGCATACGTTACGTCCGATTTAGGGGGCCCGAAATGACCGAAGTCGCCGAACCCACCACGAAGGGTGACGTCTTCCCGCTCGCCCGCACGTGCCCGTTCGCCCCGCCGCCGTCGTACGAAAAGCTGCGCGCGGCAGGTCCGGTCCAGCGCGTCGGCCTGCCCGACGGCTCCGAGGCGTGGGCCATCACCCGGCTGGAAGAGGTCCGCGAGATGCTGACCGACCCGCGGTTCAGCTCGAACCGGTTCAACCCGGGCTTCCCCATCCTGACCCGCGAGGGCCGCCCGCAGCGCCGCCGCTTCACCGCGTCGCTGATCAACATGGACCCGCCGGAGCACGGCGCCGCCCGCCGCGAGGTCGTCGGCGAGTTCACCGTCAAGCGGATGAAGGCGCTGCAGCCGCGGATCCAGCAGATCGTCGACGAGCACATCGACGCGATCCTCGCCGGCCCGAAGCCCGCTGACCTCGTCTCGGCGCTGAGCCTGCCGGTGCCGTCGCTGGTCATCTGCGAGCAGCTCGGCGTCCCGTACGCCGACCACGACTTCTTCCAGTCGCGCAGCTCCACCCTGCTGAACCGGGAGGTGACGCAGCAAGCGCGCATGCAGGCGGTCGAAGAGATGCAGGGTTACCTCGACCAGCTGGTCAGCGCCAAGGAAGCCGACCCGACCGACGACCTCCTCGGCCGCCAGGTCCTCAAGCAGCGCGAGGAGCACGGCGACGTCGACCACGACTCGCTGGTCTCGCTGGCGTTCCTCCTGCTCCTCGCCGGGCACGAGACGACGGCGAACATGATCTCGCTCGGCACCGTCGCGCTGCTGGAGAACCCCGACCAGCTCGAGCTCATCAAGAACGACCCCGGCAAGACGCTCGACGCCGTCGAGGAGCTGCTGCGGTACTTCACGATCGCGGAGTTCGCGACGTCGCGCGTCGCCACCGAAGACGTCGAGATCGGCGGGCAGCTGATCCGTGCGGGCGAGGGTGTCCTGGGCCTGAGCTACTCCGGCAACCGCGACGAAAGCGCGTTCGAGGACGCCGACAAGCTCGACCTCGAACGCGGCGCCCGCCACCACGTCGCGTTCGGGTTCGGCCCGCACCAGTGCCTCGGGCAGAACCTGGCCCGGATGGAGCTGCAGATCGTCTTCGACACGCTGTTCCGCCGCATTCCGGAGCTGAAGCTGGCCGCGCCGGTCGACCAGCTGCCGTTCAAGCACGACTCGCAGATCTTCGGCCTCTACTGCCTGCCCGTGACCTGGTGAGGGGGACGCCATGACCACCGTCGAAAAGCACGAGTTCCCGATGACCCGCACGTGCCCGTTCGCACCGCCGCGGGCGTACGAGGAGATCCGCGAGGGCGGCTCCGTCGAGCGGGTCCGGCTGCCCGACGGCGGCCACGCCTGGGTCGTCACCCGGCTCGAGGACGTCCGGACCGTGCTGAACGACCGGCGGTTCAGCGCCGACCGGCAGCACCCGGACTTCCCGCAGCTGGTCAAGGGCGGGTTCCGCCGCCAGGGCGACGAACGCACGATGATCACCATGGACGCGCCCGAGCACGGCCCGGCGCGCAAGGCCGTGCTCGGCGAGTTCACCGTGCGCCGGATGGAGGCGCTGCGGCCGCGGATCCAGGAGATCGTCGACGGCCAGATCGACGCACTGCTGGCCGGGCCGAAGCCCGGCGACCTGGTCGAGACGCTGTCGCTGCCGATCCCTTCGCTGGTGATCTGCGAGATGCTGGGCGTGCCCTATGCCGACCACGACTTCTTCCAGACCCACACGGCGAGGCTCATCAAGCGCGCGACACCGCCCGAGGAGCGGCGGGCGGCGTTCGACACCATCCGCGGCTACATGGCGGACCTCATCGCGGAGAAGGAGCAGAACCCGCCGGACGACCTGCTCGGCAGGCAGATCGTCAAGCTCCGCGAGGACGGCACGTACCGCCGGGAGTCGCTGGCGGCGACCGGGTTCCTGCTGCTGGTGGCCGGGCACGAGACGACGGCGAACATGATCTCGCTGTCCACCGTGGCGTTCCTGCGCAACCCGGAACAGCTCGCGGTGATCAAGGCCGACCCGGGCAAGACGCTCGACGCCGTCGAGGAGATGCTGCGCTACTGGACGATCGTCGACGCGGCCACCGCGCGCCTGTGCGTCGAGGACATCGAGGTCGGCGGGCAGCTGATCCGCGCCGGCGAAGGCGTCCTGGCGCTCGGCTACGCGGCCAACCGCGACCCGCGGGCGTTCTCCGACCCGGACGAGCTCGACATCGAGCGGGGCGCGCGCCACCACGTGGCGTTCGGTTTCGGGCCGCACCAGTGCCTGGGCCAGAACCTCGCCCGGATGGAGCTGCAGATCGTGTTCGACACGCTGTTCCGGCGCGTTCCTTCGCTCGGACTGGCCGCGCCGGTGGACGACCTGCCGTTCAAGGACGACGCGAACATCTACGGCCTGTACCGGCTGCCGGTGACCTGGTAGAGATCGAAGGGCCATCCCACCACAGGAGAGAACCATGAAGATCATCGCGGACACCGGCAAGTGCGTCGGCGCCGGTCAGTGCGTGCTCACCGAGCCCGAACTGTTCGACCAGAGCGAGGACGACGGCACGGTCATCGTCCTGAACGAAACGCCCGAGGGCGCGCTGGTCGAAAAGGCCCGCGAAGCGGTGCACGTCTGCCCCAGCCAGGCCCTCTCCCTGCAGGAGTAGCGACGGAAACGGCCACCTCGCGGGCAAGGGGTTTCCCGCGAGGTGGCCGTGGTCTGTTCTTTCAGGAGAGGCGGAGGGTGGTCTCCGGGTTGAAGGCGTGGGTTTCGCCTTCGCCGCGCAGGCCGACCCGGACGTTGTCGCCCATCCGCGGCGGCGTGCGGCCGTCGACGCGGACGACGAACCGGTCGTCGCCCACCTTGCCGTGCAGGTAGGCGTCCGCGCCCAGCTCCTCGACCAGCTCCACCACCAGCTCGAAGCCGCCTTCGGAGACCAGCTCCAGCGACTCCGGGCGCACCCCGAACACCACCTCACGCAGGTCACCTGCCGCGGAGAGCACCGACCGCGGCAGCGGCAGCACGACGTCACCCAGCTTGACGCCGCCTTCGGTCAGCGGCAGTGTCGCCAGGTTCATCGCCGGTGAGCCGATGAACCCCGCCACGAACGAGTTCTTCGGGTTCTCGTACAACTCGCGCGGCGACGCGCACTGCTGCAGCACGCCGTCCTTCAGGACCGCCACCCGGTCACCCATCGTCATCGCCTCGACCTGGTCGTGCGTGACGTAGATGGTCGTCGTCCCGAGCCGCTGTTGCAGCTGGGCGATGTTCGCGCGCGTCTCCACCCGCAGCTTCGCGTCCAGGTTGGACAGTGGTTCGTCCATCAGGAACACGCTCGGCTCGCGCACGATCGCCCGGCCCATCGCGACGCGCTGCCGCTGCCCGCCCGACAGCGCCTTCGGCTTGCGCTCCAGGAACTTCGACAGGTCCAGCAGCTTCGCCGCTTCGGCCACCTTGGCGTCGATGTCCGCTTTGGACAGTCCACGCAGCTTCAGCGCGAAGCCCATGTTCTCGGCCACGGTCATGTGCGGGTACAGCGCGTAGGACTGGAACACCATCGCGATGTCCCGGTCCTTCGGCGGCAGGTTCGTGACGTCCCGGTCGCCGATGTGGATGGCGCCCTCGTCGACGTCCTCGAGCCCGGCGAGCATCCGCAGCGCCGTCGACTTGCCCGAGCCCGAGGGCCCGACCAGCACCAGGAACTCGCCGTCCGGCACGGTGAGGTCGAGCTTGTCGACCGCGCGCACTTCCTGGGCGCCCGGGTAGATCCGCGACGCCTGTTCGTAGCTCACTCCGGCCATGACTACTTCACCGCTCCCATCGACAGGCCCCGGACGAGGTGGTTCTGGGCGATCCAGCCGACGATCATCACCGGCAGCGAGGCCAGCAGCGCGGCGGCGGAAAGCTGGGCCCAGTACAGGCCCTCACTGGTGATGAACCCGACGAGGAACACCGGCACGGTGCCGGCGCGCGCCGCCGTCAGGTTGACCGCGTAGAAGAACTCGGTCCAGGAGAAGATCACGCAGATCAGCGCCGTCGCCGCGATCCCGGGCGCGACCACCGGCATGATGATCTTGCGCAGCAGCGTCGGCAGGTTGGCGCCGTCGATGCGGCCCGCCTCGATCATCTCGTGCGGGACTTCCAGGAAGAACGACCGCATCATCCAGATGGCGAGCGGCAGGTTCATCGACGTGTAGAGGATGACCAGCGCCCACACCGTGTCCAGCAGCTCGGTGTTCTGGGAAATGATGTACAGCGGGATGATCGCCGCGACGATCGGCAGCATCTTCGTCGAGAGGAAGAACCCCAGCGCGTTCGACGTGCCCTTCACGGGCGCCAGCGACAGCGCGTACGCCGCCGGGACGCCGAAGAGCAGCACCAGGATCGTCGACAGGATCGTGACGAACGCCGAGTTCGACACGTACGGCAGGAACCCGCCGTTGAGGACGTTCGAAATCTGGTCGAACGTCGGGCTGAACAGCAGTTTCGGCGGGTCGGTGTAGGCGTCCGCTTCCTGCTTGAACGCCGTGAGGATCATCCACAGCAGCGGGAAGACGAAGAGGATGGCCAGCACCCAGGTCGCCAGGGTCAGCGACCCCTTCCCATAAGCGCGCTTGCGCGGACGGCTTGCGACAGCGGCAGTCATTTCACGCCTCCGCTCACGGAGAAGGTGCGGAACATCAAGCGCAGCGCGAAGGTCGCGACGATCATCGTCAGGATCACGACGATCACGCCCATCGCCGACGACTGGCCGACGTCGAAGCCCTCGAACGCGCGCTGGTAGATGTAGTACGGCAGGTTGGTGCTCGCCGTGCCCGGCCCGCCCTGGGTCATCAGGAAGATCGCGTCGAAGCTGTTCACGATGTAGATCGCGCCCAGCAGCGTCGCCAGCTGCAGGAACCGCGACAGGTGCGGCAGCGTGATGGAGACGAACGTGCGCCACCGGCTGGCACCGTCCACAGAGGCTGCTTCGAGGACCTCCTTGGACTGGCTCTGCAGGCCCGCGAGGATGAGCAGCATCATGAACGGCGTCCACTGCCACACGATCTGCGCCATCACCGAGGCCAGCGGGAACTCCGAAAGCCAGTCGACGTCGGTGCCGAAGACGAAGTGCAGCAACCCGTAGGTCGGGTCGAACATCGTCGTCTTCCACAGCAGCGCGCCGGCCGCCGGCAGGATCAGGAACGGCGTGATCAGCAGCGTCCGGACGACGCCGCGGCCGAAGAACTTCCGGTCCAGCAGGATCGCCAGGCCGAGGCCTAGCAGCAGCGCGACCAGCACGCACACGACGGTCAGCACCACCGTGTTGAGCAGTGCGACCAGGAACGTCGTGTCGCTGAAGACGTCGATGTAGTTGTCGAGGCCGACGAAGTGCCGCGAACCCGGCCGGACCAGGTTCCACGACTGGAACGAGTAGAACACGGTGAGCAGGAAGGGCAGCTGCGTCACCGCGATGACGAAGATCAGCGCGGGCAGCAGCGGCAGCCGCCGCTTGGCCGCCGTGCTCAGGCCCTTCTTCTCCTCGACCTTCGCGTGGGTGTGGGACTGGGGCGTGTCTACGGAGAGCGTGGACATCACTGCACCGCCTTGTAGGAGTCGCCCACCGTCTGGGCGTAGTCCTGGGACTGCTTCAACGCGTCGTCAACGGACTCGCGGCCGGCGATCGCCGCCGACAGCTGCTGGCTCACCCGGGTGCCCAGGTCCTGGAACTCGGGGATGCCGACGAACTGGATGCCGGGGTAGGGCACCGGGTTCGCCATGGCCTTCTGCTGGTTCGCGTCCGCGATGCCGTCCAGCGTCGGCTTCGCGTAGGCCGCGGCGGCCTTCGCGTAGTCGGGGATGTCGTAGGTCGACTGGCGCACGCCCGGCGGGACGCGGTTCCAGCCGTAGGTCTGGCCGACCTTCTGCACGTACGCCTTGTCGGTCATCCAGGCCATGAACTTCCAGGCCGCGTCCTTGTCCTTGGCGACCTTCGGGATGCCCAGCGCCCAGGTGTAGAGCCAGCCGCTGGCCTGCGTCTTGACGACCGGGGCGGGCGCGTAGCCGGACTTGCCGACGATCTTGCTGCTCGACGGGTCCTCGTTCGTGCCCGCCATGACCGTCGCGTCGTACCACATCGCGGCCTGGCCCTGCGTGTAGCGCGTGCCGCACTCGGAGAACCCGGCGCTGGAGGCGCCGACTTCGCCGTGGTCGCGGATCAGGTTGACGTAGAAGTTCGCGGCTTCCTTGAACTCCGGCGACGTCAGCTTGGCGTTCCAGTCCTTGTCGAACCACTGCGCGCCGAAGGTGTTCGCCACGGTCGTGAACGGCGCGAGGCTCTCGCCCCAGCCGGGCTTGCCGCGCAGGCAGATGCCGCTGACGCCGTTGGCCTTGTCGTCGAGCTTCGCGGCGTACTCGGCGATCTGCTGCCACGTCGGCTTGGCCGGCATGGTGATCCCGGCCTTCTCGAAGAGGTCCTTGCGGTAGGCCAGGAACGACGACTCGCCGTAGAACGGCACCGCGTACATCTGGTTCTGGTAGGACAGCGACTGCTTGATGCTGGGGATGAAGTCGCCTTCGTCGTAGCCCTGGGTGGCCGCCATGTGCGGTTCGAGGTTCTCGAGCCAGCCGTTGGCCGCCCACTGCGGGGCCTCGTAGTTGCTGATCATGACGACGTCGAACTCGCCGCCCTCGGTGGCGGTCGACGCGGTGATCTTCGCGCGGGCCTGGTTTTCCGGCAGCGACACGAACTTCAGGTTGATGCCGGTGGCCTTTTCGAACTCCGGCGCGAGCGAGATCGCGTCCTTCATCTGCGGGTTGGACACGATCGCGATGACGAGCGTGCTGCCCCCGGTGCCGATCGAGCCGGCGCCCGCGCAGCCGGTGGCCAGCAGCGACGTCGCGGCGAGGAGGGTGAGGAGCTTACGCACGGCCGCCTCCCGGGAGTACTTGGACCTTGAGGCCCGAGCCGCTGCGCATCTTGGCCAGCGCTTCGGGGTACTGCTCCAGCGGCAGCGTGTCCGTGAGCAGCGAATCGGTGTCGATAGCGCCGCCGGCGACGAGGTCGAGCGCGGTGCCGAAGCTGTGCAGCACGGCCATCGAGCCGACCACGGTGATTTCGTCGTTGTAGATGCGGAACGGCGAAAGCGCGACGCGGGCCTCGGCCGGTGCGACGCCGAAGACGAGCAGCCGGCCGCCGCGCCGGATCGAGTCGAAGGCGGCTTCGATGGCGGGTGCGGCGCCGGTGGCGTCGACGGCGACGTCGAACTTCTCGCCGTTCAGCTCGCCGACGTCGGTCGCGGTGGCGACGGCGCCGAGGCTGGTCGCCCGCGGCAGCCGGGCCGCGTTGCGGTCGACCACCGTGACCTGCGCGCCGGAGCGCTGCAGCAGCTGCTGCATGATCAGGCCCATCGTGCCGGCGCCGACGACCAGGAACCGTTCGCCGGCCTCGACGCCGACGCGGCGCACGCCGTGCACCGCGCAGGAGACGGGCTCGACCAGCGCGCCCTGCTCCCACGTCATCGAGTCGGGCATGCGGTAGCAGTTGGCCGACGGGACGGCGACGAACTCCGCGAAGGCGCCGTCGACGGTGTCGCCGGTGGCGCCCCAGTTCGCGCAGAGGTTGCCGTGGCCCGCACGGCACGGGCCGCAGTAGCCGCAGAACAGGGACGGGTCGACGGCGACGCGGTCGCCGATCTTCCACTCGCCCGGCACGTCGGCGCCGAGCTCGACGATCTCCCCGGCGAACTCGTGACCGGGGACGATGGGGTACGGGGTGGGCGGGAAGTGCCCGTCCGCGATGTGCAGGTCGGTCCCGCAGATCCCGCACGCTCCGACCTTGACGACGACCTGACGTTCTCCGGGTTTCGGATCGGGCACCTCGCCGACCCTGATCTCACCGGGCCGGTCGACGATGGCGGCACGCATGCCTAGCCCCTTCCTCGCGCTCATATGAGCGGCGTTGACCTATGGCGTCGAGAACATGTGAAGGCATTACAGGTCTGACGTCGGTGTTACGTCAACCTTTCGGGCAGATTTCGGTCTATAGTGCTCATATGAGCGCGTCTAAGAAGCAGTCTTCGCTCACGGAGGCGATCCTGCTGGCCACCATCGCCCGGCGCTTCTACGTGCAGGGACGTTCCAAGCTGGAGATCGCCGACGAGTTCGGCGTCAGCCGCTTCAAAGTCGCGAGGATGCTCGACACGGCCATGGAGTCCGGCCTGGTGCGCGTCGAGTTCTCGCTGCCGGCGCCGGTGGACCTGGCGCTGTCCGACGAGGTGCGCTCGGCCTACGGGCTGAAGCAGGCTTTGGTGCTCGAACGCTCAACCGAGCGCGAGCCGAAGGAGGTGGTCCGGGCCAAGATCGGGACCCTGGCCGCCCGGCTGCTGGAGGAGATCGTCCGGCCGGACGACGTCGTCGGGCTGTCGTGGGCGCGTTCGGTGAACGCGATGACCGAGGCGATCCGGTCGCTGCCGCGGTGCCCGGTCGTCCAGCTCTGCGGGGTGCAGGCCGGGATGGACATGCGCGGCCGTTCGGTGGAGACGGTCAGCCGCGTGACGGCCGTGTCCGGCGGCGACGCCTACCCGATCTTCGGCCCGCTGGTGCTGCCGGACCGCCGGACCACGGAGACGTTGCGGCGTCAGCCCGGCATCGCGGAAACGTTCGGGCAGTTCCGGCACCTCACGAAGGCCGTGGTCAGCATCGGCGCGTGGCAGCCGGGAGAGTCGACGGTGTACGACGCGCTGGACGAAGCCGAGCGAGCGGCGATCGCGGCCCGCGGCGCGACGGCGGAGGTGGCGGCGCGCCTGTTCGACGCCTCGGGGAACGCGTTGTCGACGGGGCTGGCGCACCACGTGCTGGCGATCAGCCACGAGGAGCTGATGGCGGTCCCGGAGGTGATCGCGCTGGGCTACAGCCGTCCGAAAGCGGCGGCGGTGGACGCGGTCCTGCGGTCCGGCATGGTGTCGACGCTGATCACCGACGCCGCGGCCGCGGTGCCGCTGCTGACCCTGGCCGCGAAGAACCCCCCGTCGTGAGAGCCCGGGCCGCGCCCGATGTGCCGTCGCCGTGAGCGTCCGGCCGTCCTCGCGCCGGCCGGGTGAGAATGACGCGGTGGGACTGATCGAACACCTCGAGGAGCGGCTGGGCCCGCTCACCGGCGGCTGGCGACGCGACGGCTTCCAGGTCGGCGCGTACGCCGGCGCCTTCGGCGCGAAGTGGTTCGCGACCGCCGGGCTGAGCCGGCACCCCCTGCATTCTCCCCGGTCGGGACGGCACCTGTGGCTGGAACTGGTCGCGGGCAGCTACCCGGGCGAGTTCGCCGAAGGCCTGCCGCACCTGCTGGGCCAAGTCGCGGACGAGGTCATCGCGTCGGGGCGGCCGCTGCTGCGCGGTGACGTCCTCGGCCCGCGCGGGCCGTTCACGCCGGGCAGCGCGATGGAGGCGCTGTACGCGGCGAGTCCCGTGTACTTCGACGACGCGTTCGCGGCGGTCGACGTCGACGACGGGAACCGGGCGGCCATCGTCTGGCTGGTGCCGATCTCGGCCGGCGAGGCGGCTTACGTCGCTTCGCACGGTTGGAAAGCCTTCGAGGACGAGCTGATCCGGCTCGACCCGGATCTGCTGGACCCGGGCCGCGCCGGGCTACCGCCGGCCTGACCGGTCAGAGGCCGTATTCGATGGCGGTCGCGTCGGTCGCGTACTCGACCGCCGTCGCCGCCGTCGCCGCTGGGGCGAGCACGAACGCCAGCACTCCCGCGGCGAAGATCCCCGCCAGCAACCGCTTCACCATGGTTCCCTCCCAGGTTCCGGAGCTTCCACGCTAGCGCGGGAAGCGCCCTGCCCGGCGGCGATTGCGCCGTTGAGCGCACCGACTGCGTCGATGTCGCCCACGGCCAGCTCCGCCGCACGGGCGCGCAGGGGTTCGCCGCCGCGCGGGACCACGGTCACCAGCCCCGAGTCCAGGTCCGCGACCAGCGTGCTCACCGTCATCAGGTCGTCGCCGCCGGTGGCGTTGCGGTACACGCTGCCGGTCAGCGCCGAGACCAGCCACGCGGCGTCCGGGTCCGGCGCGCTCAGGTGCGCGCACAGCTCGGCCCGGTTCAGGCTCTCCTCCGGCGCGGCGTCCAAAGTGGGCGGCAGCTGCCGGAAGTGGTTGGTGTGCCAGGAAAGTCCACTCGCGACGGTCAGCACGGCCGTCTCGTTCCCCGCCTTCTCCACCACGGTGACGGACGGCGAGCCGACCTGTCCCATCGTGTACGCGAACCCGCCCGCCGACGACCGCCTGCGCAGCAGGGACACCGCCTCCCGGACGTTCGTCGCGCGTTGCGCCGAGCGCGCCACGAAGTGCCGGCCCGCGCACGGCGAAGGCGCCACCACGCTCACGCTGTCGATCCCCCACACCAGCCCGTGGGTCGTGATGGTGAACGTGTTGGCCGGCAGGAAACCCGGGTACCACCAGACGCACACGCCGGGCTCGCCCTCGATCAGCAGCGTCAGCAGCCGCCCGATGCCGTCGAACACCGGGGCGCCGTCTTCGTTGTGCCCCAGCAGGCTCGGCGAACCCACCCACGCGAGGTCGGTGCACCCGGTGCCGTCGCCGGTGCCGAGGTCGCCGCGCAGGTTGGCCAGCAGCAGGTCGTCGAACGGCACGCCCGCGCCCGCCGCCAGCGCCGTCAGCTCGGCGTACGCGTCGGGGTGCTCGACCTGCGACGCCGATTCGACGGCCCGGAACAGCACCGGCGACCGCTTCGCCCGCGCGGTCACCGGCCACTGCGAGAGTCCGTCGAGGACGGTCCGGATGTCCTCGGCGGCGTACTCCCCCAGCGCCCGGAAAGCGGCTTCCCGGGGACCCCGGACGATCGTCCAGCGCACGTCGCCGATCCGGTGCTCCCGCACTGTCGCCACCATGTGATCACGATGACTGAGCGGTCAGGAATCCGCAACGGTTACTGCGGCCCCACCTCGGTCACCCGGACCACCGCGGCGCCGGCCTCGTCCGACGCCGCCAGGTCGACCTCCGCGCTGATGCCCCAGTCGTGGTCGCCCGCCGGGTCGTCGAAGATCTGCCGCACCTTCCAGACGTCCGGCTGCTGCTCGATCATGAGCAGCTGCGGGCCGCGCGCGTCCGGGCCCGTGCCGAGCGAGTCGTACTCCTCGAAGTAGTCCTCGACGGCTTCCTGCCACGCGTCGGCGTCCCAGCCGGACGCCGCGTCCAGCTCGCCGAGCGGGAACCACGCCCGCCGCGCGAACAGCTCGACCCGGCGGAACAGCTCGTTGCGCACCAGGACGCGGAACGCGCGCTCGTTGCGCGTGACGGCGGGCGGCTCGGCCGGCGGCCGGTGCGACACCGGGCCTTCCTCTTCCGGGTGCCGCAGCGCCTCCCACTCGTCCAGGAGGCTCGAGTCGACCTGCCGGACGAGCTCGCCGAGCCACTCGATGAGGTCCTGCAGCGCCTCGGTCTTCGCCTCGTCGGGCACGGTGTGGCGCAGCGCGTCGTAGACGTCGGCGAGGTAGCGCAGCACCAGGCCTTCCGACCGGGCGAGCTGGTAGAACCCGATGTACTCGACGAAGTTCATCGCGCGCTCGTACATGTCGCGCACGACCGACTTCGGCGAGAGCTCGTAGTCGGCGACCCACGGGTGGCCCTGCCGGTAGCTGCGGAACGCCGCTTCGAGCAGCTCCTCGAGCGGCTTCGGGTACGTGACGTTCTCGAGCAGCTCCATCCGCTCGTCGTACTCGATGCCCTCGGCCTTCATGGCGTTCACGGCCTCGCCGCGGGCCTTGAACTGCTGCTGCGAGAGCACCGGCCGCGGATTGTCCACAGTGGATTCCACGATGGACACGACGTCGAGCGGGTACGACGGCGACTCCAGGTCGAGCAGCTCGATCGCGGCCAGCGCGAACGGCGAAAGCGGCTGGTTGAGCGCGAAGTCGAACTGCAGGTCGACGGTGAGCCGGATGATCCGGCCCTGGTCGTCCGGTTCGGACAGCCGCTCGACGACGCCGGCGGCGAGCAGCGCGCGGTAGATCGCGATCGCGCGCAGGATCAGCTTGCGCTGCGACGGCCGGTCCTCGTGGTTGTCCTCGAGGAGGTGGCGCATCGAGTCGAACGCGTTGCCCGGCCGCGAGATCACGTTGAGCAGCATCGAGTGCGTGACCTTGAAGCTGGAGGTCAGCGGCTCGGGGTCGGCCGCGATCAGCCGGTCGAACGTGCTCTCGGTCCAGTTGACGAAGCCTTCCGGCGCCTTCTTCCGGACGATCTTCTTTTTCTTCTTCGGGTCGTCGCCCGCCTTCTCCAGCGCCTTCGCGTTCTCGACGACGTGGTCGGGCGCCTGCACGACGACGTAGCCGTCGGTGTCGTAGCCCGCGCGCCCGGCGCGGCCCGCGATCTGGTGGAACTCGCGCGCCTTGAGGTGGCGCTGGCGGACGCCGTCGTACTTGGTCAGCGCGGAGAAGACCACCGTCCGGATCGGCACGTTGATGCCGACGCCGAGGGTGTCGGTCCCGCAGATCACCTTGAGCAGCCCGGACTGCGCCAAGGTCTCGACCAGCCGCCGGTACTTCGGCAGCATCCCGGCGTGGTGGACGCCGATGCCGTGGCGGACCAGCCGCGAGAGCGTCTTGCCGAAGCCGGCGGAGAAGCGGAAATCGCCGATCAGCTCGGCGATGGCTTCCTTTTCCGCCTTGGTCGTGACGTTGATGCTCATCAGCGTCTGCGCGCGCTCGATGGCCGCGGCCTGCGAGAAGTGCACGACGTAGACCGGCGCCTGACCGCCGTTGAGCAGCTCGGACAGCGTCTCGTGCAGCGGCGTGAGCGCGTACCGGAAGGTCAGCGGCACCGGGCGCTGCGCCGACGTCACGACGGCGGTCGGCCTGCCGGTGCGGCGGGTAAGGTCCTTTTCGAAGAAGGACACGTCGCCCAGGGTCGCCGACATCAGGACGAACTGGGCGTTCGGCAGCTCCAGCAGCGGCACCTGCCACGCCCAGCCGCGGTCGGGCTCGGAGTAGAAGTGGAACTCGTCGGCCACGACCTGCCCGACCGGCGCGTCCGCCCCGAACCGTAACGCGATGTTCGCCAGGATTTCCGCCGTGCAGCAGATGATCGGGGCATCCGGGTTGACGCTCGAGTCGCCGGTCATCATCCCGACGTTGTCGGCACCGAAGATGTCGATGAGCTGGAAGAACTTCTCCGACACCAGCGCCTTGATGGGCGCGGTGTAGTAGCTGCGGCGGCCCTGGGCGAGCGCGGTGAAGTGCGCGCCGACGGCCACGAGGCTCTTCCCGGACCCGGTCGGCGTCGAGAGGATGACGTTCGATCCGGAGACGACCTCCATCACCGCCTCCTCCTGCGCCGGGTACAGCTCGATGCCCCGCTCGGCCGTCCAGGCCGTGAAGGCTTCGAACAGGGCGTCGGGGTCGGGATCCGCAGGCAGGAGGTCTGTGAGAGTCATCAGACGTCCATCGTGCCATCCGCTCGTCGCAAAGTCGGCAGGGGCGATCGCATCGCGCGTGGTAAACCCGTAGGCTTCGCGGTACCGCGATGGTCCCGGGAGATACTTCCGGTCTCGCGCGCACACGGGCGGTACTCCGGAGGGCTAAGGAATGGCACAGGACATCATCCCGATCGAACTCGGGCTGCCGCAGGGCGACGTCGTCACCCTGTGGGCGCCGCGCTGGCGGGAAGACGGCGAGGAGTGGGAAGCGTTCCTCGGCGACGAGGACGACCTGTACGCCTTCCCGGACGCCGCCCACCTGGCCGCCTTCGTCCGCACGTCCGAGCGGCACGACCTGATCGACCACCCGGCGTGGGACGCGGTGCCGTCGCTGAACGTGCCGGAGCTGATCCCGGACGAGGACCACACCTACGACCTCGTCGGCGTGCCCGAGCTCGTCGCCGAGGAGCCGGACGTCTGGCACATCGCCGAGCTGGCCGAGATCGTCGGCATCGTGCGGTCGCTCGCCGACGTCTGCGACCTCGAAGAGGTGCACGAGATCCTCGACTCGACCGAGGGCTTCTCGCTGCTGGACCAGGGCACGTTGCCGTTCACCGGGAGCGTCGGCGTCCAGGTGTGGAACGACCTGTCCGAGACGGTGTCGCAGAAGTGGGACACCGTCCTCGACGCGATCGACGGCCTGGTGACCCAGCCGGACGTCGACGAGAAGGTCCTGGAGCAGACGGCCGAAGAGCTGGCGGCGTTCCACGAGGAGTCCGCCGAAGCCGAGGCCGGTGCGGAGGGCGAAGAGGACCTCGAGGCCATCGATTCCGCGGACTCCGACGACGAGGACGAGGAAGACGACGCCCCGGTCGGCTTCTGGGCCGAGGTCGGCATCGACCCGATCAAGATCATCACGTCCGGCGCGGAGTACTACACGCTGCGCTGCTACCTCGACGACGCGCCGGTGTTCCTCGGCAGCGAAGGCGAGATCGACGTCTTCACGTCGGAGAAGGCCCTGGCGCGCGCCCTGGCCGACGGCAAGGACCTGGCCGACACCGACCTCGCCGACGTCTCGACGTGGGAAGAGGTCCTGGCGAAGGCGACGGCGGGCGAGCTCGAGATCGAGGTCGACACCGAGAACACGTACGTCCTCACGGGTCTGGACGCGGACATCGCGGAAGGCCCCGAGGCGATCGACCCGACGCAGCTGGAGCTGGCGGTCGAGCTGATCACGGACGCGGCCGACTGGGCGGGCGACGACTCGGCGGAGACGGCACTGGCGGGCAACGAAAGCCTGGGCTGGCTGGTGTCGTTCGTGCTGCGCCCGGACCCGACGCGCCTCGAGCCGTCGGCGCCGTTCGACGCGGAGCAGAGCGCGTGGCGGAAGCTCGTGGAGACGTTCGAGAACCGCCTGACGGTCGCCTGACTTTCGCCTGATTTTTCCCGCCGAAGGCCGCCTCCCGGACCCGTCCGGCAGGCGGCCTTCGCCGTGTCGACCCCCTAATCACGCGTGTCGACCCTCCAGACACGCGTGTCGACCCTCCAGTCACGCGCGGCCGGAGCCGGTTCACGTGCTCAGCCGGGCATCTCGCGTGATTGAGCGGGCCTCTCGCGTGATTGAAGGGGCATCACTCGTGATTGGAGGGTCGACACGGGGTCAGTCCTCCGACGGGTGTTCGGCGCGGGTCGGGACCACCAGGACTGCCAGGGCCGGGAAGATCGCTGCCACGCAGAAGGCCAGCGCGTAGCGGCTGTCGCCGATCACCAGGCCCAGCAACGGCGGTGTCAGCGAGGCCGCGATGTTCTGGCCCGTGTTCTGCGTGCCCATCGCGCGGCCCGACCACGCCAGGCCGGCCAGCTCGGCGGAGGCCGTGAAGCCCAGGCCGTTGTCCGCCACCGTGATGACGCCCGCCAGCGCCAGGGCCAGCAGCACCAGCCACGGCCAGGAAACGTCGCCCAGCGCCACCAGCAGCATGACCAGACAGCTCAGCACCGCCAGCTGACGCATCGGGCGCAGCCGGCTGCCGACGCGGTCGGACCACCAGCCCGACCCGAGCCGCCCCGCCGCGCCCAGCACCTGGACCACCGCCAGGTACCAGCCCGCGGACAGCGGGCTCCAGTGCTGCACCGCCACCAGGTACACCGGCGCGAACGCCGACACCGCGAACTGCGGCACCACCAGCAGCGCGCTCGCGCCGTGCACCCGCCACAGCGCCGCGTGCCGGTACGGCGAAGGCGGCTTCTCCCCCGAAGCCGGCCGCGGCGGGCGCGGCGGGTCCGTCACCAGCCACGCCACCAGCAGCGCGACGACGATCGCCAGCCCGGCCGGCAGCAGGACGGCCGCGCGGAACCCGAAGTGCGCGGCCAGCGGCGGCAGCCCGAGCGCGGCGACGCCGACGCCGAGCGGCTGGGCCGTCTGGCGGATGCCCATCGCGACGCCGCGCTCGGACTTCGCGAACCAGCCCATCACGACGCGACCGCTCGCCGCGTTCACCGAAGCCGTGCACGCTCCGGCCGCCAAGAACACTCCAAAGAGGAGGCCGACCGGGTGAGTGCCGACGCCGGCGTACACCAGGAGTAACCCCGACGCCCCCAGTCCGAGCGCCATGATCAGACGCTCTCCGTAACGGTCCGCAGCCGCGCCCCACACGATCAGGGTGAACAGCAGCCCGATGCTCGGCGCCGCGACGACCGTGCCCGCCTGGGCCAGCGACAGCCCCTGGTCCGCCTGCATGGCCGGGACCAGGAACGGGATGCCGTAGAGGAACGAGCAGCTCGCGGTCTGCGCGGCGAGGCCGAGCGCGAGGATGAGCCACCGCCGTGAACTCGCGTGCACCTGCTCACCCGCATCGCCAGCGACCTGCGCCATCATCGTCACCGTCTCAAATATTGAGAAGCACTTCCTACATAGTGAACGATAGTTGGCATGGCTAAGGACCGCAAGCGAGTTGCGGTCCGAAGCGGAAAGGCTCAGCTCAGCGCGGCGTAGCCGGGCTTGATGACGTCGTCGATCAGCGCGAGCCGGGAGTCGAAATCGATGAACGCGGATTTCATCGCGTTGATCGTGAACCAGCGGAAGTCGTCGAGGCCATACCCGAAGGTCTCGTGCAGCGCGGTGAATTCGCTGGTCATCGTGCATCCGCTCATCAGCCGGTTGTCCGTGTTCACGGTCACCCGGAAGCGCAGCCGCTTGAGCAGGCCGATCGGGTGCTCGGCGATCGAGCGGACCGTGCCTGTTTGGACGTTCGACGTCGGGCAGATCTCCAGCGGGATGCGGCGGTCGCGGACGTAGCCCGCCAACCGTCCAAGGTGGACCGTGCCGTCCGCGTCGGTCTTGATGTCCTCGACGATCCGCACGCCGTGCCCGAGCCGCTCGGCACCGCAGTGCTGAATCGCCTCCCAAATGGACGGCAACCCGAACGCTTCGCCCGCGTGAATCGTGAAATGCGCATTGTTCTGACGCAAATACTCGAAAGCGTCGAGATTCCGGGTCGGCGGGAATCCGTCCTCCGGCCCGGCGATGTCGAACCCCACGACGCCGGCGTCGCGGTAGCGGACGGCCAGGTTCGCGATCTCGAGCGCGCGGGCGTGCTGGCGCATCGCGCAGAGCAACGTCCCGACGCGGATCGTGCCGCCGTTCGCGGCCACCCGGCGTGTGCCCTCCGTGAACCCCGCCTGGACAGCCTCGACCACCGCATCGAGTGACAGACCGCGTTCGACGAACAACTCCGGTGCGTAGCGCACCTCGGCGTAGACGACGCCGTCGGCGGCCAGGTCCTCCACCGCCTCCGCGGCGACCCTGACCAGCGCTTCCTCGGTCTGCATCACCCCGCAGGTGTGCGCGAACGTCTCGAGGTAGGACACGAGTGAGCCGGAGTCCGCCGCCCGGCGGAACCAGGTGCCCAGCTCGGCGGGATCGGTGGTGGGCAGACCGGCGTAGCCGGTGGCTTCGGCGAGCTCGGCGACGGTCGCCGGGCGCAGACCGCCGTCGAGGTGGTCGTGCAGGAGCACCTTGGGGGCTCTGCGGAGTGTCTCGCTGGTCAGAACAGGGCTTTCGTCAGGCATCCCCCAACGGTAACCTCGTTGTCATTCCCCTACATGGCCGTAACTCTCAGCCTCACGCTAACCCTCAGCGTCGACGATCATGTGACGAATCGGCCATCCGGGGGCTGCCTCCGCAATAGGCTCTTCACGGGGGCCATACAGACAGCAATTTTTGCAATCGATAAGCT
Organism: Amycolatopsis sp. NPDC004378; assembly: GCF_053602455.1. NCBI lineage: Bacteria > Bacillati > Actinomycetota > Actinomycetes > Pseudonocardiales > Pseudonocardiaceae > Amycolatopsis > Amycolatopsis sp. NPDC004378. Next base: position 221,957 of record NZ_JBSGDR010000008.1, read on the forward strand.
TCGTGGCACGTCCCTCCATTTCCCCGCCGACGAAGGACACACAGCAGTGACCACTGACAACCACATTGCCGCCCCGTCCTTCGACCGGATGCGCAACATGCTGGTGCGCGCGGCCGAAGTGCGTGAGAGCGAGCAGCAGCAGATCTTCGACGCGCTCGACGACATCTACGCCCGCCTCGCGCCGGTGGACTCGCTGGGCGCGGTCCGCAAGCGGCTGTCCGAGATGCCCGACCGCACCGAGGTCAGCGTCCTCGCCGAGCGCCTCGACGAAGCGATGTCCCGCCTCGAGGCGCAGGACAACGTCCTCGCGGCGCTGACCCGCGCGATCGAGGCCCTCCCGGACAAGCTCGCCAAGCCCTTCGCCCAGCTCGACGGCCGCCTCGACGGCGTCGCCGCGCGCTTCGAGGGTGTCGCGGGCCGGATGGACGGGCTGGAGGACAAGCTCCAGAACATCCACCGCCGGCTCGACGAGCTGGGCGGGCACCTGGACAAGCAGGACGCGAAGCTCGAGTCGCTGCCGCAGTCGGTGCACGGCCCGGTCCGCGAGCGGATCGACCAGGCCGAGTCGACGCTGCGCGAGCGCGTCGACACCGCGGACCACGAGCTGCGCGCGAAGGTCGACGAGCTCGACCGCGCCACCAAGGAGCGGATCGGGGCCAACACCGAGGCGCTCAAGACCGCGCTGACTGAGACCGGCGAGATGATCGACGCGTCCGACCGGCTGGAGAACCTGGGCAACCGGCTCGAGACGGTCACCACCCGCCTCGACGAGCTGGCCGGCCGCCTCGACAAGGTGGAGGACGGCTTCCTCTCCGGCATCGGCGAGCTCGACGGCGCGCTCAAGAGCGGGCTGTCCAAGGTCGAGGACACGCTGGCGAAGCAGCCGGACTCCGACTCGGTCGACTCGCTGGTCCGCAAGAGCAACGACGAGAGCGTCCGCCGCATCGGCGGCCAGCTCGACGAGGCCATGGCGACGTTCGCGGAGCTCATGCTCGGCGGCGGCCCCGCGGTCCAGCAGATCGCCCCGCCCCCGCCCGCCCCGCGCCAGCCGCGTCGCAGCTCGCGCAACGGCCGGGCCCCGAAGGCCGCGGACCCGAAGGCCAAGACGGGCGAAGGCGCCGAAGAAGCCACTGAATAAGCACTCATGAAGAAGGCCCCCGCCGGCGAACGGCGGGGGCCTTCTTCATGGCCTTCGAGAGGCGCGGGCGTCACTCGGACGGGTGATCATCTCGGCGATGAGCCTCACAGCTCGCCGCGGATCGTCTCCCGGACGATCGGCGCCGGCTCGGGCGCCGACGAAGCTACCGAGTAGGCGCCTTCCAACGCCTCCAAGGCCGCCGGAACCGCTTCCGGGGTGTCCGTGTGCAACTCCAGCAGCGGCTCACCCTCGGTGACGGCGTCCCCGGGCTTGGCCAGGCACAGGATGCCCGCCGCCGCCTGGACCGGGTCCTCCTTGCGGGCCCGGCCCGCGCCCAGCCGCCACGCCGCGACGCCGACGCCGTACGCGTCCAGCGAAGCCAGCACGCCCGAAGCCGGCGCGACGACCGTGTGGACGTGTGAAGGCGTCGGCAGGGGCGCCGCCGGGTCGCCGCCCTGGGCGGAGATCATCCGGCACCACGTCTCGTACGCCTCGCCCGACGCCAGCACCGCCGCCGGGTCCGTCGAAATCCCGGCCAGGGCCAGCATCTCCCGGGCCAACGCCAGAGTCAGCTCGACGACGTCCGCCGGCCCGCCGCCCTGGAGCACCGAAACCGATTCCGCGACCTCCACCGCGTTCCCGACCGCGCGTCCCAAGGGGACGTTCATGTCGGTCAGCAGGGCCGTCGTCGGTACGCCGTGGTCGACGCCGATCGAGGTCAGGGTCGTCGCCAGCGACCGCGCCTGGTCGAGGGTCTTCATGAACGCGCCGGACCCGAACTTGACGTCCAGGACCAGCCCGGACGCGCCCTCGGCGATCTTCTTGCTCATGATGGAGCTGGCGATCAGCGGGATCGACTCCACTGTGGACGTCACGTCCCGCAGTGCGTACAGCTTCTTGTCCGCCGGGGCCAGCCCGGACGTCGCCGCGCAGACCACCGCTCCGACGTCCTCGAGCTGCGCCTGGATCTCCGAAGTGGACAGTGCGGCCCGCCAGCCGGGGATCGACTCCAGCTTGTCGAGCGTCCCGCCGGTGTGGCCGAGCCCGCGCCCGGACAGCTGCGGCACGGCCGCCCCGCACGCGGCCACCAGCGGCGCGAGCGGCAGCGTGATCTTGTCGCCGACACCGCCCGTCGAGTGCTTGTCGACCGTCGGCCGCGAGACGTCCAACGAGAGCCGCTCACCGGACGCGATCATCGCGCCGGTCCAGCGCGAGATCTCGCCGGAATCCATGCCCCGCAGGAAGATCGCCATCGCGAGCGCCGACATCTGTTCTTCGGCGACCACGCCGCGCGTGTACGCGTCGACGACCCAGTCGATCTGCTCGTCGGACAGCCGGCCGCCGTCCCGCTTGACGCGGATCACGTCGACCGCCGCGAACGCGCTCACGGCAGGTCGTCCGGGCCGAACGCGTCCGGCAGGACGTCCGACATCGGCAGGATGCCGCTGGGCGTGTCCACCAGGCACGCGGATCCGCCCAGCTCGAACAGGATCTGCCGGCAGCGGCCGCACGGCATCAGCAGGTCACCGGCGCCGCTGCGGCACGCGACCGCGACCAGGCGCCCGCCGCCGGACAGCCGCAGCTGCCCGGCCATCGTGCACTCGGCGCACAGCCCGAGCCCGTAAGAGGCGTTCTCGACGTTGCACCCGGTCACCACGCGTCCGTCGTCGACGATCCCGGCGACCCCCACGTGCAGCCCCGAATAGGGCGCATAGGCGTGGGAAGCGGCCTCGATCGCCTGAGAGCGCAGCGCGTCCCAGTCCACAGTAGACACTCAGTCCTCACCCCGCCGGTACGGCTGGCCGTCGGCCTTCGGCGGCCGCAACCGCTGCGATGCCACCGCCAGCACGATCAGCGTCACGAAGTGCGCGGTGTACGGGATCAGGTCGGACGGCAGCGTGTCGTTCGACCAGTAGATCGCGTACAGCACCCCGGCGCCGACGACGCCGAGCCCGGCCGCGATCCACTGGCGGCGGAACAGCTGCACGACGACGATCACGCCGACCAGGATCACCGCGCCGTACAGCAGCGCGAGCACCGCTTCGCCACCGCCGGCGAGCTGGAGACCGTCCGCGTAGCCGAACAGCGCCGCGCCGCCGAGCAGGCCGCCCGGGCGCCAGTTGCCGAAGATCATCGCCGCGAGGCCGATGTACCCGCGGCCGTTCGTCTGGTTCTCGAGGTAGTCCGCGCCGCCGCGCAGCAGCACCAGCGACGCGCCGCCCATGCCGGCCAACGCGCCGGAGATCAGCATCGCGATGTACTTGTGCCGGTAGACGTTGACGCCCAGCGACTCCGCGGCCACCGGGTTCTCGCCGCACGAGCGCAGCCGCAGGCCGAAGCGGGTCTTCCAGAGGACCCAGAAACTCACCGGCACCAGGATGATCGCGATCATCGTCAGCGGCGCCACCTCCGTGACCAGGCCCCGCAGGATGCCCGCGACGTCGGAGATGCCGACGCGCTGCTCCTTCTCGAGGTCGCCCAGCCAGTCCGAGAGGAACGTCGCGGAGTAGGTGTCGAACTTCGGCACCACCGGCGACTGCCGCGGGTTGCCCGACAGCGGCTCGAAGATCAGGTTCGCCAGGTACTTCGTGACACCGAGGCCGAGCAGGTTGATCGCGACGCCGGAGACGATGTGGTTGACGTTGAACGTCACCGTCGCCACCGCGTGCAGCAGCCCGCCGAGCGCGCCGAAGACGAGTGCGGCCACGAGCCCGGCCCAGACCCCGCCGTTGTACGAACCCCAGGCGGCGCCCCAGGTCCCGAGGATCATCATGCCCTCGAGGCCGATGTTGACGACGCCCGCGCGTTCGGCCCAGAGACCGCCCAGCGCGCACAGCAGGATCGGCAGTGCGAGCCGCAACGCCGTCGACGCGGTGTTCGACGACGTCAGCGCGGAGACGCCGGTGGAGTACGACGCCGTCGAGATGACGGCGATGGCGACGACGGCCCAGATCACGCCGCGCAGCCAGCCGGGGATGCGGGACCGCTTGCGGTGCACCGGCATCGTCGTGCCGGCCCCCGGTTCCGGCCGGGAGAAGTCGGTGACGGCCATCAGACCGCACCCCCTTCGGCGACCGAAGCGCCCTTGCGGCCGTTGCCGCCGAGTGCGCGGCCGACCCTGCGTTGTTCGGCGGCCAGGTCGGCGCGGCGCACGACCTCGTACGCCACGACGACCGACAGCACGATGATGCCCTGCATGATCGTCGCGATCTCCTTGGACACGTTGATCTGCTCCAGCGACACCGCGGAGGTGTCGAGGAACGCCCACAGCAGCGCGCCGAGCGCGATGCCGCCGGGGTGGTTGCGGCCCAGCAGCGCGACCGCGATGCCGGTGAACCCGTACATCTGGGTCGAGGTGATGCCGTAGCTGTAGTCGCGGCCGAGCAGCTCCGGCATCGCGACCAGGCCGGCGACGCCGCCGGAGAGCAGCATCGCGATCAGCGTCATCTTCTTGGCGTTGACGCCGCCCGCGGCGGCCGCGGTGGTGGACTCGCCGGACGCCTTGAGCTCGAAGCCGAACCGCGTGCGGTTGAGCATGAACCAGTAGGCGCCGCCGATGACCGCCGCGATGACCACGAACCCGAAGAGCGTGCCCGAGCCGAGCGGGATGCCCGGGATCCGGCCGGACGGCTCGATCACGCGGGTGCCGATGTTGTTGCCGGTCTGCACGCCGAACTGGTCGGCGTTGATGAGGAACGCGATGATGCCGCCGACGATCGAGTTCAGCATGATCGTCGCGATCACCTCGCTCACCCCCCGGGTGACCTTGAGGATCGCCGGGATCGCCGCGTACGCCGCACCGGCGACCACGGCGACGATGAGGATCACCAGCGTGTGGATCACGGGCGGCAGCTTCAGCGCGCCGCCCGCGATGGCCGCGACGACCGCGGCGAACCGGTACTGGCCCTCGACACCGATGTTGAAGAGGTTCATCTGGAAGCCGATGGCCACCGCGAGCCCGGACAGGTAGTACACCGTCGCGAGGTTCACCGTGTCGACCGCGGTGGAGCCCTTGAACATCTGGCCGATCATCGTGCCGTACGCGGTGAGCGGGTCGGCCCCCGAAATGATCAGCGCGATGGCCGACAGCAGCACGGCGAAGACGATCGCCAGCAGCGGTGGCAGCAGTTTCGTGCGCCAGGAGGTCATTCTGCGTCACCTTCTCCGGCGCCGGTCATCGCCGAGCCCAGTTCCTGCGGGGTCACGGTCGCGGGGTCGGCCTCGCTCACGAGACGGCCGCGCAACATGACGCGGATCGTGTCGGACAGGCCGATCAGCTCGTCGAGGTCGGCCGAGATCAGCAGCACGGCGAGGCCGGCCGCGCGGGCCAGGCGGATCTGCTCCCAGATCAGCGCCTGCGCGCCGACGTCCACGCCGCGGGTCGGGTGCGAAGCGACCAGCAGCACCGGCTCGCCGGACAGCTCGCGCCCGACGATCAGCTTCTGCTGGTTGCCGCCCGAGAGCGCGGCGGCCGGGACGTCGATCCCGGGCGTGCGGACGTCGTAGTCGCGCACGATCCGCTCGGTGTCGGCGCGGGCGCCCGCGATGTCGAGCAACTGTCCTTTGGAGACCGGTTCGCGGGTCTGGTAACCGAGGATCCGGTTGACCCACAACGGTTGCGTGAGCAGCAGGCTGTGCCGCGTGCGGTCCTCGGCGATGTAGCCGATGCCCGCTTCGCGCCGCGCCAGCGTGCCCGCCTTGGTGATGTCGCGCGCCTTGCCGTCCGCGTCGACGAGTTCGATCGTGCCGCCGGACGGCTTGCGCATGCCCATGATCGTCTCGACGAGCTCGGTCTGGCCGTTGCCCTCGACGCCGGCGACGCCGAGCACCTCGCCCGCGCGCACGGTGAAGGTGACGTCGTCGAGCGCGTTGCGGTCGGAGCCCTCGGCGCCCAGCGTCAGCCCGGTCAGCCGCAGAACGGCGCGGTCGGTGACGGTGGACTCGCGGGTCTCCGGGCTGGGCAGCTCCGAGCCGACCATCATCTCCGCGAGCTGGCGGGAGGTGATGGTCTTCGGGTCGGCGGTGCCGACCGTGGTGCCGCGGCGGATCACCGTGACGGTGTCGGCGATCGCGCGGACCTCGTCGAGCTTGTGCGAGATGAAGAGGAACGTATAGCCGTCGGCCTTCATCTCCCGGACGGTCGAGAACAGCGCGTCGACCTCCTGCGGCACGAGGACCGCGGTCGGCTCGTCCAGGATGATGATCTTCGCCCCGCGGTAGAGCACCTTGACGATCTCGACGCGCTGGCGGTCGGCGACGCCCAGCTCTTCGAGCAGCGTGTCCGGCTTCGCGTGCAGGCCGGTGCGCTGGGCCAGCTCGGCCAGCCGGGCGCGGGCCGCGCGGCCGATGCCGTGCAGGGCCTCGGCGCCGAGGAACACGTTCTCGCCGACGGTCAGGTTGTCGGCCAGCATGAAGTGCTGGTGCACCATGCCGATCCCGGCGCGGATGGCGTCCTGCGGGTTGCGCAGGCGCACCTCTTCGCCGTTGATCGCGATCGTGCCCTCGTCCGGCGGCTGCATGCCGTAGAGGATCTTCATCAGGGTGGACTTGCCGGCGCCGTTTTCGCCACAGATGGCGTGCACCTCGCCCGTGGCGACGGTGAGGTTGACGTCGGAGTTGGCCACCACACCCGGGAACCGTTTGGTGATCCCGGTCAGCTGGACGGCGGGCGCGCCCCGGTCGGGGACGGCCTCGGCCGGGGCCTCGGCAGTGCTCATGGGCGGGAGAATTCCATATCTCGTCTAAACGCGTGAGGGGCCCGGAGGAGAAATCCTCCGAGCCCCGACGCGAACTGCCTTACTTCTGCGGCTTGTCCGAAACGGTGATCGCGCCCGAGATGATCTGGGCCTTGTAGCCGTCGAGGACGTCCTTGATGTCGTCGACCTTGCCGCCGGAGGTGGCGTAGCCGACGCCGTCGACCTTGAGGTCGAACCGCTTCGGCAGGCCGCTCAGGTCACCCTTCGCGACGGCCTGCACGTAGTCGAAGACCGCGACGTCGACGCGCTTGAGCATGGACGTGATGATGACGTCCTTGTCCGCCTCGACGGTCTTCTGGTTGTACTGGTCGGAGTCGACGCCGATGGCCAGCGCGTTGCCCGACTTCGCGGCGTCGAAGACGCCCTTACCGGAGGCGCCGGCGGCGTGGTAGATCACGTCCGCGCCCTTGGCGATCTCGGCCTGGGCCTTCGCGTTGCCCTTCGGCGGGTCCTGGAACCCGGAGAAGTCACCGGCCGGGGTCAGGTACTCGTCCTCGATCTTGATCTTGGACGAAACCGTCTTCGCGCCCTGCAGGAAGCCGGCCTCGAACTTCTGGATCAGCGGGGTGTTGACGCCGCCGACGAAGCCGATGTGGCAGCTCTTGCTCTTGTACGCGGCGGCGACGCCGGCCAGGAACGAGCCCTGCTCCTCGGCGAAGACCAGCGGCGTCACGTTCGGCAGGGTGATCGAGTCGTCGTCGACGATCGCGAACTTGGTGTTCGGGTACTTGGCCGCGACGACCTTGACCGACGGCGCGTAGGCGAAGCCCACCGCGATGATCGGGTTCAGGCCCGAGGAGGCCATCTGGTCGAGGCGCTGCTGCTTGGCCGACTCGGCCTCGCTGGCGCTGGCGGTGCTTTCGCTGACCGTCGTGACGCCGAGGTCGCTCTTCGCCTTGTCGGTGCCCGCGGCGGCGGCGTCGTTGAAGGACGCGTCACCCCGGCCGCCGACGTCGAAGGCCAGGCCGATCTTCAGCTTGCTGCCGTCCACCTTGCCGCCCGCGGCGGCCGTGCTGCTCGACGCGGCGGGGGCCGCGGGCGGCTTCTGCGCGGTGACGCAGTCCGAGCCGCCCGACGAAGGCGCGGCGCTGTTGTTGCTACTGCCACCGCTCGAGTCCTTGGCGCACCCGGCCAGGGCGAGCACCCCGGCCATGGCCGCGGCGGCCAGCGCGGTTCCACGCATGCGACGCAACGTGTTTCTCCCTCCCCGCTGATCCAGCGGATGTCCAGGGCACGACCGGGCCCACTGCCGGGTCGACTGGTGGACCGTACCCAACGGACAGGAATGCGCCATAGGAACGGCACGCTACGTAACACAAACGTTTACTCACGAGTCTTGCGCGCGACGAACTGGACACCGAACGTGATCATCGAGCACGCACGGGCCTGCTTTCGGCGAGCGACCTCACTCTGGGACGGCCAAACTGCCGTTTTGTGTGACTCAGTGTGCCGGAATGTCCGAGGGTTGGGCCAGTCCGGTCACCCAGTGAGATCGCGGGTTCAGCCGCAGGTGAGCCGGGCGGCGGCCCAGTCGCTGCGGTCGTAGGAGTTCCCGTCGCCGCCGTCGGTGATCACCAGGCGCAGGTACTGGGCGCCGTGCAGGTCCGCCGCCAGCGGCAGCGCCGGGTCCTGCCAGGTGCGGACGCCCGTGGCGGCCACCTTCGAGCCGTCCGCCCAGATCTCGAACGTCGCCGAGCCCTGCTTGTTCGTCGCCTTGCGCTCGTCGTCGATGCCGACGTCCGCCGTGAACGCCGTGCACCGGCCACCGACGTAGAAGACCAGCTCGCTCGGGGCGTGCGCGCCCAGGCCCTTCGGGTAGCCGACGCCGTTGATCGTCAGCGGCTTGCCGTCGCCCGCCGGGATGCCGCCGTTGGACATGTCGCGCTCGACCGGGCCGTAGCCGTTCTTCTCCGCCGCCCAGCGCAGGTCGCTCGCCCAGGCGGGCGCGCCCGGGGGCGCCGCGGGCACCGTCAGCTGCTGGTCGCCGTGCCACGAGACCTGGCCGAAGCCGAGCGTCCGGTAGGTGACGCCGCTGTTCAGCACCGCCGTCGTGCCCTCGGTGCCGGACGGCGGGGTCACGCGCCAGCGCCCGGCCGCCGTGTCACCCGTGGCGAGGACGAACGCCCGTGGCCGGGCCAGCTGCTCGACCCGCCACCCCGCGGGCGCGGTCAGCGTGACCCGCGGGTCGAACACCGGGACGCGCGCTTCGTCGGTCGCGGACACCGTGACCTCGAACGGCTTCCCCGCCGGGGTGATCTCCCCCGGCACGCCCGGCACCGGCGCGGCCAGCTCGACGCCCGTGCTCACCATGGGCGCGTCGCCCAGCCACGCGCCGCCCGCGTGCACCCGGTAGACGACTGTCGCGTGTGGTGGGACGACCGCGGAGATCCGGCCCGCCGTCTGGAGATCGCGGTGCGCCCAGAGGTCACGCGCGGAGTACCCGGCGGCCTTCGGGAGCCCGGCGGCGGCGGCCGTGGTGCCGATCGTGGCGTTGGCGGACGTCTCGTTGAAGAGCGCGACCGCGACGTCCCCGTTCTGCAGCGGCTTCGCGAAGACCCAGCGACCGTCCTGGTTGGACAGCACCCGCGCCTGGACGCCACGCCGGTCCTGGTCGAGCGCGATGACCTCGGCGTTGCGCAGGACGTCGAAGTTCTCCGGCGACACCTTGCGCAGGTCGGCGCCGATGAGCAGCGGCGCGGCCATCATCGCCCAGAGCGAGAAGTGCGACCGGTACTCGACGGTCGTCATGCCGCCGTTGCCGACCTCGAGCATGTCGGGATCGTTCCAGTGGCCCGGCCCGGCGTACGGCGCGAGCGGCGCGTTCGCCTTGAGGATCTGGAGCACCTTGGCCCAGTTGTCCTTGATGTCGCCGGTCGTGCGCCACAGGTGCCCGACGTCCGCACCCCACTCCCACGGCTTGTTCTCGCCCCACTCGCAGAGCGAGTACACGATCGGGCGACCGGTCTTCGCGAGCGCGTCGCGCATCTTCGTGTAGCGCTCGAGCGCGGGCCGGCCCTGGTTGTTGCAGTTGTCGTACTTGAGGTAGTCGACACCCCAGTCCGCGAACGTCTGCGCGTCGACGTCTTCGTGGTCGAGCGCGCCCGGCTGGGTTTTCGCGCAGGTCAGCGTGCCCGCGCTGGTGTAGATGCCGAACTTCAGGCCCTTCGAGTGGACGTAGTCGGCCAGCGCCTTGATGCCGTGCGGGAAGCGCGCCTTGTTCGCCTGCATCCGGCCGTCGGCGTCGCGCTGGGCCTCCGCCCAGCAGTCGTCGACGTTCACGTACTGGTAGCCGGCCGCTTCGAGGCCCTGCGCGACGAAGATGTCGGCGGTGTCGCGGATGATCTGCTCGTCGACGGCGCACCCGGTGGTGTTCCAGTTGTTGAAGCCCATCGGAGGACTGAGCGCCAGCCCGTCCGGCAGGGCCCGGGCGGGAGTGACCGCCACCACGGGGAGCAGGGCCGCGACGGCGATCACCAAGCCGAGTCGTCTCACCAGAACGTCACCCCATCGTGAGAGATCCGATGTATATGCGAGTGACAGTAGGAATAGGCCGCTAGTTGGTCAACAACAAACCGGACGTACCAGCCTATCGGCCTAGCGCATCAGATATCAGATGCTGCAGAGATCGGATCACCAGTGAGGAGCGTGGACAGTTGGGCCGCACGGCCGAGTGTGCTGCGCCACACCGCCGGGTGGTGGGGCGGGAATACCGGTGTCTGGTCCATCACAGACAGGAACCCGGAGGTGAGCCGCGTGCCGGGTGCGGGTCTAGCATCCGATTCATCCAGGCTCGATGACGTTGATCTCGGCACTGCCGCCGCTTCACGGCGACTGCGGACCTCACGGCCACCGGGCACATAGTCAGACGTTGGAGGCCGTTCACCGATGTCCACCACGGCGAGCACTGCCCCCGAGGCAGGCGCGAGCGATCGGGCGGGTGCCTCACGCCGGCAGGGGACCTTCTACCGGGGTGACCCCGGCATGTGGTCCTGGGTGCTGCACCGCATCACCGGCGTGCTCACATTCTTCTTCCTGTTCGTGCACGTGCTCGACACCGCGCTCGTGCGCGTGTCGCCGAACACCTACGACCAGGTCATCGAGACCTACAAGACGCCGATCGTGAACCTCCTGGAGGTCGGCCTCGTCGGCGCGGTGCTGTTCCACGCTCTCAACGGCATCCGCGTCATGCTGGTCGACTTCTGGTCGAAGGGCCCGAAGCTGCAGAAGGCGATGCTGTGGGTCATCGGCGTGGTCTGGGTCGTCGTGATGGTCCCCGGTGCGTTCTTCATGCTGAAGCGCACCGTCGAAACGCTCTTCGGGGGTAACTGACATGGCCGACCTCGCCCTCGCGAACCCCCGCACGCCGAAGCGTCCCGCCGCGCGCCGCAGCAACTTCGAGCTCTACAGCTGGCTGTTCATGCGGATCTCGGGCCTGGCGCTGATCATCCTGGTGCTCGGCCACCTGCTGATCATGAACATCCTCGACGGCGGCGTCCACCGGATCAACTGGGGCTTCGTCGCCGGCCGCTGGGCCTCGCCGTTCTGGCAGTTCTGGGACCTGGCCATGCTCTGGCTCGCCGAGATCCACGGCGGCAACGGCCTGCGGACCATCATCGACGACTACGCGCGCAAGGACAGCACGCGGTTCTGGCTGAAGATCGTGCTGTACGTGTCCATGGCGCTGATCCTGGCCGTCGGCACGATGGTGATCTTCACCTTCGACCCGAACATGCCCGCGAACTGAAGCCCGGAGAGCTCCCACCATGCAGTTCCACAAGTACGACGTGGTGATCGTCGGCGCCGGCGGCGCCGGCATGCGCGCGGCCATCGAGTCCGGCCAGCGCGCCCGCACCGCGGTCCTCACCAAGCTCTACCCGACCCGGTCCCACACCGGCGCGGCCCAGGGCGGCATGTGCGCCGCGCTGGCGAACGTCGAAGAGGACAACTGGGAGTGGCACACCTTCGACACGGTCAAGGGCGGCGACTACCTCGTCGACCAGGACGCCGCGGAGATCATGGCCAAGGAAGCCATCGACGCGGTCCTCGACCTGGAGAAGATGGGCCTGCCGTTCAACCGGACGCCCGAGGGCAAGATCGACCAGCGCCGCTTCGGCGGGCACACGCGTGACCACGGCAAGGCCGCGGTGCGCCGCGCCTGCTACGCCGCGGACCGCACCGGGCACATGATCCTCCAGACGCTGTACCAGAACTGCGTCAAGTACGGCACGGAGTTCTTCAACGAGTTCTACGTGCTCGACCTGATCACGTCGGAGGACGAGAACGGCAACCCGATCGCCTCCGGCGTCGTCGCCTACGAGCTGGCCACCGGCGAGCTGCACGTCTTCCAGGCGAAGTCGATCGTGTTCGCCACCGGCGGCGCGGGCAAGATCTTCAAGACGACGTCGAACGCGCACACCCTCACCGGTGACGGCCTCGGCATCATCTTCCGCAAGGGCCTGCCGCTGGAGGACATGGAGTTCTTCCAGTTCCACCCGACCGGCCTCGCGGGCCTGGGCATTCTCATTTCCGAAGCCGTCCGCGGCGAAGGCGGGATCCTGCGCAACGCCTCCGGCGAGCGGTTCATGGAGCGCTACGCCCCCACCATCAAGGACCTCGCGCCGCGCGACATCGTGGCGCGCTCGATGGTGCAGGAAGTGCTGCAGGGCCGCGGGTGCGGCCCGAACAAGGACTACGTCGTCCTCGACGTCACGCACCTGCCGGTCGAGGTCCTCGAGACCAAGCTGCCGGACATCACCGAGTTCTCGCGCACCTACCTGGGCGTCGACCCGGTCAAGGAGCCGGTGCCGGTGTTCCCGACCTGCCACTACGTGATGGGCGGGATCCCGACCAACGTGCACGGCGAAGCGTTGCGGGACAACGAGAACGTCATCCCCGGCCTGTACGCGGCGGGCGAGGTCGCGTGCGTGTCCGTGCACGGCTCGAACCGCCTGGGCACGAACTCGCTGCTGGACATCAACGTGTTCGGCCGCCGCGCCGGCATCGCGGCCGCGGAGTACGCGCTGGCGCACGAGCACGTCGAGCTGCCGGAGAACCCGACCCAGCTGGTGGAAGAGCAGCTGGCGGGCCTGCTGTCGGAGCACGGTGACGAGCGCGTCGCCGACATCCGCAAGGAAATGCAGCAGACGATGGACTCGCACGCTTCGGTGTACCGGACCGAGGACACGCTGAAGCAGGCGCTGACCGACGTCCAGGCGCTGAAGGAGCGGTACCAGCGGATCACGGTGGCGGACAAGGGCAAGCGGTACAACACCGACCTGCTCGAGGCCGTCGAGCTGGGCTTCCTGCTGGAGCTGGCCGAGGTCCTGGTCGTGGGCGCGCTGGCCCGCAAGGAGTCCCGCGGCGGCCACGCCCGCGAGGACTACCCGACCCGCGACGACACGAACTTCATGCGGCACACCATGGCCTACAAGCAGGGCACCGGTCTGGCGTCCGACATCCGGCTCGACTACAAGCCGGTCACCTTCACCCGCTACGAGCCGATGGAGCGGAAGTACTGATGACTAGCGTTGCCGAAGCTCCTTCGTCTTCTGCCTCGGACGAGCACACCCCGATCACGGTCACGCTGAAGATCCTCCGGTTCAACCCGGAGGTCGACACGGAGCCGCACTGGGAGTCCTACGACGTCCCGGCGCAGCGCACCGACCGGCTGCTGAACCTGCTGTTCTACGTGAAGGACTACATCGACGGGACGTTCTCGTTCCGCCGGTCGTGCGCGCACGGCGTGTGCGGCTCCGACGCGATGCAGATCAACGGCATCAACCGCCTGGCGTGCAAGGTCCTGATGAAGGACCTGCTCGAGAAGGACGGCAAGAAGACGACGATCACGATCGCCCCGATCAAGGGCCTGACGACGTTGAAGGACCTGTACGTCGACATGGACCCGTTCTTCGAGGCGTACCGCGCGATCAAGCCGTACCTGATCACGTACGGGAACGAGCCGACGCGCGAGCGGATCCAGTCCCAGGCCGACCGCGACCGCTTCGACGACACGACGAAGTGCATCCTGTGCGCCTGCTGCACGTCGTCGTGCCCGGTGTACTGGAACGACGGCTCGTACTTCGGCCCCGCGGCGATCGTCAACGCGCACCGGTTCATCTTCGACTCGCGTGACGAGGGCTCGGAGGAGCGCCTGGACATCCTGAACGACGGCGAAGGCGTTTGGCGCTGCCGCACGACGTTCAACTGCACCGACGCCTGCCCCCGCGGGATCCAGGTGACGAAGGCGATCCAGGAAGTGAAGCGCGCGCTGCTCTTCAAGCGCGTCTGACACCTTCCGCAACATCGAAGGGCCCTCCGGCGACTATGTCGGAGGGCCCTTCGTTTGTTGCGCTCCTGGGAAACGGTGCGTAGTTGGGCTAACGTGAAGAGTTGCTGGTGGGAACGGTCTCTCTACGGGCCGACTACGGAATGCGAGCGCAATGGGTGCTGCTTCGGACATCCGGAGACTCGTCGCGCGCCGGTTGGTGCCCCTGGTCGCAGATCTCGAAGAGTACGTTTTCCGGCACGGCTACTTCCGCGCGCTGGCCGGAGCACTGGCCTCCCTCGGAACCGTCGGCCTGCTCGGCCAGATCCTCGGGCTGACTTGGCTCCGGATCACCTTCGCGACCTTGGCGGCCGGCCTGTTCGTGCTGGTCAGCGCCATTTCCTTCGCTGGGACGCAACGACTGCGCAGCCAGCTCAAGCACATTGAACAGCTCTTGCACACCTACGCCGACCAAATGCACTCCACTTCACCCCTCGCGGTGCGGGAATGGCGGCAAGAAGTGGTCGTCGACGAGAACGGCGACGCCCGATGCCGGCGCGAACTGGTCCTCGACGCCGCTTCCAACGGCACTCTCCGGTACGTCTCGGTCAACCTCGTCTACTACGGGAGCACCCGCCTGACGAACCGGGCCAGGCGGAAGGTGCAGTGCAAGGCGTTCCATGCCGGGGAGGACGACACCGAAGAGCGCACACGGGCGAACGCCACCTCCGTGTGGACGTTCTCGCGGGAAGGAAAGCCCCGGCTGGACATCTACATCCACCTGGGTTCCGTGGTCCAGGCCGGCGACCTCGTCACGGTCGAGTGGGACTGGCCGGGATTCTCGGCGGACCTGATGAACGGCACGAGTCCGGAGAGCTTCGACGTGCTCTTCGCCAAGGAAATCGGGCAGTTCGAACACCGGGTGATCTTCCGGAACATCCGGTACCCCAACGCCTTCAAGGTGCGAAACCAGGGTGCCCAGAACCTGCAGCGGCTCCGGCGCGGCCAAGACGTGATCGTCGAGTTCTCCGCGCGCGAACCCGAGATGAACCAGCGGATGGGGTTCGTCGCCGACTATTCGCAGTCCTGACACGAGAAAGCCCGGAGCCACCAAGGCGGTCCGGGCTGCGGAGCACCGATCGAAACGATCAGTTGCCACCCGTCTCGGAGCCGCCTGACATGGAAATCCATTCCCGAGCCGCCGTTCCCGGTGGCTCTTTGTTCGGGCCAGTTGGTCCGGTCAGGTTACACCGGGCGCGGGAAAACAGCTCTCCTCCGCTGCGAAATTACACTCGGTCAGGCGAAGAAAGCGTTCAGTGGTCCAGATAAGTGAAGGGCTCCTCGTCCACATCGGACGAGGAGCCCTTCGTCTCACGGTCAGCGCACCGCGTCCAGGGCGTTCACCAGGCCGTGGCCGTAGTACGAGTTGTTCTTCGCCGGGCCTGTGCACTCCGTCTCCGCCGATGCGCACTTCACCGGGTCGGCCTCGCCTGTCAGGAGCCGGGAAAGCAGCTGCGGCGGCAGGCCGCGGAACTTCGATGCCAGCAGTGCCGCGACGCCGGCAGCGTGCGGCGAAGCCATCGACGTTCCGCACTTCGAGCCATAGGGCCCGCCGAACACCGTCGTCGAGAGGGGGCAGGCCGGACCGGCGCCGTCAGGAGGCTGCTGGGAGAAGTCCCCACCGGGGGCCGTCACGTCGATCTCGCCGTAGTTGCTGAACGAGGACTTCGTGCCCGCGTAGCCCACCGATGACACCGTCACCACGCCGTCGATCGCCTTCGGCAGGATGCCGCACGACGAATCCACCGGGTGCGGGCGGTTCGGGTCCGTGGTCTGCGTCCGGGTGTCGAAGCCCGAGTTGCCGGCCGCCGAGACGTTCAGAACGCCGTGGCGCGTCGAGAACTCGATCGCCCGACGCACCGCCTCGTATGCCGCCGCGTCGCCCGGCTCGTGCGAGCAGAAGAACATGCCCGGGTCGATGTAGTAGCTGTTGTTCGTCACCTGGAAGCCGTGCTTGGCCGCCCACACGAAGCCGCAGACGGCCGACTCCGGGAAGATGTAGCCGTCGTCGTTGACCACCTTCACCGAGGCCAGGCGGACCCCCGGCGCGATGCCCGTGAAGCCCGCTGCCGGGTCCTTGCCCGCGATCGTGCCCGCCACGTGCGTTCCGTGGTCGGACGTCGTCGGGGCCCACGAGGCCGGCGTCAGGTCAGGGGCGCCCGTGACGCAGCCCGCCGACGAAGAAGGCGAAACAGCGGCACGGAGAGCCGGGTGCGTGGCGTCGATGCCCGAGTCCAGCACGCCCACCGTCACCGACGAGCTGCCCTGGTAGACCTTGTTCGCCTCGGGCGCGTGGATCGCCTTCATGTCCCACTGCTGCGCCGAAAGGTCACCCGCCGCGGTGACGGACCGCGTGTCCTCCAGCGTCCGGACCGCCCCCAGCGAGGACCGGGCCGAAGCGGCGGAAGCCACGTCCTTGCCGCCCGAATAAGCCCGGTAGACGCCGATCTTCTGCTGGAAGTCCGCGTTGCGCGAGCTGGCGATCGCGACGCCGATCTCGCCGTAGTACGCCACCTTCGTGCCGCACTTGGCCGCCAGCTCCTTGTCGACCGCCGACGCGCGCGTGCCCGGCTGGTAGGTCACCACGTAGGTGTACGGCGTGCTCGTCGTGTCGCAGGCGACCGGCGCGGCCTCGGCCGCCGGTGCCGCGGCGAACAGGCCGCCCCCGACGACCAGTGCCAACGGGGCCGCCATTCGGCGTAAACGGGACATTCCACCTCCAGAGTCAGTGGCGTCAACCTAAACCGGCCCCGGGGACCGCGCCACCGACCAAAGTCAGGAAGCGGCCCGCGCACGCACCCCGCGCCACCCCAGCACGCCGATGATCGTGCCCAGCACGAACGACACCACGGTCAGCACCGCGTGCACCACGAAGTACGCCGTCGGCGAGCCGTCGGGCGTCCAGGACCGGTCGCTGTCCCACAGGTTCTTGGCGAACGTGATCCAGATGATCCAGGACCACACGCCGAAGGCCAGCAGGAACAGCGACGTGCCTCGCGAAATGCGCATGCCCCTGAGTATGCGGCCCGGGCCGCGGCGCTAGATTGCGTGGGTGCACTCCGCTGTTTCCCGGTCGCTCAAGGTCCTCACGACGACGCTCGCCGCCGCCCTCCTGGCCCTGAGCACGCCGGCCTTCGCGGCCGCGGCGCCGCAGCAGGGCCAGTGCGCGAACCGGCAGGCCCCGCCGGCGCCGGTCGACACGTCGGAAAAGCCGGCCCCGGGCCGCCAGGCCCCGGCGCCGCTCGCCGTGCCCGCCGACCCGGTCGGCGGCCCGCGGATGGCCGAGTGCGGCCTGATCACCCCGCAGGGCGCGCTCAACCCGCCGGACGGCAACACCGCGGCCTCGTGGGTGGTGCAGGACCTCGACACCGGCGCGATCATCGCGGCGAAGGACCCGCACGCCCGCGAGCGGCCGGCGTCGCTGATCAAGACGCTGCTCGCGCTCGTCGTCGTCACCCAGCTGAACCCGCAGCAGGTCGTCGTCGCGACGAAGGAGGACGCCGAGCAGGAGTGCACCTGCGTCGGGCTCGTCGCCGGCGGGCAGTACACCGTCGACCAGCTGCTGCACGGCCTGCTGATGCACTCGGGCAACGACGTCGCGCACGCCTTCGCCACGCAGCTCGGCGGGGTCGACGCGGCGGTGGCGAAGATGAACGCGCTCGCGGCCCGCATCGGCGCGCTCGACACGCGCACCGCGACGCCGTCGGGGCTCGACGGGCCGGGCATGTCGACCTCGGCCTACGACCTCAGCCTGATCTTCCACTACGCGATGAAGCAGCCGGAGTTCGCGAAGACCGTCTCGACGAAGAACTTCGAAATCCCGGCGACCGGCGGCAAGCCCGCCATCCCGATCTTCAACGACAACAAGCTGCTCGGCGTCTACCCCGGCTTCCTCGGCGGCAAGACCGGCTTCACCGACGACGCCCGCCACACCTACGTCGGCGCGGCGCAGCAGAAGGGCAAGCGGCTCGCGGTCGTCATGCTGCGCGCCGAGCAGAAGCCGACGCGGGTGGTCGACCAGGCCGCCAAGCTGCTCGACTACGGCTTCGCGCTGGAGGCCGACCACGCCGAGCCGGTCGGCAAGATCGACTACCAGAACGCCCAGGCGACGCCGCAGGGCAACAACCCGACGTCGCTCGCCGACGGCACCGGCGGCAGCGGGACGTCCTCGACCGCGGCCGCCGCCAAGGAGGACCCGTTCGGCACGACCGGCTGGATCATCACGCTGGTGGTGTTCCTGATCATCGTCGGCGGGTTCGTCGTCGGGCACCAGCGCAAGAAGGCCGCGGGCTAGCGGAACCCCGGGCCCGGCTCGGGGGTCACCTTGTCGGTGGCGATCGCGCCCCCGCAGTGTCCACACGCGACATACGTGTCGGCGATCTCGCCGCAGTCCTTGTGCCGCAGCAGGATCGGCGGTCCTTCCGGCCCGGCGAGGTGCTTGTCGCCCCACTGCATGAGGGTGACGACCGCGCCGAACAGGTCGCGCCCCGCCTTCGTCAGCACGTACTCGGGCACGGGGTCGACGCGCTCGAGCACGCCCGCGTCGACGAGGGTCTTCAGCCGGGCCGACAGCGTCGGGCGCGGGATCGACAGGTGGCGCGCGAATTCGCCGTAGCGCCGCACGCCGAAGAACGACTCGCGCAGGATGAGCAGGCTCCACCGCTCGCCGACCAGGTCGAGCGCGCGCCCGACCGAGTCCGCGGTGAACCGGTGCCGCAGGTCGGTCACAGCGCGAGCACCAGCTTGCCGGTGTTCTCGCCGCGGAACAGCTTAAGCAGCGTCTCCGGGAACTTCGCGATCCCGCCCGCGACGACGTCCTCGCGCGACTTCAGCTTGCCTTCGCGCAGCCAGCCGGCGAGTGCGTCGACCGCTTCGGCGTACCGGTCGGCGTAGTCGAAGACGACGAACCCGGTCATCGACGCGCGCCGCACCAGCAGCTGCATGTAGTTCGCCGGCCCGCGCGGCCCTTCGGTGCTGTTGTACTGGGAAACCGCGCCGCTGAGCACCACGCGGGCGCCGCGCGCGAGCCGCGCCAGCGCCGCCTCGAGGACCTCGCCGCCGACGTTGTCGAAGAAGACGTCGATGCCGTCGGGCGCGTGCTCCTTGAGGTCGGCGCGGACGTTCCCGGCGCGGTGGTCGACGGCGGCGTCGAAGCCGTGCTCCTCGACGAGCATCCGGCACTTCTCCGGCCCGCCGGCGATGCCGACGACGCGGCAGCCGTGGATCTTCGCGAGCTGCCCGGCGACGATCCCGACCGACCCGGCCGCGGCGGACACCACGACCGTCTGGCCCGGCTCGGGCCGTCCGACGTCGAAGAGCCCGAAGTAGGCGGTGATCCCGCTGATCCCGAGCGTGCCGAGGAACGTCGGCGCCGGGGCGCGCGAGGTGTCGACGACCTGGACGTCCTTGCCGTCGGAGACCGCGAAGTTCTGGACGCCGAAGGTGCCGAAGACGTGCTGCCCGGCCGTGAACCCGGGGTGGCGCGACTCGACGACCTCCCCGATGCCGGCCGCGCGCATCACCTCGCCGATCCCGACCGGCGGCACGTACGAGCGGCCGGCGTTCATCCAGGTGCGCATCGCGGGGTCGAGCGAGAGGTACTGGACCTCGACCAGGAACTCCCCTTCGCCGGGCGACGGGACGGCTTCCTCGGTGTACTGCCAGTCGGTGTCCTTCGGCAGCCCGGCGGCCGGGCGGGCGGCGAGGCGGTACTGGGCGTTGACGGGCACGGGACTCCTCAGAGCTGTTCGGTGCGGGCGGGCACGCCCAGCAGGAGCTTGCCGGACAGCTCGAAGCTGGCCGGGTTGACCTGGAAGTGCGCGGTCGCCGTGTGGGCGTCGCGGAACCGGCGCTGCAGCGGCGAAGTCTCGTAGATCGCGGCGCCGCCGCCGAGGTCGTACATGCTTTCGGCGACCTTCGCGGCCGTGCGCGTGACGTGCGTGGCGGCCAGGCGCAGACCGAGTTTCAACTGGTCCGGCACGGGTTCGGTGCCTTGCGCGGCCTGCCAGGCGTCGTCGATGCTCGTGTAATACAGCAACCGCGCGGCGCGCAGGGCGGCCTCGGCCTCGGCGACCGCGGCTTGTGTCTGCGACCGTTCGGCGAGCGACCGGCTGGAGCCGAGCGGCCTGCGCGTCGAGGCGAGCTCGACGAGGTCGTCGATCGCGCCGCGCGCGTTGCCGAGCGCGGCCGCCGCGACCGACAGCGCGAAGTAGCCGAAGAGCGGGAACCGGTGCAGCGCAACGGCTTCTTCCGGCGGCCCGCCCAGCACCGAGAAGACGCGGTGCTCGGGGACGAACAGGTCGTCGGCGACGCAGTCGTGGCTGCCGGTGCCGCGCAGGCCGGTGGTGTGCCAGGTGTCGAGCACCTCGATGTCGGCCTTCGGCAGCGCCGCCACGGACAGCGCGCCCTCGTGCACGAACCCGGCGAAAAGCCAGTCACAGTGCGGGATACCGCTGCAGAACGCCCAGCGGCCGGAGACGGTGTAGCCGCCGTTGACCTTCTCGCCGGTGCCGCGCGGTGCCCAGACGCCCGCCGCGACCGTGCGCGGGTCCCCGAAGACCTCCTCGGCGCACTTACGCGGCGCGTAGGCCGAGAGCAGGCTGCTCGTCACGGCGATCGAGACGCACCAGCCCGCCGACGCGTCGCCGCGCGCGACCGTCTCGGCTGTTTCGAGGCTGAGCGCCGGCGGCGCTTCGGGGCCGCCGAGGTAGCCCGGGACGCCGCTGCGCAGGAGCTGGGCGTCGGTCAGCTTCGCGACCAGTTCGGCGGGCAGGGCGCGCTGCCGTTCGGTGACGGGTGCGAGCGTCCGGGCGAGCGCGGCGCACTCGCGGGCGGCGTCCAGCATGAAACCTCCGGTTCAGATTTCTTACCGGTTCAGTTTCTTTACCGCCGTGCTCGCTGTCAAGGCTTGCGGCGGCCCCCGAGCCACGCGAGCAGCGCACCGGCGCTGAACGCACCCGCGACGGCACCCAGGCCCGGTCCGCGCTGGACCGTGACGCTCTGCTCGAGCCGCACTGGCGGCGGGGGCACGACGACCCGGCGCTCGTTCTCCTTCGCCGTCGCGGTCCAGGCCGTGATGAGCAGGAGGAAGCGCGAGACGAGGTTCGCGAACACGAGCAACCCGATGACCGGCCCGAAGATCGCGGCCGCGGGCGACTTCGTGACGCTCGCCAGGTAGACGGTGGCGACCTGCTGCAGGACGACGAACCCGACGGACGCGACCACGGCGCCCTTCACGGCACTGCGCAGTGCGACCCGCTCACGCGGCAGCCGCGCGATCACCCAGAGGAAGACGAGGGTGTTGGCGAGCAGGCCGAGGACGATCGTCGCGACGCGGAGCAGGAAGTTCGCCCAGCCGGCCCCTTCGAGCCCGACGAGCTTGAGCAGGCTGTGCCCCACGAACCCGCCGACGGCGGTCAGCGCGAACGAGACGGCCAACGCGACGCCGAGCCCGATCAACGCGACGAGGTCCTTGAGCGTCTGCTTGACGATCGGCTGCGACTGCTTTTCCTGGCCCCACTGCGCGGTGAGCGCGTCCCGCAGGTTCGACATCCAGCCGATACCGGAGTAGAGGGCGAGGAGGAGACCGAAGATCCCGATCCCGCCCCCGGAGTCGACCGCGCCGTTCACGATGCTCATGACGAGACCGCGCAGGCCCTCGGGCACGGAGTCGTTGATGCTCTGGGTGATGTTGTGGATGATCGCCTGGTCGTGGTTGACGACCAGCCCGAACACGGCGAAGCCCACCATGAACAGCGGAAACACCGACAGCACGCTGAAGTAGGTGATCGCGGCGGCGTAGTGGTTGCCGTACCGCTCGGTGAAGGCGTCGTTGGCGCGGATCAGGTGGTCGAGCCACGGGTACTTCCGCCGCAACCGCGGCAGGAGCTTTTCCTTCTCTTCGTTCGCCACTGTGAAACGCTAACCACGGCCCGTGACTCCCGCAACGCGAGCGGCCTACGCGAGGGAGGCGAGCAGGCCCGGGTAGGCGTCCTCGGCGGTGAGGGCCGGCACCCCGCGGCTCGCGGCGAACGCCTCGACGGCGTCGTAGGCCGCGTCCAGTTCGGACCCGCCCAGCGGCACGACGGTCTCGATCTCCGACGTCCCACGCTCGGTGAAGCGTTGACGAGCCACTTCGCGCCCCGGCAGGAGCACGAACTCGTGGAAGGTCGCCTGCGTCTCGCGGGCCAGTTCCTCGAGCCGTTCCGGAAAGCCCGGCCGGGCGACCAGCTGCGGCACGACGACGTCGTGCCCCGCGATCAGGTGCGCCCGCGCGGCCGCGACGGCGACGTCACGCGCCAACAGGCCCGCGTGGCCCGGCTCCGCGCGCCAGCCGCCCACCATCGCGCGGAGCCGGTCGACGTCGAGGGCCAGCGCCGGCGGGTGGTCGTCGGCGTACCGCCGGGCGAGCGTCGACTTGCCGCTGCCCGGCGGGCCGTTCAGCAGGAGCAGCTTCACCGCACCGGCGGCAGGAACCCGATCCGGCGGTAGGTCTTGGCCAGGGTCTTCGAGGCCACCTCACGGGCTCGCTCGGCGCCCGCGGCGAGCACCTTGTCGAGCTCGGCGACATCGTCCAAATAGGACTTGGCGCGCTCCTGGATGGGCGTGACCCACTCGACGAACAGCTCGCCGAGGTCCTTCTTCAGGTCGCCGTAGCCCTTGCCCTCGTACGCGGCTTCGAGGTCGGGGATCGTCCGCTCGCTCAACGCCGAGTAGATGGTCAGCAGGTTCGAGACGCCCGCCTTGTTCTCGGGGTCGAACCTGACCTCACGGCCGGTGTCGGTGACCGCCGAGCGGATCTTCTTCGCCGAGCGCTTCGGGTCGTCGAGCAGCTCGATCAGGCCGTTGACGGTGGGCGCCGACTTGCTCATCTTGGCCGTCGGGTCCTGGAGGTCGTAGATCTTCGCCGTGTCCTTGATGATGTACGGCTCCGGCACGACGAACGTGGCGCCCAGCCGGTTGTTGAAGCGCTGCGCGAGGTCGCGCGTCAGCTCGAGGTGCTGGCGCTGGTCCTCGCCGACCGGGACCGCGTCGGCCTGGTAGAGCAGGATGTCCGCGGCCTGCAGGACCGGGTAGGTGAAGAGGCCGACGCTGGAGCGGTCGGAGCCCTGCTTCGCGGACTTGTCCTTGAACTGCGTCATCCGGCCGGCCTCGCCGAAGCCGGTCTGGCACTCCATGACCCAGCTCAGCTGGGCGTGCTCCGGGACGTGGCTCTGCACGAACAGCGCGGTGCGCTGCGGGTCGATACCGATGGCGAGCAGCTGCGCGGCCGAGACGCGGGTGCGCTGCCGCAGCACCTTCGGGTCCTGCTCGACGGTGATGGCGTGCAGGTCGACGACGCTGTAGAAGCACTCGTGGGTGTCCTGCAGCCGCACCCACTGGCGCAGCGCACCGAGGTAGTTCCCGAGGTGGAACGAGTCGGCGGTCGGCTGGATCCCGGAAAGAACCCGCGGACGACGTGCGGCGGCGACGGTCTGCTCATCGGACACGCAAGGATTCTTCCAGGCCCGGGGCGGCAGCGGGCGCGGAGGGGGCCCAGCCTTGGGGTTTCCCCCAAGGACGGCCGGGGTTCTCCGCGGCGACGCAGGGCCGTCCTGCGGCGAGCGACGCCGAGAACTTCCGGCCGGTTCTCGCCGGGACTGGGGGGTCGCCCGCGGCGAGCGGGGACCTCAGTCAGGTTCTCGGCGGTGGGCAGGGCCGCCCCGCGGCGCGCGAGCCGGGACCTCCGGCCGGTTCTCGGCCACAGCAGGGCCGTCCCGCGGCGAGCGCCTCCAGCCGGGTACTCCCTGCGGAGAGGCTGGGTCAGGCGTGCGGGCGCTGGGTGAACAGCGGGCGGGTCGGCGTCGCGTCGGGGTCGGCCAGGACCGCCTCGGCCATTGCCGTGACCGGGCCTCGGACCTCCGGGGCCGCCACCCTCGGGTCGACCGGTGGTGCGGCCGGGGCTTGCGCCGCCGTCGCCGCGGCTTCGCGGGTCTTGCGGCGCTGGCGCAGCACTCCCAGCGTCATGCCGACGATGCCGAGCGCGACCGCGACCAGCCCGACCGGGCCGAGCACGCCGAAGGCTTCCGCGTTGGTGTCGGCCTGCACGGTCGTCGCGTCGGCGAACGCGCTGCCGGCGCCGGCCAGGAGCAGCCCGGCCGGGGCGAGCGCGACGACGGCGGCCGCGCGGAATCCGCGCAGCGTGGACCGCATCAGGAGTTGACCTGGGTTGCGCACCGGAGTGCCTCCCGCGAGTGACGAGCGCAGTGTCTTCACCCAAAGTCTCACCCATACGAGTGAGACGCTGCGTGCTACTGGTCAAAAAACTACCGAGTGTGTCAAGGCCCGGAGGTCCCTGTCGACTCGGTGGCCGAGGGTATCGCCCAACCGAGAACACGATCCGGGCACCCCCGCGGTTCACTTCGCCACCCGAGTGGGTGTTGCGGAAGGCGGAACGCTCATACTCAAAGTAGAGAGTGGCCGATCCTTGTCCGGTCGTTCATCACCCGTTCAACCCAATCGGCTCTCACCCTCTGCCATTTGCCGCAGTGCCCACTGCTCCGATCGCGCCCTCTTATTCGGAAAACTTTTCACACGATAGTGATTGGTCTATACCTCTTGGAGTAGCCCATTCGGCTCGGTCGGACCGCGCACGACCGGCGTGATCAAGAGGAGTCCCGAATGTCTATCCCCCGGTTCCTGAAGCGCGCCGGAGTGGCGGTGAGCGCGCTCGCCGCCGCGGCCGCGGCCATCGTCCTGCCCGGCACGACCGCGTCCGCCGCCGCCGACGCCTCGTTCGTCGTCAGCGAGGCCCAGTTCAACCAGATCTTCCCGGGCCGCAACAGCTTCTACACCTACAGCGGCCTCACCGACGCCCTGTCCGCGTACCCCGCCTTCGCGAACACCGGCGACGACACCGTGAAGAAGCAGGAAGCCGCCGCGTTCCTCGCGAACGTCGACCACGAAACCGGCGGGCTGGTCTACATCGTCGAGCAGAACACCGCGAACTACCCGCACTACTGCGACGCGAGCCAGTCCTACGGCTGCCCGGCCGGCCAGGCTGCCTACTACGGCCGTGGCCCGATCCAGCTGAGCTGGAACTTCAACTACAAGGCCGCGGGCGACAACCTCGGCATCGACCTGCTCAACAACCCTTACCTCGTCGAACAGGACGCGGCCGTCGCGTGGAAGACCGGCCTCTGGTACTGGAACACGCAGACCGGCCCGGGCACGATGACCCCGCACGACGCGATGGTGAACCAGCGCGGCTTCGGCGAGACCATCCGCAGCATCAACGGCTCGATCGAGTGCAACGGCGGCAACCCCGCCCAGGTCCAGAGCCGGATCGACAAGTACACCCAGATCACCGGGATCCTCGGCGTCCCGACGGGCGACAACCTTTCCTGCTGAGCCGGGCGCGGCGAGAAGGGCCTTCCCGGGTTCGCCCGGGGAGGCCCTTCTTCGCGCTCAAGGCGTGTCGAACGCGGCGAGGAGCTTGCGCAGGACGTCGTCGAGCAGGGTGATTTCCTTACCCCCCAAGGAAGACAACAGCTCGGTGACGTTCGCCGTGTGCTCGGTCATCGCGGCGTCGACGGCCTCGAAACCCTTGTCGGTCAACCGGATCCGGAAGCTGCGCCGGTCGTTCGGGTCGAGCGCGCGCTCGACGAACCCGGCCTTCTCCAGCCGGTCGAGGCGGCTGGTCATGCCGGCGCGGGACATCATCAGCGTCGCGGACAGCTCGGACGGGATCAGCGTGTACGGCGACCCCGACCGGCGGAGCGCGGCCAGGACGTCGAACTCCCCGCGTTGCAGGCCGAACTTGCCGAACACGCGCTCCTGGGCCGGCCCGAGCACGAGGCTCAGCCGCCCGAGCCGGCCGGCCACACCGATGGCGGTCAGGTCAAGGTCGGGGCGTTCGCGTTGCCAGGCCGACACGACGGCGTCGACGGCGTCTTCGTCACTCACCGGCCCAGCTTATTCGATGCCAGCACTATTCGTCGCCTGATAGTTTGACAGCGAACTATCAGGCGTGGAATTATCTTGGGCATGACGACATTGCTGGTACGGCACGACGAAGCCGAGACGCTCGGCTCGACCCCCGACACCATGACCTTGCTCGCGGACGTGTCCCACACCGGCGGGCACCTGAGCGCGAGCCGCGCGTCACTGGGCCGCGGGCGCGACGGCGCGACGCCGCACTTCCACACGTCCTCGGCGGAGATGTTCTTCGTGCTGGACGGCGAACTGGAAGTGCTGAACGGCGAAGGGATCGTGACGGTGCGCGCGGGCGACATGCTGTTCGTGCCGCCGCACAACAACCACGCGTTCGGGGCGACGTCGAGATCCGGCGCCGACGTGCTGATCGTGTTCACGCCCGGCGTCGAGCGCTTCGAGTACTTCCGGATGATCGACCGGATCCGGCGGGGCGAGGCGTCGCCGGCGGAGATCCTGGCGTCGCAGGACCGGTTCGACAACCACTTCGTGGACAGCGAGGTGTGGCGCGCCGCCCGCGCGGCCTAGATGTCGTAGGTGGCGGTGACCGGCGCGTGGTCGGACCACCGCCGGTCGTAGGAGTCGGCGCGCTCGACCACGACCTCGACGACCTTCTCGGCCAGGCCGGGCGTCGCGAGCTGGCAGTCGATGCGCCAGCCGGAGTCGTTGTCGAAGGCCTGGCCGCGGTAGGACCACCAGGTGTAGGGGCCGGGGCCTTCGGGGTCGAGGCGGCGCTGGACGTCCGTGTAGCCGGCTTCGGCGTAGACGCGGCCGAGCCAGGCGCGTTCCTCGGGGAGGAAGCCGGAGTTCTTGCGGTTGCCGCGCCAGTTCTTGAGGTCGATGGTGTCGTAGGCGATGTTCCAGTCCCCCACGACGACGACTTCGCGCCCGGCCGCGGCGGCCTTCGCCCGGAGTTCGACGAGGTAGGGCAGGAACGCGGCCATGAAGCGCTCCTTTTCGTCCTGGCGTTCGGTGCCGACGTCCCCGCTGGGCAGGTAGAGGCTCGCGACGACGACGTTCGGCAGGTGCACTTCGAGGTACCGGCCGCTGTCTTCGAACTCGGGCTCGCCGAAGCCGACGCGGACTTCCTCGGGCTCGACCCGGCTGTAGACGGCGACGCCGTTGCGCCCCTTGGCGGCGGAGGGCGCGTGCACCGCGAACCACCCCTCGGGCTCGACGACGTCCGCGGGAAGCTGCTCCGCCGTGGCGCGCACTTCCTGGCAGCAGACGACATCCGCCTTCGTGGCCGCGAGCCATTCGACGAAGCCCTTCTTGGCGGCGGCGCGGAGGCCGTTGACGTTCACGGTGGAGACGGTCAGCACGTCCTGCACGCTACCCGGCGAGGCGTCGCGCGTTGACCCGGGTGGCAGGCCCCGCCGTGCCAGACTGCCGCCATGGACGAGAGTCGGCTGACCGTGCTCGGGAGTTGCGGTGCGTGGCCGGAGCCCGGGCGGGCGTGCGCCGGATTCCTGTTGTCGCACAACGGCTTCCGCGTCGTCCTCGACCTCGGGTACGGCGCCGCCTCGCGGCTGTTCGCGCACAGCCGCGACCGGCTGCCGGACGCCGTCGTGGTGACGCACGAGCACCCGGACCACTGCGCCGACGTGAGCGCGCTCGGGCGGGCTTGGCACTACACGGTCCAGGCCGAGGCAACCGGCGAGCCGCCACGGCTGCCGATGTTCTGCACGCCCGGCACGGTCCATCGCCTCGAGGCGATGGAGCCGCGGCCGCACCCCACGGAACTGTTCGACGTGCACGACATCGCCACACCGGCCGACCTCGGCCCGTTCCGCATGACGGCGTTCTCGTTGCCGCACTACGTGCCGAACTTCGGCGTGCGCCTCACCGCACCCGGGCTCACGGTGGTCTACACCGGCGACACGGGCACCTCACCGGCCCTGGCCGACCTCGGCCGCGACGCGGACCTGGTCATCTGCGACGCCACCCTCCGCACCCCACCGGCGGAGGGGGAGCCTCGCTTCTTGATGACCGCGACCGAGGCCGGCGAGTGGGCCGCACGCGCCGGAGCACGCCGGTTGCTGTTGACCCACTTCTGGCCGGGGACCGACCGCGCCGCGGCCGCCGCGGAAGCCGCCGCCGAGTTCGGCGGGGAGGTGCTGGTTGCCGAGGAGGACCTCACGGTCGAACTCTGACGCGCGCGGAGGACATCATGGTCGACCTCATGACGCGCGCGAGGACCTTTCGGTCGACCTCATGACGCACGCGAGGACCTTTCGGTCGATCTCCGAACCGCGCGAGCGAAGTGAATCTCACCCCGCGCTCGGACCCCCGTCCGAGCGCGGTCCCCAGGCTCGATCCCCCGGCAACCAGGATCCACCTGCCCGCGAGACTCCCCCTGGAGACCCCACGGACACAGCCGCACCCCTGCCGCATTCAGTTGTCACCCGTCCCCGGGCGGGCACCTCCTCTTCCGCGGCCCAACGCCGCCGACCTGCGAACTTCCACTGACCAAAGTTCTAGCACCCACCACCGACAAAAACGGCGCCTTGACGACTCAGGCTACGGCAATTAGCTTTAAAGCTATGCATAGTAGCCAAGCAGATGTCACCTAGAGCGGGCCTGACCACCGAAGCGGTGGTCGACCTGGCCCTCACCCTCATCGACGAGGCCGGCCCGGAAACCCTGAGCCTCGCCAAGGTCGCCGAACGCGCCGGGGTTGCCGCGCCGTCGCTCTACAAGCACGTCAAGAACCTCGCCGACCTGCGGCGGCTCGTCGACCTGAGGGTCGTCCAGGAGATGGCTGAAGCACTCCGGGACGCCGCCACCGGAAGGGAAGGGGCGAAAGCCGTCGAGGCCGTGGCCGATGCCTACCGCGACTACCTGCGGCGGCACCCGCACCGCACCCGCGCGCTCGTCACCGCTCCTGACGAAGCCGATGCCGAACTGAGCAAGGCCACCCACGCCGTCGCGGAAGTCGTCTTCGCCGTGCTGCGGCCGTTCGGCTTCGACCACGTCCAGGCCGTGCACGCGACCCGGTGCCTGCGCGCGGCCGTCCAGGGCTTCGCCGGGCTCGAGGCGTCCGGCGGCTTCGGCCGGCCCGAGGACGTCGACCAGAGCTTCGAGGTCCTCAAATCCATGCTCGTCCAAGGTCTCACGAACTACGCGGAGCAACCATGAGTTTCATCCTCGCCGTCCTGCTCTTCACCGTCGTGCTCGGCGTGCTCGACGCCCGTTTCCCCTGGACGGAGGCCCGCAGATGATCGCCGGGCACTTCGGGCTCGCCGCGGCCGTCAAGGCGGGACGGCCGGCCATTCCCGTGTGGACGCTCATGCTCGCCACCGCCTGGCTCGACGTCGTCTTCGTGCCCCTCTACCTGACCGGCGTCGAGACGGTCGATGGCGAGGGCTACGGAGGCGGCGTCATCCACGCCGACTACACGCACTCCCTCGTCGGCGCACTCGTGCTCGCCGCGCTCTTCGGCCTGGTCGCGAGCCACTGGCTCGGTCGCGAAGCCGGGCTCATCTTAAGCGGCGTCGTCTTCTCGCACTGGCTGCTCGACCTCGTCGTCCACCGCGCCGACCTGCCGATCCTGCCCGGCAACGCCGGCGACCTGCCGACGTTCGGCTTCGGGCTCTGGCGGCTGCCCGCTGTCTCGGCCGTCGTCGAACTGCTCCTGCTGGCCGTCGGCATCGGCCTCTACTGGCGCGCCGCCGCGAAACGCGACCCGAAGCGCGCCCGCACGCTCGGCCTGTCGGCCGCGGCGTTCGGTGTCGTGACGCTCGCGGCCGACCTGATCGGGCTCTGAACGCGCTCAGCAGGTGGAGCCGGCGACCGGCTGGGTGAACGCCGCGGCGACCCACTTGTCGTCGGCCACCTTCCGGAAGCCGTTCTGCACGCCCGGCAGCGCGTCGAACTGGGCGTCCCGCAGGTACTTCCCGACGATCTTGGCGTTGCCGTCGGCTGTCTCGCGGGCGTTCAGGACGTCCGCGGTCACGGTCACCTTGCACCCGGTCGCCGAAGCTCCCGAGGCCTGCTTGTCGGTGTTCAACGCGTAGATGACGACGACCGCGATGACCGCACCGATGATGATCAGCGTCTTCTTCGACAACCCGAGCATGACGCCTTCCTCCAACCGCGAATCCCGTCCCGTGCCAAGGGTAGGCAATCCTTTACCCGGACGGACAGCGCCGGACGCAGCAACCACCCGGAGGCGCCAGCGGCGTCACTCCGTGGTGACACGGCGTGAACACGAAGAGGGCCCCTCCCCGGCGGAACCGGGAAGGGGCCCTCTTCGAAAGCGACTCAGCCCTGGGCGATCTTCTTCGCCAGGTTGTCGTCCAGCGTCGCGAGGAACTCCTCGGTCGTCTGCCACGGCTGGTCCTTGCTGATGAGCAGCGCGAGGTCCTTCGTCATCTGGCCGCTCTCGACGGTCTCGACGACGACCTGCTCCAGCTTGTTCGCGAAGCCGATCAGCTCCTGGTTGCCGTCCAGCTTGCCGCGGTGCTCGAGGCCGCGGGTCCAGGCGTAGATCGACGCGATCGGGTTGGTCGACGTCGGCTTGCCCTGCTGGTGCTGGCGGTAGTGCCGGGTGACCGTGCCGTGCGCGGCCTCGGCCTCGACGGTCTTGCCGTCCGGCGTGCGCAGCACCGACGTCATCAGGCCGAGCGAGCCGAAGCCCTGCGCGACCGTGTCGGACTGGACGTCACCGTCGTAGTTCTTGCACGCCCAGACGTAGCCGCCCTCCCACTTCATCGCCGCGGCGACCATGTCGTCGATCAGGCGATGCTCGTAGGTGATGCCCTTGGCGTCGAAGTCGGCCTTGAACTCGTTCTGGAAGATCTCCTCGAACACGTCCTTGAACTGGCCGTCGTAGGCCTTGAGGATGGTGTTCTTGGTGGAGAGGTACACCGGGAGCTCGCGGTCGAGGCCGTACTGCAGCGAGGCGCGCGCGAAGTCCTCGATCGACTTCTTGAAGTTGTACATCCCCATGGCGACGCCGCCGCCCTCGGGGAACTGCGCGACCTGGAACTCCATCGGCTCGGAGCCGTCGTCCGGGGTGTAGCTGACGGTCAGCTTGCCCGGGCCGGGGACCTTGAAGTTGGTGGCGCGGTACTGGTCGCCGTGCGCGTGGCGGCCGATGATGATCGGCTTCGTCCACGTCGGGACCAGGCGCGGGATGTTCTGGATGACGATCGGCTCGCGGAAGATCACGCCGCCGAGGATGTTGCGGATCGTCCCGTTCGGGGACAGCCACATCTTCTTGAGGCCGAACTCCTCGACGCGCGCCTCGTCCGGGGTGATCGTGGCGCACTTGACGCCGACGCCGTGCTGCTTGATGGCGTTGGCGGCGTCGATGGTGACCTGGTCGTCGGTGCGGTCCCGCTCCTCGATACCCAGGTCGTAGTAGTCCAGGTTCACGTCCAGGTACGGGTGGATCAGCTTGTCCTTGATGAACTGCCAGATGATGCGGGTCATCTCATCGCCGTCGAGTTCGACGACGGTGCCCTGGACCTTGATCTTGGCCATGAGCAGCGGTGCTCCTTCCGCGGATCTTCGCGTTCTTCTTTAAGTCTTCGCCGGTAGCGGTACAAGCGTACTGCTTGACGGACCTGGATGGTTCAAGTAGTGGTCGGTATCAAGTCTCCACCCGCGCGTTGTGGCGAGCCTCACGGGGCGGTACCGCCGTTCGCCGGATCCGACCGCTCGCCGAGCGACCGTCGCGCGATGGGGTGAACCAGGGCACGATGCCACCCGTGAACTCATCATGCGGGAGGTGACGGCCTTGTCGACCCATCGGTACGCGGAGTACGAAGACGACTACGAGGACTACGACGACACCACGGACGTGCTGGACGAGCGGCCGCGCCGCGGTGTCGCCCACCTGGTCAGCGCGCTGGGCGGGCTCCTGCTCACACCGGTCGCGCTCGGCCTGCTGAGCTGGGGCGGCCTGCGCCAGCAGCAGCTGATCCAGGCGACGCTGAGCACCAACCGCGACCCGCTGGGCATCGCGCTGCTGGCCGGCGGGGCGATCCTGCTGCTGGTCGTCGCCGCGCTCGGCGCGCTGTCCGCGGTCGGCCCGATCCTGGGCGGGCTGATCTACGGCGTCCTGCCGGGCGTGGCCGCGATGGCCGTCCCGGAGTGGGGCTTCAAGCTGGTGAACCTGATGCCGAAGAGCGACATCGCGTACGGCGTCATGGACTTCCTGTTCATCGGCGGCCTGCTCGGCGTGGGCTTCCTGCTGGTCGGCAGCGGGCTGGCCAACGCGCTGGTGCGGCGGCGCCGAGAGGCCTGAGCGACGCCGGTGGGATCATCGCGCGATGGGTTTGTTCACCGTCGCGGAGGCACGCGACGAACTGGCGCGGCTGCGGCCGGTCCTCGACGAACTGGTCCGCGTCCGGGCCGACGCGGCCGAACTGGCGGCGTCGCTGCGCCCCGGCGGGCGGGCCACGGAGCTGGGCGGGCTGCCCGAGTGGAAGGCCGCGCAGGCCCGGCTCGACGACCTGATGACGACGGTCCAGCACACCGGCGCGGAGCTGAAGGGGTTCGCGCCGCTGCTGGTCGACTTCCCGGCCGAGCTCGACGGCGTCGACGTGCTGCTGTGCTGGCTGGAAGGCGACCCGGAGCTGGGCTGGTACCACCGCACCGACCTGGGGTTCGCGGGCCGCCGTCCCCTGAAATTCGCTGGTGAGCCCCACTAGGTTGGGTCCGTGGACCACGACTCGAGAGCAGCCCTCTTCGACAGCACGGCCGAGCACTACGACGAAGACGAATTTCACGCTTTGGTGGCCGACGCGCTGGTTTCACCACTCCCCTCCTCGCCGGGACTCGTCCTGGATGTCGCCGCGGGGACGGGCTTCGCGGCGTACGCGGCATTGCAGCTGAAGCCGTCGCGCGTGCTGGCTGTCGACTTGTCGCCGGCGATGGTCGAGCGGGCCACGGCGAAGGCGGCTTCGCTCGACCCGGACGGGGTCATCGAGTGGCGGGTCGGGCCGGCGGTGCCGATGCCTTCACCGGACGCGTCGGCCGACGTGGTGCTGTGCGCGTCCTCGCTGCACTTCCTGGGCGCGGTCGCGTTCGCGGACTGGCTGCGCGTGCTTCGGCCGGGTGGGCGGCTGGCGTTTTCGGTGGTTTCGGGGTCGCGGTTCAAGCCGTCCGGCCCGTTCGCCGAGTTCGTGCCGGCGGACCTGTCGTTCCCCCTGGACGAGGCCGGCGCGGGGGCCCTGGCCTCGGCGGCGGGCTTCGTGGAGGTGTCAGCCCGGACGTTCACCGCCGAAGGCGGCGACCGGGTCCGCAGCGTCTTCCTGGTGCACGCCACGGCGCCGTGAGGCTGGACCGGTTCGCCGACGGCCACCTGACGGCGATCACCAGTGTCGGCGGCCGGGTCTCGGTGCTGCTCGAGGCGTACGCGGAGTACCGGCGGGTGCCGGGCGACGTTTCGGTGGTCGAGGTGTTCGAGCTGAGCGCCGATCAGGCCGAGCTGGAAATGGCCGAGCCGCCGGCTGCGGACCACACGATCGAAGAACCTTCATGGTGGGAGGACGGCGGGCGCACGACCGTCGAGTTCTTCGCCCCGCTACGGATCCGGGTCTCCGCCGCCGCCTTCGAGCTGAAGTCGCTGGGAATCGAGCGGCGGACCGTGCTTCCCAAGCCGTCCGCAAATGTTTGCACCCTCGCCATCGCCGAGATCCCGGCACTGGGTCCCGACGTCGTGTGGCGCACCTTGGGCGGCGAGGCGGGGGCGCCCGCCGATCCCGACGGCTGGTTCCTCCAGCGCCGGGACCGGCTGACGTCCTCCACCACCGGCGTCTTCTGCACGACCTCCGCGGACCGCGTCACCTTCGAGCGCCGCGACGCCGACGACGACCTCTGGCGCGCGGTGCAGCTCCTCGGCGGCCACGCGAGCCGCGTGTGGTCCGGGAACTGCGTGTTCCAGCCCACCGACTGGGTCACCTGGTTGACGACAGGCCAGCTACCGCCGGTCGGGCGGCTCAGGCCGTGAAGTGGACCTCGCCGCGGGTGGCCGGGCCGTCCGGGGTGCCGTCCTCCGAGGTGCTTGCGCCGTTCACCACGCTTTCCAGGACGTCTACTTGTGCAGCGAAGCACCCTTGAGGATCTTGTCCACCGCGTTCTTCGGGCCGTGCACCGCCAGCCCGGCCAGGGCGAGCTTCTCCCCCGGCACCGCGCGGACCGTCGCCCGGTTGTCGACGTCGTTGCCCGTGTGGAACAGCTCGTCGGTGAAGATCGAGATGCGCAGGCCGCGGCCCAGCGCGCGGGTGTGCGCCGCCGTGAGAACGTCGCCCGGACCCGAGAAGACCAGCACCGGCTGGCCGAACATCGGCAGGTACTCCGTGTCGTCGGCGTCGCGGTAGGGCTCGCCCATCAGCTCCGGCGTCACGTGGGCGATCCCGCTCACCAGGAACGCGGTGACGTTGAGCCGCTGCCAGGACGCCAAGTCGTCGCGGAGCAGGACGGCGATCTTCGTGTCGAAGGAACTCATGGGCCCAGACTCGCCCGTCGGGGACCCGCGCGTCTTGTACGTTCTTGACATGGCCCACGTGGAAGCTTGGCGGCCGGCGGTCCCGGGGATCGCCGAGGTCTTCCACGCCCGCTTCACCACCCACGCCTACCCGCCGCACACGCACGACACGTGGACGCTGCTGATCGTCGACGACGGCGTCATCCGCTACGACCTCGACCGCCACCACCACGGCGCGCTCGGCCCGGCCGTGACGCTGCTGCCGCCGAACGTCGCGCACGACGGGCGCGCCGCGACCAGCCACGGCTTCCGCAAGCGCGTGCTCTACCTCGAGACGTCGGTGCTGGGCGAGGACCTCGTCGGCGCGGCCGTCGACCGGCCGAGCGTCGCCGACGGGCTGCTGCGCACGCGGATCCACCAGCTGCACGAGTCCCTCGCCCACCCCGGCGACGCGCTGGAGGCCGAAAGCCGGCTGGTGCTGGTCGCCGAGCGGCTGCACACCCACCTGGGCAGGCCGGCCCGCCACGAGCCGAAACGCGGTCTCGCCGACGACCTGCGCGACCTCCTCGACGCGAAGCTGCCCGAAGCGCTGACGCTCGCCGAAGCCGCCGAGA
Source organism: Amycolatopsis sp. NPDC004378 (assembly GCF_053602455.1). Taxonomy (NCBI): domain Bacteria; kingdom Bacillati; phylum Actinomycetota; class Actinomycetes; order Pseudonocardiales; family Pseudonocardiaceae; genus Amycolatopsis; species Amycolatopsis sp. NPDC004378. The sequence goes on from NZ_JBSGDR010000008.1 coordinate 257,196, forward strand.
CACTCGGAGCGCACCCGGCGTACCTCGTGCGCTCTTTCGGCGCGCGGTTCGGCCTGCCGCCGCACCGCTACCTGACCGGCCGCCGCGTCGACCGCGCCCGCCGGCTGCTGCTCGCCGGGGCACCGGCCGCCGACGTCGCCGCCGTCACCGGGTTCACCGACCAGGCGCACCTGACGCGGCACTTCAAGCGGTACCTGGGCACGACCCCGTCGAGGTACCGGAAAACCCCGTGACGGGCAAGAGCGCACGTAAGAAGAGGTCTCTTGTGTCAAGATGACGACATGCTGCGCGAACTGCACCTGACCGGCGACCCGGCCGCCGACAAGCTGCTCAACGACGACCCGTTCGCCCTGCTCGTCGGCATGCTCCTCGACCAGCAGTACCCGATGGAGCACGCGTTCGCCGGCCCGCGGAAGATCGCCGACCGGATGGACGGGTTCGAGCTGGCGAAGATCGCCGCGACCGACCTCGACACGTTCGTCGAGATGTGCGTGGTCCCGCCGGCGATCCACCGCTACGGCGGTTCGATGGCCCGCCGCGTCCACGCGCTGGCCGAGCACATCATCGAGAACTACGACGGCCGCACGGAGGGCATCTGGCTCGACGGGCGCCCGAAGCCCGACGGCCCGACGGTCCTGAAGCGCCTGCGCGCCCTGCCCGGCTTCGGGGAGCAGAAGGCCAAGATCTTCCTGGCGCTGCTGGGCAAGCAGCGCGGGGTCACGCCCAAGGGCTGGCGTGAGGCAGCGGGCGCGTACGGCGACCGCGGGTCGCGCCGGTCGATCGCCGACGTCACCAGCGCCGAATCCCTTGCCCAGGTCCGGGCGTTCAAGAAGGCCGCCAAGGCCGCCCCGGCGGCGGGCTGACGCACCAGGAAGGCAGGGCTACCGCGTCGCGAACCACAACACGTCCGGTTCGCCGCGGGGGACCTCCACCGGCACCTCGCGGACGTCGGCGAAGTGCTCCCGTAGACGCGCGGCGAACGCCGGGGCCGTGGCCGCGCTCCACACCGCCAGCACGCCGCCCGGGTTCAGCACCTCACGCAATCGCGCCAGGCCGGCGTCGGAGTACAACGCGGTGTTGTTCTCCGTGACCGTCCACTCAGGACCGTTGTCGATGTCCAGGCACAGCGCGTCGTACCGCGCCGAGGTCCCGGCGAGCCACGAGACGAGGTCCGCCTCCACCACCGTGACCCGAGGGTCGGCGAGGGCGTCGCCGTGGACCGTCCGAAGTGGACCCGAGCGGTTCCAGGCGATCACCGCCGGCTCCCGTTCCACCACCACGACCGAAGCCGCGCCGGCGTCGAGGGCCGCGCGCAGCGAATAGCCGACGCCGAGGCCGCCGATCAGCACGCTCGCCCCCGGCGACAGGGCGCCCGTCACCAGGAGGCGCTCGGACTCGCCGTTGCGGGTGTCCATCAGGAACACGCCGTTCTCGATCACTTCGAACGCTTCGCCGTCGCGCCGCAGCACCAGTTCGCCGCCGCGGCCCGCGACCGTCTCCACCACCTCGGCCACCCGTCGACCTTCTCACAGCAGGCCGGCGAGCTTGTACAGCACCAGACTCCCCGCCACCGCGACGTTCAGGCTCGCGCCGTGGCCCACCATCGGGATTTCGACGACGGTGTCGAGGAAGTCGAGCGCTTCCGGCGGGATGCCGGTCCGCTCGTGGCCGAGCACGGCGATCGTGCGGCCGCGGGCGGCCGGGAGGTCCGCCAGCCGCACCGCCTCCTCGGCCAGCTCGACGCCGACGACCGCGGTGCCGGCGGCTCGTTCCCGTGCCAGCCAGGCCGGCGGGTCGTGCACCCAGTGCACGCATGCCGGGCGCCGCAACGTGTTCCCGCGGCGCAGCGCCTCCGGCACCCACGGGAACCGCGGTACGGCCAGGCACGCGCCGACCGCGTCACAAGTGCGCAGGAGGGTGCCGAGGTTCGCGCCGTGCATCGGCCAGAGCGGGGCGGCCACGAGGTGACCCCAACAGGGATGTGGCTGGGTTCGCCGGGACTTCCGCAGCTCGCGGGGCGTGCGGACCCGGATGGCGGGGCTCACCGGCGCCGAGGCGCGGCGCCTCCGTTTTCGTCGATCATGCCCTCGATTCTAACCCGTTCGCCGGGACCGCAGACCGGTTCGCGCTCCTACCCTGGACACGGAGGTGAAGCCATGTACGCAGGAGTAGGAGACGAAATCCAGGTACACGGCCGTACCGTCGGGTCGGCCGAGCAGCGCGGCGAGATCCTCGAAGTCCGCGGGCCCGACGGCGCCCCGCCCTACCTGGTGCGGTTCGCCGACGGGCACGAAGGACTCGTCTACCCCGGGCCCGACTGCGAAGTCCAGGCCCACGCCGACTAAGCGGCGACCGGCTCGCGGACCCGGCCCCACGCGGCCCCGACGAGCACCAGCGCGACCAGGGTCAGCGCGGCCGCGACCTCGGGCAGCACCAGCGGGCCGCCCGAGTCGAGCACCGCGCCCCCGACGACGCCCGACAAGCCGACACCGAGGTAGATCGCCGACGCGTTGAGCGACAGCACCAGACCCGCGTGGCCCGGAGCCAGCTCGATCAGGCGGTGCTGCACCGGCGGGCTGAACGACCACGTCGCCACGCCCCACACGAACAGCGCGACGCCCGCCACGACCGGCGTCGTCGTCGCGATCGGCAGCAGCGCCAGCACGACCGTGATCCCGGCCGTCACGACGAGCAGCGGCGCGCGCGAACCCCAGCGGTCGGCCGCCCGGCCGCCGGCGAAGTTGCCGACCGCGCCGCCGACGCCGTAGCAGAAGAGCAGCACCGTGACCGCCGTGCCGTGCAGGCCCGCGGTCGCGGCCAGCAGCGGTGACACGAACGTGTAGACCATGAACGCGGCGAGGCACCCGAGGACCGTGACGGCCAGCATGACGAGGACGCGCGGGTCGCGGCCCGCGGCGAACCGCTCGGAGAGGCGCACTCGCGGCGGCGCGGCGACCGGCGGCAGCGCCATCCGCACGGCCAGGGCGCTCGCCAGCGAGAACGCCGCGACCAGCGCGAACGCCGCCCGGTAGCCGAGGTGCTGCGAGATCAGGCTGCCCAGCGGGACGCCGAAGATGAGCGCGACGGTCAGGCCGCCGAACACGAGCGCGATCGCGCGGCCCCGGCGTTCCGGGCCGGTCAGCTGGGCCGCCACGGCACTCGCCGCGGGGGTGAACACCGCGGCGCCGATCGCGGTCACCACCCGGGCCACCAGGAGCGTGCCGTAGCCGGGCGCGAGGGCCGCGAAGAGGTTGCCGGCGGCGGTGACGGCGAGGGCGGCGACCAGCAGCGTCCGGCGTTCCCAGGTGCCGGTGACGGCGGCGAAGAGCGGCGAGCCGACCGCGTACGCGATGGCGAAGGCGGTGACGAGCTGCGCCGCGGCCGTGGCCGAGACGTGCAGCTCGCCGGTCAGCGCGGGCAGGAGCCCGGCGACGATGTAGCCGCTGGTCCCGACGCCGAACGCGCCGAAGGCGAGGACGGAGATCCTCGACGACGTGGGTGTGGACATGGGTGGGTCCCCCAAAGCAGGAGCAGGGCTTGGTTCGACGAACGTCGTAGTTCGACGATCACCGTACTACGCGGCCCCGACAATTTCGACCGGCGTCGTACAATGGACCCATGGCCAAGCCCGCGACCCTGCCGCCGCTCGTGCACCCCGAGCGGGACGAGATCACCGTCGAAGGCGTGCTCCGCGCCCTGGCGGACCCGGTGCGGCTGGCGATCGTGCGCCAGCTCGCGGCCGCGGACCACGAGATCGCGTGCGGCGGGCTGACCGTGCCGGTGACGAAGTCCACAATCACCCACCACCTGAGCATCCTGCGCCAGGCCGGCGTCGTGGCCGGCCGCCAGGAGGGGACCACCCGGTTCAACTCGTTGCGCCGCAACGATCTCGACGCGCTGTTCCCGGGGCTTTTGGCAGGCGTGCTCGCCGCTCCCCGCTGATTACGTCGTTACGGTGTGGATCGTCACCCGAATACCCGGATGACAACGACCCCCTCCGTCGGTTGGACTGTCGGTGGGCAGCTCACGGCGCTGGGGCCGGATGGCTGTCTTCCTTTTTGAAACTTCACTGAACCGATCCAGTGACCCCGGCCACGAGATCGGCCAAGTAATCGATTTCCCGCACAACCCTGGAAGGAGTGCCGTGCCCGTCGCGCTGCTCGCGCTCGCCATCGGAGCTTTCGGCATCGGGACCACCGAGTTCGTCATGATGGGCGTGCTGCCCCAGGCGGCCGCCGACTTCGGCGTCGACATCCCGACCGCCGGCTACCTGATCTCCGCCTACGCCCTCGGCGTCGTCGTCGGCGCCCCGCTGCTCACCGCGGTCGCCGTCCGGCTGCCGCGCAAGACCATGCTGCTCGCCATGATGGGCCTGTTCACGCTGGGCAACGGCCTGTTCGCGCTCTCGCCCAACCACGAGTTCGGCGTCGCGTTCCGGTTCCTCGCCGGGCTGCCCCACGGTGCGTTCTTCGGCGCCGGCGCGGTGGTCGCGTCCAGTCTGGTCGGCCCCGGCCAGCGCGCGAAGGCCGTGTCGATGATGTTCCTCGGCCTGACCCTGGCGAACGTCATCGGCGTGCCGCTGGGCACGCTGCTCGGTCAGCAGGTCGGCTGGCGCGCCACCTTCGGCGTCGTCGCCGTGATCGGCCTGGTCGCCGCGGCGGCCATCTGGAGGCTGGTGCCCCACCAGGGCAAGCCCGCCGACGCGTCGTTGCGGGGTGAACTGGGCGCGTTCAAGCGGCCGCAGGTGCACCTCGCGCTGGCGATCGTCACGTTCGGGCTGGGCGGCGTGTTCGCCTGCCTGTCCTACATCACGCCGATGCTGACCGACGTCGCCGGCTACTCGCCGTCGAACGTCACGCTGCTGCTGTCCCTGGCCGGGGTCGGCATGACGATCGGCAACCTGCTCGGCGGCCGCCTGGCCGACCGCGCGCTCATGCCGGGCCTGTACGCGGCGCTGCTGTCCCTGGCGTGCGTGCTCGGGATTTTCACGATCACCGCGCAGGGCAAGGTCGGCGCGGCGATCACGATCTTCTTCGTCGGTGTCGCCGGGTTCATGATCGGCCCGATGATGCAGGCGCGGATCATGGAGAAGGCGGGCGGCACACCGTCCCTGGTGTCGGCCGCCGTCCAGTCCGCGTTCAACATCGCGAACTCGATCGGCGCCTACCTCGGCGGCCTGGTCATCGCGGGCGGCCTCGGCCTGGTCGCCCCGAACTGGGTCGGCGCGCTGCTGGCCGTGTTCGGGCTGAGCCTGGCCATCGTCTCCGGCACGCTCGACCGCCGCGAAGCCCGCGCCGACAAGCGCGAGCTGGCGATGGCGTCCTAGCTCGGGCTGAACGGGCCGCCGATGATCGTCAGGGCCACGTACAGCACGGCTGCCGCGAGGCCGGCGTAGGTCACCACGTCCACGACCTTGCCGCGGATCGCGAGCAGGCCCGCCCTGGCGGTCGGCAGCACCGCCCGCAGCACCCCGGCGAGGAGGAGCGCGGCGCCGATCAGCGCCGCGCCCTCCCGCCAGTGGTACTGCACGATCCGCAGGGCCGCCACGGCCACCACCAGCAGCACCACCGCGAACGGGAGCTGGGTGAACCGGGCCCGCCCGCGCCGGCGGTCGGACGTGTCCCGCCGGTCTTCCGTCATCGTCATCAGCCTTGGACCGAGCGCTCGGCCGCTTCGACCACGTTGCTGACCAGCATCGCCCGGGTCATCGGCCCGACCCCGCCCGGGTTGGGCGAGATCCACCCCGCCACCTCCGCCACGTCCGGGTGAACATCGCCGGTGAGCTTGCCGTCCACGTGGGACACGCCGACGTCCAGCACCGCCGCCCCCGGGGCGACCATGTCCGGCGTGATGATCCCCGGCACACCCGCCGCGGCGACCACGATGTCGGCGCGCCGCACCTCGGCGGCCAGGTCGCGGGTGCCGGTGTGGCAGAGCGTGACGGTCGAGTTCTCGCTGCGGCGGGTCAGCAGCAGGCCCAGCGTCCGGCCGACGGTGATCCCGCGGCCCACGACCGTGACGCGCGCGCCGTTCAGCTCGACGCCGTGGCGCTTGAGCAGCTCGATGATCCCGTACGGCGTGCAGGGCAGGGCGCCCTGCTGGCCGAGGACCAGGCGGCCGAGGCTGACCGGGGCGAGGCCGTCGGCGTCCTTCTCCGGGTCGATGCGCTCGAGCACGCGGTTCGCGTCGAGGTGCTTCGGCAGCGGCAGCTGGACGATGTAGCCGTGGCAGGCCGGGTCGGCGTTCAGCTCGTCGATGACGGCTTCGAGCTTCTCCTGGGTGATGTCGGCCGGCAGGTCGCGGCGGATCGAGTTGATCCCGATCTTGCCGCTGTCGGCGTGCTTCATCCGCACGTACGAGTGCGAACCGGGGTCGTCGCCGACCAGGACGGTGCCCAGGCCCGGCGTCACCCCCTTCGCGGCCAGCGCCGCGACGCGCGGCTCGAGCTCCGCGAATATGGCGTTCTTGGTGGCCTTGCCGTCGAGAATCTTCGCCGTCACGCGCCCCATTCTGGCAAAGGGAGCCCCGCGCGTCGCTCCTGGCTCAGCCGGGCGCGGCGCGTAAAGTGATCGGCATCCCCGCTCGGTCCACTCGCGACGGCGACCGCGATCAAGCTGTGATCTACCGCACGTCGCATCACGCGAGGTCAGACCGTGTGCCACCGGGTCCCCGGGCGGCAAAACCCACATGCGGGGTGCACACGCGCGCGCGAACAGTCAAAATGTCCCCGTGGCACAACCGACGACGCAGCTGAACGCGACCGAGCAGGACACCCTGGTCAAGCAGATCGGCCTTGCCCTGCTCCGTGCCGCCCCGCGCGACTGGCGCAAGGTCACCGCGGAGTACCGGGCGGTCGGGAGGTACCACGAGCTGACCGGCGAGATCGTCACCGAAGACGGGACGGTCCACGAGTGGCTCGCCACCCACGACATCGCGACGCTGTTCGGGCGCCTGCGCGGCGGCATGTACCGCGACGGCCGCGGCACCTGGTTCAACGCGCGCTACCAGCTCGACCACCCGTCCAGTTACAACCTCGAGTACAACCGCGACGAGCCGGTGTGGAACCTCGCGCCGCCGCCGCAGGCCTACTCGGACGAGCTGCGGATGTTCCCGCGCACCGAGGACAACGTGCCCGACTGGCTGATCCGGCGGATGTCCGGGCTCGGCCCGGAGCAGCCGGGGCCGCACTTCCGGATCGCGCGGATCTTCGACACGATCGGCCCGGCCGGCCGTCCGGTCATCAACCGCCCCGACCTCGAGGTCGAGGAGCAGGACCGGTTGCTGGAGTATCTGGACCACGCGCCGCTGGTCGTCACCGAGCGCGGCTACGACATCGACCGGCTGGCCGCGACGCCCGAGGCGACCGTGCCGGTGGCCTTCCACAGCGACGGCCAGTGGATCTGGCCCGCCGCCGTCAACTTCTACCTGCGCAAGTACGGCGTTTCGCCGGAATCGGACCTGGTCGAGCACGTCCGGGCGGTCGGCTTCGCGCTGCCACCGGTCGACGAGCCGACACTGCAGGCCGCCGGCGCGTACCTGACCCGGGGCAACCAGCCGCCACCCCAGCAGCAGCGCCCGGCCGGGCCGCCGCCGCAGGGCCCGCCGCCCCAGCAGCAGGCGCCCGTGGGCCCGCCGCCCGTCATGGCGGCGCCGCCCCAGCCCGTCGTGCCGCCGCAGCAGCAGCCGCCCGGGCCGGTGGAGCCGCCGCTCGCGGCGCGCGCCCCCGAGCCCGAGGCCCCGGCCGAAGAGCACGAATACGCCGAAGAGGCCTACGACGACCAGGAGTTCGACGACCGCTTCGCCGACGAAGACCACCAGTACGGCGAAGAGGAGTACGACCAGGCCGAGCACGCCTCCGGCACGAACGGCTCGTCGCCGGAGCCGGGCCGCGTGCCCGACCTCGACGAGACCGCGGAGTACGTCCCCGACCAGCCGATCGGGCACGGCGAGCAGCCGCGGGACGACGAGGGCGGCCACGACGAGCACCCCTCGCACCGCGAGGACGAGGCACACCCCGCCTTCGACGCCGGGTCCCACCGGGACGACGAGCCGGCGCACGCCGCGTTCCAGCCCGGCCCGCGGGACGACGAGCCCGGGCACGCCGGATTCCAGCCTGGTCAGCGGGACGTGGAGCCAGGGCACGACGCCTTCCAGCCCGGTCAGCGGGACGTGGAGCCAGGGCACGACGCCTTCCAGCCCGGCCAGCCGGACGACGAACCCGCGCATGCCGGATTCCAGCCCCAGCGGGACGACGAGTCCGGGCACACCGGCTTCCAGCCTGGTCAGCGGGACGTGGAGCCGGGGCACGACGCCTTCCAACCCGGCCAGCCGGACGACGAACCCGCACGCGCCGGATTCCAGCCCCAGCGGGACGAGGCGCCCGCGCGAGCCGCGTTCGAGTCCGGCCAGCCGCGCCGGGAGGGCGATGAGCCCGGCGGCTTCTCGCCGCGACGCGACGAAGCCTTCGAGCCGGACGAGCCGGCGCACGCCGCGTTCGACCCCGGTCCGCCGACCATGATCACGCAGACCGAGGTGCCCGGCGTGCTGCCGGTCCCGGAGCCCCCGGCGCCCGCCCCGGCCCAGCCCGCCGAGGCGCCGCAGCAGGCACCGCGGTCGGGCCGTCGCGCGCTGCGCCGCGAGACCCCGGACCACCCGGTGCTCGCCGGCCTGCAGAGCAAGCTGGACGAGCTCGAGGTGCCCGAAAGCGGCTACAAGCTGGGCGAGCCCGCCGAGCACGGCTGGAGCGTCGAGCAGGTCGACGAAGGCTGGCGCGTCGGCTGGTACGACGGCAAGCTCAGCAACCCCGCGGTGTTCGGCGACGCCGAGGACGCGGCCGCGTTCATGCTCGGCAAGCTGCTGCTCAACCCGGAGGGCCACGTGCCCGACGAAGAGCCGCCGCCGCTCGCCGAGCCGGAACCCGAGCCCGAGCCGGAGCCCGTGCCGCAGCGGGTCGTCGCGACGGTGTCGCCGGAGGTCGCGACGGGCTCGTACCCGGTCCGCAAGCCGGACCCGGTGCCGCCGCAGGAGCAGACGGCGTTCACCAGCGCCGAGGAGCTCTTCGGCGACCTCGAAGACGACGAGCCGACGGCCCCGCCGCACCAGCCCGGCTCGCCCACGCCCGTCCCGGCTGGGCCGCCCCCGGTGGCCCAGCAGCAGGCCGGCCCGCCGCCCGCGGCCCCCGCGCCGCCCCGGCGGGAGCCGCCGTCCGCGCCGACCGTCCTGGCCCCGCCGGTTTCGCCGGGTGCCCCGCCGGTCCCGCCCGCGCCGCCGGCCCCGCCGCAACGTCGTGACGAGCCGGCCCGCCCGGCCGTCAACGGCGGCGGTGGCGGCGGCCAGCAGCAGTGGCCGATCGGGCCGATGGCCGGCGAGCCGCCGCTGACGCTGTTCCGCGGCAAGGAGCTGCGCGAGCTGCCCGCGGGCAGCGAGCTGGACCGCTTCGGCGGCCCGAACGGCAACCTGACGTACGCGGCGGGCACGCCCTTCGCCGAGCGCTCGCTGGTGCCCGAGTGGGTGAACCGGCCGTACCACGTCTACCGCGTGCAGCGGCCGCTCGAGACGCTGGCCGGCGTCGCGATCCCGTGGTTCAACCAGCCGGGCGGCGGGTCGGCGTACCTGCTGCCGGCGTCGATCGAGGAACTGCTCGCCGAGGGCGACCTGATCGAGCTCGACCCGGGCGAACCGCCGATCGACTGAGTCCCGCTTCGAAGGCCCCGGCGCTGCCGGGGCCTTCGTCGTGTCAGCGGATGACCAGGCCGTGGGCCGCGGCGAACGCCAGGGCCGTCTCGACGTCGACCTGCGCGCCCCGCAGGTCGGCCTGCACCAGGGCGTTCGCGTCGAGGCGGGCGCCGCGCAGGTCGGCGCCGTCGAGCTTCGCGGCCTGCAAGCGGGCGCCCGTGAGGTCGCTGTCCCGCAGGTCGGCGCCGGTGAGGTCGGCCTCGGTCAGGTTGGCTTCGCGCAGCCGCAGCCCGGACAGCCCGAGCCGGCGCAGCCGCGCCTTGGACAGCGACGCCAGCGAGAGGTCGCACTCGGTGAGCGCGATGCCCGCCAAGCCGCTCTCGGTGAACGACGAGCCGAGCAGCGAGCACGACGTCCAGCGGCTTTCGACGAGCACGGAGCGGTCGAAGGTGCAGGAGCGGAACGCCGACGCGTCGTGGCGCGACCGGGCCAGGTCGGCCCGGGTGAACACGCAGTCGTCGAACGTGCAGCCGCGGGTCCGCAGCCCGCTCAGGTCCGCCCCGGTGAAGTCGCAGCCGGTGAACCGGCGCTTTTCCCACCACTGCCCGGACAACACCGCTTCGCGGTAGTCCTCCCCCGTTTCCAGCACGGGGCCCAGGGTGCCACACGCGATCAGAGCCGCACGCCCTGGACGTAGTTCATCGCCTCGACGTACTCGGGCAACCGCGCGCGCCGCGCCATTTCGGCCGCGTCCAGGTTCTCCAGGCGGGTCTGGATCCACCACAGGTTGCCGAACGGGTCGCGCACGCGGCCGACGCGGTCGCCGAAGAACAACACCGTCTGGCGGGTCACCTCGGTGGCGCCGGCCGCGATCGCACGCCGTTGCGTCTCTTCGCTGTCCGGCACGTAGAGCCGCAGGAAGGCCGGGGTTTCGGCCCAGCCAGCGGGCGAGTCGAACGCCATCACGACCGCGTCGCCGATGCGGACCTCGGCGTGGTCGATCTTCCCGTTCTCGCCGAGCACCCTGGCGATCTCCTCGGCGTCGAAGGCCGCCTTCAGGAAGTCGATCAGGGCGGCGGTGTCGCGGCCGATGATCCACGGGGTGACCGTCGTGTAGCCGTCGGGAACCATGTTTCCTCCTCGTCGGGTGTGGTCACGACCGCAGGATCGAATTAGGTCGGTTCCTGACCGCTGCATACTGGGTTCATGGGAGTTCCCCTGCGGCCGGTGGCGGCGCGGTCGGTGTACCGCGAGGTCGCCCCGCCCGCCGCGCTGGCCGGGGTGCTGGCCTGCGGCTGGCACGGGAGCACCGGCTGGGCGCGGTCGCTGCGCGTCCTCCCCGACGGCTGCGCGGACCTCGTCTGGGACGGTGCCGCGCTCACGGTCGTCGTCACCGTCGGGCGCCGTTGCGGCTGTGGGTTCCGGCGTCCGCGTCGCGGGTCGGGGTGCGGCTGCGGTGCGGCGCCGCGGCCGCCGTACTCGGGACCGCCGTGCCGGAACTGCCCGCCGTGACCAGGTTGAGCGACCTCTGGGGCCCGGACGCCCGACGCGCCGAAGAGCAGCTCGCGTCGTCCGGTCCCGAGGCGCAGCGCGGAATTCTCGAATCGCTCGTCGCTCGCCGCGGCGCGATGCCGGACCGGCGGGTGCTGGCCGCCGCGCACGCTCTCGGCACGGCCGCGCGGACGTCCGATGTTGCGGTGGGCATCAGCGAGCGATCGTTGCGGCGCCACTTCGTCCACGCGGTCGGTGCCGGCCCGAAGCAACTGCACCGCGTCCGGCGGTTCCAGCGGTTCCTGCGCCGGGTGGAACCCCTCGCGGGCGGGCGGACGACGCTGGCCCGCGTCGCCGCCGAACTCGGGTACGCCGACCAGTCCCACCTCGGCCGCGAATGCCGCCGCCTGTCCGGCTCCTCCCCCGCCGCCCTCGTACGGGTGGCCGAAAAGTTCCAGACACCCGCGGCGACCGCACGCCACGATCGACCGCATGTTCCGAGTCACCATCGAGGTGCGCGCTGACGACCTCGACGTCAACGGGCACGTCCGCGGCCCGGCCTACCTCGCCTACGCCGACCACGCGCGCTGGGTGTGCGTCCGGGCCGCGGGCATCGACCCGGCCGCGCTGGCCGCGCGCCGGATCGGCCCGGTGAACCTGGAGACGACCGTGCGGTTCCGCCGTGAGCTCGTCCCCGGCAGCGAGGTGTCGGTCGGCTGCGAATTCCACTGGGGCACCGGCAAAACCTCCCGCGTGACGCAGGAGTTCCACGCCCCGGACGGCACGCTCGTCGCGTCGGTGTCGTCGGTCTCGGGGCTGCTCGACCTCGACCGGCGACGGCTGCTCCCCGACCCCGGCGCGTACTGGCAGGAGCTGGCGGCGCGGCCGGAGCTCCTCGGCCTGGCCCCGAAAACGGCGTGATCTTCGCGGGCCGGCTGGCTACGGTGACGCCGTGCCCGACCACGACTACGTCGACCCGTACCTCGCGTCGCTGTACGACGCCTTCAACCCGCGGGAGAGCTCCGGCGACTTCGAGTTCTACCTGCCGGTGATCATGGCCGCGGAGTCGGTGCTCGACGTCGGCTGCGGCACCGGGTCGCTGCTGCACTGGGCGCGCGAGTCCGGCCACCGCGGACGGCTCGTCGGGCTCGACCCCGCCGAGGGCATGCTCCTCCAGGCCCGCCGCCGCGACGACGTCGAGTGGGTGCACGGCGATTTGTCGACCGTGGCTTGGGAGAGCGAGTTCGACTTCGCCGTGATGACCGGGCACGCGTTCCAGGTGCTGCTGACCGACGACGAGCTGCGGACGGCGTTCGCGGCGGTCCGGCGGGCCTTGAAACCCGGCGGCCGGTTCGGCTTCGAAACGCGCAACCCGGCGGCTCGCGGTTGGGAACGCTGGACGCCTGCGCACGTTTGGAAAGCCGGCGACGTGCGGTCGTGGAACGACGCCGGGCCGTTCGAGAACGGGTACGTCACCTTCAAGACCACGTACGAAAGCCCGAGCTGGGACGCACCGCAGTACAGCGAAAGCACGCTGCGGTTCCTCGACGTCCCTGCGCTGAACGCGTTCATCGAGGACGCCGGCTTGGTCGTCGACGAGCAATACGGCTACTGGGACCGCACGCCGGTGACGTCCGAAAGCCCGGAGATCGTCACGATCGCGCGGCGCCCGCTCACTGGAAGTCCCGCGACTTCGCCTTGATCCGCATCGGCAGCGCCTCGACGCGGTGGGCGAGCACGCTCACCACGCCGTCGGCCTTCTCCAGCACGCCGCGGACCAGCAGCGCCGAACTGGCGCGCGCGACGCGGTGGTAGCGCTGCCACAGACCGAGCGTGCAGATCACGTTCACCATCCCCGTCTCGTCCTCGAGGTTGAGGAAGGTGACGCCGCCCGCGGTCGCGGGGCGCTGCCGGTGCGTGACCGCGCCGCCGACCAGCACCCGCGCGCCGTCTTCGAGCTCGGCCAGACCGCTCGCCGGGACGACACCCATCGCGTCGAGGCTGTTTCGGATGAACTCGGTCGGGTAGCTGCCCGGCGACACCCCGGTCGCCCACACGTCCGCCGCCGCGACGTCGAGGCCGTCCATCCCCGGCAACACCGGGGCCTGCCCGCCGACCAGGCCCGGCAGCTTCTCCGGGCGTTCCCCGGCGACCGCGCCCGCGGTCCACAGCGCCTGCCGCCGGTCGCCGCCGAAGCCGGCGAACGCACCGGCCGTCGCCAGCGCCTCGATCTGCGGCGTGGTCAGCCGCACGCGGCGGGCGACGTCGGCCATGTCGGTGTAGTCGCCGTTCGCCAGCCTTTCCGCGACGATCGCCTTCGCGAGGTCCTCGCCGATCAGCCGGACGGTGCTCAGCCCGGTGCGCACGTCGTGGACCTTCCCGGCGCCCGCCTCGAGGGTGGCGTGCGGCAGGCTGCGGTTGATGTCCGGGCCGTGCACGGTGACGCCGTGGCGCCGCGCGTCGGCGACCAGCGACTGCGGTGAGTAGAACCCCATCGGCTGCGCGCGAAGCAGGCCCGCCAGGAACGCGTCCGGGTGGTAGAACTTGAAGTAGGCACTGGAAAACACGAGGTGCGCGAAGCTCAGCGCGTGGCTCTCCGGGAAGCCGAAGTTCGCGAACGCCTTGAGCTTCAGGAAGATCTTCCCGGCGAGCTCCTCTTCGACGCCGTTCGCGATGGCGCCTTCGAGGAAGCGCTGCCGCAGCCGTTCCATCTTGCGGTCCGATCGCTTCGACCCCATCGCGTGCCGCAGCTGGTCGGCCTCCGCCGCGGTGAAGTTCGCGACGTCCAGGGCGATCTGCATCATCTGCTCCTGGAACAGCGGCACGCCTTTCGTTTTGTGCAGCGCGTTTTTCAGCAACGGGTGGTCGTAGTCCCACTCCTCGATCCCCTGCTTGCGGCGGATGTACGGGTGCACCGAGCCGCCCTGGATCGGACCGGGCCGGATCAGCGCGACCTCGACCGCGAGGTCGTAGAACTCCGTGGGCCGCAGCCTCGGCAGCGTCGCCAGCTGCGCCCGGCTTTCGACCTGGAACACGCCGACCGCGTCGGCGCGGCAGAGCATGCCGTAGATGTTCTGGTCGGTGAGGTCCAGCTCGGCGAGGTCGATCTTCTCGCCCTTGTACTCTTCGACGAGGTCGAGCATGTAGTGCAGCGCCGAGAGCATGCCGAGCCCGAGCAGGTCGAACTTGACGAGCCCGGCGGCCGCGCAGTCCTCCTTCTCCCACTGGATGACGCTGCGGTCGGCCATCCGCGCCCACTCGACCGGCACGACCTGGCTCACCGGCTCCTCGCACATGACCATCCCGCCGGAGTGGATGCCGAGGTGGCGCGGGAAGTCCTCGAGCGCGAACGCGAGCTGCACCACCTCGTCCGGGATGTCGTGGTCGTGGTCCTTTTCGGTGGTGCGCAGGGAACCCCAGCGGTCGATCTGCTTGCTCCAGGCGTCCTGCTGACCGGGCGAATAGCCGAGCGCGCGGGCGGCGTCGCGGACCGCGGACCGGGCGCGGTAGGTGATCACGTTCGCGACCTGGGCCGTTCGGAGGCGGCCGTGCTTCTCGAAGACGTACTGGATGGCCTCCTCGCGGCGGTCGGACTCGATGTCGAGGTCGATGTCCGGGTAGCCGTCGCGGTCCGGGGCGAGGAAGCGCTCGAACAGCAGCTTGTTGGCCACCGAGTCGACCTTTGTGATGCCGAGCGCGTAGCAGACGGCCGAGTTCGCGGCCGAGCCGCGGCCCTGGCACAGGATTTTGTTCTCGTTGCAGAACCGGACGATGTCCCAGACGATCAGGAAGTAGCCGGGGAAACCGAGGTCTTCGATGATCGCGAGCTCGTGCTCGATCTGTTCGTTCGCCTTGTCTTCGTGGTCTTTGCCGCTGAACCGCTCCGCCGCGCCCTTCTCGGTCAGCTTCCGCAGGTAGGTTGCCTCGGTGTGGCCGTCGGGGACGTCGAAGGGCGGCAGCTTGGGCGCGATGAGCTTGAGCGGGAACGAGCATTCCATGCCCAGCAGGGCCGAACGCCGGACGGCGCCGGGGTAGCGCCGGAACAGGACGTCCATTTCGGCGCCGCTGCGCAGGAACGCCGTCCCGGCCGCGGGCAGCCAGCCTTCGAGGTCGTCGATCCCCCGCCGGGCCCGGATGGCGGCGAGCGCGTCGGCGAGCGGGGCGCGTTCCGGCCGGGCGTAGTGCGCCGCCGTGGTGGCGACGGTGGGCAGGTGCATCTCTTCGGCGAGCTTCGTCAGGAGGTCGTTGTGCGTGCTGTCGAGCGGCTGGCGGTGGTCGGTGAGCTCGACGTAGACGTTGTCACGGCCGAAGCGCTCGACGAGGTTCCCCAGCGCCTCGGCGGCAGCACTCGGGCCCTTCGTGACGAGCGCGGAGCGCACCGCGCCCTTGCGGCACCCGGTGAGGACGACGCACTGCCCGGCGACCTCCTCGGCCACCGCACCGAGGTCGTAGATCGGCTTGCCCTTTTCGGCGTCCCGGTGGATCTGCCCGGCGGTGATGGCGCGGCAGAGGGCCCGGTAGCCCTGGTCGCCGCGCGCGAGCAGCAGGAGGTGCTCGCCTTCGGGGTCGGCGAAGCCGTTCTGCGGGCCGCTCAGCCCGAAGCTGAGCTCGGTCCCGAAGACGGTGTTGACGCCGAGTTCCCGCGCGGCCTCGGCAAAGCGGACGACGCCGTACATCCCGTCGTGATCGGTGAGGGCGATGGCGTCGAGCTGCAGGCGCGCCGCCTCTTCGACGAGCTCCTCGGGATGGCTGGCACCGTCGAGGAAGCTGAAGTTGGAGTGGCAGTGCAGCTCGGCGTAGGGGACGCGGACGGTCTCGCCACCATCGTCGTTGCGCCGCGTGAGGACGTCGTCCGGCCGCTGGTAGGCCTCGCGCCGCCGCCCCCAGGCGGGGCTGTCACCGTGGTCGCCGGGAGGAACCCCGCCGGCCAGGGTGCGGGCGAGGTCCTTCCAGCGCACGGGCGGGTTGTTCCAGCCCATTCAGCGGTTCCCGTCGCGGTGTTCATCGGCGGCCGCGCGGCGTCGCCGATGCCAGTTGGAGGGGTGGTTCCAGCGACTGCGGGCTTCGGCATCGCTCATGCGGCAGCCGTTTTCGTCGGAGACGCGTGGGATCGGGAGGTCGATCACCGGACAGACCCACTCTTCGTCGAGGTCGGCTTCCGGTAGCTGTCCCCACACCGACCACTTCTCGGAGCCGGTCTGCGGATCCCGGTCGGCGGTTGGTCGCTCATCGCCGGTGCCGGGTTCCGGGAGCCGTTGGCCGGGCGTCCACCTGCCCTCGGCGGGGCCTGGCTCCGGGATCTCCCGCAGCCATTCGCGCTCGTCCGCTGGGCGGGGTGCTGCCTCCGGTTCGGCGCGCAGCCAGGCGCGGAGCTTGCGTGCGTAGTCCTCGTCCATGCTCAGTCGTACACTCCCTCGACCGTCCACAGTGGATTTTCCGTGCCCGCGCAGTGCACCAGCACCGCCTCGGGCGGGTCGTCCGCCTCGCCCGCGAGCAGCAGCTGCAGCCGCGCCCGCCGCGGGCCGGGTCTTCGGCGGTCGGCCGCCAGCGGCCACGGGCCCGCCCATCCCACGACCGCCCTCGACGGGCCGCCCGTGATGCTCAGCCCGTGCGGCGGCGCCGTGACCTGCTCGCGCGGGGTGATGCCCACCGGCCGGCCGGTGGCGTCGAAGACCTGGGCCGGCACCGGGCGGTCGAGGACCGTCGCCGGGGACGGCGCCGGCAAGCGTCCCGGCCAGGTCGCGTCCGGCGGGGTCGTCCGCTCGCGCGGGTCGCCCCACGGCACCAGGCGGACGCGGCCCGCCGGGTCGCGGCCGCCGTCGAGCAGCGGTGTCACCACACCTTCGGGGCCGAGCAGGCCCTGGACCCGCACGAACGCCCGCGCCGCGCGCTCGTCGTCCTCCTCCGAACCGCCGTTCTGCCACAGGTCGAGCTGCAGCGACCGCCCTTCGACGGTCTCCTCGGGTTCGAGCCGCAGCCGCACCACGCCGGACGTCGGGCGCTGCCCCGGGGCTGCGCGCAGCCAGCCTTCGAACTGCCAGCGCACGCGGTCGGCGACCCCGGCGGGCGTCAAGGGTTCCGCGCAACGCCACGCGCGCCCGAGGTGTTCGCCGTCTTCCGTGACCGCGTAGATCCCGAGCCGGGTGCAGGCCAGGCCATGGCCGGCGAGGGCGGCGCAGAACCGCGTCGCGAGGCCCTTGGCGAGGAACGCCGCGACGTCGACCCGCTCGACGACCGGGTCGAACTCCTCGGCCAGCGTCAGTTCCGGTGGTGGGCGACGGCGCAGCGGCGGACGTTCCGAGCGTCCCCGCGCCAGCCGGTGGGCCAGCAGCCCGGCGGCGCCGAAGCGGTTGGCGACGTCGCGCTCCGGCAGGTCCGCGAACGCGCCGAGCGTCCGCAACCCGAGCCGGCGCAGGAGATCGACGAGCTCCGTGCGGTCGGCGCCGGGCTGGTCGAGCTCGGTGACCGGCAGCGGCGCGAGGAACTCGGCGACGCGCCCGGGTTCGACGAACTCCCCGCACCGAGCGGCGAGCGTCGCGGCGAAGAGCCCTTCGGCGACACCGACCTGACACTCGACGCCCGCGGCGGCCGACACCTCGTCGACGAGCCGCTCGACGAGGGCGTGCTCACCACCGAAGTACCCGGCGGCCCCGGCCACGGGAACGGCGACGAGCCCCGGCCGCACGACCTCGACCCCGACGACGAGCGCCTCGACCGCCCGCGCGACGGCCTCGAAGAGCCGCGCGTCCCGTCCGTCGTCGGCGGCGAAGACGGCCAGGTCCGGACAGTTCGCCTGCGCCTCCCGCCGCCGCATGCCCCGCCGAACGCCGTTGCTCCGCGCGACGGCGTTGCACGCGACGACCCGGTTGGCACTGAACACGGCAGCCGGTTCGGTGACGGGCACCTGCCCCACGGCCGCGGCGGCGACGGCGGGCCAGTCCGGGCACCAGAGGACGAGCATCCGGGTGGGCTGCTCGGAAGTACTGCGCTGCGCGGGGACGGTCATGCGACCTCCCAGCCGGGACGGCTCGCACACGCCGAGGGGTGGCTCGCCCGCCCGGCCAGTCGGCTCGCGTGATTAACAGGTCGACACGCGTACCGGCCGGGTCGGCTCGCGTGCCCAGAGAGTCGACGCGCGTGATTAACGAGCCGACTCGCGTGACTGGAGGGTCGACTCGCGTGATTAGCGAGTCGACACGGGGTTGGGTGTGGGGCTGGGAGGCGGGTGGGGGTCCACTTTGGACGGGAGGGGCTCATGCCGTCGCCTCGGTTCGGAGGGTCAGGCGGGGTGAGGCGGGAGCCGCGGCGCCGGACGGGCCGGGGAGGTGGAGGGTCGCCGTGAGCGGACGGGCTGCCGCGCCGCGGCCGTGGGCGCGGACCGTCACCCGGCGCTCCTGGAGGTGGCCGTACCCGTCTTCGAGACCCGTCCACGGCTCGACGCGGCAGGACAGCTCGACGTCCGCGCCCGGCCAGGCGCCGAACGCCAGCAGGACCGCGCCGCGGTGCCGGGCGCGGGCCGACAGCCGCCGCGCCACGGCTGCCTGGACCGCCCCCGCGTGGACCGCCACCACGTCCACGCCGTCGAGGAGGGCCGCGACCACCGCCGGCAGCTCCGCGCCCGGACGTGGGACCAACGCCACCCGGGCGAGGTCGACGCCGTGCTCGGCCGCCGCCGCCAGCCCCAGCGACGGCATGCCGACCACGGCCGCCCACGACCCGGCGGCGGTGGCTTCGGCGAGCAGGGCGAGCAGCAGTGACGTCGCCCCGTGGACGGCCACCGTGCTCCCCCGCCGCAGCCCGGCCGCGGGCAGCAGCCCGGCCAGCGCCGGGGCGACCGGGAGCACCCTTCCCGTCGCCCGCGCCTGGCCGGCCTGGGCCGCGACCCGGCTCGCCGTGCTGACCCCGGGCAGGGCCGCCAGCCGGGCCACGGGCGGCTCCACCACAGCGGTCACCGCACGCACCTCCCCACCACGGACTGGGCCGGCGGTCGGGCCTCTCCCAAAAACACGACCGACGGCTCTGGTCCGCCGCGGGGAAGGCGGCGGTTCTACGTCGAACACTTGTTCGACGTAGACCAGTCAATCGTGAACCCCGGGACCTGTCAAGTCACCCACAAGCGGGGTAATGCAGTTGCCCGGGCGACCTCCCGATCGCTAGACAGACCCGCGTGGAGCTCACCGGAATCCGGCCCGAAGACTGCGCCGAACTGCTCGTTCTGCAGCGCTGCTGCTGGGTCCAGGAGGCCGTCCTCAACGGCACCCTCGACATCCCCGCGCTGCACGAAAGCCTCGAAGACGTGCGCGACTGGACGAAGACCTGGTCGGTGTGGGTCCTGCGGCAGGAGCACCGCCTCGTCGGCGCCGTCCGCGCCCGGCTCGAAGGGGACTGCTGGGAGATCGGCCGGCTGATGGTCGCACCGGACCTGGCCGGGCGCGGGCTCGGCCGGCGGCTGCTGGCGCACGCGGAGTCGCACGCGCCCGCCGAAGCCCGCCGGTTCGCGCTGTTCACAGGGGCCCGCAGCACCCGCAACATCACGCTCTACCAGCGCGCCGGCTACCGGCTCACCGACGCGCCCGCGGCCGGCGGCCACATCGCCGGCGCCGTGTACCTCGAGAAGGACGTCACACAGCGCTAAAAACTCGGTCCGCCCTTCTGACGCTGTGGGTTCGGCTAGATTGCCCGGTGGACTTCTGGGGGGTGACGATGGCCAAGGGACCGGTTCTGTGGATCGCCGGGGCACTGGTCGTGGCGGGCGCGGTGGTGGCCGTGGTGGTCACCGCCGGCGGCGGGGTGCCCGGCGCCGACGCCGCGGCCCCGGCGCCGACGACCATCGGCGCGGAGTGGCGCTCGTTCCGCGCCGACGTCACCGGGATCCGCCCGGGCCCCGACGACGTCAGCCTGTTCGTGCAGGTCGCCTTGCCCGGCAAGGATCCCGGGTGCGTCCGGGAGCCGCGGATCGAGCAGGTCGTGGAGTCGAAGACGGACGTGCGCGCCGACGTCGTCTACTCGACGCGGCCCGCGTCGGGTGGCTGCCAGGACAAGGTGCCCGCGGAGCTGCGGCTGACGACGGCCGAGCCGGTCGCGGACCGGACCGTGATCCTCAACGGCGACAACGGGAACGCCTGGCACAAGCTCGGCGCCGGCTGGGGCCACTGCGCGCCCCAGGGCACCTGCGCCCCGCCCGCCGACCACTGCGACCCGGCGTGGATCGGCGCCGCCGTGTCCGCGACGGGCGCCGAAAGCGCGGGCACGACCCGCGCCTGCGACCCGGGCTGGCTGGTCCTCGACCTGGCGCCGCACCAGGCCGCCCCGCCCGCCCGCTCCGTGTTCCGCTGGAGCGACACCGGGTGGACGGCGTTCGCGCAGGTCAAGTCGGCCGGTTGCGCGGAGATCCGGGCGGCCGAGCCGAAGTTCCCCGTGGCGCTCTGCAAGACGCTGCCCGCACCCGCGTGAACGAGGTCGCGCTGCGCCCCTTCCGCGAGGAGGACCTGCCGGTCCTGGACCGGTTCTCGACCGACCCGGCGGTGCTGGGCCCGCACCAGTGGACCGGCTTCACCGACCCGCGGGCGCGCCGCCGCCGCTGGGCCGAAGACGGTTACCTCGGCGCGCACGACTCGGCCCTGGCCGTGACGGCCGGCGAGGTCGTCGCCGGCCTGGCGAGCTGGGAGGCGGCCGACCGCGGCGGACCGGCGGGCGGCTGCTGGGAAATCGGCCTGACGCTGCTGCCGGAGCACCGCGGCCGCGGCCTCGGCACGGCCGCGCACCGGCTGCTCGTCACGTACCTGTTTTCGGTCACCCGCGCCCACCGGCTGGAGGCGTTCACCGACGGCGAGAACGTCGCCGAGCAGAAAACGCTGGAGCGGGCCGGGTTCCACCGCGAAGGCGTGATGCGCGAGGTCACCTGGCGCGGCGGGAGCTGGCGCGACGAGGTGGTTTACGCGCTCTTCCGCTCCTAGCCCAGGCGCTTGACGACCTCGGTGCCGACCGTCTTCACCGCGTCGTCGGTTTCCTGCTGCGGCATCGGCGAGTTGGAGAAGAAGCCCTTGTCCCAGCCGGACACCTCGACGATGACGACCGTCGTGCCCGTGAGCACGTGCAGTTCGGAGCCGCTGAACGCGCTCTTGGTGACCAGGCGGACCAGCGCCGCCTTGTCCCCGATCCCCTGGACGCCCGTCGGCGGCAGGGCCGGGTCCCGCGGCTGGAACAGGGTGTTCGCCTGCTCGCGCGCGTTCTCGCCGGAGTACGCGGTGATCCGGACGCTCAGGGTGGCGTCGCGGACGTTCTCGTCCGGCCCCGGCTTCCAGCTGCAGTTGACCTGCTTCAGCCCGGGAACGTCGGCCGTGCCCGGACCGCCGGCGGCGAAGCTCGGGAAACCTGCCTTCGCCAGCGCCTGGGGCGGCACCTGGCACTCGGCGGGCACCGGCGTCGAAGCCGGTGCCGCGCCGGTGCTCTTGAAGTAGTCCTTCGCGAAGATGCCGAGCGGGATGCCCGCGCCGAGCAGCACGACGACGACGCCGATGATCGCGAAGATCAGCCCCGTGCGCTTCTTCTTCGGGGGCGGCATCGGCGGGTCGTAGCCGGGCGGCGGGTACCCGGGCGGACCCGGGTACCCCTGCCGGCCTTGGCCGTAGCCGTACTGCGGCGGTTGCTGCATCGAGCCCTCCCTCTCGAAGCGAAGCCGGGGTCAGTGCGCGAAGTGGCGCGTGCCCGTCAGGTACATCGTGACGCCCGCCTTCTCGGCGGCCGCGATCACCTCGGCGTCGCGGACCGAGCCACCGGGCTGCACGATCGCGCGCACGCCCGCCTCGACCAGCACCTCCAGGCCGTCCGGGAACGGGAAGAACGCGTCCGACGCGCCGACCGAGCCCTTGGCCCGGTCACCCGCGCGCGAAACCGCGAGCCGCGAGGAGTCGACGCGGTTGACCTGGCCCATGCCGACGCCGACGGTCGCGCCGTCCGCGGCGAGCAGGATCGCGTTCGACTTCACCGCGCGCAGCGAGCGCCACGCGAACTCGAGGTCGCGCAGGGTCTGCTCGTCGGCCGCGGTGCCGGTGGCCAGCGTCCACGACGCCGGGTCGTCGCCCGGCGCGTCGATCGCGTCGACGGTCTGGACGAGCACGCCGCCGGAGATCTGGCGGAACTCGATCGGCGCCTGCGCGGTCTCGGGCAGCTTCAGCAGCCGGATGTTCTTCTTGCGCTGCAGGATCTCCAGCGCTTCGGCGTCGAAGTCCGGCGCCAGCACGACCTCGGTGAACACCTCGGCGATCTGCTCGGCGGCCTCGCGGCTGACCGGCCGGTTCGTCGCGATGACGCCGCCGTAGGCCGAGACCGGGTCGCAGGCGTGCGCCTTGCGGTGCGCCTCGGCGACGTCCGTGCCGACCGCGATGCCGCACGGGTTGGCGTGCTTGATGATCGCGACGGCGGGCTCGGCGAAGTCGAACGCGGCGCGGCGGGCGGCGTCGGTGTCGACGTAGTTGTTGTAGGACATGGCCTTGCCGTGCAGCTGCTCGGCGTGGGCCAGGCCGGCCCGGTGTCCCTTGTAGAGCGCGGCCTTCTGGTGCGGGTTCTCGCCGTAGCGCAGCACCTCGCCGCGCTCCCAGCTGACGCCGGAGAACTCGGGGAAGCCGGAGTCGTCCGCGGGCGCGTAGACGTTCGAGAACCAGGACGCGACGGCGATGTCGTAGGACGCCGTGTGCGCGTACGCCTGCGCGGCGAGGCGCTTGCGGTCGTCGAAGTCGAAGCCGCCGTCGGCGACGCGCTCGAGCACCCACGCGTAGCGGGCCGGGTCGACGACGACCGCGACGCTGCCGTGGTTCTTCGCCGCCGCGCGGACCATCGCCGGGCCGCCGATGTCGATGTTCTCGACGCAGTCCTCGACGCTCGCGCCGGACGCGACGGTCTGCTCGAACGGGTACAGGTTCACGACCAGCAGGTCGAACGCCGCGATGTCCAGCTTGCGCAGCTGCTCGACGTGGTCGGGGTTGCCCTGGTCGGCGAGCAGGCCGGCGTGCACGCGCGGGTGCAGTGTCTTGACGCGGCCGTCGAGCGACTCGGGGAAGCCGGTGACGTCTTCGACCGGCGTGACCGGGACACCCGCGTCGGCGATGACCTTCGCCGTGCCGCCGGTGGAGACGATCTCGACGCCGGCCGCGTGCAGGCCGGTCGCGAGGTCCAGCAGGCCCGCCTTGTCCGAGACGCCGATCAGCGCCCGGCGGACCGGGCGCCGTCCCAGGTCAGTGCTCACGAAATGTCACCTTTCGTCCGTCCACGGTGCAGCCACCGCGGCCGAGTCGCTCGATCGTTTCCACCAGCAGCCTGCGCTCGACGGCCTTGATCCGTTCGTGCAGGACGTCTTCGGTGTCGTCGTGCTCCACGACGACCGCTTCCTGGGCGATGATCGGCCCGGTGTCGACCCCGGCGTCCGCGAAGTGCACGGTCGAGCCGGTGACCTTGACACCGGCCTCGAGCGCGTCGCGCACCGCGTGCATCCCGGGGAAGGACGGGAGCAGCGCCGGGTGGGTGTTGACGACCGTGAAGCGGCCGAGGAACTGCTCGCCGAGGATCTTCATGAACCCGGCGGAGACGACCAGGTCGGGCTCGTACGCGGCGACGGCCTCGGTCAGCGCCTTGTCCCAGGCGGCGCGGTCGGGGTGGTCGGCGACGCGGACGGTGAACGACGGGACGCTCACGCGCTCGGCGCGGGTCAGCGCCTCGATGCCGGTGCGGTCGGCGCCGACGGCGACGACCTTGGCCGGGAAGCCGGACCGGCCGGTGGCGTCCAGCACCGCCTGCAGGAGGGTGCCGGAGCCCGACGCGAGCACGACGAGCTTCACCGGAGTGGGCAGCTCCAACCGTTGAGACAGAGCGGGCTCCTTGCCGCGGGCGGTGCGCAGCCGGGCGCACGGCGCTTCACCAGGTCACGTCAACCCTAACGGTCGGTCTCGTCCGGCTCGACGTCGCCGCAGGTCTCGGTGCCTCCGGTCACAGCTTCGTCCTCGACCGGCTCGTCTTCGAGGCCCAGTTCGGCGTCGGCCTCGGCTTCGAGCTCCGCGTCCTCGGGAGACTCTTCGGGTTCTTCTTCGGGTTCTTCTTCGTCCTCTTCGGACGCTTCGAGCTCTTCGACGGCTTCGGCCGCTTCCTCGGCGTCGACGTCTTCGGCGTCCTCGAAGGCTTCGTTGTCTTCGAGGGCTTCAGGCGGCGCGGGCGGCTCGTGCTCGCCCGTGAAGAACGCCGTGAAGGAGCCCGGGATGACGATCCAGCAGAACGTGACGACCGAGGCGACCCCGACCGGCACGCTCACCGGGTCGAACGGACCGTCGCCGAGCCGGCCGCCGGACAGCGTGCCCAGTGCGAGGCAGCCGAGCGCGACGACCGTGCCGGCCACCGCGACCGTGCGGATGCGCTGCGCCGGGTCGGCGTCGGCCTTGCGCAGCGTCCAGCCGATCAGCACGCCGGTCGCCGCGGGCAGCACCAGCAGCGCGGGCCACCACGCCGAGTGGTGTTCGGGCAGGCCGCCGAGCAGCGGCACGCCGGGCACGGCGCCACCGCGGTAGCCGAACATCCCGACGTTCAGGTCGCCGATCGAGAAGCCGGGCCCGGTGACGAACGAGAGCGCGGCCGTCACGGCGTTCGGCAGGTACAGCACGGAAAGCAGGAACAGGCCGAAGCTGCTGCCGAACGCGGGCTCGTAGATGTCGGCGACCGTCCGCCAGGACAGCGCGGTCGCGACGGTGAACACGGCGGCGCCGCAGGCCACGAGCACCGCGAGGGCCAGGGCGCCGGCCTTCAGCCCGCGCACGGCCAGGGGGTCGAGGCGTTCGGCGACGGCGTCCGGCAGCCCGCAGCGCCAGATGATGCCCGCCGCCGACGCCAGCCCGGCGAGCAGACCCGGCACGGCAAAGGCGACCAGCGGGTTCGCCGTCACCGGGGAGCCCTGCGCGCACAACGCGATGACCAGGCCGAACACGGCGTGCGCGCCGGTGACCGTGCCGAACACCGGCAGCGCTTCGCGCGGTGAGCGGCACCCCAGGCGCTGCACGGCACCGGACGCCGTCCGCGCCGCCAGCGCGAGTGCGCCCAGCGTGGGCAGCAGCGGCAGCACGCCGAGCGGGTGCCCGCCGATGTCGAGGCGCACCTGGTGCGCGGCGAGCCAGCCGGGGCCGGCGGCCAGCAGCACGCCGATGCCGGAGAAGACGGTGCGCTCGGCGGTGAGCGTGACGAGCGTCAGCACGGTCGCGACCGCGGCGTAGCCGGTGACCAGGGGACCGAGCGCGGCGGCGAGCAACACCCGCACCCGCGCCGCCCGCGAGAGTCCGACGCCGGGTTCGAGGTCGCCCACCGGCTCTTCGCGGGAGTCGGTGAGCACATCCATGATCCGCACCCTGACATCCGCGCTGGTCCGTCCGGGTGAGCCACGCCGCCGCGCGGCGACGTGGGGAAGCTAACCCACCCGGTCGAGTGGCCCCGCCAAGTAGGCCAGGACCAGCGCGGTCGTCTCGGCGGCCCACGCGTCCCAGGTCAGGTCGTCGGGCCAGTACCGGCCGCTGGCGGCCCGGTGCACGCACGAGCCGATGATGGTCCGGCCGGCCATCCGGACGGCCGCCGCGTGGTCTTCGCCGAGGCCGGTCCGGACGGCTTCGACGAAGGCGTCCAGGATCGTGGCCAGCGCCTCGAGGCCACGGTCGCGGCCTTCGGCCCGCTGCGCGTCGAGCAGCTCGGGGAAGATCCGGTCGTGCCGCGCGAACGTGCGGGCCATGGCCTGGACGAACGCGCCGACGATCCCGCTCAGCCCGGGCCCGGGTGCGCGAAGCGCTTCGCCCACGGCGGCCTCCAGCTGGCCGAGCAGCTCGTCCTTCACGGCGTAGAGCAGCTGCTCCTTGCCGGCGAACCGGCGGTAGATCGCGCCGACCGACAGGCCGGCCTGCTCGGCGACCGCCGCGACCGTGAACTCGTCGAGGCCCTGTCCGGCCAGCACGTGCTCGGCGGCGGCCAGCACCTTCCGCAGGGACTCCCGGCTGCGCGCCTGCTGCGGCGGGCGGAAGGCCGGCTCGGCGGACTGCTCACTCACCGGCCGCACGTTACCTCCCCTCACCTGAATGCGAATGATAACGTGCATTCGCATACCAACCGAGGGGGCACCATGGTGAGCATCGAGGTGCGGGACGCCTGCGTCGATTTCCCGGTCTTCGACGCCAGGACCCGGTCGCTGAAGAAACAGGTGTTCGGCAAGGCGGGCGGGCCCATCGGCGCCGACGCGAAAGTGCCGGTCATCGAGGCCCTGCGGGACATCACCCTGACGCTGGGCGAAGGCGACCGGGTCGGCCTGGTCGGGCACAACGGCGCCGGGAAGTCGACGCTCCTGCGGCTGCTGTCCGGCATCTACGAACCGACCCGCGGCAGCACGCGCGTCGTCGGCCGGATCGCGCCGGTGTTCGACCTCGGCGTGGGCCTGGACCCCGAAGTCTCGGGCCACGACAACATCATGATCCGCGGCCTGTTCCTCGGCATGAGCCGCCGGCAGCTGGCGAAGCGCGTCGACGACATCGCGGAGTTCACCGAGCTCGGCGACTACCTGCAACTGCCGTTGCGCACCTACTCCGCGGGGATGCGGGTGCGGCTCGCGCTCGGCGTGGTGACCACCATGGACCCCGAAATCCTCATCCTCGACGAAGGCCTCGGCGCCGTCGACGCGGCGTTCATGGCCAAGGCCCGCGACCGGCTGGTGGACCTCGCCCGCCGCGCCGGCGTCCTGGTGTTCGCCAACCACTCCGACGAGCTGCTGCGGGAGCTGTGCACGAGCGCGCTCTGGCTGGACGAGGGCCGGATCCACTTCGCCGGGCCGTTGGACGAAGTCCTGGCCGCATACAAGAAACACCCGCTGTGACCGGGCGTCACAGCGGGTGTTTCCAGGACCAACGTCAGTTCGACTTGCCGAACCCGCCCGGCGGCGTGCCGGGGTTCTCCGGCGGCGGCTGCTGGAAGAACTGGCCCTGCTGGGGGGCGTAGGTCGTGGCCTGCTGCCCCGGCGGCGGCGTGGTCGACGGCGGGTTCGGCGAGCCGTACTGGCCCGGCTGCGAGAACGGCGCCGACGGCTCACCGGTGGACGCCACCGGCCCCGGCTGGACCTGCGTCCCCTGCGGGTAGCCCTGGCCGGGCTGGCCGTACTGCTGCTGACCGGGCTGGCCGTACTGGCCGTACTGCGGCGCGGCGGGCTTCGGCGCCGGCGGCTTGATCACGTCGTACTCGAGCAGCAACGCGCCGACCGCGACGATCATCTGCAGGATCCCCAGGATCAGGATGACGGTGACGACGCCCGGCGACGTCTGCATCCCGACCAGCGTCTGCAGGACCTCGAGCGCGCCGAGGACGCTGAACAGCGCCGCGAACGGCAGCGTCTTCGGGCCCTTCGGCAGCGCGTGCAGCCCGGCGAGCAGGCCGCCGCCGAGCAGGAACGTGCCGCCGAGACCGACGTCACCGGTTTCGGCGAAACCCAGGAAGTACTCGACCAGACCGAAGACCGCGACCACCAGCGCGAGCAGCAGCGGCAGGTTCTGGGGCAGGCCCGCGGCTCCGCCGGGCGACGGCGCCTGGTGCGAGTGCGGCGGCTGCTGCGCCGGGAAGCCACTGGACGGCGGTCCGGGGGGCTGCTGGCCGCCACCCTGCTGGGGGTAGCCAGGCCCACCGCTGGGGAAGGTCATCGGATGCACTCCTGTCGGTTCGACCGGCACTCCGGGGTACGAAGACACCCGGGGGAAGACGAGGCGGCTTGTGTGCGCAGAACGCTAGCGCACTACGCGGCCGCCGACCCAACAGACGCGTGAATACCTCGAGAGGTTTCGTCCCCAAACGCGGTGAGGCCGGGCACCGCGGTCGGTGCCCGGCCTCACCAGGAGCAATGCGTCGAATTCAGCCGAGGCTGTTGTACAGCTCACGTGCGAGGACGGCGGTCTCGCTCGGGGTCTTGCCGACCTTGACGCCGGCGGCCTCGAGGGCCTCCTTCTTCGCGGCGGCCGTGCCGGAGGAACCCGACACGATGGCGCCCGCGTGGCCCATGGTCTTGCCCTCGGGCGCGGTGAAGCCCGCGACGTAACCGACGACCGGCTTCGTCACGTTCTCCTTGATGTAGGCCGCGGCGCGCTCTTCGGCGTCGCCACCGATCTCGCCGATCATCACGATGACCTTGGTCTCGGGGTCCGCCTCGAACGCCTCGAGGGCGTCGATGTGCGTGGTGCCGATGATGGGGTCACCGCCGATGCCGACCGCGGTGGAGAAGCCGATGTCCCGCAGCTCGTACATCATCTGGTAGGTCAGCGTGCCGGACTTCGACACGAGGCCGATCTGGCCCGGGCCGGAGATGTCGGCCGGGATGATGCCGGCGTTCGACTTGCCGGGGCTGATCACGCCGGGGCAGTTCGGCCCGATGATCCGGGTCTTGTTGCCCTTCGCGACCGCGTGCGCCCAGAAGTAGGCCGAGTCGTGCACCGGGATGCCCTCGGTGATCACGACGGCCAGCGGGATCTCGGCGTCGATCGCCTCGACGACCGCGTCCTTGGCGAACTTCGGCGGCACGAAGATGACCGACACGTCGGCGCCGGTCTCCTTGATGGCCTCCTCGACCGTGCCGAACACGGTGAGGTCCTTGCCCTCGATGGTGACCGTCTGGCCGGCCTTGCGGGCGTTGACGCCGCCCACGATGTTCGTGCCGGACTTCAGCATCTTGGTCGCGTGCTTCATGCCCTCGGAGCCGGTGAGCCCCTGGACGATGACCTTGCTGTTCTCGTTGAGGAAGATCGACATCTCACGCACCTGCCGCGGCGAGCTCGGCAGCCTTGTCGGCCGCGTTGTCCATTGTGTCCACCACGGTGACCAGCGGGTGGTTCGCGTCGGCCAGGATCTGGCGACCCTCGACGACGTTGTTGCCGTCCAGGCGGACGACCAGCGGCTTGGCAGCCTCGTCGCCCAGGATCTTCAGGGCCTCGACGATGCCGTTCGCCACCGCGTCGCAGGCGGTGATGCCGCCGAAGACGTTGACGAAGACGCTCTTCACGTCGGTGTCGTTGAGGATGACGTCCAGCCCGGCCGCCATGACCTCGGCCGACGCGCCGCCGCCGATGTCGAGGAAGTTCGCCGGCTTCACGCCGCCGTGCTTCTCGCCCGCGTACGCCACGACGTCCAAAGTGGACATGACGAGCCCGGCGCCGTTGCCGATGATGCCGACCTCGCCGTCGAGCTTGACGTAGTTGAGGTTCTTGGCCTTGGCCTTCGCCTCGAGCGGGTTCTCCGCGTCCTTGTCCACCAGGGCCTCGTGGCCCGGCTGGCGGAAGGAGGCGTTCTCGTCGAGGGTGACCTTGCCGTCGAGGGCGATGATCTTGTCCTGCGGGTCGCGGACCAGCGGGTTGACCTCGACGAGGGTGGCGTCCTCGGAGACGAAGGTCTCCCAGAGCTTCACGACGACGTCGGCGGCCTCGTCGATGATCTCGGCCGGGAAGTTGCCGGCCTTCAGGATCTCGAGCGCCTTCGCCTTGTCGACCCCGGCGATCGCGTCGACCGGGATCTTCGCGAGCGCGTCGGGGCGCTCGACCGCGAGCTGCTCGATCTCCATGCCGCCCTCGGAGGACGCCATCGCCAGGAACGTGCGGTTCGCGCGGTCCAGCAGGAAGGAGAAGTAGTACTCGGACGCGATGTCCGAGGCTTCGGCCACCAGCACGCGACGCGTGATGTGGCCCTTGATGTCGAGGCCGAGGATGGCTTCCGCCTTCTCCTTCGCCTCGTCGGGCGTCTGGGCCAGCTTGACGCCGCCCGCCTTCCCGCGGCCGCCGACCTTCACCTGCGCCTTGACGACGACCTGGTTGCCGATCTGCTCCGCGGCGGTCTTGGCTTCTTCGGGGGTGCTAGCCACCGAGCCCGGCAGAACCGGTACTCCGTGGGCGGCGAAGAGATCCCTCGCCTGGTACTCGTAGAGGTCCACTACTCCAGTCTCCTGACGACACGCCACTGTGGTGGTCCGTGTTACCGGACCGCGCTGTCGGACCAGTCGAGGTTAGCGACCTGCGCAGACGCAGGGGACTCCGCACCTGGTGAAGTCGGTCACCGTACGCGGTCAGGCGGTGTTCCCGCGGTGTGAGACCGCCCACCGGCCAACGATTCCACGACTTCTCCGGGGTCCGCGGCGGTGAACACGCGAACGCCGTTCAACGCCCCGGCGAGCTCCGGCGGCGGTTCGTCGCCGAGCACGCCGACGGCGTCCGGGTCCTCCTGCTCGGCGGTGCGGACGATCTGCTCGACGGTGTCCACCCGGCCGGCATGGACGACCTCCATACCTTCGTCGCGCAGGACGCGGCCCAGCGCGACGGCGGCCGGGTCGGGCCGGGTGAACTCGACGAGCAGCACCCGGAGGCGGTCACGAGGCACGGCGTCCGCCCGCGGCCGAGAGTCCCGCCGCGACGAGCAGCGCGACCACGGCGGCCAGTGCGACCCAGAACCCGGTCGACGGGCTCG
Source organism: Amycolatopsis sp. NPDC004378 (assembly GCF_053602455.1). Lineage (NCBI taxonomy): Bacteria > Bacillati > Actinomycetota > Actinomycetes > Pseudonocardiales > Pseudonocardiaceae > Amycolatopsis > Amycolatopsis sp. NPDC004378. Next base: position 287,859 of record NZ_JBSGDR010000008.1, read on the forward strand.
CGCCGCCGAGCGCGCCACCGACGAGCGGCAGCTCCGCGGCGTGCAACGCGACGAGCAGGGCGGCGCCCGTCAGCAGGGCCGCGGCCGGCTTCGGCCGGGACCTCAGCGCCAGCAGAGCGGCGCCGACGACCACCACGGCAGCGGTCAGCAGCCCCCACGAAGGCGTGTCGAAGTCCGACCAGAGCCCGGGCGCGACGTAGCCGGGAACGCTGAAGACGGGCAGCCCGAACGCGGCGACGGCCAGCACCGCGCCGGCGACGACGGGGGTGAGCACGTTCTTGTCCGGCGCGGCGCCGTCCCCGGCGTCTTCGCGTTCGACGACGCCGGTCCCGACGGCGGCGAGCCCGGTCAGCGCGGCGAGCACCAGCGCGGCGAACGTCCAGGCCGCGCCGGCGCCGAGGTCGTAGGTGAAGGCCGGGGTGGCGCCCGAGGTGCCGCCGAGGTTCGCGCCGCCGAACCCGGCGAGGTTGCCGGCCTGGGTGGCCGTCAGCGCGGTGTTCAGGACGGCCGTCCCGGCCAGCACGATCCCGGCCCAGGCGAGCCCGAGCACGGACCGCGCGCCCGGCGCCGTCTTCGGGACGAGCGTGCCAAGGGACGGGACGGCGACCACGAGCGCGGCGACGAGCAGGAACCACCGCGCGGGACTTTCGGCGGCGGCGCTGACCGGCGCGGCGGCACCCGGGTTCAGCGCGCTGACGGCGACCTGCGGCGCGAAGGTCCCGACCAGGGCGGCGACGGCGGTGGCGAGGCCGAGCACGCCGGTCGTCAGCCGCCACCAGAAGAGCCCGGGCAGCTTCGCGCTGCCGGCGAGGTCGCCTTCGGGCTTCTCGGGGGCTTCGGCCAGGGGCGTGAAGGCGAGGCCGGCGATGACGAGCGTCGCGCCGAGCGCGAGGAGCGGCCCCCAGGTGACGTCGAGGTCGGCCCGGAAGAGGGCGGCCAGCACGGGCGGCACGGCGACGGCGAAGGTCCCGGCGGTCAGCCCGAGAAGCGCACCCCGGGCCGTGCGCTCGGACGGCGCGGCGAGCGCGACGACGGCGGTCAGCGGCAGCGCGGCGGCGAGCAGCAGGTAGCCGCCGAGCGCGAGCCAGGGCCCTTCGAAGGCCGCGCGGGCGAGGAGGAAGCCGTTGGCGGAGTCGACGGGCTCGGTCAGCAGCCCGACGGACGCGGTCACCGCGAGCAGCGGGACGAACAGGCGCCACCGCCGACGTTCGGGTTCGTCGTCTTTCCGGCTCGCGCGCCAGGCGGCGACGCCGGCGGCCCCGGTGAGGACGTGCCCGGCGACGAGCAGCCAGAACCCGGCCCCCACGGCCGAGCCGCCGACGAAGTGGTCGGGCAGGTAGAGCTCGGGCCGGATGGTGAGCGGCCCGTTGACGGCGAACTGCAGGTCGAGGACCAGCCGCCCGGGAGCGAGCGCGGCGAGCCCGAGGACGATCCCGGCCCCGAGCCCGGGCTTCCCGGCGGCGGAGACCCAGACGGCGGCGACGACGGGGGCGAGCGCAAGCAGGACCAGCCACGGCCAGCCGGCAAAGCCGGGACCGGCGGCGGGCGAGACGCGAACGAAGGCCGCGGCGGAGAGAGCAACGGCCCCGAGCCCGGCGAGCCCGAGCGCGACCGTGGGCCGGCGGTCGTCTTCGGCCCAGGTGAGCGGCTCGCTGCGGGTGTCCGGCTGCGCGCGCTTTCGCTCACCGGAGGGCGGCCGGGAGGCGGGATCGTGCTCGTCCGGAGTGGCCGGGGATCCGGGCGCGGTGCCGGGAGGCTCAGATCGTGGGGGCATTGGCAGCGACGCTAGCAAGCCCGAGGGTCGAGGGAGACGCCCGCGGGGTGGCGGGGCGTCAAGCGGCGGCAGAGGCCGGGCCGGACGGAGGGCAGCGGGCCGAGCAAGGCGCTGCCGGGCCCGCGCGGGTGGCCAGTGGTCGCCGGGGCGTTACCCAGGTGCGCGAGTCACGCCGTCACGGGCGGGCGGGTTCGGCCGAGAGGCCGCGAAAAGCGACAAAACGGACTACTGACGACCGCTTCCGTACCCGAGTCGGCGAGCGGTCAAACTCCGTCGTTGAACGGTCGGCTCGCGTCGCGGCTCGACAGTCGCCGTCGCCGTCGCGAGAGGGCGGGACGCGGGCGCGAGACGTCGAAAGTGCTCGAACATCCGCAGGCAAACCCTTATTCCGCCCCTTTCCGCCACCACTGCCCATAGGTGGTTTCGCACCGAGCACAAGAGCTGTAAGCCAAGTCACAACGATCGTTGTAAACCCCTTCTAACTTTGGGTAATTCCCACAGGTGGGCGCCTGATCGATGCCACCCGATCGGCCGACGCGCGGGGCAGATCTTGCTTACAGCGGTGCCCCTTCGTTACTGTCCCCCGGTCCCCATTACAGTCAGGTCACGAAGCAGGACGACGAGCGAACCACCCCCGAGGTTGGCTCACCGGGTTCCCCCGCCCGCAGTCCTCAGACCCGGCTCCCCGACGATGGAAGGCTCTGTCTTGGCTTCACACCGCTCCCCCGGCGGCCAAGCTCCTTCCCCGGCACTGAAGGACGCACTCGAAGGTGCGGTCGTCCGTGTCCGGGGTGCGCACCGCATCGCCCCGCCCTCCTCGGCCCTTCGTGGCCGTGTCGTGGTCGCCGCCGTGGCGGCCGGTGCGTTCGCCGCCGCAGCTGCGGGACAGACCCTCAAGACCGTCACCGATTCCGACGCCGCCGTGACGCCGCTGGCCAACAGCCAGGACGCCAGCGCTTCCCTGACCGCGGGAGGTGCGGGCTCCGGGGGTGCCCCCGAGCTCCTGCCGACCGGGCACGCCGTCGACGCCTCCGCCGAGGCCGCGAAGATCGCTGACAGCGCCTCCATCACGCAGGCCCGTGAGCAGCGCGAAGCCGACGCCGCCAAGAAGGCCGCCGAAGACGCCGCTCGCCCCAAGACCTGCCTCCCGGCCCACGGGACCTTCACCTCGGGCTTCGGTGCCCGGTGGGGCACGAGCCACCTCGGCATCGACATCGCCAACGCGATCGGCACCCCGATCTACGCCGCCTCCGACGGCACCGTGATCGAGGCCGGCCCGGCCAGCGGCTTCGGCCTCTGGGTGCGCGTCCAGCTCGACGACGGCACGATCCAGGTCTACGGCCACATGAACAGCTTCTCCGTCAAGGAGGGGCAGAAGGTCAAGTGCGGCCAGCAGATCGCCGAGATCGGCAACCGCGGTCAGAGCACCGGCCCGCACCTGCACTTCGAGGTGTGGCAGAACGGCACCAAGAAGATCGACCCCCGGCCCTGGCTGGCCGCGCGCGGCATCGTCATCTGATCCGTTCACCCCATTGCGATCTTCGTCCGCGAAGACGCCGCGTTCGAACAATCCGGCTGCAGCGCCATGATCCGCCGCTGAGGGCCGACGACGTCCCTCGGCCGCGCGAAGAACGGCAGCCCGCAAGGGAACGCCGTGGCTGATCAAAAGGTGGCTGGTCAACAGCCGAAGAATGGTCCAGACCGGCGCAGCCCGCCCGAAGTCCCTCAGGGCGCCCGAGACCTTCTTGAGCCCCCGCAAGGCCGTCAGAAACGGCCTCAGGGCCCGGAACCGGCTAGCGCTGCCCGCCCGGCAACCGGCGGATGAAGTACGCGACCGCGACCTGCCACACCGTGCACAGCCCCGCGCGCCGCCGCACGGGCAGCCGGTCCCAGAACAGCCGGTCCCAGAGCCGCCGACCCTGCACCTCGGCGCCCCCCGCGGAGCGGACACGCGCGGCGCGACGTGTCGTCCAGCGGCGTCCCCGGCCGCAGGACACACAGTGCCCACAAGTGACGCAGTGACCGTCCGCGCCCAGCTCGTGCTGCCTGAGCAGCGCTTGCCAGGCGGCGGCCAGCCGGCACGCCTCCGCTCCCGCACGCGAAGGATTTCCCGGGGCCCCCGAAGGCGCCCGACCCCGATCGGGAACCGCAGTCCCCAGGACTCCTCGCAAGTATTTCTGTACCCCTTCGGCCAACAGGTGAAACAGCACCGCGTCCACACCACACTACCCCCTCCGTCGAACTCTTGTTCGATCACGGGGTCAGTTGTACCGGGTGGGTACGACGATTTCGGCGGCGATCGCGAGGATCGCCGCCGGATTCACTCGTCCGGGTAACGCGCGCTAGAGCTTCACCATGGGGACGCTGCCGATCAGCATCAGGCGGACCTTGCCGGCCGCGCCGAAGTCGATCGTCGCCGTGGCCCGGGGGCCGACGCCGTCGCACGAGATCACCGTGCCCAGGCCGTACTTGTCGTGGCTGACCCGGTCGCCGACGTCCAGCTTCAGCGCCACCGTGTCCTTCCAGCCCTTCCCGAACGGCGACGTGCCCGAAGACGGCGAAGGCGAAGACCGGCGCCCGCCCCACGTCGTGGCCGCCCGCGGGGTGCCGCGCGAACCGCCGCCGAAGCCGAACCCGGGGCTGGACGGCTCGAGCCGCCGCCAGTCGACGAGGTCCGGCGGCAGCTCGTCGAGGAACCGCGAAGCCGGGTTCATCGACGGCTGGCCCCAGGCCGAGCGCGTGATCGCGCGCGAGACGTACAGGCGCTTCCGGGCCCGCGTGATCGCGACGTACGCGAGCCGCCGTTCCTCGGCCAGCTCGGTCGGGTCGCCCAGCGCGCGCATGTGCGGGAAGACCCCGTCCTCCCAGCCCGTGCAGAACACCACGGGGTACTCCAGGCCCTTCGCGGTGTGCACGGTCATCAGCGTGACCACGCCCGCGCCGCCGTCGCCTTCCTCGCCGCCGTCGGGCGAAGGCACCGAGTCGGCGTCCGCGACCAGCGACACGCGCTCGAGGAACGCCGGCAGCGAACCCGGCGCCGGGACACCCTCGTCCACGACCAGCTCGGCGTTCTCGTCCGCGACGACCTCGGCGGTGATCTCGGTGAACTCGCGCGCCACCGTGACGAGCTCGTCCAGGTTCTCCACGCGCGTGTGGTCCTGCGGGTCCTCGGACTCCTCGAGTTCGATCCGGTAGCCCGTCTTGTCCATCACCGCTTCAAGGACGTCGTGCACCTCGGCGCCGTCCGCGATCAGCGCGCCCAGCTCGTCGAGCATGGCGACGAACCCGCCGATCGCCTTGACCGAACGCGGGTTCAGCAGCGCCACCTTGCCGTCGACGGCGTCGCGAAGCGCCTGCGCGAAGGAAATGCGCTCGCGCTCGGCGTGCGTCGCCACGACGGCTTCGGCACGGTCGCCGATGCCGCGCTTGGGGACGTTCAGCACGCGGCGCAGGCTGACCGTGTCCTCCGGGTTCGCCAGCACGCGCAGGTACGCGATCATGTCGCGGACTTCGCGCCGCTCGTAGAACCGCACGCCGCCGACGACCTTGTACGGCAGGCCGAGCCGGATGAAGATCTCTTCGAAGACGCGGGACTGGTTGTTGGTGCGGTAGAAGACGGCGACGTCGGAGTAGTCCGCCTCGCCCTTCTCGGCCAGCGAGTCGATCTCACCCGCGACGAACGCGGCTTCGTCGTGGTCGTTGTCTGCGACGTAGCCAACGATCTTCTCGCCGTCACCCGAGTCGGTCCACAGCCGCTTCGCGCGGCGGTTCGGGTTCCGCTCGATGACGGCGTTCGCCGCGGACAGGATCGTCTGCGTGGAGCGGTAGTTCTGCTCCAGCAGGATGGTGTGCGCGTTGGGGAAGTCCCGCTCGAACTCCTCGATGTTGCGGATCGTCGCGCCGCGGAAGGCGTAGATCGACTGGTCCGCGTCACCGACGACGACCAGCTCGGCGGGGTCCACCCCCGCCTCGTTCGGCGCGGTCCCGGCCAGCTCGCGGACCAGGGTGTACTGCGCGTGGTTCGTGTCCTGGTACTCGTCGACCAGCACGTGGCGGAACCGGCGGCGGTAGTACTCGGCGACCGCCGGGAACGCCTGCAGCAGCGAAACCGTGCGCATGATGAGGTCGTCGAAGTCGAACGCGTTGGCCAGCGAAAGCCGCCGCTGGTACTCGACGTAGACCTCGGCGACGCGGCGCTCGAGGTCGTTGGCCGCGTTGGCCGACGCCGTGTCCGGGTCGGTGAGCTCGTTCTTCAGGTTCGAGATGTGCACGGCGAGCGTGCGCGCCGCGTACTTCTTCGGGTCGATGTCGAGGTCGCGCGCGACGAGCGTGATGAGCCGCTTCGTGTCGTCCGAGTCGTAGATGGAGAAGTTCGACGACATGTCGAGCGTTTTGGCTTCACGGCGCAGGATCCGCACGCACATCGAGTGGAACGTCGACACCCACATGGCGTTCGCGCGGCGCCCGACGAGCGCGGCCACGCGCTCGCGCATCTCGGCGGCCGCCTTGTTGGTGAACGTGATCGCCATGATTTCGCCCGGGTGCACGCGGCGTTGCCCGAGCAGGTAGGCGATCCGGCGGGTCAGCACCCGGGTCTTGCCCGATCCCGCGCCCGCCACCACCAGCAGCGGGCCACCGGCGTGGGTGACGGCTTCGCGCTGGGCGGGGTTCAGGTCGTCGAGCAGCTCGGCCTGCCCGCCGGAAGCGGGCTTGCGCGCGGGGGTCTCGGCGGGGAGATCGAAGAGGGTGTCCATCGTCCGTCCACGCTACCCCGGGCGGGTCCGGCTCCGGGCAAAGCGTGCCGGGGTGGCGGCTCCGGGGCCCGCCGCGGCTACCGCGCCGGGCGTAGCGCGAGGTGTCGCCTGGCGTCCGACGCGCCGGCGGCCCGCCGCGCGGAGCATCGGCGGACATGGAAGACAACCGCACCGCCCGCATCCGGGCCGCCGACGCCGATCGCGAACGCGTCGCCACCGCCGTCCAGACCGCCGGCTCCGAAGGCCGGCTCACCCTCGAAGAGGTCGAAGAGCGCCTCACCCACGTCTACGCCGCGCGGTTCACCGACGAGCTGACCGCGCTCACCGCCGACCTGCCGCGGCCCGCGCCGGCCGCGCCCGGGTTCCCGCTCACCTTCGCCGCGCTGCGGCGGCATCCCGCGCTGCGGCTGCACCTCGCCGTGGTCGTGGCGATCGCGGTCGTGGCCATCGTCCGGTGGGCGGTGCTGGGCGCCGGGTTCTTCTGGCCCGCGTTCCCGGTGTTCTGGCTCGCGGTCAGCGTCTTCGTTCATGCCCGGGTGCGCTCGTTCCGGGAGACGCGCGGGACCGCTGTGCCATACTGAACCCATGCGGCACCACGCAGAGCGATTTTTTTACGGGACCCGGACTCCGGCTCCCGTGATCGCGTAGTGCCCGAACCGCCATCACGCCAGCCCCGGAGTCCACGGACCCGGGGCTGTCGCCGTCCCAGGGGCCGGGTCCGGGCACCGAGGGAGAGGTCCCGATGAACGCACAAGCGACGAACGCCGACGGCCAGCCCGCCGAGCACACCCCCGCCGGGGACGACATCGCGTCGCTCCGCGAGGAGATCGACTGGCTGGACAAGGAGATCCTGCGCCTGGTGAAACGCCGGGTCGAGGTGTCCAAGACGATCGGGGCCGCGCGGATGGCCGCGGGGGGCACGCGCATCGTCTACAACCGCGAGATGGACGTGCTCGCGCGCTACCGGGAGCTCGGCCCGGACGGCAGGCAGCTGGCCATGGCGCTGCTCAACCTCGGCCGCGGGCGGCTCGGCCGGTAACGGTTGTCCGAATTCGGGGTCTTCCCTGAGGCACCGGCGGCCCGGCTGCGGGCAGACTGGACGCATGGACTGGCTCGTCAACCTCATCGCCGTCATCGTCGCGCTCGCGAGCGTGCTGGCCGCGCTGGGCCATGTGGGTTATCTGGCGCTGCTGAACAACGCGGCGGGTAAGCGCGGTGCCAGTGGCGCCCCGGTCGGGCAGTACGTCCGCAGCCGCTGGGCCATCGCCGGTGGTACCACAGCGGCGTCCTTGTTCGCCTGGCTGCTCACGGCCGGGGGACCGACGCTCGACGTGGTGGCGATCATCGTCGCTGCGGGTAGCGGTGTGGTGGCGACGAAGGCCCTGCAGTCCACGCGGGACCGTTACCGCTCCGGAGGCTGAATCCCCTGACCTGGGGTGATGGCGCTGAGTGAAACTCCGCAGCGTCAGCTTCCCCCTATCGGTCGCGCCCGACCGAGTGAAACCTGTGCAACTTGCAGGTTTGGGGGCGACTTTCTACGCCGGATGCTCCTAGGGTTGACGCCGTGAGGACCCTTGCGTCTGGGTCGGGCGAAGCCCGGAGGACGCGCGGGGGCACCGGCCCCGCGCGCCCAGTCTCGCATGCGCGTGCATCTGCGCAGGATTCGGAACGCGAAGCCGCTCGTGAGGATGGTGCTCCGATCGGGTCGTCCTGCGGCCGGACGGCGTCAGGACCGGGCCGCCGGGTGGTCGAGCCCACATGACCCACGGCACGGAGTTCCACGGACGCGGCACCGCGCCCGCGCATCCCGGGCGGCACCGGCTCGGCGGTTCGGACGGCTGGACGCCGCCCCTGCCCCCGGCCCGCGCCCCGCGCCACCACGCGGCCGGCCCGGCGCCGGTCGACCCGCCCGTCTCCGGGTCCCTCCCGCTCCCCCAGCCGCTGCCGCAACCCCGCGACCGGCGGCCCGCGGCCCCGCTCTTCCCCGCGTCGCAGGGCAGCCTGCCGCTGGAAGACGAAGCCGAGATCACCACGGAGTCGCGCGCCGACCAGGCGGCCCGGCGCACCCGCGTCTCGCTCGCCACCCCGCAGGCACGCGGCGTGGAGGAGGACGAAGACGTCCGGATCTACGCCGCGCCCCCGATCGACGGGCTCGGCGGCTTCACCATCGGCTCGGTGCCGGCGTCCGTGACCCCGCCCAAGACGTGGAAGAAGGCGGCCTGGTTCGCCACCGGTGCCTCCGGTGCCGTCGTCGTCGGGCTGCTGTTCGCCGGGTCGTACCTGGTCGGGAAGCCGCCGGCGGACGACGCCGTGCAGGGCGCGTGGCCCGGCTACCAGGGCGCCCCGACCGTCATCGACCCCTCCGGCGAGCCCCCCACCGACTCCCGGCAGGGCGGTTCCGCGGCGGGCCCCGACAGCTCGTCCCGGCCGGACAAGGAGGCCGGGCGGACCAGCGGCGGCGGCGCGGGCCCGGTCGACGGCGTCGCCCCGCCTCCCCCGGCGAGCACCGACGGGCCGCGGACGACCGACACCACGACCAGCCCGAGCGCCGCGCCGCAGAAGCCCCCGGTCACGCCCGCCCAGCGCGAAACCCCGGCCAAGGCGCCGTGGTGGTACTCCTTCCCGCCGGACGCCCAGACCATGGGCGACAACTCGGAGAAGTTCTTCAACACCGTCACGACGGACCCCGCCACGGCGTCGTCGGTGACCACCGGCCAGCTGCACGACCAGGGCGCGCAGGCCCTCGCGGAGCGGTACGCCGGCATCGCCTACTTCGAGGTCAAGAAGGTCAGCATCGACCAGCAACGCGGTGTCACGGTGAACACGGTCGAGATCACCCACACGGACGGTTCCAAGACGATGGAACAGCGCACGCTGACGTTCGGGGACGGCGACAAGATCACTTATGACGGTCAGTAGCTGCACCTGCACGTGCGGTTCGCCCGTTCCGATGCACGTGCGGTGCGCTGAGCGGTTATCCCTGGTCCGGGTGGGTGACATAAGCTGCCGCTCGTCGTATCGCGACGGCATTCCGGCGACAGAGCCTGGTGATGCCCGTCCGCACAGGGTTACCTGACGACAGCGGATCCGGAACCGGCCACGAGTCGGCCATCCGGACCAACGGAAGCCCGGCCGAACGGCCGAGCCGCCGTCCCCGGAACCCCAGAGCGAGGACATTCGTGCTTGATCGGCAGCGAACACGGCGTGAAGCACCGCACGCCGTCCGCGTCGAGGACGTGATCCCGGCCGAGATACTCGACGGCGTCGGCGACGCCGACCGCGACTATCTCGAGCAGGTCTTCCGCGACCCGCAGAAGTTCCTGCCGCCGCGCACGGAGCCCGTCCGTGAGCCGGAACAGGACGACGACGCGGGTGACCCGGAGAGCCGGTTCGTCCGCCGCGCCAAGCTGGCCGGGCTCGTCGCCGCGGGGGCGCTCGTCGCCGGCGCGGTGGTCGCCGCGCCGATGCTGACCAGCGCGCACCGGGCGGTGTCCGACACCGCCCAGGCCACACCCAGTGGCTTCAGCGGCGCCGCGGAGCTCGGCGGCCTCGCCGTCCCGCAGCACCAGGCCGGGGGCGGCGCGCCCGAGCAGCGCAGCGTGCCCACGGCGAGCACGCACTCCGGCGGCGCGCCGTCGGCGGAGGAGTCCAGCGGCGGCAGCCCGCAGCCCCAAGCCGGGCCGGCCCCGGCGGACGCGGTGCCGGACGCGGCGGCCGACGCGCGCAGCGCGGCCCGGAAGATCCAGGCCGTCAAGGACTTCTACGCCGCCATCGCGCGGGATTCGGCGGGCGCGCTGGCGCTGCTGAGCCCGTCCCTGGCCGACGGCGCGGCCGGCGAGCTGGTCCGCACCTGGAGCTCGATGGACGCCATCGACGTCCAGGAGGCCGACACGCAGATCAAGCCGGACGGCTCGATCCTCGCGGTCGCCACGCTGCACCGGCCGGACGGCGCCCTCGTGCGCGTGACGCAGCTGTTCCGGGTCGCCGACGCCGGCGGGCTGATCACCGAGGCCGAGCTCATCTCGGCCCAGTACATGTAGCCCTCGGCGATCACCCCTTCACCCGTGGTTCAAGTGCCTGTACCGGATTCGTGTGCGCAGAGTGAGCGCCTAGCCTTGTCACGGGCCGGTCTCAGCGAAGCCGGCACACAGCCCACGACATGTGCATACGCTCCAGCGAAGCGGCGTGCGCGTGGCCGCGTCACCAGGCACCGATCCTCACGCCCTGGTGAAGTCGGAGCCCAAAGGGAGGTCGCGTGAGCGACGAGGGTCGCCTGGTCGCCGATCGATACCGCATCGTCGGCCGGATCGGCACGGGCGCGATGGGGGCGGTCTGGCAGGCGCACGACGAGGTCCTGGGCCGCACCGTGGCCATCAAGCAGCTCCTGCTCCAGCCGCACCTGGACGAGCACGACAAGGAAGACGCCCGGCAGCGCACGATGCGCGAGGGCCGGATCGCGGCTCGCCTGCACCACCCGAACGCGATCTCCGTCTTCGACGTCGTCACCGACGACAACGGCCAGCCGTGCCTGATCATGGAGTACCTCAACTCCACCAGCCTGGCCGCCGTGCTGCAGGAACGCCGCACGCTGCCGCCGACCGAGGTGGCGCGCATCGGCGCCCAGGTCGCGGCGGCCCTGCGCGAGGCGCACGCGGTCGGCATCGTGCACCGCGACATCAAGCCGGGCAACATCCTGCTGGCCGGCAACGGCACCGTGAAGATCACCGACTTCGGCATCTCGCGCGCCAAGGACGACGTCACGGTCACCAAGACCGGGATGATCGCCGGTACCCCCGCCTACCTGGCCCCCGAGGTCGCGATCGGCGGCGACCCGGGGCCCGAGTCGGACGTCTTCTCGCTCGGCTCGACGCTCTACGCGGCGTGTGAAGGCCAGCCGCCGTTCGGGCTGTCGGAGAACACGCTGAGCCTGCTGCACGCGGTCGCGGCCGGGCAGATCATCCCGCCGCGCCAGTCCGGGCCGCTGGCCAGCGTGCTGGCCGTGCTGCTGCACCCCGACGTCCAGCACCGGCCGACCGCCGAGGAGTGCGAAGAGCTGCTCGCGGCCGTCGCCCGGGGCGAGACGCCGCTGGGCGCCCCGGCGGACGAGACCGTGATGTCGCCGTCCGCGGGTGTCCTCGGGGCCGGTGCGCTCGGGGCCGGCGCCCTCGGCGCGGCCGCCGCCGCGGACCCGAACGCGACCCAGATGTTCGACGAGGTCCCGGCGGGCCACTCGGGCAGCCTCCTCGACGGCGGTCAGGCCCCGACGCAGGCCGTGCCGTACTACGACGAGGACGACTACCCGGAGGGCTCCGGCTACCCGGAGGACGACTACGACGGGTACGACCGCTACCCCGAGGACCACCAGCCGCAGCAGTACGTCGGCGGCGTGCCGCCGGGCCTGGCCGCGACCCGCGCCGTGCCGGTGCCGCCGCACGAGCAGGGCCCGTACGCGGACGACCCGTACGACGACTACGACGACGAGCCGCCCCCGCCGCCGCGGCGCGCGACCGGCCCGGTCGACGACGAAGACGAGCGGCCCGGCGCCTGGAAGCGCCCGGCGATCATCGGCGGCGTCGTGGTCGTGGCCCTGGTCGCGCTGGCCGTCTGGCTGCTGAGCCCGAACAACCCGGAGGCACCGGCGGCGCCGGTGTCGAGCAGCAAGCCGAAGCCCGCCGCGACGTCGGAGTCGCTCCCGTCCACGACGGAGGAGCCGATCAGCACGGCGGAAGTGCCGCCTCCGGCATCGGAGACGACCTCGTCGAGGCGGACGACCACGCGGAGCACCGAGCCGAAGACGACTCCGAAGACCACGACGCCTGAGACGACGACGTCCGAGTCGACCAGCGAGAAGCCGACTACGTCGACCTCGGCGCCGCCCACATCCACCACGCCGTGACCCGAGGTAACACTTGAGTTCTGAAGGAACCATCGTCGGCGGCCGGTTCCGGCTGGACCAGCCGATCGGCCGTGGCCGCGCGGGCATCGTGTGGCTGGCGTTCGACACGCGGCTGTTCCGCACCGTCGCGATGAAGCGGATGTACCTGCCGGTCGGGCTGACCGGCGAGCGCGCCGAGCAGGCCCGCGCGGCCGCCATGCAGGAGGGCAAGGACGCGGCGCGGATCGAGCACCCGTGCGCGATCAAGGTGTTCGACGTGCTGCCCGACGGCCAGGACGTCTGGCTGGTGATGGAGTACATCCCGTCGCGCAGCATGGCGACGTTCCTCGCCGAGCACGGCCGGCTGACGCCCGACCAGGCGGCGCTGCTGGGGATCCAGCTCGGCAACGCGCTCGCCGCGATCCACGCGGCCGGGTTCGTGCACCGCACGCTCGAGCCGGGCACGGTGCTGCTGGCCGACGACGGCGGCGTGAAGCTCACCGACATCGGCATCAGCGGCGGCGGGCCGCACGCGGCGTACGTGGCGCCCGAGGTGGCGCGCGGGCTGCCGCCGACGCCGCCCGCGGACGTCTTCTCCCTCGGCTCGACGCTCTACACCGCGGTCGAGGGCGTGCCGCCGTTCGGCGACGACGGGCAGTCCTCGGAACGTCCGCCGCAGAACGCGGGCGTGCTCACCGAGGCGCTGCGGAAGATGCTGCGCCCGGACCCGACGACGCGCCCGACCATGGCGGACACGGTCCGCTCGCTGAAGGCGATCACCGAGGGCCGGGAGACGGCGTTCATCCCGCCGACCGCGCCCGCCATGCCGACGATGCCCGTGGGCCGGCCGCCGATGCCGCCGTCGGGACCGCAGTTCCAGCAGCAGATCCCGGTCACGCCGCCGCCCGGCTACGCGGCCCAGGGCGCGACGCAGCAGATCCCGCCGGTGCACGCACCCCAGGCGACGCAGTACGCGCCGCCGCCGGCTCCTCAGCCGCCGCAGCAGCAGGGCGAGTGGACGCTGCCGGTGTCGAAGAAGACGCTGATCACCGTGGCCGCGATCCTGGCGGCCGTGCTGGTCGGCATCCTCGTCTCGGAGCTGTTCTTCGTCTAAGCCACCTTGGCGGTCGCCGCGCGCATGGCCTCGAGCAGCGTGCGGACGGCCGGGTGGCCCCACGCGCGCGACGCCACGGCGGCGTGGATCGCGCGCGCCGGCTCCGGGTTGCGGATCTTGCGGACGACCACGCCCGGGTGCTGCGCGCCGAGCCCGAGTTCCGGGATCAGCCCGACGCCGATGCCGGCGGCGACGAACCCCTGCGCCGTCTGGTAGTCCTCGGATTCGACGACGACGTTCGGCGCGAAGCCGGCGGACGCGCAGGCGCTGTCCAGGATGTCGCGGCAGACGCCGGGCAGGCCGTCGACGCCGACCCACGGCTCTTCCGCGAACTCCGTCAGGTCGAGCACGCGCTTGCGGGCCAGCGGGTGGGTCTTGGGCAGCACGGCGCGGTAGGGGTCGTCGAGCAGGTGCACCAGCTCGACGCCCTTGGCGGGCGGGGTCCTGCGCGGGAAGACGGTGATCGCGACGTCGGCTTCGCCCGCTTCGACGTCGGCCATCGGGTCCTGCGGCTCGACCAGCTTGAGGTCGAGGCGGACGCCGGGGTGCTCGCGCCGGACGGCGGCGATGGCGGGCGGCACCAGGGACGCGCCGGCCGTCGCGAAGTAGCGGATCGCGACGCGGCCGATGCGGCCCTCCTTGAGCTCGGTCAGCGCCGCCTCGGCCTTCGCGAGCTCGGTGCTCAGCGTCTCGGCGTGTTCGGACAGCAGCGCGCCGGCCGCGGTCGGCCGGACGCCGCGCCCGACGCGTTCGAGCAGTTCGGTGCCGGCTTCGCGTTCCAGGGCCGACAACTGCTGGCTGATCGCGGACGGCGTGTAGCCGAGGTTGCGGGCCGCGGCGGTGATCGACCCGCTGGTGATCACGGCGCGGAGGACCTGCATGCGGCGGACGTCGAGCATGGCCCGATCGTACAGCTGAGCTTAAGCGTCCCTGCAGTTATTTTCGCTTGTCCTTATGACTCCGCGGCGCGAAGCTGGCGCTTGATCGGAGAAGGAGGACCGGGTGGGAGAGACGAAGACCCTGCTGAGGATCGCCGCGCTGGCGTTGATGTGGGGCTCGAGCTTCTTCTGGATCAAGCTGGGGCTGGGGATGTTCTCGCCGGTGCAGCTGGTGCTGGCGCGGCTGGTGCTCGGCGCGGCGACGCTGGTGCTGCTGTGCCGGCTGCAGGGAGCGCGGCTGCCGCGCGGCCGGCGGATGTGGGGGCACCTGGCGGTCGCGGCGTTCTTCCACAACGCACTGCCGTTCCTGCTGTTCGCGATCGGCGAGACGACGGTCGACTCGGGGATCACCGGCGTGCTGAACTCGACGACGCCGCTGTGGGTGCTGCTGGCGGCGCCGCTGATGGGGACGTCGTCGCGGATGACCGGGACCCGGCTGGCGGGCCTGGTCGCCGGGCTGGGCGGGATCCTGCTGATCTTCGCGCCGTGGCAGGCGTCGGGACTGCTGAGCTGGGGCGCGCTGGCCTGCCTCGCGGCGGCGGCGAGCTACGGCTTCGCGTTCGTCTACGAAGGCAAGTACCTGTCTTCGACTTCGGTTTCGCCGTACGCGATTTCGGGCGGGCAGATGCTGCTGGCCAGCGGGATGCTCGTGGTGGCGCTGCCCGCGGGCGGGTTCACGCCGGTGCACGTCTCGCCGGTGCCGCTGCTGGCGATGCTGGTGCTCGGGGTGGGGTCGACGGGCATCGCGTTCGCGCTCAACTACCAGCTGCTGGCGAGCGAAGGCGCGGTCGCGGCTTCGGTGGTCGGCTATCTGCTGCCCGTGGTCTCGGTGCTGCTGGGCGCGGTGTTCCTGGGTGAGCAGCTGAACCTGCGGGTGATCGCGGGCATGCTGGTCGTCCTCGGCGGGGTCGCGCTGACCCGCCTCCGGAAGCCGGAGCGAGGGGCCCTGGAGGAGCCCGGTGACCAGGCGGATGGGCTTGGTGACGACACCGCCGGGCGCACACCCCGGCCTCTCGCTCCCCTGGCCGACTGATCGGGTCGGTCCGGCGATGAACGATCCGGTTCGTTAGCAGCGGCTTTCTCGGGCGTGCTGTTAACGATCTAGTTCGTTAGCGTCCACGGCCAATGAACGTTCCAGTACGTTAACGAGCTCGGCGCGATGAACGAACCGGTGAGTTAACGCCGAGCCGAGGCCAATGGACGATCTAGTTCGTTAAACCGCCGGGCAGGGCGGCCGCAATGAACGATCTGGTTCGTTCGGGGCGGACGGTGGGGAGCGAACGGGCGGCGGCCGGGGCGACGGCTGGGAACTCAGACCAGGCGGCGGTCGGAAGCCCAGCGAGACAGCTCGTAGCGGTTCGAAAGCTGAGTCTTCCGAAGAACGCTCGAAACGTGCGTCTCGACGGTCTTCACCGAGATGAACAGCTCCGACGCGATCTCCTTGTACGCATACCCCCGCGCCAGCAACCGCAGGACGTCGCGCTCCCGCGGCGTCAGCAGGTCCAGCTCCGGATCGTTGATCGGCGCCGAACCGGGACGGTCCGCGAACGCGTCCAGCACGAACCCGGCCAGGCGCGGCGAGAAGACCGCGTCGCCGTCGGACACCCGGACGACCGCCCGGACCAGTTCCTTGGACGAGATCGTCTTCGTCACGTACCCGCGGGCACCCGCGCGGATGACCGCGATGACGTCCTCGGCCGCGTCGGACACCGACAGCGCCAGGAACACCACGTCCGGCAGCTCCGGGCGGACCCGGCGCAGCACCTCGGCGCCGCCGCCGTCGGGCATGTGGACGTCGAGCAGCACCACCTGCGGCTTCGTCCGGGCGATGCCCGCCACCGCCTCGGCCACCGAACCGGCTTCGCCGACCACCTTGACCTCGTTGGTGATCGAGTCGAGCTCCGTGCGCACCCCCGCGCGGAACAGCGCGTGGTCGTCGACGAGGAACACCTTGACCGGTTCGCGCTGGGTGTCAGTCACGTCGTCGAGCATAGCCGCCTCACGCTGCCCCCTTGCCCGCTTTCACCGGCATGGCGAGCTGCACTTCCGTGCCCTCCCCCGGCGCGGTGCGCACCTTGCACGTGCCGCCGTGGCGGGTCATCCGGCCGCGGATCGAGTCCGCGAGGCCGTGGCGGTCGTCCGGGACGAGGTCGGGGTCGAAGCCCTTGCCGCGGTCGCGGACGAACACCGTCACCGAGGTCGGCTCGACCTCGGCGAAGACGCTGACCTCCTCGACCCCGGCGTGCTTCGCCGCGTTGACGATCGCCTCGCGCGCGGCCTGGACCAGCGCCACCAGGGACTCGTCCAGCTCGGCGTCGCCGACGACCACCTGGCCGACCGAGATCGCGAACGTGTCCTCGACTTCGCCGCACGCCGTCGCGAGGGCTTCCGACAGCCGGCCGGTGGTCTGGGCTTCCTCGGCCGGGGACTTCTCGGCCGGCTTGCCGTAGCCGTTGGGGCCGTAGAGCCAGCCGCGCAGTTCACGCTCCTGGCTGCGGGCGAGCCGGGCGACCTCGCGGGGCTGCTCGCTCTGCTTCTGGATCAGGGCCAGGGTCTGCAGGACGGAGTCGTGCAGGTGCGCGGCGATCTCGGCGCGTTCGTCGGTGCGGATGCGGGCCTTGCGCTCGTCGGACAGGTCCCGGACCAGCCGCAGCCAGAACGGCACGGTCAGCACGGCGACGCCGATGAGCGTCGCGACGACCGCGATCAGCGCGAACTGGACCTGGTCGAGCGTGCCGCTGCGCAGCACGACGACCGTGATGCCGGTGATCACCAGCGCCACGCCGGCGACGATCCGGATCGCGGCCGACCAGCCGCCCCCGCCGAGGAACGCCCCCGCGAAGCCGTCCTTCGCCCCGACGCGCCAGCGGCGGCGCTGCGACTCGTCGGCCTCCCGCCAGACGACGGCGAGACCGATCATCGCGACCGCGAGCGGCACGGCGACCCAGCCGCTGATGAACCCGGTGAGCGTCCCGCTCGCGACGGCGAGGCCGACGCCCAGCGCGATCAGGCCGAACGCCTGCTGGCGCTCCTTCGACGTCGGCGCCTTCGCGGTTTCTTCGGTCTGCTGCTGGACGAACACCCAAAGGAGCCCGTACGCGAGCAGGCCGGCGCCGTTGAGGGCGGCGAGCAGCGCGAAGGCCGTCCGCACCCAGACGACCGGCACCCCGAGGTGGTCGGCGAGACCACCGGCGACCCCGGCGATCGCCCGCCCGGACCGGCGCCGGAACATCTTGGGCTTCTCCGGGACGGCCACCTGCTCGGTGGTGACGTGGTCGAGGGACTCCTGCACGGGGTCCATGGTCACACGCACGGGCCTGGGGTTCCATCGGGGAAGCCCCTGATCCGGTCCCCGGGGCGCGCCCCTCTCCGGGGAGAATCAGGGACCATCCCGGATGTCCGCCGGACCGGCGTGCCGCATGCTCTTCGGTATGAGTGGTGCGAGTGAGACACGGGCACCGAAGCCGAGTCCTCTGAACGGCTTCGAGGAAACCGTGAAGGACTTCTGGGTCAGCCGTCCGCGACGGCCGCACGCGGGGCGGAAGGTGGCCGGGGTGGCCGCCGCGATCGGGTACCGGTACGGGATCGACCCCGTCGTCGTGCGGGTCGCCTTGGTGGTCGCGACGATCTTCGGTGGGTTCGGTGTCCCCTTCTACCTGCTGGGGTGGCTGTTCCTGCCCGGCGAGAGCGACGAGGTCTCCGGCTTCGAGTCGCTGATCGGGCGCGGCCGGTCGTCCGTGTCGCCCGCGTTCGCCGTGGTGCTCTGCGTCCTCACCGTCGTCAGCGTCGGGGGCAGCTTCAGCGGCTCGTGGTTCGACGGCGGGGCCCTCATCAGCTTCGCGCTCATGGCCATCGCGCTCTACCTGCTGCACCGCAGCCGCGGCCAGGAGAACCGGCCCGCTCCGGTCGTCTCACGGGCGCACTCGACGTCCTTCACCGGGAACGGAGCCTTCACCATGACCGACACCGCGACCGCCGAGGCGAAGTCGCCGTCCCAGGGCTGGGATCCCCTCGCCGCCGACCCGGCCGGCTGGGACCTGCCCGAGCCGCCGTCGTCGCAGCCGCCGCCCGCGCCGCCGACGTCGGCGCACGAACCACCGCGCCACCACCCGCGCCGCCGCAACTCCAAGGTGGGCTCGGCGACCTTCGGGCTCGCCGTGGTCACCGCCGGCGGTGGCGTGCTGGCGAACCTCAACGGCGCCACCTGGTTCTCCGCGCAGCACATCATCGGCCTGGTGCTCGGCGTGGTCGGGATCGGCCTGGTCGTCGGGGCGTTCGCCCGCGGCGGGCGCGGCCTGATCGGGCTCGCGGTGCCGCTGGCGATCGCCGGCATGATCCTGACGACCGTGCCGTTCCAGAACTTCGACTTCCGCGGCGGCGCGGGCGACCTCAAGGTGACGCCGCGCTCGGCGACCGACGTGAAACCGCTCTACCAGCACGCCGCGGGCGACATCGACCTCGACCTGACCGCGCTGCCCGCCGGCTCGCCGATCACCACCGAGGTGGTCAACGGCGCGGGCGACACCAAGATCACCGTGCCGGACACCGCGGACGTCACCTACGACTGCCACACCGGCGCCGGCACGACCGACTGCTTCGACCGGTCCGTCGACGGCATCAGCCAGGACACCCTGAGCGGCACCGACTACGGCACGGACGGCCCCGGCGGCCAGAAGATCACCCTGCACGTCAAGAACAGCGTGGGCAACGTGGAGGTGCGCCGTGGCTGACCAGAACCCCTACGCCTACGACAACCCGGCGGAGGCTCCGCCCGCGCGGCGCGGCGTGGACGTCTTCACCCTGATCGTCGGGGTCGCGACGCTGCTGATCTCGGCCTACGTCCTCTCGGACGGCGCGAGCTGGCTGCCGACGTTCGACTTCCGCTGGGTGATCGCCGGCGGCGCGGTGCTCGTGGGGCTCATGCTCCTCGGCGCGTCCTTCGGGAAACGCCGCCGCTAGCACCGGAAACCACCACTCTCTCGAGGCCCCGGATCCCACGCCGGGGCCTCGAGTCCTATTCCCACTCGATGGTGCCCGGCGGCTTGGACGTCACGTCCAGGACCACGCGGTTGACCTCCGCGACCTCGTTGGTGATGCGGGTGGAAATCCGCTCCAGAACGTCGTAGGGCAGGCGCGTCCAGTCCGCGGTCATCGCGTCCTCGGACGACACCGGGCGCAGCACCACCGGGTGGCCGTACGTGCGGCCGTCGCCCTGGACGCCGACGCTGCGGACGTCCGCGAGCAGGACCACCGGGCACTGCCAGATGCTGCGGTCCAGCCCGGCCGCCGTCAGCTCCTCGCGCGCGATCAGGTCGGCCGCGCGCAGGGTGTCCAGGCGCTCCTGGTCGACCGCGCCGATGATCCGGATGCCCAGGCCGGGGCCGGGGAACGGCTGGCGCTGCACGATCGTCTCGGGCAGGCCCAGCTCCAGGCCGACGCGGCGGACCTCGTCCTTGAACAGCAGCCGCAGCGGCTCGACGAGCTCGAACTGCAGGTCGTCCGGCAGGCCGCCGACGTTGTGGTGGCTCTTGATGTTGGCCGTGCCCTCGCCGCCGCCGGACTCGACGACGTCCGGGTACAGCGTGCCCTGGACCAGGAACTTGTAGTCGCCCTGCGCCTTGAGGTCGCGCTCGGCCTGCTCGAAGACGCGGATGAACTCGCGCCCGATGATCTTGCGCTTCTCTTCGGGGTCGGTGACGCCGGCGAGCGCGTCGAGGAACCGCTCGCGCGCGTCGACCGTGACGAGGTTGACGCCGGTCGCGGCGACGTAGTCCCGCTCGACCTGGGTGCGCTCGCCCGCGCGCAGCAGGCCGTGGTCGACGAACACGCAGGTCAGCCGGTCGCCGATGGCGCGCTGCACCAGAGCCGCGGCCACCGCGGAGTCGACGCCGCCGGAGAGGCCGCAGATCGCGCGGCCGTCGCCGATCTGGTCGCTGATCCGCTGGATCTGCTCTTCGACGATCGACGACGTCGTCCACTGCGGCTTGATGCCCGCGATGTCGTGCAGGAACCGGCGCAGGACCTCCTGGCCGTGCGGCGAGTGCGCGACCTCGGGGTGGTACTGGACGCCGGCGAAGCGGCGCTCGACGTCTTCGAAGCCGGCGACCTCGGCGCCGTCGGAGGACGCGGTGACGACCGAGCCTTCCGGCGCCTTGGTGACGCTGTCGTTGTGGCTCATCCACGCGGGCTGGTGCGCGGGCAGGCCGGCGTGCAGGACGCCGCCGTCGCCGGTCACGCGGACCTCGGTGCGGCCGAACTCGCGGACCCCGGTCGGCTCGACGACGCCGCCGAGCGCGCTGGCCAGCAGCTGGTGGCCGTAGCAGATGCCGAAGATCGGGACGCCCGCTTCGGTGAGCTTCGGGTCCATGCTCGGGGCGCCTTCGGCGTACACGCTCGAAGGGCCGCCGGAGAGGATGATCGCCGCGGGGTTCTTCGCGAGCATCTCCTCGACGGTCGCGCTGTGCGGCACGACCTCCGAGTAGATCTGTGCCTCGCGGACGCGCCGGGCGATCAGCTGCGCGTACTGCGCCCCGAAGTCCACGACGAGAACCGGACCGGTGGGACTGGGCACCTGGCGACCTCCTGGCTGCGGCGGGATTGACGTCCATCGTCCCAGGTGGGCTGGGTCACCCGGGATTCAGGGCCGCCTCTGTCCTCGATCCTTCCTATGGTTCCCGCATGGCTGTGAACTGGACCAAGGAACTGACCGACCAGCTCGACTTCCACTGGCAGGTGCACACGCGCCCGAAGCTCGAGGGCCTCACCGACGAGGAGTACCTCTGGGAGCCGGTCGCGGGCTGCTGGACCGTCCGGCCGCGGAAGTCGGACGACGAACCCGGCACCGGGCCGTTCACCATCGACTTCGCGTTCCCCGAGCCGGCCCCGCCGCCCGTCACGACGATCGCGTGGCGGCTCAACCACGTCCTCGTCGGCGTCCTGGGCATGCGGACGGCGTCCCACTTCGGCGGCCCGGCGATGACCTACGACGACTACCCGTACCCGGGGACGGCGGCCGAGGCCATGGCGTTGCTGGACGAGTACTACGCCCGGTGGGTCGAAGGCGTGAAGTCACTCGACGACGAAGGCCTCGCGAAGGCGTGCGGCCCGGCTGAAGGCCCGTACGCGGAGTACCCGATGGCGACGCTCGTGCTCCACATCCACCGCGAGATGATCCACCACTGCGCCGAAGTCCTCCTCCTGCGCGACCTCTACCGGAGCCGGTGATCTGTAACGCCGAGTCACCGTCGGCCCGACACAACGGGTATCGAGGGCGGCGCCGACCCGGGGCCCGCCACCGCCGAGGGGGCCCGCATGCTCTACCGACTCCGCCCGCCCGGCCGTCTGACCTGGTGTGACGTGCCGGGTTACGCGGTCTGCCGCCCCGACGACCAGCCCCTGCCCGACTGGGAACGGCTGTCGTGGGTGCCCGCCGAAACGCGTGCGTTCAGCAACGACCTCCTGCGCATCGCCGTCCGCTACGGCACCCGGTCGGGCAGCGGGATCGTCCTGGACGCCCGGCACACCGAGGACCTCGGGCGGGCCGACGAGCTGCGGTGCGAGCAGATCGCCGTCGCCCAGGCCCGGGTGGACCTCCACCGGGGCACCGGAGTGGACGTGCTCGACGCGGGCCGGGACGCCCAGGCGTGGGACCGCGCCGAGGAAGCGGCCCGCCAGGCCGAAGCGGACCTCGCCGAGCTCCTGGCCGTGCCCCCGCAGCCGCACCTGGTCGCGCACTGGTGCCGCCTCGGTGGCCACTACCCGGACTGAACACTCCCGACCGGCCGCGGCAGGCTCAGGAAGCCGAGTGCCATTCCCAGCAGCAGGGGCAGGCCGTGGTTGTCGTGGACGAGCGTGTCGACCACGGCCAGCACCGGCGCCGCGAACGCCAGGACGCGGAACTGCACCGGCAGCGTGACGCCGTAGCGCCGCGAGGCCACCAGCACCACCACGGCCAGTGCGCCGACCAGGCCGGCCACGCACATCGAGTTGCCCGCGCCGACCGGGTTCAGCCAGACGTAGCTCATGAACTGGCCGAACAGCCCGCAGCCGAAGTAGAGCAGCAGCCACCGCGCGCGCCCGAAGACGCGCTCTGCGAGCGTGCCGGACACCGCCAGCCACACGAGGTTCGAGACCAGGCCGAACGCCCGGCCGTCCTGGAAGAACATGCCCGTCACCAGGCGGTACCACTGGCCGTCGTCGATGCGGGCCGCGTCGCGGACGACCGCGTCGTACAGCGGCGGGTGCACCAGCTGCGCGATCCCGCACGCCAGCGTCACCGCGAAGACCGCGGCCGTGAGGTACGGGCGGCGGGCTCCCGTGGCGAGGGCGGCGAACGGGTTGCGGGATGCGGCGCCGGTGGTCATGGACGAAAATCTAGGCGCGCCACCGCCGTCGCACCCCCGACGTTTGTCACGTTCCGCCCAGGGAAGGCCCCAGTATGCGAGCGACACTCATCTACGGCGCCGGCGACGTCCGGGTCGAGACCGTGCCGGACCCGAAGCCGGCCGAGCCCACCGACGTCGTCCTGCGCGTCGTGCGGTCCTGCATCTGCGGCAGCGACCTCTGGCCGTACGCCGACATGCCGCCGCGCGAGCACGGGCGCCGGATCGGGCACGAGTTCCTCGGGATCGTCGAAGAGACGGGCGCCGACGTCACGACCGTCAAGAAGGGCGACCTCGCCGTGGCGCCGTTCGTCTGGTCGGACAACACCTGTGAGTTCTGCCGGGAGGGCCTCCAGACGTCGTGCCTGCACGGCGGCGGCTGGGGCGCGAAGGGCGTCGACGGCGGCCAGGGCGAGGCCGTCCGCGTGCCGCAGGCCGACGGCACCCTGGTCAAGCTGCCCCACACCGAGGACGACGACCTGCTGGCGTCGCTGCTGACCCTGTCGGACGTCTTCTCCACCGGCCACCACGCCGCGGTGAAGGCGCGCGTGAGCGAGGGCCAGAACGTCACCGTGATCGGCGACGGCGCGGTCGGCCTCTCCGCCGTCCTCGCGGCGAAACGCCTCGGCGCCGCCCGGATCGTCCTCATGGGACGCCACCAGCCGCGAACCGACCTCGGCCGCGAGTTCGGCGCGACCGACGTCGTCGCCGAGCGCGGTGAGGAGGGCATCGAGAAGGTGCGCGAGCTGACCAACGGCCGGGGCACGCACGCCGTCCTCGAGTGCGTCGGCACCAGGGGTGCCTTCGAGATGGGCGTCGGGGTCGTGCGCGCGGGCGGCGCGGTCAGCCGCGTCGGCCTGCCGCAGTACGAGGACGCCCCCGTCGGCGTGGGCGTGTTCCGCCGCAACGTCACCATCACCGGCGGCGTCGCGCCGGCGCGGCACTACATCCCCGAGCTGTTGCCGGACGTCCTCGACGGCAAGTACCAGCCGGGCCGGGTGTTCGACCGCACGATCGACATCGAGGGTGTGCCGGACGGCTACCGGGCCATGGCGGACCGCGAGGCGTTGAAGGTGCTCATCAAGCCGTAACCCGTCCGGGTGGGGGTTCCCACCCGCATTACGTTGGTGGGTATGGACACGATCACCCCCGAGCCGCGCCCCGCGTGGATCGCCGGCCGCCCGGAGGCGGGCGCCACCACCCTCGTCGTGCACCACCCGTACGACGGCAGCGAGGTCGCCACGGTCGCTGTGCCCGGGCCGGAGCAGGTCGAACGCGCGGTGACCGCGGCGGTGGCCGTCGCGAAGGAGCTTCGCAGCACGCCGGCGCACGTCCGCGCGGGCGCGCTCGAGCACGTCTCGCGCGTGCTCGCCGGGCGCGCCGAGGAAATCGCCGAAGTGATCACGGCCGAGAACGGCAAGCCGCTCAAGTGGGCCGAAGCCGAGGTCAAGCGGGCCGTTTCGGTGTTCCGCATCGCGGCCGAGGAGGCGCGCCGGTTCACCGGCGACGTCCAGCGCCTCGACACCGACCCCGCCGGCGAGGCGCGGCTGGCGCTGACCCGCCGCGTCCCGCGCGGGCCCGTGCTCGGCATCGCGCCGTTCAACTTCCCGCTCAACCTGGTGGCGCACAAGGTCGCGCCGTCGCTGGCGATCGGCGCGCCGATCATCGTCAAGCCCGCGCCGCGCACGCCGTTGTCGGCGCTGATCCTCGGCGAGGTCCTGGCCGAGACGGACCTGCCCGAGGGCTCGTTTTCCGTGCTGCCGCTGGGAAACGAGGAGACCCAGGCGCTCGTCGCGGACCCGCGGCTGCCCGTCGTGTCGTTCACCGGCTCGGGCCCGGTCGGCTGGTCGCTCAAGGACGCCGCACCGCGCAAGCACGTCGTGCTGGAGCTCGGCGGCAACGCGGCGGCCGTCGTGCTGCGCGACTGGCCCGACCCCGAAGGCGCCGCGCACCGCATCGCGACCTTCGGCAACTACCAGGCCGGCCAGTCCTGCATCGCCGTGCAGCGCGTGATCGTGGACGCCGCCGTGGCCGAGGAGTTCGTCCCCGCCCTGGTGGAGGCCGTGGAGTCGCAGCGGACGGGCGACCCGTACGACCGCAACACCGACGTCGGCCCGGTGGTCGACGAAGCCGCCGCCGAGCGGATCGTCGCGTGGGTCGACGAAGCCGTCGAGGCGGGCGCGAAGGTCCTCACCGGCGGTACCCGCGACGGTGCGACCGTCGCCCCCACGCTGCTCACCGACGTCCCGCCGGACACCAGGGCGTGGAACGAGGAGATCTTCGGGCCGGTGCTCGCGGTGTCCGTTGTGGACGGTGTCGACGAAGCCTTCCGCGCGGTCAACGAATCCGCGTACGGCCTGCAGGCCGGCGTCTTCACCACCGACGTCCAGCTCGCCTTCCACGCCTCGGCGGAGCTGGAGGTCGGCGGCGTGATCATCGGCGACGTCCCGTCCTACCGCGCCGACCAGATGCCCTACGGCGGCGTCAAGGGCTCCGGGGTCGGCCGCGAAGGCGTGCTCGCGGCGATGAACGACCTGACCGAGGAGCGCGTCACGGTCTTCACCGGCATCGACCTCTAGGCCTGGACGCCCTGCCCGAACCGGAAGACGTTGAAGGGGTCGTACTTCTTCGCGATGTCCCCGAGGCGTTTCGCGTTGTCGCCGTAGTAGGCGGCCTTCCAGTCGGGCAGGGCGGGGTCGATGTAGTTGACGTACCCGCCACCCGCGCCCGCCGCGGCCAGGCCCGCCACGACCTCGCCGATCGAATCCGCGACCTGCGAGCGCGTCTTCGTCGTCGCGGGCGCGTAGACCTGCACGCTCGCCAGCGCGTCGCGGTGCCAGAACGCCGTCGCGTCCTTCGCCGGCTCGGCGACCTTGCCGCCGAGGCCGTCGATGAGCAGGTCCATGCCCGCGCGCCCGTCGGCGAGCGCGACGACCTTCCCCGCGTCGACGGGGGACGTGATGATCCGCGACGACCCGAGGAACGACTGCCGTTCGGAACTGCCCGCGAAGTAGTTCATGGCGCCGAGGTAGTCCAGGCTCTTCACGGTCCGCTGCGTCGGGCGCGCGCCGGCGTTGGCCGTGAGGTTGTTCAGCAGCGTGTTCAGCCCGGACGCGCCGCCGACGTAACAGCCGCCGACGCGGCACTGCACGGGCGATCCGCCGGAGAGCACGCAGTTCGCCCACAGCTCCGGCGGCATCGCGGCGATCCACTGCTGCCACGCACCGAGCACATCGGCCGCCGAACCGGCCGGGAACCGCAGGGAGAACACCGTGACGTTCGGCGCGGGATCGGTGTCGAAGGTGAACTCGGTGACGATCCCGAAGTTGCCGCCACCCCCACCGCGCAGGGCCCAGAACAGGTCCGGCTCCGAGCTCGCCGACGCCGTCACCAGCTTGCCGTCGGCCGTGACGACCTGCGCGGAACTCAGGTGGTCGCAGGTCAGGCCGTACTTGCGGGAGAGCACGCCGATTCCGCCGCCGAGGGTCAGCCCGGCGATCCCGACCGTCGGGCAGGAGCCGGCGGGCAGCGCGCGCCCGGCCCGCGCCAGTCCGGCGTAGACGTCCTTGAGCTTCGCGCCGGCGCCGATCACGGCCTGCGTGCCCTGGACGTCCACGTTGTTCAGGGCGGAGACGTCGACGATCAGGCCGCCCTCGGGGACGGAGTAGCCCGCGTAGCTATGCCCGCCGCTGCGCGCGGCGAGCGTCAGCCGCCCGGCGGCCCCCTGGACGCAGGCCTGGACGTCCTGGGGCGTCGCCGCCGTCGCCACCGCGACCGGGTTGTTGCCGTCGAAGAGCGGGTTGAAGGCGTGCTTGGCCGTGTCGTAGCCGTCGCCGCCCGGGCGCAGCAGGCCGCCGGTCAGCTTGGTGCGCAGGTCGTCCCAGTTCGGCGGGCCGGTCGGCGGGCGCGAGATGGGCGGCCCGGACGTCGTCGGGAGCGGCGGCGCGGTCGAGGCCACGGGATCCGAAGGCGAGCCTGAGCCGCACGCGGCCGCGACGGCACCGGCCGCCGAGACGCCGGCGACCCGGAGGAACGCCCTTCTGTCCATACGGGGGTGGACGTGCGGCCGTCCGGCGGGTTGCCCGGTCACCGGACCGGCCTGCTCACGCTGTCCACATCGGACTCCTCGCTGCCGGGGACGCCCAGTTTAGGACCGGACCCGAGCGTCGCGCGCTCCCGACCGGTACACGGAGGACGGTCGCGGGAAGTTCACCCCCACGCGGGGATGCGCGGCACGGTCCCGTCGAGGCGCTCGCCGCCGGAGCGCCCGCTGAGCCAGGCCAGCAGCTCCCCCGCCGGCCCGGTGACGGTCGCCCCGGGCGCGGCCCCCATCGACCACTCGAACCCGTCGGCGGCCAGGCGCAGCGCGGGCAGGTGGGCGCCGCGGGAGACGATCGCGTGCTGGACGACGTCCTCGGTGAGCGGGCCGAGCAGGCCGAGCACCCGGTCGAGGTCGTAGCCCCGGTCGAGGTCGGCGAGGTGGATGGTCAGCTCGGACAGCCGCATCCGCGCGACGACGGTTCCGGTGACGGGCGCGCCCTGCCGGTTGCGGGCTTCGCGCGCCCAGGCGTCGTCCGGCATGGCGACGGCGTACTCCTCGAACCGCGCGGCGGAGGCGACGAAGTCGGCGAGGATGTCGGCGGCACCGCGCTGGGCGCCGGCCTCGATGTCCGCGTCACGGGCTTCCGCGCTGGCGTACATCGGCGTCTCGACGCCGGTGTTCGCCCAGGTCAGGAGGTTCTTGAGACCATCGGCGTTGCGGGCGACGTGCGCAAGCACGTGCGCCCGCGACCAGCCGGGCAACGCGCTGGGTTCGCGCAGCTCCGGTTCGCCGAGGCCCCCGATGGCCCGGGCCCATTCGTCGTCGAGCAGTTTGATCCCGTCGAGCAGCGCGTGTGCCTTCTCGGATGCCGTCACGGCCCCGAGTCTAGGACCGGCGCAGCGCCGCCGGTGCGTCCGCCGGAACCGCCGGGTTCTTCGGTGCGACCGGCTCCAGCCGGACATAGGCCGAGTCCTGGGCGGGGCGGGCGTCCGGCTCGCCCTTGTTAGGCCAGAACGAGAACGCCCGCTCGGCCTGGGCCGTGATCGTCAGGGACGGGTTCACGCCCAGGTTGGCCGTGATCGCCGCGCCGTCCACCACCGACAGGCCCGGGTAGCCGAACACCCGGTGGTACGGGTCGATGACGCCGTCTTCCGCGGTGGCGCCGATCGGGACGCCGCCGATGAAGTGGGCCGTCAGCGGGATGTCGAAGATCTCGCCCCACGTGCCGCCCGCGATGCCGCCGATGTGCTCCGCCGTGCGCTCGTTGGCCTCGTGGCCGGCCGGGATGAAGCTCGGGTTGGGCTCGCCGTGGCCCTGCTTGGACGTGTACTTGCGCCGTCCGAACAGGCCGCGCCGCGTGTACGTCGTGATCGAGTTGTCCAGGCTCTGCATCACCAGCAGGATCACCGTGCGCTCGCTCCAGCGGTAGCCGTTGAGCAGCTTCGCGGCCTGGACCGGGTGCTTGAGCATGAACGTGACCGCCTGGCGCCAGCGCGGCACCGGCGACGCGCCGTCGGTCGCGATCGTCTGCAGCAGGCTCATCGCGTTGCTGCCCTTGCCGTAGCGGACCGGTTCGATGTGGGTGTTGTCGTCCGGGTGGATCGACGACGTGATTGCGACCCCGCGGCTGAAGTTGCGGCTCTCGTCGACGTCCGTGCGGGCCGCGCCGATGATCGCCTCGGAGTTCGTCCGGGTCAGCTCGCCGAGCCGCTTCGACAGCTTCGGCAGCGTGCCGGTGTCCTTCATCTTGTGCAGCAGGTTCTGCGTGCCCCAGGTCCCCGCGGCGAAGACGACCTTCTCGGCCGTGATCGTCGTCCGGAACTTCTTCGAGGTCGTCCCGGTCTTCTTCAGGTCGACTTCGTACCCGCCGTCGACCGGCCGCACGGACGTCACCGTCGTCAGCGGGATGACCTTCGCGCCGTCCTGCTCGGCGAGGTAGAGGTAGTTCTTGACCAGCGTGTTCTTCGCGCCGACGCGGCAGCCGGTCATGCAGGAGCCGCACTCGGTGCAGCCGACGCGCTCGGGCCCGGCACCGCCGAAGTACGGGTCCGCCGCCCGTTCGCCGGGCTTGCCGAAGTAGACCCCGACGGGCGTCGCGTGGAAGGAACCCTCGACGCCCATGTCCTTCGCGACCTCGCGCATCACGACGTCCGACGGCGTGATGGTCGGGTTCGTGACGACCCCGAGCATCCGGCTCGCCTGGTCGTAGTGCGGCGCGAGCTCCGCCTCCCAGTCGGTGATGTGCGACCACTGCCGGTCGCGGTAGAACGGCTTGAGCGGCCGGTAGAGCGTGTTCGCGTAGACGAGCGACCCGCCGCCGACACCCGCGCCCGCCAGCACCATGACGTCGTTGAGCATGTGGATGCGCTGGATCCCGTAGCAGCCGACCTGCGGCGCCCACAGGTAGCGCTTGAGATCCCACGACGTCTTCGCGAACTCGTCGTCGGCGAACCTGCGTCCGGCCTCGACGACGGCTACGCGGTAGCCCTTCTCGGTGAGCCGCAGCGCCGCGACGCTGCCGCCGAACCCCGACCCCACCACGACGACGTCGTAGTCGGGGCCACCCGCACTGGTGGTGGTGTTACTGGCAGTCACACCTTGAGCGTAACCCGGGGTTCCCGTCCTGACCAGAGGTAAGTTACTGGCCAGTCACCCTTCTGGACGCTTTCGCGGCCCACGACCGTGGGTACTTTCCCAAGTGCTCGATGTCCACGTCGGCGATTCACCGCTGAGCGGGACACAATCCCAGGAGGCACCACGATGAGCCCACGAACGCTCACCGGTTGGCGCAAGTCGAGCCACAGCCACTTCGAGGAGAACGCCTGCGTCGAGATCGGCACCGGTCCCGGCGTCGTCGGCGTGCGGGACACGAAGCAACCCGCGCCCCGGCCGATCCTCGTCTACTCGACCGAGGCCTTCGCCGCGTTCTTGGCGCACCTCACCGACGGACGGTGAGGCCCACCCGCTGGAACTCCTTGAGGTCCGAGTACCCCGTCTTCGCCATCGCGCGGCGAAGCGCTCCGAAGAGGTTCACGACGCCTTCCGCGTCGGACGACGGCCCGAACAGCAGCGTCTTGAGGTCGACCGCGTAGTCCGGGCCCGCGGCCACGCGCGAGCGCGGCAGGGACGGGTGGGCGGCCGCCGCCGTCCAGTACAGGCCCTGACCCGGCGCGTCCTGGGCGGCCGCCAGCGGGGAGCCGAGCATCACGGCGTCCGCGCCGCAGGCGATCGCCTTCGCGATGTCGCCCGACGTCGTCATGCCGCCGTCGGCCAGCACGTGCACGTAGCGGCCGCCGGTCTCGTCGAGGTAGTCGCGGCGGGCGGCCGCGGCGTCGATGATCGCGGTGGCCATCGGGACGCCGATGCCGAGCACGCGGTCGGTGCTGGTGACGCCCGGCGTGTAGCCGTGGCCGACGATGACGCCCGCCGCGCCGGTGCGCATCAGGTGCATCGCCGTGCGGTAGTCGCTGACCCCGCCGGCGATCACCGGGACGTCGAGGCGGCCGATGAACTCCTTGAGGTTCAGCGGCTCGGCGTCGCGCTGGACGTGCTCGGCGGAGATGATCGTGCCCTGCACGACCAGGATCTCGACGCCGGCGGCGATGAGGTCCGGGGTCAGCTCGGCGGCGTGCTGCGGGCTGACGCGCGCGGCGACCGTGACGCCGGACTCGCGGACGGTCTTGATCGCCTCGGTCAGCAGGTCGAGCCGGATCGGCGCGGCGTGCAGCTCCTGCAGCACGCGGCCCACCGCGGTCGGGTCCTCGAGGTCCTCGGCGGCGCGGACCAGCTGGAAGATCGCGTCCTCGACGTTCGGGTGCCGCGCCCAGAGCCCTTCGGCGTTGAGCACACCCAGGCCACCCAGTTCGCCGACGGCGACCGCGGTGCCGGGCGACACGATGGCGTCGGTCGGGTGCGTGACCAGCGGCAGGTCGAAGCGGTAGGCATCGATCTGCCAGGAGGTGGACACCACCGACGACGACCGGGTCCGCCGCGAGGGCACGATCTCGACGTCGTCGAGGTCATAAGCCCGCCGCGCGGTGCGGCCCATCCCGATCTCGACCAGGTCCCGCACGTGAAGCCTCCTCCGACGACGACAATCTGCCGTGCCCCATTGTCGCTAGTCCGCGTGGGTGACCTGCGCACGGGGGTTGCAACCGGCCGGCGTCACACCCGCACGAAGACGACGACCGGGGCCAGCAGGGCGCCCAGGGCGAGCGCCAGCCAGGTCGCGACCGGCGGGTAGACGTTCAGCCGGACCGCGCCGAAGTACACCGCACCCAGGGAGAAGAGGGCCGCGAGGATGAGCAGCACCGGGCGCACCACGCCCGGCCGCAGGTCGACCACGCCGCCGCCGGCGTGCAGGTAGGCGATGCTGCCGTCCGCCGTCGAGATGTCGGCGACCACCGGCTGCCCGGCCGGCAGGTCGAGGCCCGGGTCGACGGCCGTGATGCGGTAGTGGCGTCCCTCGGCCGTGTCGATCGCGACGGTCTGGCTCACCGCCTGCTCGTCGCCGCCGACCGGGAGCGCGCCCCGCTCGTGGGACACGACGTGCCCTTCGACGCGGTAGGTGGGCGCGTCCCGGCCGGCGAGCACCTGGCACATCAGGCAGACGACCCCGCCGAGCGCCAGCGACACGAGCGCGACAGCCGTGAAGAACACCCTGCGCAGCACTCGCGTGAAGCGGCCGACCGTCATGCCCACCAGTGCACACCACGACGGCCACGCAAGGCGATAGGCCGATTACCGTAAGCACGCTAGGTTACGGAAACTCAGAACGAGACCTTCTCCACCGAGTCCGAACGCAGTACGGACTCCTGCTGGAACTGCTTTTCGTAGTCGGCGCGAAGGCCTTCGATCTCGCGCTCGGCGTCCCGGTCGGAGAACGGGTACAGCAGGACGATCACGTGCGTGTGCTCGCGGACGACCGCACCGGACGCACCGCGCCACTGGCCGCTGCCGTCGAGCCGGGTGAAGCCGTCCGGGAACGCCGGGGTGATCTCGCGGTCGGAAAAGGCGGCGAACTCCTTGTCGGACACCTCGGTGCCGTCCGGCTTGCCGGTGCCGAAGAACAGCTCGGTGCGCTTCCAGAGCTCACCGGGCGACTGCTGAACCTGCGGGGCCGGCGTGCTGTCCGCGGCGGCTGCCCCGCCGCCGAGCCCCAGCAGCGCCGCGGCGACGGCCGTGCTCGCGAGTGTCCGCCTCGAGATGGTCATGGGCCGAGTTTCCCGGCCCATGACCAGCCGAGGAATGATCGAAAGGGCGGACTAACGCGTCGTGTAGTTGGGGGCCTCGACGGTCATCGTGATGTCGTGCGGGTGGCTCTCCTTGAGCCCGGCCGCGGTGATCCGGACGAGCTGCGCCTCCTGCAGCTCGGCGATCGTGTTCGCGCCCGCGTAGCCCATGCCCGAGCGCAGGCCGCCGACGAGCTGGTGCACGACGTTGGCCAGCGGCCCGCGGAACGGGATCCGGCCTTCGATGCCCTCCGGGACCAGCTTGTCCTCGCTCAGCACGTCGTCCTGGGCGTAGCGGTCCTTCGAGTACGACTTCGCCTGGCCCCGCGACTGCATCGCACCGAGCGAGCCCATCCCGCGGTAGACCTTGAACTGCTTCCCGTTGACCAGGATCAGGTCGCCGGGCGACTCGGCGGTGCCGGCCAGCAGGCTGCCCAGCATGACCGTGGACGCGCCGGACGCGATCGCCTTCGCGATGTCGCCGGAATACTGGATGCCGCCGTCGCCGATCACCGGGACACCGGCCGGGCGGCACGCCTGGTCGGCCTCGTAGATCGCCGAGATCTGCGGCACGCCGACGCCCGCGACGATCCGGGTGGTGCAGATCGAGCCCGGGCCGACGCCGACCTTGACGCCGTCCGCGCCCGCGTCGACCAGGGCCTGCGCGCCCGCACGGGTCGCGACGTTGCCGCCGACGATGTCGACCGAGTCGCCCAGCTCCTTCTTCAGCAGCGTGACGGTGTCGACGACCGCGCGGGAGTGCCCGTGCGCGGTGTCGACCATCAGCACGTCGACGCCCGCGTCGGCCAGCGCCATCGCGCGCTTGTGGCCGTCCGGGCCGACGCCGACCGCGGCGCCGACGATCAGGCGGCCGTCCGGGTCCTTCGTCGCCTTCGGGTACTGCTCGGTCTTCACGAAGTCCTTGACCGTGATCAGCCCGCGCAGCTTGCCCGCGCCGTCGACGATCGGCAGCTTCTCGATCTTGTGCCGGCGCAGCAGGCCCAGCGCCGCGTCCGCGGAGACGCCGACCTGCGCGGTGACGAGCGGCGCCTTCGTCATGACCTCGGACACCGGGCGGCTGTGGTCGACCTCGAACCGCATGTCGCGGTTGGTGATGATGCCCACCAGCGCACCCGACGCGTCGGTCACCGGGACGCCGGAGATCCGGAACTTCGCGCACAGGGCGTCGACCTCGGCCAGCGTGGCGTCGGGCGAGCAGGTGACCGGGTCGGTGACCATGCCGGCCTCCGACCGCTTGACGACCTCGACCGCGGCGGCCTGCTCGTCGATCGGCAGGTTGCGCTGGAGGACGCCGATGCCGCCCTGCCGGGCCATGGCGATCGCCATCCGCGCCTCGGTGACGGTGTCCATCGCCGCGGACACCAGCGGGATGCCGAGGGTGATGTTCCGGGTCAGCCGGGAGCTCGTGTCGACGCCGCTGGGCACGACGTCCGATTCGGCGGGCAGCAGCAGCACGTCGTCGAAGGTCAGGCCGAGCATCGCGAACTTGGCCGGAACGGGGGCGGTGTTGCCGTCGCTGGTCATAGCGGGTGAAGGGCCTTCCTGGCGCGGGATGAGCGGGGTCGCTGTGGCGACCCGGAGCCTTCCCCTCATGATATCCGGCGGGCGGGCCTGCCCCGGGTGGTGGGCGAGGCGCCGGGACCGCCGGGTACCGTGCAGGCCGTGGCGCACGATGTCCTGCCTCCAGACCCGTTCGCGGACGACCCGGACGACCCGGCCCGCGCGTTCCTCGACCACGAGGACCGGCTGGACGAGCCGATCAGCGACCAGGAACGCACGGAGCTGCTGGCCGATCTCTCCGATCTGGCCGTCTACCAGGCCCTCCTCGAGCCCCGCGGGGTCCGCGGGATCGTTGTGGACTGCGGCGAATGCGACGAGCCGCACTACCACGACTGGCACCTGCTGCGGGCCAGCCTGGAGCAGCTGCTGGCCGACGGCCGGATGCGCCCCCACGAGCCGGCGTTCGACCCGAACCCGGGCGACTACGTGAGCTGGGACTACTGCCGGGGCTTCGCCGACGGCGTGACGGCCAACGAAAGCGCCTACTGACGTTGTGAAAAAGGCCCTGGTGAGCTTGCTCACCAGGGCCTTTTCAGTGGTCCAGCCAGATGGCCGCCCGCGTTCTCTTACTGGCCTCCGGCCACGCTCTGCCCGGTGCCGCCGACCGAGGACTCGCTGCGCGGCGTGCCCGCACCCGGGTCGTTGCCGCTCGCGGCGGTCGTGGTCGGCGTCGTCGGCGTCGTCGGCGGGGGCTCGGTCGTCGGCGGCGGGGGTGTCGGAGTCGGCGTACCCGTGCCCGGGAGGCTCGTCGTGCCGCTGCCGCTGCCCGGGATCGACGTCGCGGAGCCGGCCGGCGGCACCTGCGTGGCCGAGCCGCCCGGGGGGACCTGCGGCGTCGAAGTCTTGGTGGGGCCCTGGACCGGCGCTTCCGGGTTCTGCAGCTGTGCGGCGAGCTGCCGGTGCTGCTCCATCAGCTGGTCGCGGTTGTCCTCGGCGCTGACCTGCGACAACGCGGCCTGGGCGGCGTCAAGGGCTTCGCGCGCGGCGTCGAGGTTGCCGCCGGCGATGGCCAGGTTGGCCTTCTCCAGGTCGAGTTTCGCGTTCGCGGCCGCCTCGACCGAGCGGGTGTGATCGGAGTACAGGACCTTCGCGAGGCCCCAGAGGGTGTCGCCGGGTTGTGCGGAGCGCGCGGCCAGCCCGGTGCCCGTGAACGCGATCGCCAGCACGGCGGCGGCGACGGCGACCGGGACGAGCAGCCTGCGGCGGCGTCCGCCCGACGCGTGCTTCTGCGCGAGGTTGGCGGTGGTGACGGTCCGCACAGCGGTGTCGACGTCGACCAGTTCGGCCAGCGGCTCACTGTCGATGTCTCTTCGCCACGCCACCAGCAACGCGTTGAGCTCCTGGTCGCCGAGTCCGTCGGCCAGCGCCGGGTCGGACCCGCCGAGAGCGTCGAGCAGCGCGTCGTCCGCCTGGACCGCCGACAGGTCGGCGGCGAACTCCGCCTCCGATGCCGACAAGCCACTGCCGAAGACGTCGTCGGGCTCGAAACCTCTCTCGTGACCGGTCACTAGATCACCTCCTCCGCGGCCAGGACCTTTCTCAGCCGCGCGAGGGCGCGGTGCTGGGCGACGCGGACGGCGCCGGGCGTGGAGCCGACCGCGTCCGCGGTCTCCTCCGCCGACAGGCCGACGACCACGCGCAGCACCACGATCTCCCGCTGCTTGTCCGGCAGCACCTGCAACAACTGGGACATCCGCTCGTTCAGCTCACCTTGCAGCGCCCGCTGCTCGGGGCCGACCCCGCCTTCGACTTCGTCGGGGATCTCGGCCACCGGCTCGGCTCGGTTGCGCGCCGCCGCGCGGTGCGCGTCGGCGACCTTGTGCTGGGCGATTCCGTAGACGAACGCCAGGAAAGGGCGGCCTTGGTCGCGGTACGAGGGCAATGCCGTTAGCACCGCGAGACACACCTCCTGCGCAACGTCGTCCGCCGAAGCGAACGATCGCTCCTGCCTGCCAACCCGGGCGCGGCAATACCGCACTACCAGTGGACGGATAGCAGCCAGCAGCCGCTCCACTGCCTGGGGATCTCCCTCGACAGCAGCGGCGACCGGCTCATCCAGTCCATCCCCCACATTGGCCATCGCAGACAACAGTCCCAGTGTTACGTGTAGGCGTGCAAAGAATCCGGCCCGTGGTTGCCCTCCACCGCGCACCGGTGACCGCTACCGTACCTGCGGCCCGCCTCGGGCCGACGCGCGCGGTACTCACCGGCGCGCCGCGACCTCCGGAGGCGCGGAAATACGGATTGTCCAGCTGGCTCGCGGTCGACAACGTCGAATCAACGAGCGAACGGCGTCGCGGGTACGGGATCCGTCGGAGGGACGGGGGCCAGGACGGGAATCCGTCCGGGCGGCTGCCCTTGCGGGCGCCGGAGTGTGATGGGGACCACACAGGTACGGGCCAGGGCGGTGCCGCCCTGGCCCGTCGTCACCTGTATTCCGGCCGTGTCAGGATCGAGGAGAGTGCCGCGGGGACGGGAGGTCAGCTGACCAGGCCGCGACGGAAGCCGTGAGCCACGGCCTGCGCGCGGTCGCGCACGCCGAGCTTGCGGAACAGCCGCCGGGCGTGGGTCTTGACCGTGTCCTCGGACAGGTACAGCTCGCGGCCGATCTGGCCGTTGCTCTTGCCCTGGCTCATCCCGCGGAGCACCTGAAGCTCGCGCTCGGTCAGCTGGACGCCCGGGTCGGACGGCTGACGGGGCGCGGGCACCGAGGTGCTCGCCAGGGTGTGGGCCAGCGCGGCGACCAGCTCCGGCCGGGACGCGTCCCAGCGGAGGTAGCCGCGGGCACCGCCGGCGATCGCGGCGGCGATGCTGCCCGCGTCGTCCGGGGCGCCGAAGACGATGACGTTCGCCTGGGGGTTGGCCGAGACGAGCCGCCGGGTGGCTTCGACACCTGTCGGGACCGCGCGTTGGGTTCCGACCAGCACGACGTCGACGGGCTGACGGGAGTACCGGGCCAGCAGCTCGTCACCGTGCGCTACGCAGTCGATGCGACTGACCCCAGGGACCGCGGACATCACTCGGGTGAGCCCTTCACGGACACTGCGTCGGTCGTCGCAGATCAAGACCGTCGTCACGGGGTTTCCTTCCTGCAGCCGGGTGACATTCCACTTCCCCTATCGGACGCTTTAGCCCGAACCTTGACACGATCCGGTGGCTTTTTTTGAAGTTTCTTAGCCCGGATGCCGGAACACCCCATTCCGACGGCTCAACCACCCGGGGCGGGCACCCATGGCGATTCCCCCGCGATCCTCCTCCCGCAAGGATCTGCGCTTCGTAACACTGCGTGCAACACCTCTGCCACTCTGAATCGATACTCCTCGGCGTGTCCAGGGCGCAGATCGGCCATCACGAGCGCCGCCGGCCACGAAAGTGAAAGCAGTTCGCATTCCTCGGCGGTCGCCATTGCATTTCCGACAAGACCGTCCGAAATCTTCCGGTGATCGGGAGCCCCGGCGGCCAGCAGGGCCACGGCCAGCACAATCCCGGATTTCACCGCGTGCCGCCGGGCACCGCGCTCGACAGCGGTTTCGAAAGCGCGCTCGGCGTGCGGCACGGCGGCGCCGCCCTGACCTGCGGCGAGCTCGATCTCGGCGCCGACCCAGCCGCCCCGGACCCGGGCCCGCCACCCGGCGTGCTGCCTGGCGGCCCTGGCGGCCAGGCGCCGCGCGGCCGTGAGCCGGCCGAGGGCGAGGTTGTCGGCGGCCAGGCCGAGGAGGGCGTCGGCCCTCGCGCCCGCGGCGTCGAGACCGTCGGGGTCGGGCGCGCTCGTCAAGGGCGCGGCCTTCGCGAACGCCTCGCCGTCGAGCGCACGCGCCTGGCGGTGCCCGCCCAGCTGCCGCCGGTGGGCGGCGAGGGTGCTGGCGGCGAGGGACGCCTCGAGCGGGTCGGTCTCCCGCCGGAGGGCGTCGAGGAGGGTCGCGGCGGCCGCGTACCGGCCCTGGGCGCCGAGTACGACGGCGGCGAGGAGCCGTTCCCGCGGGGAGCCGTCGCCGCGGGTGGCGGCGGGCTCGGGCAGCGGGTCGCCCCCGAAGGCGGCGGCCCGGAGGGCGGGTTCGTGCACCCGTCCTTTCTAGCGGGTGGGACCGACAAGAACCGGATCGGCGTGACCGGGTTCGCGACCCGCTACCGGCGGCCGCCCACCAGGACGTGCTCGATCCGGTCGGCCGCCTCCGGCAGGTCGGGCAGCAGCTCCACCTTGTCCGGCAGGCCCGCCGGGTCCCACCCGGGCCCGCACGCGAACAGCCGGCTCCGCTGCCGCCCGCGCGACACCCGCGCGAACAGCCTCGTGTCCGCCACGCCGCGGCGGTGCGCCCACAGCACCACGGCCGCCGGGGCGCTCCGGCGCACGGCCACCGCCAGGACCTCCGCCGGCAGCGGCACGCCGAACAGCTGGGCGCCGATCCGCCGTCCGGCCAGGGACGCGGCCAGCGCGTACATCGGCATCGAATCCCGCTCGTCCGGGACGCAGCCCAGGAGCACCGGGCGGGTGTTGCGGGGTTCGTCCAGCACCGGGGTCGCGCGGACGAGCGCCGCGAACACGCACTCCGCGAGCAGGTACTCGACCTCGGCGCCCGCGCTCGCCCCGCGCCAGCGGGCACCCAGCGCCGAGAGCACCGGTTCGATCACGCCCGTCCACGCCGCGAGCACGCCCAGCTCGCCGATGGTGTCCGCGAGCATGCGCTGGACCGCGCCGACGTCCATCGCCAGCGCCGCCGTGCTCAGCCGGCGGGCCAGCCGGGACCGGACCTCGAGGCCGTCGTCGGCGACCGAGGTCCCCGGAGGCTCGTCGGGCTCCTCCGGCTGCGGCGGGCCGGAGCGCGGCATCTGTTCGAGGGCGTAGCGCGCGGCCTCGGCCGTCGACGCGCCGCTCAGCAGCGCGCGCTGCATGAGTTCGAGCCGGCCGATGTCGGAGCTGCCGTAGCGGCGGTGCCTGCCGTCGGTGTGGCGGCTGGGACCGAGCCCGTAGCGGCGGTCCCAGGTACGGAGGGTGGACGGGGCGACCCCGAGCCGGCGAGCGACCGAGGCCACCGGCAGGGTGGGTTCTTCGGTGCCCGACCCAGCTCCCACGAGCCTCAATATCCAGGCACTCAGCGGAGTCGGCAACCGGAGGCGAAACCCCTGCTCACACATCCGGGGGATGCCTAACGGCTGAATCGAACCGAATCTCTTGAACAACTATTGGCGCGCTTCTAACGTTACCGCCGTTGCACCGAATGGAGTATCGGCACCACAGCAGAGCAGCTAGCGGCATCGACCGATTGACGGAGGCGGTCAGGATGGCAGACACGCGCAGGCTCCCAGGACCCAACGCCGACATGTGGGACTGGCAGCTCGAAGGGTCGTGCCGGGGGATGGACAGCGCGTCCTTCTTTCACCCGGACGGCGAGCGCGGCCCGGCGCGGGCACGGCGGGAGGCCAGGGCGAAGGCGGTCTGCCTGAGCTGTCCCGTCCTGGAGATGTGCCGCAGCCACGCGCTGGCGGTGCACGAGCCCTACGGCATCTGGGGCGGGCTTTCGGAGTCCGAACGCGAGCACCTCATCAAGTCCGACAAACGCGCGCTCAGCATGTCCGGCGGCTGAGCGCCCCACAGACATCGGAGGGCGGCACCGGGTGGGGTGCCGCCCTCCGTGCTGTTCGGGGCATGAGAAACGGGGCGGCACGCGTGCCGCCCCGTTCCCGTGGAAAACGCGTCAGTGCGAGTGGCCGTGGCCCGCCGCGGCGGGCTCTTCCTCGACCGGCTTCTCGACGACCGACGACTCCGTCGTCAGCACGAGGCGCGCGATCGAAGCGGCGTTCGCCACCGCGGACCGGGTCACCTTGACCGGGTCGACGATGCCGGCGGCCAGCAGGTCGGTCAGCTCGCCGGTGGCGGCGTTGAAGCCCTGCCCCCAGCCCTGCTCCTGCACCTTGTTGACGATGACCGCGCCCTCGTGGCCCGCGTTGGTCGCGATCCAGAACAGCGGCGCCGTCAGCGCGTCCTTGACGATGCGCACACCGGTGGCCTCGTCGCCCTCCAGGCCCAGGCCGTCCTCGAGCTCCTTGACCGCGTGGACCAGCGCCGAACCGCCGCCGGGCAGGATGCCCTCCTCGACGGCCGCCTTGGTCGAAGCCACGGCGTCCTCGATGCGGTGCTTGCGCTCGTTCAGCTCGGTCTCGGTGGCCGCGCCGACCTTGATGACCGCGACGCCGCCGCCGAGCTTCGCGAGCCGCTCCTGCAGCTTCTCGCGGTCCCAGTCGGAGTCGGTCGTCTCGATCTCCTTGCGGATCTGCGCGACCCGCCCGGCGATGTCGTCCTTCGAACCGGCACCGTCGACGATCGTGGTGTCGTCCTTGGTGACGACGATCCGGCGGGCCTGGCCGAGCGCGCCGAGGTCGACGTCGGACAGCTTGCGGCCGATCTCCGCGGAGATGACCTCGCCACCGGTGACGACCGCGAGGTCGTCCAGGAACGCCTTGCGGCGGTCGCCGAAGAACGGCGCCTTGACCGCGACGGCGGTGATCGTCTTGCGCAGCGAGTTCACCACGAGGGTGGACAGCGCTTCGCCGTCGACGTCCTCGGCGATGATCAGCAGCGGCTTCTTGGCCTCGACGACCTTCTCGAGCACCGGGAGCAGGTCGGCCAGCGCCGAGATCTTCTCGCGGTGCAGCAGGACGTAGGCGTCCTCGAGGATCGCCTTCTGCTCCTCAGGGTTGGTCGCGAAGTGCGCCGAGAGGAAGCCCTTGTCGAACTGGACACCCTCGGTGATCACCAGCTCGGTCGCCAGGGTCGACGACTCCTCGATGGTGATGACGCCGTCCTCGCCGACCTTCTCGACGGCTTCGCCGAGCAGGGCTCCGATGTTGGCGTCGCGCGAGGTCACGGTGCCGACCTGGGCGATGCTCTCGCGGCCCTTGACCGGGGTGGCCTTGCTCTTGAGGATCTCGACGACCTTGTCCGCGGCGGCCTCGATGCCGCGGCCGATGGACGTCGGGTTGGCGCCGGCCGCGACGTTGCGCAGGCCGACCTTCACCAGCGACTGCGCCAGCACGGTCGCGGTCGTGGTGCCGTCGCCGGCGACGTCGTTGGTCTTGGTGGCGACGCTCTTGGCGAGCTGCGCGCCGAGGTTCTCGAACGGGTCGTCGAGGTCGACCTCACGGGCGACGGTCACGCCGTCGAGGGTGATGGTCGGGCCGCCGAACTTCTTGTCGAGCACGACGTGGCGACCGCGCGGGCCGAGGGTGACCTTGACGGCGTCGGCGAGCTTGTTCACCCCGCGCTCCAGCGCGCGACGAGCGTCCTCGTCGAAACTGATCTGCTTGGGCATAGCGTGTTCCGCTTACCTTTCTCTGAACGCAAGAACGCCCCGCTCCCCGGTGTTGCGGGGCCCGGGGCGTCATGCGCTGCGAGCGGTCGTCAGTTGATGACGGCCAGCACGTCGCGGGCGGACAGGATGAGGTAGTCCTCACCGTTGTACTTGACCTCGGTGCCGCCGTACTTCGAGTAGATGACGACGTCGCCGACGCTCACGTCCAGCGGGACGCGGTTGCCCTTGTCGTCGATCCGGCCCGGGCCCACGGCCAGAACCTTGCCCTCCTGGGGCTTCTCCTTGGCGGTGTCGGGGATGACGAGGCCGGAAGCGGTCGTCTCCTCGGCCTCGCTCGTCTGGACAACGATCTTGTCCTCGAGCGGCTTGATGTTCACGCTCACCGGGTTGACCTCCACGGTCGTCGAAAGCGTTGGCAGGATGTGGTTACGGCTCTACCACCCCCGCCGTCGCGGGTGCCGGGGCTGTCGGGCCGTGCGATTAGCACTCTAGCCACGTGAGTGCCAGCTTCGCAAGGAGGGTGGCCGCGGGCGGGTCGAACGGGCGCGCAGGCGGTCTGACCGGCCGCTTTCACCCCACCGCGGCACCGAGGGCCGACGACCGGTCCCCGAGCCGCTCAGGGCGCGATTGGGCCGTGTTGGCCTCTACCCCCGGCGTGAGTTTCTGGTTAGGTTCTCACCGTCTGGCACCTGAACCCTGGGGGTTTATGCCCATGTCCCTCCCGAGAACGGCGGCGCTGGTCGCCGCCGCCACCCTCCTCACCTGGCTGGCCGCCGCGCCTGCCCAGGCCACCACCCGAGACCAGCGGCAGCGGGACTTCGCCGCCGCCGCGAGCGAGTTCGGTGTTCCCGAGAACGTCCTGCTCGGCGTCTCCTACCTCGAGTCCCGGTGGGACTTCAACGGCGGGACGCCCAGCACCGCCGCCGGGTACGGGCCGATGCACCTGACCGACGTGCGGGAGGCCGGCGTCGCCACCTCCCACCACGACGAGGGCACCGAAGACCCGCGTGGCGACGACGCGCGGCCCGCGCTGCACCCGCAGGCCGGGCCCGCCGTGCCGCCCGCCGGGCTGCAGACCGTCGACGAGGCCGCGCAGCTCATCGGCCAGGACGCCGGGACGCTCCGCAGCGACCCGGCGCAGAACATCCGGGGCGGCGCCGCCCTGCTGGCGAAGGACCACGCCGGAACGGCCAGCTGGTACGACGCCGTCGCGAAGTACAGCGGATCCACCGGAGACGCCGCGAAGACGTTCGCCGACGAGGTCTTCGACACCGTCCGGACCGGGGTCGCCCGGACCACCGACGACGGCCAGCAGGTCAGCCTGGCCCCGACGCCCGACGTGCGGACCCCGCCGCACGAGCAGGGCCAGACCGGCCTCGAGTGCCCGCGGACCGTCACCTGCGAGTCGGTCCCCGCGCCCTACCAGGAGCTGCCGAACGACGACTACGGCAACCACGACCTCGCGAACCGGCCGGTGAGCCAGAAGATCGACCACATCGTCATCCACGACACCGAGGGCTACTGGGACAGCGTCCTCAAGCTCGCCCAGGACCCGACGTACGTGAGCTGGCACTACACCGTCCGCTCGAACGACGGCCTGATCGCCCAGCACGTGCCGACCAAGGACGTCGCCTGGCACGCGGGCAACTGGTACGTCAACGCGAAGTCCATCGGCGTCGAGCACGAAGGCTTCGCCGCGAAGGGCACCTGGTACACCGAGGCGATGTACCGCTCGAGCGCGAAGCTCGTCGGCTACCTCGCGCGCAAGTACGGCATCCCGCTCGACCGGGCGCACATCATCGGCCACGACAACGTG
Source organism: Amycolatopsis sp. NPDC004378 (assembly GCF_053602455.1). Classification (NCBI taxonomy): domain Bacteria; kingdom Bacillati; phylum Actinomycetota; class Actinomycetes; order Pseudonocardiales; family Pseudonocardiaceae; genus Amycolatopsis; species Amycolatopsis sp. NPDC004378. The sequence goes on from NZ_JBSGDR010000008.1 coordinate 330,672, forward strand.
CCGGGCACGATCCCGTCGACGATCAAGGGCATGCACTGGGACCCGGGCCCCTACTGGGACTGGTCGCACTACTTCGACCTGCTCGGCGCGCCGCTCGGCGGGTTCGGCCGGCCCGGCTCGTCGCTGGTCACGATCGACCCGGACTTCGCGAAGAACCAGCCGATCTTCACCGGTTGCGACACCGCCGGCCAGCCGTGTGCCGCGCGGGGCTCGGAAGCCGTCGTGCTGCACAGCGAGCCCAGTGAGACCTCGCCGCTGCTGAAGGACGTCGGCCTCCACCCCGACGGGACACCGTCCACGATGGACGTCGCGGACGTCGGCAGCCGCGTCGCGACCGGGCAGCAGTACGCCGTCGCGGACGTCAGCGGTGACTGGACGGCCATCTGGTACCTCGGCCAGAAGGGCTGGTTCCACAACCCGCGCGACGCCCGCGTCGCGAAGCCCGCGATCGGCTGGGTCGTCACCCCGAAGCCCGGCCTCGCGACGGTGCCGGTCTACGGGCGCGCCTACCCCGAGCCCGAGGCCTACCCGGCGAACGTGCCGGTGCAGGCCATCACGCCGTTGCCGTACACGCTGTCGGCGGGCCAGAAGTACTCGTCGGCCGGGACGGTCGGGTCGGAGTACTACTACGCGGTGACGTTCGACCTCGCCGACCACGTGGTGGTCAAGGGCAAGCTCGAGTACGTCCAGATCCAGTTCGGGCACCGGATCGCGTTCGTCAAGGCGGACGACGTCCGGTTCCTGCCGGCGTTCTGACCGGCGGCGGAGGTCGCGCTCACGCGTCGAGCGCGACCTTCGCCCCGGCCGCCTGTTCGGTGTTGCGGCGCGTCTTCGCCCAGCCGTTGCGGCGGCGCACCAGCCGGAACAACGCACGCCACGACGTCACGTAGAACGTGTAGATGTACGCCGCGTACGCGAAGCCGAGCCCGATGCCGCGCAGGACGTTCTTGCTGCGCAGGCACTTCAGCTGGTAGATCGGGCCCCAGACGAGGAACGGCAGCAGCCCGAACGAGCCGTAGATGGCGAACAGGATCCACGCGCCGCCGGTGAACCACGCCCACATCTGCGCCGGGTCGCCCGCGGTGCTCACCACCAGCAGGACGAACGGGATCGGGTACAGCAGCGAGCCGAGCAGCTGCAGCCACGGCTGGGCCAGGTAGTACATCATCTCCGCCGCGCCGAGCGTGCTGACGTGCGGCGAGTCCCAGATCCGCCGGAGGTACCGCGCGCACTGCATGGTGCCCTGGCCCCACCGCGTGCGCTGCACCAGGAACCGCCGCAGGCTGTACAGACCTTCCTGCGCCACATGGGAATCCGGGGTGAACCCGGTGCGCCAGCCTTCCGTCAGCAGGTGGACGCCGAGCTCGAAGTCCTCCAGCAGCGAGCCGCGCCACGGCTGGTCGTCGGGGCCCGCGATGGAGTCGAGGGCGGTGAGCCGGGTGAACTGGCCGTTGCCGCCCATGGAGATCGTGCCGGTGAAGCCGCGGGACGTCTGGATCGCCGCGATGGCCGTCCGGAACTCCAGGTCCTGCAACTGCGCGAGCTTCAGGCCGAACCAGCGGCCGACCGGGTTCCGCGACGGCGGCGGCGTCGCGACGTTGCTCATCCGGACGTCCAGCTGGACCGCGCCGATCCCCGGGTCGCCGAAGAGGTGCCCGGCCGCGCACACGTCCAGGCAGTTCGGCGCCGGCCGGCCGTCGGCGTCGACCACCACCACGACGACGTCGTCGCGCGAGGCGTCCGGGCCCATCCAGTCGTTCAGGGCCCGGTACGCGGCGTTGAGCGCGTCGCCCTTGCCGGTGCGGGCTTCGGGTCGCACGCGCGGCACCAGGTGCAGGTACGGGTCGTAGCCGCCGTGCCGCCGCCACAGCATCCGGACGACGCGGGCGGTCCGGTCCTCGGAGTCGTCGTCGACGACCCAGACGTGCGCCTTGCGGAACGTCGTGCGCAGGTAGCGGATGGTGTCGCGGATGACGGCCTCTTCGTCGCGGCACGGCACGAAGAAGTGCCACGTGAAGTCGGCCGCGTCGCCGACCGGGCCGGGCTTGCGGCGCAGGTACGGCACCACGATGAGGACGACGTAGACGAGGAACGCCACGCTCATCGTCAGCGCGAACGCCTGCGTGATCGCCAGCAGGACCTTGACGCTCATGCGGTCTTCTTCCGCGTGGCGAGCCAGACGAACAGCACCAGCGAGACGGCGCCACCGAGCACGCTCACCATGGAGCCGAGCAGCGTGTGGCCCCAGTAGTAGCCCTCGTCGGTGCCGAACCCGTGGACGAGCCCGACGATCGTGAGAATGCGCAGCTGGTTCACCAGCACGACGACGAGCGCGGAAACGCCGAGCGAAAAGAACAGCCGTTTCGCATTGCCCGGCCGGAAGTACAGCATGACCATGGTGACAACGAGCAGTGGCAGTAAAAGGAACGCCGACGAACATTCCGGCGTCATTCTCAACCCGAACGGAGCAGCGCTGCTCAACCCAAAGTAAACGGACTCCCGATCGGGGGCGACATAAACACCCGATGTAGTGATGACTTCGAGGATCGCGCCGGCGAGGCGCACTTCCAGTTCGCGGTAGAACCGCTCGCCCAGCACCAGCACGACGCCCGCGGCCGCCAGCGCGCTCAGCGCCACGACCAGCGAAAACCGTGCCATGCCTGCGTTCGGAGCGCTCGCTACGGCCACGACGGTCCTCTCGGTCTGGGTTCTTCGGTCAAGCTGCGGACCCCCGGGCGAGCGTAAGACACGACCGTGCCCCGGCTCTACCCGGAGGTGTGGTTTAAGCGGCCATTCGGCAAATGTCGCGGCGAACTTGCTAGGCCGACCGGGTGATGCTTCACGCGACCTGCAGGAACGTCCTCCGGGAATACCCAATGCGGTGATTCGGCGAATTTGGTGTGCTATTCCGGCCTCGCTTGGCGATAGTCGATTCGCGTGCCGAGTCGAGGCAAGCCGGGTCGATCCGCGCCACCGTCACGCACCCAACCCGGACAACCCAGCGAATTCGGAGGACCAGTAGATGAAGAGCTCCCTCGTGCGCCGCGGCGGCCTGCTCGCCGCGGTCGTGGCGAGCGTCGTGCTCGCCGGCGCGGCCCCCGCTTCGGCGGCCCCCGGCGACGGGTCGGCGTACGGCGTGAACGTCGACGTCACCCTGCTCGGCCAGCCGGCCGTCAAGGCGGGCCCGCTCGCCGCCGCGAACACCGCGGGCCCGACGACCAGCACGCTGGCCAGCGTCGGCCTGACCGGGATCCTGAGCACCGGCGTGATCACCACCGAAGCCAAGCGGGACGACAACTCCGGCTCGGTGACGGCGAAGGCGAGCACGGCCGACGTCGGCCTGCCGCTGCTCAAGGCCCTCGGGAACAACGTCGGCGCCAAGGCCGTGGAAGCGGTCTGCACGGCGACCCAGGAAGGCGTCAAGGGCAGCACCACGCTGGTCGGCGCGAACCTCGGCAGCGCCGGCGCGGTCGACGCCACCCCGGCGCCGAACACGCAGGTCAAGGTGGCGATCGCCGGGATCAACGTCGCGACGGTCATCCTCAACGAGCAGATCCGGAACAAGGACGGCAGCCTCACGGTCAACGCCCTCCACGTGAAGCTGCTCGGCGGGGTCGTCGGCGCGCTCGGCTCGGGTGACGTCATCGTGTCGTCGGCTACGTGCGGCCCGGCCGCGCCGCCGATGCCGCTGGCCTCCGGTGCCGGCCTGTGGATCGGGCTCGGGCTGCTCGGCGCGATCGCCGTGCCGTTCGGGACGCGCATCTACCGTCGCCGCACCGCCCGGGTCTGACCGTGTACAAGATGCCGGGCGCGGGCGTCGGCGTGGCCGGGGGTGGCGTGGGCACCCTCGCCGCCACCGGCGCCGACATCGGGTGGTGGCTGGCCGTCGGCGTGCTCCTGGTCCTGCTCGGGACCGTCGCGCTGATCGCCGTCCACCGCCGCAACCGCCGCCTCTCCCGGGCGCGGGAATAGGGAAACGGCCGTCGGCGTGCGCCCCTCGCACGCCGGCGGCCCCCTTGAGAGAAATTTTCCTGGACACTGGACTATGTGGAGAAGGGGCACCGCGGGGTGGATGTGATGTTGCTGGCCGGGACGCGCCCGGAAGCGCTGAAGCTCGCGCCGCTGGCACTGGCGCTGGACGAGCACCCGGCGCTGCGGCCGGTCCTGGTCCACAGCGGGCAGCACGCGGGCATGGTCGAGCAGGCCCTGGCGCCGTTCGGCCTGGTCGCGGACGCCTGGCTGGACGTGCCGCCGCGCGTCACCGGCGGCCAGGCGGAGCTCGTCGCGGGCCTGCTCCCCGCACTGGACGACGTCCTGCGCCGGCACGCCCCGGCCGCGCTCGTCGTCCAGGGCGACACGACGACGACGCTCGCGGGCGCGCTGGCCGCGTTCTGGCTGGGCATCCCGGTGGTGCACCTGGAGGCCGGGCTGCGCACGCGCGATCTCGCGGCGCCGTTCCCGGAGGAGGGCGCGCGGCAGATGGTGTCGCGGCTGGCGGCCCTGCACCTGGCGCCGACGCTCGGCGCGGCGGCCGCGCTGCGCTCGGAAGGCGTGGCGCGCCAGCGGATCGCGGTCACCGGCAACACGGTCGTCGACGCGGTGCTGGAGATCGCGGCGCGCGACCTGCCGGCGCGCGACACGGCGTTGGCGTTGCTGGAGATGGAGATCGCGGAGGCGGGCGAGCGGCTGGTGCTCGTGACCTCGCACCGGCGGGAGTCGTGGGGCGAGCCGCTGGAGCGGACGCTGGCCGCGGTGCAGCTGATCGTGGCCGAGCACCCGGACGTCCAGGTGCTGTTCCCGGCGCACCCGAACCCGCAGGTCCGCGCCCAGGTCGACGCGGCTCTCGGTGGCCTGCCGCGAGTGACGGTGACGGACCCGCTGGAGTACCCCGACCTGGTGCGCGCGCTGCGGCTGGCGTCACTGGTGCTGACGGACTCGGGCGGCATCCAGGAGGAGGCGCCGACGTTCGGCACGCCGGTCCTGGTGCTGCGCGACGTCACCGAGCGGACCGAGGTCGTCGACGCCGGCTGTGCGTGGCTCGTGGGCACGGACACCGAGCGCATCGCCGACACGGCCGCGCGGCTGCTCAGCGGAGCGCTGCGGCCGGCACAGGTCGGAAACCCCTACGGCGAAGGCAATGCGGCGATCCTGGCGGTCGCGGCGATCGAGGAACTGCTGGGCGTGGGCTCCCGGGCGCACCGGCACGCCGCGGCGTCCTAGGTCAGAGCGAGACCACGTTCACCGGCAGGGCCGGGTTCGCGCTGAAGTCCAACGGCGTCGTCGGGAGCTTGGCCGCCACCACGTGCGCGCCCAGGGCCGCGATCATCGCGCCGTTGTCCGTGCACAGGCGCGGCCGCGGGACGCGCAGCTCGATCCCGGCCGCCGCACAACGCTCCGCGGCGAGGGCGGACAGCCGCGAGTTCGCCGCCACGCCACCGGAGATGACGAGGGTGCCGATCCCCTGCTCCTTCGCCGCGCGGACCGCCTTCATGGTCAGCACGTCCGCGACGGCTTCCTGGAACGACGCCGCGACGTCGTCCACCGGGATCTCCTCGCCGCGCCGGGCCGCGCCTTCGACCCAGCGCGCCACCGCGGTCTTCAAGCCGGAGAAGGAAAAGTCGTTCTTGGCGTCGCGCGGGCCGGTCATGCCGCGCGGGAACGCGATCGCCGCCGGGTCGCCGTTCTTCGCCGCCTTGTCGATCGGCGGGCCGCCCGGGTACGGCAGGCCGAGCACGCGCGCGACCTTGTCGTACGCCTCGCCCGCGGCGTCGTCCACAGTGGACCCCAGCTCGGTGATCCCCGACGCGATGTCGTCGACGCGCAGCAGCTGCGTGTGCCCGCCCGAAACCAGCAGCGCCAGGCACGGCGCCGGCAACGGCCCGTGCTGCAGTGTGTCCACGGCGATGTGCCCGGCCAGGTGGTTGACGCCGTAGAGCGGCACGTCCAGCGCCGTCGCGTACGCCTTCGCTGCGGAGACGCCGACGAGCAGCGCGCCCGCCAGGCCCGGCCCGGCCGTCACCGCGATGGCGTCCACATCGGACAGTGCCAGCCCGGCCTTCTCGAAGGCACGCGCGGTCGTCGGGACCATCGCCTCGAGGTGCGCGCGGCTGGCGACCTCGGGCACCACGCCGCCGAAGCGCGCGTGCTGCTCGACGCTGGAGGCGACCTCGTCGGCGAGCAGCTCGACCGTGCCGTCGTCGTGCAGCCGGACCAGGCCGACGCCGGTCTCGTCGCACGAGCTCTCGATGCCCATGATGATGCGTGACATCAGCCCGCCACCTCGTCTCGCGTCCGCGCCGGGCGGACCATTGTGTACGCGTCGGCGCCGGAAGGCTGGTAGTAGCGCTTCCGGATGCCTAGCCGTTCGAAGCCGTGGTTCTCGTAGAGCGCGAGCGCCGTTTCGTTGTCGGTGCGGACCTCGAGGAAGACCGGCGCCTCGAACTCGTCGGCCCGCTCCAGCAACGCCCGCAGCAGGGCCTTGCCGATGCCCTGGCCCTGGTGCTCGGGCGTGACGCCGATGGTGTGCACGGTCGCCTCGTACTCGCCGCGGCGCCGCCCGACGACGGCCAACCCCGCGTAGCCGAGCAGCTCGTCACCCTCGTCCGGGCGGGCGGCCAGGTAGAAGTTCCCGGCGTCCAGTTCGGAGTGGAACGCGCGCGAGCTCCACGGGTCGTCGCCGGGGAAGAGGATCTGCTCGATCTCGACGCACCGGGCGATGTCCCGGCGGCGCAGGGGCTCGAGTCTCACGGCGCGGTCACCCGTTTCGGCGCGGCGGGCTCGGCGGCGTCGGGACGGCGCAGGTACAACGGCGTCAGCGGCGCGGGCGTTTCCTTCGCCAGCAGCGCGCTCCGAGCGGCCTTGACGAGGCCGGCGGGCGACGGGAAGCGCGGCTCGATCGGCTGGACGTCGAGTGCGGCGGCGTACAGCACGGCGCCGTCGCCGGCCGCGACCTTGACGTCGGTCTCCAGGTCGGCCGGGCGCTGGACGTGCGGGCCGTCGACGCGGTTCCCGGCGGCGTCGTAGCTCGCCCAGTAGACCTCGCGACGGCGCGCGTCGGTGAGGACGAGGAAGGCGCCGTCACTCGGGGCGACGTCGGCGGCCAGCGCGTCGAGGCTGCAGACGGGGTACACCGGGATGCCGAGGGCGTACCCGAGCGCGGCGGCGGTGGCCATCCCGGCGCGCAGGCCGGTGAAGGGGCCGGGGCCGACACCCGTGACGATCGCGTCCAGATCCTTGAGGCCCACGCCGGCGGCTTCGGCCGCGGCCAGCGCGTGCGGCGTGATCAGCTCGCCGTGGGCGCGCGGGTCGACCGTGACGCGGTCGCCGCGCGTCTCGACCCTGTCGCCGTCCACCGCGACGACGCCCGCGGTCACCGCCGGGGTCGAGGTATCGATCGCCAGTACCAACACGGTAACCAAGCGTACGACCAGGGTCTTCGACGGCTTGCTGCAGGGGACTGATCCGCAAGGTAACGTGCGGTTGGAGTCCGACTCTGGGAGGTCCCCGCGGTGCCCGCCCCGTTGTTCCCCGCCCTCGCCGACGGTTCCGCCAAAGAGGCTCTGCGCTTCGGCGACCACGTGCTCACCTACGACGATCTCGGCGCTGTCGCCGGCCACCTCGCCCGAGACCTGCCGCGCGGCCGGGTCGCGGTCTGGGCGACGCCGACCGTGCACACCAGCGTCGCCGTCGTCGCCGCGCTGCTGGCCGGGGTCCCGGCCGTGCCGCTCAACCCGAAGATCGGCGAGCGCGAGCTGGCGCACATCCTCGCCGACAGCGAACCGCAGCTGGTGCTCGCCGAGCCGGGCGCCGAACTGCCCGAGGGCCTGGCCGGCCTGCCCCGCCGCGACATCCCGTTGACCGGCGAGAAGACGCCCCTGGCGGCCGAGCCGGACGCCGAGGCGCCCGCGCTGATCGTCTACACGTCCGGGACCACCGGGCCGCCGAAGGGCGTCGTCCTCCCCCGCCGGTCGATCGCGACCACGCTCGACGCCCTGGAAGACGCCTGGCAGTGGACCGCGGACGACGTCCTCGTGCACGCGCTCCCGCTGTTCCACGTGCACGGCCTGATCCTCGGCATCCTCGGCCCGCTGCGCCGCGGCGGCTCGGTGCGCCACCTCGGCCGGTTCTCGACCGAGGGCGTCGCGAAGGAGCTGACGAACGGCGCGACGATGATGTTCGGCGTCCCGACGATGTACCACCGCATCGCCGGCGAAGTCGGCACGAACGCCGCCCTCGCGGAAGCGCTTCGCAAGGCGCGGCTGCTCGTCTCCGGGTCCGCGGCGCTGCCGGTGCACGACCACCAGCGGATCACCGAAGCGACCGGCCAGCAGGTCGTCGAGCGCTACGGCATGACCGAGACGCTGATGAACACGAGCGTCCGCGCGGACGGCGAACGCAAGCCCGGCACCGTCGGCGTGCCGCTGCGGGGCGTCGAACTGCGGCTGCTCGGCGAGGCGGGCGAGGTGATCGACGACGTCGAGACCGTCGGCGAGATCCAGGTGCGCGGCCCGAACCTGTTCACCGAGTACCTCAACCGCCCGGACGCGACCGCCGCCGCGCTCGACGGCGGCTGGTTCCGCACCGGCGACATGGCGACGCGCGACCGCGACGGCTACGTCAAGATCGTCGGGCGCAAGGCGACCGACCTGATCAAGAGCGGCGGCTACAAGATCGGCGCGGGCGAGATCGAAAACGCGCTGCTCGAACACCCCGGCGTCGCCGAAGCGGCCGTCACCGGCGAGCCGGACGACGACCTCGGCGAGCGGATCGTCGCGTGGATCGTGCCCAGCGGGCCACCACCGTCGGCCGGGGAGCTGGCCGACCACGTCGCGAAGCTGCTCTCGCCGCACAAGCGCCCACGGGTCGTCCGATACCTGGATGCCTTGCCGCGCAACGACATGGGCAAGGTCATGAAGCGGGCACTCGGTGCCTAGGCAGCCGGCGCGCGAGGTCGTCGCCGCGATCGCGAACGACTTCGAAGAGTTCCCCACCCCGCTGCGCGACGAGCCCGCCGACGGGCCGATCGACTGGCCCGGCTACCGCGAAGCGCGCTCCGCCGCCGAAGAACGCACCGGCGAGAAGGAGTCGGTCATCTGCGGGACGGCGAAGATCGGCAACGTCGAAGCCGTGCTGATCACGTTCGAATTCGGCTTCCTCGGCGGCTCGCTCGGGCAGCGGACCGGCGACCGGATCGAGGCGGCGTTCGCGCACGCCCGCGACGCGCGCCTGCCGGTGGTGTCGCTGATCTCGACCGGCGGCAGCCGCATGCAGCAGGGCATGCGCGCGTTGATGCAGCTTCAGCGCGTCGCGCGGGCCTCGGCCTTGACGCGTGCTTCGGGCATCCCGCAGATCTCGGTGCTGCGCGACCCGACGACCGGCGGCGGCTGGGCGACGCTCGGCGCGGGCGCCGACGTCATCCTCGCGCTGCCCGAGGCCCAGGTCGGCTTCGCGGGCTCGCGGGTGCGTCCCGTGGGTTCGCCGGAGGCCTACACGGCCGAGGCGAAGCTCGAGTGGGGCCAGGTCGACGAGATCGTCTCGCCGGACGCCCTGGGCGTGACGCTGGAACGGTGGCTGCGGCTGCTCACCGCGCACTCCTCGGCGGCGGCTCCCCCGCCGTCCGCGCTGCGGCCGGCTTCGGTGCCGGACACGGGCTGGGAGGCGGTGCAGGCCGCGCGCTCGCCCCGGCGGGCGCGGGCGCACGAGTACCTCGACGCGTACTTCGAGTGGCGCTCGGAGGTGAGCGGCGACCGCGCGGGCGGCGTCGACGAAGGGGTGTTGTGCGGCTTCGGCTGGCGCGACGGCCGGACGATCGCGTACGCGGCCCAGTGCGGCACGCCGACGTCGCCCGCGGGCTTCCGGACGGCGGCGCGTCTGGTGCAGCTGGCGTCCCGGCTGGGCATCCCGGTGCTGACGTTGGTCGACACCCCGGGCGCGGCGAACGACGCGGCCGCGGAGCGCGCCGGCGCGGGCGGCGCGATCGCGGCGATGTTCGAGGCGGTCGCGACGGCGTCGATCCCGGTGACGACCCTGGTGATCGGCGAAGGTGGCTCAGGCGGCGCACTGGCGTTCGCGGCGGCGGGCTCGACCTGGGTGGCCCCGGACGCGTACTTCTCGGTGACGTCCCCGGAGGCGGCCGCGGCGATCCTCAAGCGCCCGGTCGAGGAGGTCCCGGCCATCGCGAACCAGCTCCGGCTGCGCCCCCAGGACCTCGTCGACCTGGGCGTGGCCCGCGCGGTCGTGAGTGAGAAGCAGGGTTAGCACACGGTTTCCCACTCACGACATCTTCGCGAGCTCCGGTACGCGGTCGGCCCAGGTGCCGTGGGGTTCCAGGGTGACCTCGCGGACGTCGTCCTCGCGGCGGTCCAGCCGCACCACCAGGTAGTCCTCCGACAGCCGCTCCGCCGAGCCCTCGCCCCACTCGACCACGATCGCCGAGCGCTCCAGGTCCGTGTCCAGGTCGAGGTCGTCCAGCTGGGACAGGTCGCCGCCCAGGCGGTACGCGTCCACGTGCACCAGCGGGACGCCCGGTGCACCCGCCGGGTGGACGCGGGCCAGCACGAACGTCGGGCTGCTGACCCGGCCGCCGACGCCGAGGCCGTCCGCGATGCCGCGGGTCAGCGTCGTCTTGCCCGCGCCGAGCGGGCCCGCCAGCAGCACGAGGTCACCGGCGCGCAGCACGCGGCCGAGCACGCGCCCGAAGTCCATGGTCTCTTCGGGCGTGGGAAAAACGAAGGTCAACGCTGCCACCACCAGTTTCGCCGGGACGTAGATTCGCCGTCCACACCGGAACAGCGTTGCAGGAGATCGATCAGATGGCTGTTCACCAGCTCGGGCTGCTCGAGCTGCACCATGTGGCCGGCGCCGCGGACGCGCACCAGCTCCGCGTCGGGCAGCTCGGACGCGATGCGCTCGGCGTGCGAGAACGGCGTGAAGCGGTCCGAGTCGCCGCCGATGACCAGCACTTCCGCGTGCTTCAGCCCGGCCAGGGCGGCGTACCGGTTGTGGCTGCCGAGCGTGTCGACGAAGTTGACCAGCCCGCGGACCGGCGTCACTTCCAGCATCTCGAGCATGAAGTCGACGAGCCGGGGCGCGACTTCGCGGCTGCCGAACGCCAGCCGTCGCACGGCCTGGCGGGTCAGCTGCCCGCCCGCGGCACGCACGAACTCGACCAGCCCCGGCTGCCACCCGGCGAGCCCGCCGGCCGCCCGCGTCAGGGGGTTGTACTTCGAGAGCAGCGGACGCGGCAACCCGCGTGCGCCCACTTCGCCCGCGGCCGTCGCGATGAAGGCGACGCCGCACACGCGGTCTTCGAACAGCTCCGGGAACTCGGCGGCGAGCTCCATGATCACCATGCCGCCCATCGAGTGCCCCATCAGCACGATGGGTCCCTCCGGCACCACGGACCGCAGCACGACGTCGAGGTCGCGCGCGAGCTGCTCGATGGTCGACGTCTCCGCGTTCGCCGCGCCGGACAGGCCGTGGCCGCGGTGGTCGTAGTACACCTGACGCACGCGCGGCAGCCTCAGCGACGCGAGGTCGCGGCGCTGGAAGTGCCAGCAGCGCCGCGAAAGCGCGAAGCCGTGGACCCCCACGACAGTCAGTTCCGGTTTCCCGCCGTCTTCCGGGTCGATCTCCTCGACCGAAAGCGGCGTGCCGTCCTCGGCCGCGACCGTGGAAGTACGGTCCGGCTTCAGCTCCCCCAGCGGCTCGTCCACGTACGGATCCTCACTGTGCCGCCGCTGCTGCGCGGCGACGATAGCGGCGGCGGCGGTCCCGGTGGCGATGGCCCCGACCCCGCCCGCGATGGCCAGCAGTCGTCGTGAAGGTGTCACGAGCGCTCCCCCAGATACCGGCGCCGCACCCGCGGCCGGTACATCGACGTCACGATCTCGTAGTCGATGGTGCCCAGCTTGTCGGCCCATTCGCGAGCCGTCGGCTCGCCCTGTACCCCGGCGCCGAACAGCACGACCTCGTCGCCGGCGGACGGCTCGAAGTCGCCGCAGTCGACCACCAGCTGGTCCATGCAGACGCGCCCGGCCACGGGCCGCCGCTGCCCGCCGAGCCAGACGTCCATCCGGCCGGACAGCGACCGCGGCACGCCGTCGGCGTACCCGGCCGGGACCAGCGCCAGGTTCGTGGCGCGCGGGGTGGTCCAGGTGTGGCCGTAGGACACCGATTCCCCGGCGTCGACGCGCTTGACCAGCGTGACCGCCGACCGGAACGTCATCGCCGGGCGCAGGTCTTCGGCCTGCGGCACCGGGTTGAGCCCGTACATCGCAATGCCGGGCCGGACGAGGTCGAAGTGCAGGTCCGGCCGGGTCAGCACGGCCGCGGAGTTGGCCAGGTGCCGCTTCGGGTCGAGCCCGGCCGCGCGGGCCGCGTCGTACGCCTCGGCGAACCGCTTGGCCTGCATGTCGATCGACGGGTGTTCGGGCTCGTCCGCGCACGCGAGGTGGGACCAGATCGCGACCACCTCGACCCGCGGTTCGGCGGCCGCCGCTTCGACCAGTTCGGCCCAGCGGGCGGGCGGGCAGCCGTTGCGCGACAGCCCGGTGTCGATTTTGAGGTGCACACGCGCCCGGGTACCCGCCGGCGTGGCGGCCGCGATGCGGCGTAGCTCACCCAGGGAGCTGGCCGCGAGGTCGACGTCCGCTTCGATGCCCGGCGCGAAGTCGACGTCCGGGGTGTCCAGCCAGCTGAACAGCCGGGTCGTGATCCCGGCTTCGCGCAGCGCGAGGGCCTCGGCGAGCGAGCAGGTGCCGAGCCAGCTCGCGCCGGCCTCGACCGCGGCGCGCGCCACCGGCAGCGCGCCGTGGCCGTAGGCGTCGGCCTTGACCACGGCCATCACTTCGGAGCCGGGCGCGCGGGCGCCCAGCAGGGTGAGGTTGTGGCGGATCGCGTCGAGGTCGATGTCGACCTGGGCGCGCGGGAAACTGGAGGACATAACGCCTCCAGTTTCCCATGACCCGAGGTCAGGGCAGGCGAGCCCCGTCACCTGTGGCCGAGAACACGTGCAGCTCGTCCGGGCGGATGCGCAGGTGGAGCGTGTCGCCCATGGCGGGCGGCGTGCGCGGGTCGACGCGGGCGACGATGTTGGACTGCGTGCCCTCGGCGTCGCTCTCGGCCAGCTTGCCGTAGACGTACGCGTCCGAGCCCAGCTCCTCGACCAGGTCCACCTTGATCGGCAGGGTGCCGTCCTCGCTGGTGGTGACCTCGAGGGCCTCCGGGCGGAAGCCGAGCTTGACGGTGTCGCCGTCGGCGGCCGCGATCGTCTCGCGTGACAGCGGCACGCGCGCGCCACCCAGCTCGGCACCCTCGGCCGTCAGCTTCGCCGTGACGAGGTTCATGGCGGGCGAGCCGATGAACCCGGCGACGAAAGCGTTTGCGGGCCGGTCGTACAGCGCGCGCGGGGTGTCGCACTGCTGCAGCAGGCCGTCCGACAGCACCGCGACGCGGTCACCCATCGTCATGGCCTCGACCTGGTCGTGCGTGACGTACACCGTGGTGACGCCGAGGCGGCGCTGGAGCGCGGCGATCTGCGTGCGCGTCGAAACACGCAGCTTCGCGTCGAGGTTCGACAGCGGCTCGTCCATCAGGAAGACCTGCGGCTCGCGGACGATCGCGCGGCCCATCGCGACGCGCTGGCGCTGACCACCGGAGAGCGCCTTCGGCTTGCGGTCGAGGTACTGCTCGATGTCCAGCAGCTTCGCGGCCTCGAGGACCTTCTGCTTGATCTCCGACGCCGGGCGCCCGGCGATCTTCAGCGCGAAGCCCATGTTCTGCGCGACCGTCATGTGCGGGTACAGCGCGTAGTTCTGGAACACCATCGCGATGTCGCGCGAGCGCGGCGGCAGCTGGGTGACGTCGCGGTCGCCGATCCAGACGGCGCCGTCGTCGATGTCCTCGAGCCCGGCCAGCATGCGCAGGCTGGTCGACTTGCCGCAGCCGGACGGGCCGACCAGCACCAGGAACTCGCCGTCGGCGATCTCCAGGTCCAGCGCGTCGACCGCGGGGCGCTCCGAACCGGCGTAGCGCCGGGTCGCCTTGTCGTAGGTGATGGAAGCCATCGGTCAGTCCTCTCCGAGAGTCCGCCGGACCCCGTGCGCCGCTTCGCGGGCTTCGAGGTGGCGCTGCTGGATCCGGTGGCCCTCGGCGCGCTGCGCCTCGGTCGGCTCGTCCAGCTCGAGCCGGAGTTTCTGGTTCTCCTGCCAGGACGGGGGTTCCGCACTGGAAGCCAGGGCCCACGCCGCCTGCCGCGCCGCGCCGATGGCGACGTACTCGGCGACGTCGGGCAGCTGCACGGGCACGCCGAACACGAGCGGCGCGACCGCGCGGACGGCGGCCGACTGTGCGCCCCCGCCGATCAGCAGCACGCGGTGGACGTCGAGGCCGTGCGCGCGCACCGCGTCGAGGCCGGCGGCCAGGCCGCACAGCATGCCTTCGACGGCACTGCGCGCGAGGTTCTCCGGGGTCATGTTGGCCCGGGTCAGGCCGGTCAACGAGCCGGTGGCGTCCGGCAGGTTCGGGGTGCGCTCGCCGTCGAGGTACGGCAGGAACGTCAGGCCGCCGGCACCCGGCTCGGCGCCGAGGGCGAGGCGGTCGAACTCACCCAGCGTCGCGCCGAGCATCGTCGCCGTCGCGGTGAGGACGCGGGCGGCGTTGAGGGTGCAGGCGAGCGGGAGGAACCGGCCGGTGGCGTCGGCGAACCCGGCGACCTCGCCGGACGCGTCGGCGGCGCCGTGCTCCGCGACACCGAACACCGTGCCGCTGGTGCCGAGCGAGACGACGACGTCGCCCGGCTGCAGTTCGAGCCCGAGCGCGGCGGCCATGTTGTCGCCGGTGCCCGCCGAGACGAGCACGCCGTCCTTCGTGTGGCCGGCGGCGTCGGCCGGGCCGAGCACGGTGGGCAGCTCGGGCGTCCGGCCGCCGAACGCGTGGCTCAGGACGTCGAGGCGGTAGGCGTTGTCCGACGGCGAGAAGTAGCCCGTGCCGGACGCGTCGCCGCGATCGGTGACCGGGTCGCCGCCCGTGAGCTTCCAGGTCAGCCAGTCGTGCGGGAGCAGGACGCGCGCGACGCGGTTGGCGAGCTCCGGCTCGTGCTCGGCCAGCCAGCGCAGCTTCGTCACGGTGAAGCTCGCGACCGGAACCGAGCCGACGGACTTCGCCCAGACCGAGGGCCCGCCCAGCTCGTCGATGAGGTTGAGCGCCGCCTGCGCGGAGCGGGTGTCGTTCCACAGCAGCGCGGGCCGGACGACCTCGCCCTGCTCGTCGAGGGTCACCATGCCGTGCTGCTGGCCGCCGACGCCGATGGCCTTGACGTCGTCGAGGACGCCTCGGGTGGCTTCGGTGAAGGCGTCCCACCAGGCGGCGGGGTCGACCTCGGTGCCGTCGGGGTGCGGCGCACGGCCGGTGCGGACGATCTCCCCGGTGCGCGCGTCGCACACGACGACCTTGGTCGACTGCGTGGACGAGTCGATCCCGGCGACCAGCTCAGCTGTCATAGGGCTGCCCCTCTGCGACGTGTTCGACGATCTCGATCGCGGTGCCCGCGTTGAGCGCGGCCTCGATCTCTTCGGTGGGGGTGAACTCACCGGTGATCAGCAGGTCGTAGTCGCCGACGTCGCCGTGCGCGTAGGTGGCGGTGCGGCCGAACTTCGAGTGGTCGACGACGAGGACGGTCCGGTTCGCGACCTTGAGCGCGGCCTTCTTGAGCTCGGCGTAGTCGCGATCGGGGTGGAAGAGCCGCCCGACCGCGACGGCCGTGACCGACACGAACGAGATGTCGGCGCGGATCGAGTCGAGCAGGTTCAGGACCTCGGGACCGGCGCAGGAGTCGTACTCGTGGGAGTAGCGACCCCCGGCGAGCACGACGTCGACCTTCGGCCCGAGCAGCCGCGCGGCGTGCAGCGAGTTGGTGACGACGGTGAGGGCGTCGATCTCGGCCAGGCGCTTGACCAGCGGCAGGAGCGTGGTGGAGTCGTCGACGAAGACGGTCTGGCCGGGCTGGACGTGGTTCGCGGCGGCTTCGCCGAGCGCGTCCTTCTCGCCGTGGTGGAGGGTGTCGCGGAAGCGGGCGGCGGTCTCGATGGTGAGGGCCGGGTAGGCCTCGACCTTGCCGCGCAGCTTGCGCAGGAGGCGGCGCTCGGCGAGGTCGTCGAGGTCGCGGTGCATGGTCATCAGGCTGACCTTGAACCGGGTGGTGAGGTCGTCGATGCGGACCTCGCCCTGCTCGATGACGTGGTCGAGGATCTCCTGCCGGCGCTGTTCGACGGCAGCGTCGGACGGCCGGGTCTTCCGGTCTCCGGGTGCTGTGCCGCCGCTCACACGGCATTCTTACCAGATTTGTCCCCTGGAGTTAACAGAGAACTCGATAACTCTGCTCAGGACATGAGGGAGCGGACCGACCGGATGGCTTCCGGGATCGCGTGGACCAGGCCCGATGCCGACGTCGGCGCGTTCTGGGCCGCGATCGCGCCGGCCAGCGAGTGGACGTTCGCGGCGGCCGCCGCGGCCAGCCACGGGTCCAGGCCCGCCGCCAACAGGGAGCCGACCAGGCCGGACAGGACGTCGCCCGACCCCGCCGTCGCCAGCCAGGCACCGCGCGGGGTGTTCACCGCGACCCGGCCGTCCGGGGCCGCGATCACCGTGACGTGCCCCTTCAGCAGCACCACCGCGTCGTACTTCTTCGCCGCTTCGCGCGCCGCCGTCACGCGGTCGGCGCCCGGCTTGCGGCCCATCAGGCGCTCGTACTCGCCCGCGTGCGGTGTCAGGACCAGCGGCGTGTCCGGGTCACGCGCGTCCAGGACGTCCGGGGACTTCGCGATGATCGTCGTCGCGTCGGCGTCCGCGCAGACCGGGACGCCCTGGCCGAGCACGTGCCGCAGCACGTCCCGGCCCTCCGCCCCGGTGCCGATGCCCGGGCCGACCACCCACGCCTGGACCCGCCCCGCGTCCGCGACCGTGCCCGTCGCGATGATCTCCGGCCACTGCGACCGGACGACGTCGGCCGCGTGGCCCGCGTACCGGACCATGCCCGCCGTCGCGCGGACCGCCGAGCCCGCCGCCAGCACCGCCGCGCCCGGGTACGTCGCCGAGCCCGCCGCGACCCCCACGACGCCCTGGCTGTACTTGTCGTCCTCGGGCCCCGGGACCGGCCACGCCGCGGCGACGTCCACGACGTCGAGCCGCTGGAGGTCGGGGTCGGCCAGGTCGAGGCCGATGTCGACCAGCACGACCTCGCCGCAGTGGGCGGGCGCCAGCGCGTGCACCGGCTTGCGGGCGCCGAACGTCACGGTGCGGGTCGCCTTCACGGCCGGGCCGTCGACCGCGCCGGTGTCCGGGTCGACGCCGCTGGGCAGGTCGACCGCCACGATCGGTGCCTCGACCAGCTCGACGAGCCGCGCGGCGTCCGGCCGCAGCGAGCCCTTCGCGGAGATGCCGACGATGCCGTCGACCACGACGTCCGCCCGTTCGATCCACTGTGGACCTTCTTCGGCGGGCACCGCGCGGCCTCCGGCCCGCTTCAAGGCTTCGAGTCCCTTGGCGTGGGCTTTCTCGGGCTTGAGCAGGATCGCCGTGACGGCCACCCCGCGTCGGCGCAGGAACGCGCCCGCCCACAGGGCGTCACCGCCGTTGTCGCCGGAGCCGACCAGCAGCACGACCCGGCGGCCGGAAACGCCGCCGGCGTGGTCGTCGAGGAGATCCGCGATCTGCACCGACAAGCCGAAGGACGCGCGCCGCATCAGCTCGCCTTCCGGCGTGACGGCGAACGCCCGCCCCTCCGCCTCGCGAATCCGTTCCGTGGTCCAGATTCCCTGCACGGCGGGGCCTCCGCTTACTCGACAGTGACCGACTTCGCCAGGTTACGCGGCTTGTCGACGTCGTACCCGCGGGTGCGGGCGATCTCCGCGGCCAGCACCTGCAGCGGCACCGTGGACACCAGCGGCTGCAGCAGCGTCGGCACCGCGGGGACCTCGATGAGCTCGTCGGCGAACGGCCGGACGGTCTCGTCGCCCTCTTCGGCGATCACGATCGTGCGGGCGCCGCGGGCCTGGATCTCGCTGATGTTCGAGACCAGCTTCGAGTGCAGGACCGCGCGGCCCTTGGGCGACGGCATCACGACGACGACCGGCAGGCCCTCTTCGATCAGCGCGATCGGGCCGTGCTTGAGCTCGCCGGCCG
Source organism: Amycolatopsis sp. NPDC004378 (assembly GCF_053602455.1). Lineage (NCBI taxonomy): Bacteria > Bacillati > Actinomycetota > Actinomycetes > Pseudonocardiales > Pseudonocardiaceae > Amycolatopsis > Amycolatopsis sp. NPDC004378. The sequence goes on from NZ_JBSGDR010000008.1 coordinate 348,852, forward strand.
CGAAACCCTCGGCGTGCATGTACGCGAGTTCCTTGAGCTTCAGCGCGCCTTCGAGGGCGACCGGGAACCCGACGTGCCTGCCGAGGAACAGCACCGCGCGCGAGTCGGCGATGCGCCGGCCCAGGTCCCGCGTCTGCTCCACAGTGGACAGTACCTTTTGGACGGCCGCGGGCATGGCCTCCAGCTCGGCGAACTCGCGGGCGACCTCGTCCGGGTACTTGGTGCCGCGCGCCTGCGCCAGCGCCAGGCCGACCAGGTAGTTGGCCGCGATCTGGGCGAGGAACGCCTTCGTCGACGCGACGCCGATCTCGGGACCGGCGTGGGTGTAGAGGACGGCGTCGGACTCACGCGGGATCTGCGCGCCGTTGGTGTTGCAGACGGCCAGCACGCGCGCCTTCTGCTCCCGCGCGTGCCGGACGGCTTCGAGCGTGTCCGCCGTCTCGCCGGACTGCGACACCGCGACGACCAGCGTGTCCCGGTCGAGGACCGGGTCGCGGTAGCGGAACTCGGACGCCAGCTCGACCTCGACGGGCAGGCGCGTCCAGTGCTCGATGGCGTACTTCGCGACCAGGCCGGAGTGGTAGGCCGACCCGCAGGCGACGACGAAGACCTTGTCGACGTCGCGGAGGTCCTGGTCGGAGATGCGCTGCTCGTCGAGGATGACCCGGCCCGACTCGAAGTGCCCGCGCAGCGTGTTGGCCAGCGCCTCGGGCTGCTCCTCGATCTCCTTGAGCATGAAGTACTCGTGGCCGCCCTTCTCGGCGGCGCTGAGGTCCCAGTCGACGGTGAACGGCTTCGCCTGGGCGGCATCGCCGTGGAAGTCGGTGACCTCGTAACCCTCGCGCGTGATGACGACGAGCTGGTCCTGGCCCAGTTCGACGGCCTCGCGGGTGTGCTCGATGAACGCGGCGACGTCGGAGGCGACGAAGTGCTCGCCCTCCCCGACCCCGACGACCAGCGGCGACGACCGCCGCGCGGCCACGATGGTGTCCGGCTGCTCGGCGTGCGTCACGACCAGCGTGAACGCGCCTTCGAGGCGGCGGCAGACGGCGGCGACGCTGGCGGCCAGGTCACCCTTGGTGTCGCCTTCGGTGTAGGCGCGGGCGACGAGGTGGGCGGCGGTCTCGCTGTCGGTGTCGCTGGCCATCTCGACGCCGTCGGCTTCCAGCTCGGCGCGGAGGGTGGCGAAGTTCTCGATGATGCCGTTGTGCACGACGGCGACGCGCTGCGAGGCGTCCCGGTGCGGGTGCGAGTTGCGGTCGATCGGCGCGCCGTGGGTGGCCCAGCGGGTGTGGCCCATGCCGGCGGTGCCGGTGATGCTGTCGCGGCCGACCTTGTCGAGCTCGGCTTCCAGGTTGGCCAGGCGGCCGGCCTTGCGCTCGACGGTCAGTTCGCCACCGTCCAGCACGGCGATCCCGGCCGAGTCGTACCCGCGGTACTCCATCCGCCGGAGCCCGCCGAGGACGACGTCCAGAGCCGGGCGGTGCCCGACATATCCCACGATTCCACACACGCGCACCAGCCTAACGAGGGATGTTCGGCGGATTGACTGGGTCCGGAAAGGGTTCTTCACCTGCGGTTATCGCTGTCGTGGTGGTCCGGACCAATGCGGTGTCACCCACACGTGTGCGGGTGGTGGCCCGCCACCCCGGAGTCTGATTGTGACTACGGCCGGCAGGACCGCGTCAAGGCGGGAAAGCGTGCCTTGACCCGGTGCTGCCGGCCGTGTTCTGGCTTCGGATCGGGGTTGCCGGGAGAGGGCTGGGTGGAGTGCCGGTTGCGCTCTCCGCTGCCTGTCTCTTGGCTCCGAGCGCGGCGGGCGCGCCTTCGGCGGAGGTGCACAGTAGGGTTCCCGCATGGCCAGCAAGCCCAAGCAGCTGCTCGCGGAGTTGACGCACCCGGGTCCGCACGAGGTCCTGCGGGGCAATCTCGCCCTGGTCGGGCTGCCCGGCGTCGTCTTCACGCCGCGCGCCGGGCTCGGGTTGCCCGCCGTGGCCTTCGGGCACGGGTGGCTGCAGCCGCCCGAGCGGTACCGGCAGCTGCTGCACCACCTCGCCAGCTGGGGCATCGTCGCCGCCGCGCCCGCGACCCAGCGGGGCCCGCTGCCGTCGCACCGGCTGCTCGCCGCCGATCTGCTGACCACCCTCGACGTCGTCACCACCGTGCGGCTCGGGCCCGACGGCATCAGCGTCGACCCGGCCAAGCTCGGCCTCGCCGGGCACTCCACCGGGGGTGGCTCCGCCGTGCTGGCCGCGGCTCAGGACGCCCGGGCCGAAAACCCCCGGATCAAGGCCGTCGCGACCATCGCCGCCGCCCAGACGCTGCCGCCCGCGACCGAGTCCGCGAAGGCCATCACCGTCCCCGGCCTGCACCTCGCCGCCGAGGAGGACCTCGTCGCCCCCAAGGTCGGGCACGCCGAGGCGATCACCGACGCCTGGGGCGGCGAGGACGTCCAGCTGCGCACCCTCGGCAAGGCGACCCACCTGGGCGTCACCGAGGGCCGGCACTGGTCGCAGCTGATCATGCACGGCAAGCCGCACCGCAAGACGCAGCAGGTCACCCGCGCGCTGTTCACGGCCTTCTTCCTCACGCACCTGACCGGCACCGACAAGTACCGGCCGCTGCTCGAAGCGGACGTCAAGCTCGCGCCCATCGACCGCGAAGAAGAGCCCGCCCACTGACGCGGGCGGGCTCCGGGGACATCCCTCAGACCAGCCAGCTGGTGCTCGAGAAGTCGTCCTCGTCGTCGGGCTGGCGGGCGTGCCGTCCGCGCTTCGGCGGCTCCGGCGCCGGGGGCGCGGCGGGAGGTTCCGGCGCGGGCGGGGGCACCGCCGCCGTGGCCGGGACGGCCGGCGTCCCGTAGCTCGGCGTCGGGTAGGCCGTGTAGCCGGTGTCCGCCTCTTCCTCGTGGACGCCGAACTCCATCAGCGACTCGCGGCCCTTGTCGGCCAGGGTCTTCTCCGTCGCCCAGCCGCCCGCGCTCTGCTTGCGCTTGTTGAGCTCGTCCATGTGCTCGGCGTACTTCTGCGCGGCCGCCAGCTCGTTCTTCAACCCCTCGCGGGCCTGCGTCTCGGCCTCCGCGACGCGGCGTTCGCGCAGCCCCCGCTGCTCGTCCTGCTCCCGCGCCGCGGCGTCCATCGTCGAGATCGCCGCGCGATACCGCTCTTCGGCGCTGCTCATCGGCCCTCCTCGGCCTTCGTCACCGGTCGTACCGGATCGAACGGTCACCCTCGTCGTCCAGCGAGCCGCTGATCCGGCCCTTCGCGCCGCTCGTCTCGAAGACGCCGCCTTCGATGCGGTACTGGCTCGGCCCGCGCTGCTGGTCACCGCCGCCACCGGGCGACTGGCCCATGCCGCCCATCATGCCGCCCATTCCGCCCATGCCGGACATCCCGCTCATGCTGCTCGAGGAGCTCGCCGCGGCCTGGTGCACGCCCGGGTCGACCGGGGTGGCCCCGAGCCCGCCGCCGTCGGCCGCGGGCAGGGACGCGTCGCTGCCGGTGTGGGCGCCCGGCTCGAGCGACACCGCGCCGGCGAAGTCGGCCGAACCGCCGCCACCGGTGATGGCGGAACCGAAGTTGCTCGCCCCGGCCGTCGTGGTCGCGTCTCCGCCACCGCCGCCGGCCACACCGGAGTCGCCGCCACCGACACTTGCGACGGCCGGCTCCGCGCCGGCGCTGCCGCCGAAGTCACCGGAGAAGTCCTGCCCGCCGGGCGCGGAGAACCCGCTCGACGCCGCTGCCGAACCGTGCGTGAAGCCGGGGTCCGGGTTGGCCGGCGCCGGGTCCTTCGTCAGCGGCGACTGGGCGCCCGGGTCGTGCTTCACGGCGGAGCCGCTGCCGTCGGTCGCCGACGCCGGGTCGGTCTTGAGGTCGCCCGCCTTCGGGTCGTGCTTCTCGTCGAGCGTGTAGGTGGTCGGCTCGCCCTTGCCGTCGTCGACCGTGACGATCGTCGGGCCGTTCGGGCCCTCGGGCCGTTCGGCCGTGATCTTGAGGTTGCCGTCCTGGATGTGGATCTTGCCGTCCGGGCCCGGCTTGTAGCTGCCGTCGGCGGCGGGCTGGCCGTCCTTGCCCGCGCCCGCGTGCTGGCTGCCCTGCGGGCCGAAACCGTCCTTGCCGTCGGCGGCGGCGCCGTCCTTGCCGTCCTTGGCCTTGTCGTCGTCACCCCAGTCGAGGTGGAAGTCCTTCTTGTGGCCGTGGCCGTCGTCCACGGAGATGTCCTGCTTGCCCTGCTTGTCGGGCTCGGACATCTCGATCGTGTTGTCGCCCTTCTTGACCGACACCGTGTCGGTGTCGCCGGTGTCCTTGATGGCCTCGCCGGTGGTCGGGTCGATCGGGTATGGCTTCCCGGTTTCCGGGTCCGTTTCCAGCGGCTTGCCGGTGATCGGGTTCTTCCCGTCCTCGTGCTTCGCCGGGTCTTCGGCCTTGGGCGGCTCGGCCGCCGACGGCGTCGTGCTGCCGCCGCCACCCGTGCTGCCGCCACCGCCGGTGCTGCCCCCGCCGCCGGTGGACCCGCCGCCGCCGTTCGAGCCGCCCCCGTTTGAGCCGCCGCCGTTCCCGTTGTGCTGGTCGCCGCCGCTCTGGTCCCCGCCCTTGTCGGTCCCCGCCGCCTCGGTCAGCTGGTTGCGGTAGCCGCCCATGAACTGCTCGAGCGCGCCGAACTGCTGGTCGATGGTGTCCTTGGCGGACTTGCAGGAGCCGTTGAACGCGTTGATCAGGCCCTGGTACTCGGTGGTGAACGCGCCGTCACGCCAGTAGCGGCAGACGTTGCGGCCGTACTCCTTGTTCTCGTCGTTGAAGCCGCAGTCGTCGTTCTGCAGCCGCTCGGCGAGGTTCGTCTGGTTGCCGTTCTTCGCGTTGACGGCGTCGACCCAGCCGGCGACCTTCATGAAGTCGTCGAACTTGTCGGTGTCGCCGTTGGCGATCTTGAGGACGTCTCCCGCCATGGTGATGTCGGCCTGGGCGATCGTCGTCCGGTGCAGCGCGAGGACCTCGTCGACCTTCTTCTTGACGGCCTCGAAAACGCGCGTCACGGTCTGCGGGATCAGCTTCGCGGCGCCGTCGATCTGCTGCGACAGCTCCTTGGAGTGCGGCTTGATGATCTCGTCGTACTTGATCTCGGCCGCGTTGGCGCCCTTGCCCTTCCACTCCCCGAAGAGGGTCTGGAGCTCGGTGTCGCTCGTGGTGAGCGTGTCCTCGACGACCTTGTGCGCCTTGCTCAGGTCGTCGGCCTCGGTGAGGAACTTCTGGAACTGGATCCCGCGGTTCTCGTGGAACTTGTCCCGGAGGTCCTTCTGGGAGTCGATGTGCCCGGTGCCGCCCTTGATCTTGTTCCAGATCTCGTCGGTCCACTGCACGAGGAAGTCGACCGCGACGTTGCCCTGGTCGAGTAGCTCGTCGGAGCTCTTCGCGCCGACCCCCAGTGTCGGCGGCGTGATTCCGTCGAGGTTCTTCTTCGCGGTGTTCTTGCGGTCGGTCTGGGCCTGCTGTTCCTTGCCCTTGGCTTCGGATTCCTGCTTCGCGCGGGCGACGATCTCGTCGGTGTCGTCGTTTTCGAAGATCTGGTAACCGTCGTTGTCGCCGTCGGAGTACCCGTCGATGTATTCCTTGGCGTACTTCTCTTCTTCGTCGTTGAAGTTGAAGGTGTTGCGGTCGTACTCCTCCATGAGATCCGACTTCGTCTTCATGGAGACGTTCGGATCGTCGAGGATCTTCTTGATTTCCGCCCAGTCCGCCATTACTTGCTCCCCGCCGCTTTCGCCTGCGCGCCGGCGTCCGCCTCCTGGGAGGTGTACTTCGAGCCCGCGGTCCCGATGCCGTTGCCCAGGTTCGTCAACGCGTTCGAAAGCCCGGCCAGGCCGGCGCCGATTTCGTCGATCCCCGACTTGTACTTGTCGAAACCGTCGCCGTGGACGCGGCCGAAGTCTTCTTTCTTCAGCTCGGTGGGCGCGACCTTCTTCCCTTCGGCTGCCGGGTCGTCCGCGACGTCCGCCAAGCGCATCTGCGCCCGCGTCATCGCCTCCGAACTCGCTGCATAACCGTCTGGCATGGTCGCTGCCCCCTTCGATCCCACAGTCCCTGTCCCGGGTTCCGAGACTGTGACGCACCCGGACGCCGTTCGGTGCCGTCGCAGATGCACACAGAGTCTAGCGTTCGGCCCCGCGCCCTACCTGGGCTTTGCCGAAGTGCACTCACCCAGTGGGGCGCTGCGCGGCGACCGCTTCGGAAATCACCTCGGCGACACCCCGGACGTCCACCAGGCGCTCGAGTTCGTCCAAGTCCACCGACACGCCGAAGTGCACCTCGGCGCGCGCGAGCAGCTGGACGCGCTGCCGGGACGTCATGCCGACGTCGTCGAACGGCGTCGAGTCGGTGAGCCGCTCGGGCGGGATCTCCAGCGCGAAGCAGACGATCTTCCGGATCTCCTCGGCGTAGGCGGCCGTGTCAGTCATGGCGCCCATTCTCGCCCCACCAGCGGTCGCGGGCCGCGGTGCGGGACACCTTGCCGCTGGAGGTCCGCGGCACCGCGCCCGGCGGCACCAGCCAGACGGCGCGCAGCGGCAGGTCGTGGCCCGCCGAGACGGCCCGCCGCACCGCGGTCTCGACGGTCTCGTCCGGGGCCGCGCAGCCGGCCACGACGGCGACGCCTTCGCCACGGTCGTCCCGCACGGCGAACGCCGCGACGCGCCCGGCCCGGATGGCCGGGTGCGCGGCTTCGACCGTGGCCTCGACGTCCTGCGGGTGGTGGTTGCGGCCGTCGACGATGATCAGGTCCTTCAGCCGCCCGGTGACGTACAGCTGCCCGTCGTGGACGAAGCCGAGGTCGCCGGTGCGGAGCCAGCCGTCCTCGGTGAAGAGGCCGCGCTCGTCCGGTTGGCCCCAGTAGCCTTCGGCCAGGTTGGGCCCGCACACCTGGATCTCCTTGTCGACAATGCGGATCCGCTGGCCGTACGGCCGCCCCACGGACACCAGCGGCGAACCGCCGTCGAACGTCGTGACCGTCGGGCCTTCGTCGCCCGCGCTCGCGACGAACACCGTGGCCTCGGCCAGGCCGTAGCACGGCTTGACGGCGGTGCGCGGCAGCCCGGACGGCGCGAAGGCGCGCTGGAAGGCGTCGATGCTGGCGGCGCGGACCGGCTCACTGCCGTTGAGCACCGAGTTGACGTGCGAAAGGTCCACCAGCTCCCCCGCTGCCTCCGCCGCGAGGTCGAAGGCGAAGTTGGGCGCGGCCGTGACCGCCCCGGGGTGGTCGGCGAGCAGCCGGATCCACCGCATCGGGTCGCGCACGAACTCCATCGGCGTGAAGAACACCGAGTGCGCGCCCAGGAAGACCGGCGTGCCGATGAGCAGGACCAGGCCCATGTCGTGGAAGAACGGCACCCAGCCGGCGAGGTGCGTCGACGCGCTCGCGTGGTAGCACTCCGTGGTCTGCCAGCAGGCCGCCACGAGCGCGCGGTGCGAGATCACGGCGCCGGCCGGGCGGCGCGTAGAGCCCGACGTGTATTGCAGGTACGCCGGGTCGGCCGGCGCGACCTCGGCGGGCGGCTCGGTGCCGTCGGGCTCGATCTCCTCAACGGCGAGGGCGGTGCTCGGCGGGATCTTGCTGAGGAGATCCGCCGAGGTCAGGCAGGCCGCCGGGGTGGCGTCCGCGAAGGCCGACTCGATCCGGGCGCGGCCGGAGCGGCCGGTCGGGACCGACAGCGGCACCGCGACACGGCCCGCGTAGAGCGTCGCGAGGAACGCGACGACGTACCCGAGGTCCTGCCGGGCGACGATCGCCACGCGATCACCTGGCCGGGTGGCCCGCCGCAGCTCCCGGGCGACACCGCGGACGCGGTCGAGCACCTGGGGCCACGTCAGCGTCTCGTCGGCGGGTCCGGGGAAGGTCCGGCAGGTGAAGGCCGGGAGGTCTTCGGCGGCGTTGCGAAGCAGGTAGTCCGTGAACGGTGTGGTCAGGACCTCGTCCGGGACGTCTGCGGGCGGCACGGGCCCATCCTGCCCTACCGTGTCGAAGCGATGGACGAGTTCGAGCGGCACGGGATCGGCGTGGTCTCCGGTCGCGACGCGTGCGCGCGGGCCCTGCGCTCGCCGGAGCTGACGTCGGATCCCGGCACCGGCTCGCCCAGCGTGCTGCTGCGCGACGGCGACGGCCACACGCGGGTGCGCGGGGTGCTGCGGGAGATCATCGCCGGACTGGAACCCTTGCCGGGCCCGGTCGTCGCCGGGATCGAGGCGGTCGTGGCCGGGCTGGGGTCGTCGTTCGACCTCGTGCGCGACTTCGCGCGGCCGGTGGCGGGCGCGGTGACGTCGGCGGTGCTGGGCGTGCCGCTCGACGACGTCTTCCTGGACCACCTGGAGCGGACGACGGCGAACCTCGACGTCTTCGGCGGCACCGACCGGGCCGGGCAGGCGTCGGCGTTCCGGCTGGCGGTGCAGCTCAGCCGGACGCCGGCCGGGCCGGGCGGGCTGACGGAGTTGCGGGCGGCCCACGCCGCCGGCCGGCTCGACGACGACGAGCTGGTGCTGAACCCGGTCGTGCTGGCCCACGCGGCCTACGAGAACTCGCTGAACTTCCTCGCCTGTGCCGGGCTGGAGCTGGCGACCTCGCCGGCTCCGCGGAGCGTGCGCGAGCTGGTGACGTCGATCTGCCCGGCGCGGTACGTCCTGCGCTTCGGCCCGGACGGCCCGCTGGCGGTGTCGCTGTCCGACGGCCTCCCGTTCGGCCTGGGCCGGCACGCCTGTCCAGGGTCCGGGGTCGCACTGGCCGAGGGCGAGATCGCACTGGCCGCGCTGGCGAAGGTGCTCGGCGGCGGCTGCCGGGTGGACGAAGTGCGGTGGAAGACCCACCCGGTGTTCCACGGCCTGGTCTCGGCGCGGGTTGTCGTGAGTGGTTAGGGCGGGGTTCTAACCGCCCTGACCACTCACGACAGCCGCGGGCAGACTCAGGAAACCGCCGACACCACGCCGGCCAGGCGATCCGCGGCCGCCTGGGCCGTGGACTGCGCCGGGGCCTCGACCATCACGCGGACCAGCTGCTCGGTGCCCGACGGGCGCAGCAGCACGCGGCCCTCTTCGCCCAGCTCGGCCTCGACCTCGCCGACCGCGTCGCGGACCTCGGACGAGCCGGCCACGGCCGCCTTGTCCGCCACCGGGACGTTCACCAGCACCTGCGGCAGGCGGTTCATCACGGCCGCCAGGTCTTCGAGGGACTTGCCCGTCTCGGCCATGCGGCTCATCAGGCGCAGGGCCGTGAGCAGGCCGTCACCCGTCGTCGCGTGGGCCGGCAGCACGACGTGGCCGGACTGCTCGCCGCCCAGGGCGTAGCCGCTCGCGCGCAGCTCCTCGAGGACGTACCGGTCGCCCACCGCCGTCGTGACGACGTTCACACCGTGGGCCTTCATCGCCAGGTGCAGGCCGAGGTTGCTCATCACGGTCGCGACCAGGGTGTCCTTGACCAGCTCGCCGGCCTCGGCCAGCGCGAGCGCCAGCACGGCCATGATCTGGTCGCCGTCGATCAGCTCGCCCGCCGAGTCGACGGCCACGCAGCGGTCGGCGTCGCCGTCGTGCGCGATGCCGAGGTCGGCGCCGTGCTTGACGACCGCCTCGCGCAGCCGCTCGGGGTGGTTCGAGCCGCAGTGCTCGTTGATGTTGATGCCGTCCGGCTCCGCGTGCAGCGCGACGACCTCGGCGCCGGCGCGGCGGTAGACCTCGGGCGCGGCGGCCGACGACGCGCCGTTCGCGCAGTCGACGACGACCTTCAGCCCGGCGAGCGAGTGCGGCGTCGCGCTCAGCAGGTGGGTGGCGTAGCGGTCGAGGGCGTCGTCGACGTCGTGGACGCGGCCCACGCCGGCTCCGGTCGGCCGGACCTTGCCGTCCGCGAGGCCGGCTTCGATCTCGTCCTCGATGCCGTCGGGGAGCTTGTGCCCGCCCGCGGCGAAGAGCTTGATGCCGTTGTCGGGCATCGGGTTGTGCGACGCGGAGATCATCACGCCCAGGTCGGCCTCGAGCGAGCCGACCAGGTAGGCCACGGCCGGCGTCGGCAGCACGCCGACACGCAGGACGTCGGCCCCGGCGGACGTGAGGCCCGCGACGACCGCGGCCTCGAGCATCTCGCCGCTGGCGCGCGGGTCGCGGCCGACGACCGCGACCGGCCGGTGCGAGCGGTCGTGCGCGGCGAGCACGCGGGCGGCGCTGGCCGCCAGCGCGAGCGCGAGCTCCGGCGTCAGCTCGGCGTTGGCCAGGCCACGTACCCCGTCGGTACCGAACAGGCGTGCCATCGATCGACCTCCTTGTGGATGACCACGACAACCTAGCGACGCGGGCGGACCGCCTTCGCCCACCCCTGAGTGTCGCTCCAACCCGCGGAAACGACACACCCCCGAAAAGCACCGGAGCGCCCATCCGATGGACGGATGGGCGCTCCGGGTGGTTGCGCCAGGGGCGCGATCAGCGCTTGCTGTACTGCGGGGCCTTGCGGGCCTTCTTGAGGCCGTACTTCTTCCGCTCCGTGGCGCGCGCGTCACGGGTCAGGAAGCCGGCCTTCTTGAGGGCCGGGCGGTCGTCCGCGTCGACCTCGACGAGCGCGCGGGCGATCGCCAGGCGCAGCGCACCGGCCTGGCCGGAGACGCCGCCGCCCTTGAGGTTGGCGAAGATGTCGAAGGAGTCCGGCTTCTCGACCGTGACCAGCGGCTCGCGGATGAGCTGCTGGTGCACCTTGTTCGGGAAGTACTCCTCGAGGGTGCGGCCGTTGAGCTTGAACTCACCGGTGCCCGGGACGACCCGCACGCGGACGACGGCCTCCTTGCGGCGGCCGACCGTCTGGGCGTTGCCGCCCGCGGCCCGCGACGGGCGCGGGGCGGCGGGGGTTTCGCTGGTGGCCACGGCGCCGGTCTCGGTCGCCTCGGTGGCCTCAAGGACCTCGGGGGTCTCGGTCTCGGTGCTGGTCACAGACTGTTCCTCACTCACTGCGCGACCTGCGCGATCTTGGTGATCTCGCGCGCCTGCGGCTGCTGCGCGGCGTGCGGGTGCTCAGCGCCGGCGTAAACCTTCAGCTTCTTCGCCTGGGCGCGGCCGAGCTTGTTCTTCGGCAGCATGCCCTTGACGACCTTCTCGACGAGGTGCTCGGGCTTGGTGTCGAGCAGCTCGCCGAAGGAGCGCTTGCGCAGACCGCCGGGGTAACCGCTGTGCCGGTACGCGAACTTCTGCTCGCGCTTGTTACCGGTGAGCGCGACCTTCTCGGCGTTGACGATGATGACGAAGTCACCGGTGTCCACGTGCGGGGCGTAGGTCGGCTTGTGCTTGCCGCGCAGCAGCGTGGCGACCTCGGTCGCCAGCCTTCCGAGCACGACATCCTCGGCGTCGATCACGTGCCAGGCACGAGTGACGTCGCCGGGCTTGGGGCTGTACGTGGGCAAGGGTCTACCTCGTCGTCAACATTGCGTGTGGGTTCTGTGCGGGCCTAGCGCTTACGCGCCGCAGCGCACAACGACATGTAAAGATACCCCCACGCCCACCGCACCCGTGCATCGGGGGTGGTGGAGGCGCCCATACTAGGCTCCGAGCTGCCCGGGCGCAGCCGGGATTCTACCCGGTTTTCCCGTCGAAGTGCCTGCACGCGACCGCACGACACGCGAGGATGGGACGACACGGGCCGCGCACAGCCGAGCAGGGGACAGCATGAGGAAACGACCGACGGCGATCTTCGTCCTGGGTGCCCTCCTGGCCCTGGTCAGCGCCTGCGGCCAGGCCAAGGCGGGCACCGCGCTGCCGAAGGGCGACGACGCGGCGGACTACGTCGGCGGCAAGTTCGAACAGGTCATCGGCAAGCTCGGCGACGCCATCACCGACACCCGCGACGTCACCAACTCGCTGGACGCCTACTTCAAGTTCGACGCCAAGTGGATCCACAGCACCGTGACGTCGGCCCGGACCGGCAACCCGGAGAGCCGCGCGGTGCGGCACCGCTCGCAGAAGAACCCCGACGAGATCATCGACACGTACACCCCGGCGGACGGCACGGTCGAGTACACCTACCTCGGCCCGATGTACGTCCAGAAGGGCGTCTCGCCGACTGCGTGGGTGTCGATGCCGAAGCCGGAGACCGGGCTCGTCCAGCCGTGCGTCTGGGGCGGGGTGCTGACGCCGTGCCGCATGGCGGCCTCGACCGTGGACGCCTACAAGGCCGACAAGCGCGCGGTCCGGGGGGCGAAGAGCCTCGGCGACGGGAAGACGGCGCTGACGGTCAACGTGCCGTTCGCGGTCTTCGTCAAGAACCGGGTCGAGATCCTGCCGCCGAGCATCACCGACCTGATCGGGCCGGAGCTGAAGAAGGCGATGGTGCCGACCACGATCACGCTGAACCCCGACGGCAGCCTGGTCTCGTTCGTGATGGACGCCAAGTTCACCGGCGACGGCCACAACGTCGAGCTCAAGTACGAGTTCAAGTTCACCGGCAAGGCGAGCCTGCAGGACATGCCGAAGCTGCCGGACGCGTCGCAGATCACGGTGCTGCCCGACCGGGCGGCGATGAACGCCTTCTACCAGCGGCTCGGCGAAGCGCAGGGCCAGTGACCGCCGCGACGACCCGAGGTGAGCACCGATGACCCAGCCACCCGACCAGCAGCAGCCGCAGTGGTGGCAACCGCCCGCCAGTCCGCCTTCCGGGTGGCAGCCCGAGCAGCAGGCGACCGGCCCGCACGCCGGGCAGTGGCAGCAGAACGCTGACCCGGGCACGGGCTCCTACACCGGCCAGTGGAACCAGGCGCCGCAGCAGCCCGGCACGAGCGGGTCGTTCTCCGGGCCGTGGCAGCCGGGCCAGCCGGCGGCCGGCCCGTGGCAGCCGCCGTCCCAGCCGACGCCGCAGCAGACCGGGACTCCGGCCGGCGGCCGGCCGGCGCAGCCTCAATACGGCGGCGGGTTCCAGCCGACGCAGTACGGCGGTCTCGGCGCGTTTTCCCCCGCGCCGGAAAAGAAGCCGAAGTCGAAGAAACCGGTGCTGATCGCGGGAGCCGTGGTTCTGGTGCTCGTCGTCGTCGGCGGCGCGGCCTGGCTCCTCGGCGCGTTCCGCGGGAACGTCCTCGAGCAACAGTCCCTTCAGGACGGTGTGGTCAAGGTCCTCAACGAGAGCTACGGCGAACCCGACGTGAAGAACGCGCAGTGCCCGGCGAACGAAGCCGCCGAGAACGGCACGACGTTCGACTGCACGGTGAAGATCGCGGGCCAGGACAAGAAGGTCACCGTGCGCGTGCTCAACGACCGGCCCGAGTACGAAGTCGGCGCCCCGCACTGAGTTTTCCCCACCAACGAAGAAACGGCGGGCGCCGCACCGAAGTGCGGCCCCGCCGTGGTTTCCGGGACTACCGGCTCAGAACAGGCCTTCGACGGCGTTGTCCGTGGCCTGGTAGCCGTCGGCGATCTGCGGCAGGGCGGCGGCGATCTGCGCCAGAACCTGCTTCAGGTCCTCGAAGCTCTGGTCCCAGGTGCGCTGGGCCTGGTCGTACTGGTCCTTCGCGGAACCGGTCCAGGTGGTGATCAGCGGCTTGAGGTCGTCCTTCAGGCGGTCGAAGGCCTGCTGCAGCTCGCCACCGGTCTGCTGGCAGTCGTCCGCCGCCGCGCGGATCGTGGCGTAATTGACCTTGATGCCGGCGTCATTGGGCATGATGTTCTCCTTGTGCGCTGGGAAAGTTTTGGTTGCGGGAAAGGAAGTTCAGGGTGAAGCTCAGCCGAGCGCGTCGAAACCGCGGTTGACGGCGCCCAGGATCTCCTGCTGCTGCTGCTCGGAACGCTCGTACTTCGAGCCGGCTTCCTTGAGCAGCTCGGCGATGCGCTGCAGCGACTGGTTCATCTTGCGGCCGTCTTCGTCGAAGCGCTGCATGACGTGGTCGAACGCCTTCTGCGCGTCGCCCTGCCAGCCCGCGCGGGTGGCCTCGATGCGGTCGCGAAGCGTGGACAGGTTCTGGTCCATGGCGGCGCGGACCTCGGTGACGCGACCCTCGGCCTCGGTGAACTGCTGAACTGTCCCGGTGAATCCAGCCATGCTGGAACCCCCTTCTCAAGAGTGGTTGTCCGTACCAAGCTTGTTCGTTGTACGGCCCTACGACGCAGACCTTGCCATGTCCGGTTCCCCCTTGTCGTGCTTTGCCGGTAAGTAGTTGCTTGCGTGAACGCCCGTGGCCGGAACCGGTCGCCGCCGGTATTCCGCGAACCCCACGACACAGCTACGCGTCACCCGAAAATGCGTTCGCCACCAGGGGAATTAGCACACGCACAGCGATCACGGACGGAACTCATGCGTCGCGTTTCATGATTCGCATCTGGGAAAAGTCTTCGTCCTCGTCACCCGTTCGAGGGGCACGAGCGGAGGGTTGCGAACGCGAAGGAACCGAATCGGCCGGATCCGGAACCGCGGGAACACCGAGCCCGCGCGCCCGGCGGAACCGTTCCGCGGCCGCGCGCAGCGTGCCGGACGCCGGGTCGCCGGGTTTCGCGCCGCGCCCGCCGCGCTTGAGCAGCTCGGCGTTTTCGCTGTGGTGGCGCAGGCTCCGCGCTTTCGCGTTCCCGGCAACGCGCCGGGCGTGCGTCACCGCGTCCTGGCCGATCCGCTTGAAGGACGCCGCGGCGCTTTCGAACTCTTCGGACGGCACCGCGTGCCCTCCTCTCTCAATTGAGGATCTCGACCGTGCGCACGGCCTGCGTGCACGCGGCGGTGACCCGGTCGCGCAGCCGCGCCGTGGCGTACTGGCAACCGATGTGCACCCGGATCTTGCCCTTCGCCACGACGTACCAGTCGACCTGGATGTCGGGGTGGTCCGGCTTGACCTCGTGGTAGCCGATGACGGTCCTGCCGGCGTAGGCGAGGCTCGGGTTGAACCCGCTCCAGCGGTCCGGGTCGCCGTCCGCGCTGCGCTTGAGCTCGTCGGCGAGCTTCTGCGGGTCGGCGGTCGCGTCGTAGTCCATCACGTACTCCTGCGCGACCAGCAGGTCGTTGCCGTCCCGGGACTCCTGCGGGTGGATGACGACCTGCCGGTCGGCGACCCGGTCGTCGGTCTGGACCCAGTCCTCCGGGGAGACGAACTTGAAGTCGTACTGCGAGAGCGTCCGGCCGCTCTCGGTCGGGCTGCCCGGATCGCGGAACAGGAAGACCCCGCCGACGACGAGCGCGGCCACGACGACCGCGGCGACGCCGAGCACGCCCCACAGCTTCCCGCGCCCCTTCTTCTTCACGGGGGCGGCCTCCGGCGGCCCGCCGAGCCGGACACCGGGCGGGCCCGGCTGGCCGGCGGGCGGGGTCCACGGCCGTGCCGCGGGCTGCCCGTGGGGCGGCGAAGGCGGGGCCGCGCGGTTCGGGAACCCGGTCGACGGGGGTGCCACGCGCGGCGGGGCCGGGCGCGGGGCGACGTCGCCGGGGCGGACGACCTCCGTGCGCTGCGCCGCCGGGTTGAGGGCGGCACCCGGCACCGCGCCCAGCCGGGCCATCGCTTCGCCGGGCAGCGCGCCGGTGCGGTCCGGGTCCACCAGCACCGCCCGCAGCGCGCCGCGCGCGACGACCGTTTCGGGCTGGTCGAGGCTCGTCGGCACGACGCCGGTGCGTTCGTGCACCAGCCGGGAGATCATCGGGATCCGGCTCGACCCGCCCACCAGGAAGATCGCGGTGAGCTGCTTCGGCCGCAGGCCGGCGTCGCCGATCGCCGCGACCGTCAGCTCCACCGCGCGGCCCAGCGGCGAGGCGATCAGCCGTTCCAGGTCTTCGCGCGTCACGTGCGCGTCCGCGAACGGCGGCGGCATCGGCACGTCGGTGTAGGCGTGCCGGGAGAGCGTCTCCTTGGCGCCGCGGACGTCCTGGCGCAGCACGCGACGGCGGCGCCGGTCGACCAGTTCGCGACCCTCGACGAGCTGGCGCCACGCGTCGGGGTCCACCGCCGACACCAGGGACCCGACGTGCTCCAGCAGCGCCTGGTCGATGTCCGCGCCGCCGAACGCGGGGTCGCCGCGCGTGGCGAGCACCTGGAACCCGCCGCGCTGCGGCCGGCCGGCCCGGTCGCGCGCGGTGTCCGGCGGCAGCCGCCGCACCACGCTGACGTCGACCGTGCCGCCGCCGAGGTCCAGCACCGCCAGCGCGTCACCGGGACGGCCGCTGAACTCGACGGTGCGGTCGCGCGTCACGTCCTGCGGCGCGAACGTCGCCGCGTGGTAGACCGCCGCCGCGACCGGCTCCGGCACCAGCGCGACTTCGCGCGCGAGCCCGCCGGCGGCCTGCCGCAGCAGCCGGGTGCGGATGGCGCCCCAGTCCGCGGGGTGGGTCAGCACCAGCAGGTCCACCTCGGCGTCCCCGGCCAGGCGGCGCGCTTCGGAAACCGCGCGCCCCAGCACGGCGTGCACGACGTCGGTGACGCGCAGGACGCTTTCGCCGAGCAGCAGCTCGCCTTCGTCGATCCGGCGCTTGGGGTTCGGCTCGTAGCGCGACGGGTCGACCGCCGCCTGCCGCTCGGCCTCCTGGCCGACGAACAACGTGCCATCGGCCGCCGCGAACACGGCCGAGGACATCAGCGGCTGGCCGTCGATCACCACGACCTGCGGATCGCGCCCGCTCACCGAAGCGACGACGCAGGTGCTCGACGTCCCGAAGTCCACCGCAACCCGGACCGTCACCAGCAGCTCCCGCAGTGTTCGTTCCCCACGCCCGGCCGACGGGGCGCACCCTCGGGGAGGAACCTACCCCCCACCGCGGCACGCCCCGCCACCGTGCTCAGTCGGGTTGGATCCACGACACCTGGATGAGCTGCTTGCCGGACTTGCGGGTGAGCAGGTTGCCCCGGCCCGGGGGCATGGCCGAGGGTTTGATGTTGCCGACCAGGGCGCCTTCGTCCCGGGAGCCGTTCATGACCATGCCCGGTGCCGCGATCTCCTTGAGCTTGCCGATGATCGGGTCATACATCGCCTTCGACGCGCCACCGGTGCGGCGCACGACGACCAGGTGCAGGCCGACGTCCTTGGCCTGGGGCAGGAAGTCGGAGATCTTCCGCAGCGGGTTGTTGCTGGAGGTGGCGACCAGGTCGTAGTCGTCGACCAGGATGAACAGCTCCGGGCCCTTCCACCACGACCGCGTCTTCAGCTGCTCCTGGGTGACGTCCGGGCCCGGCAGGCGCCGCGTCATCGAGTTGAACACGTCCCCGATCATGCTTTCCAGCTGCGCGGCCGACACCGCGTAACCGAGCAGCGAATCACCCTGCACGAACCCGAGCATCGTGCGCCGGTAGTCCACCAGCAGGATCAGCGCTTCCTTGGCGGTGAACCGCTCGGAAATACCGCGGGCGATCTGCCGCAGCAGGTTCGTCTTCCCGGACTCGCCGTCGGCGAAGGCGTAGAAGTGCGGCTCGGCGTTGAAGTCCAGGTAGATCGGCTGCAGGTCCTCTTCGTTGACCCCGATCGGGACCAGCTTGGAGTCGCGGGCACTGTCGAGCTTGAGCACCTCCTCGTAGGTGATCATCTCCGGCAGCAGCCGCACCTGCGGCGCCACCCGGCCCCGCCACGCGCCCTTCACCTTCGCCACCGCATCCGCCACCCCGGACGCGATCGTCTCCGGGTCGCTGGAGCCGTCGATGCGCGGCAGCCCGCCGAGCATGTGCAGCTTCTCCCGCGTCAACCCGCGCCCCGGCCGCCCGGCCGGGACGTTCACCGCCACCCGGCGGTCGATGTCGGACTCGGTCGGGTCACCCAGGCGCAGCTCGAACCGGGTGCCCAGCATGTCCTTGATCGCCGGGCGGATGTCGGCCCACCGGTTGGCCGAAATGACGACGTGCACCCCGTAGGACAACCCCTGGGTCGCCAGCCGGGTGATCGTCGTCTCCAGCTCCTCGAAGTCATCCCGCAACGCCCGCCAGTTGTCCACGACCAGGAACGCATCCCCGAACGGGTCCTGATCCGGCCGGATCTCCCCACGGCGTTTGCGGTTGCGGAACTCGGTCATCGAGTCGATGCCCATCGCCCCGAACCGGCCCTCCCGCTCGGTGAGCAGCGTGGTCAGCTCGGCCACGATCCGCCGCGCCTTGTCCGGCTCCCGCCGCGCGACCGCGACCCCGCCCACGTGCGGCAGGTCAGCCAGCCCCGCCAGCGTGCCACCACCGAGGTCCAGGCAATAGAACTGCGCCTCCTCCGGCGTGTGCGTCAACGCCATCGACATGACCAGCGTCCGCAGCATCGTCGACTTCCCCGACTGCGGACCACCCACGATCACCCCATGCCCCGCCGCGCCCGAGAAATCCGCCCACAACGGGTCACGCCGCTGCTCATACGGCCGGTCGATGATCCCCAACGGCACCTGCAACCGCCCGTTACCGAAAAACC
>NZ_JBSGDR010000009.1:0-324523 GCF_053602455.1 Amycolatopsis sp. NPDC004378
GACCTCGCCACCGCCCGCGGCCTCATCAACGATGACGCGGTCTTCCACTCCGACCGCGGGGTCCAATACACCTCGAGCCAGTTCCGGGCCGCTCTCACCGAACACAAGATCCGGCCCTCGGTCGGGCGGGTCGGGTCCTGCTACGACAACGCCGTCGCCGAAGCCTTCTTCGCCACCCTCAAGACCGAGATCGGCACCACAATCTGGCCCACCCGCGCCGCAGTCCGCCAGGACGTGTTCACCTGGCTGCACTACTACAACCACACGAGGCTGCACTCCACCGTCGGTCACAACACCCCGGCCGAAACCCGCATCAACCACTACGCTCAGGCCTCAGCTGCCTGAAAACCCCGTGTCCGCCTCACCGGGGCAACTCCACACGGATGATGCCCGTTCAATCACGCGAGTCCCGCGGTTGAGAGCCTTCGGCGCGGCCGGCGGACCGCGTGTCGCCCCCTCGATCACGCGTGTCGGCCGTCCAAGCACGCGAAAGAGCCCCGGGCCGGCGAACCGGGCCCGGGGCTCGACGCTGCTCGACCTACGCGGCCGCCGCGGCGGAGGACTCCGTCAGGCGGATGGGCAGCTCGTTGAGGCGGTGCACGAAGTAGCTGGGCTTCCAGCCGAGGTCCGACTCCGGGATGGCCAGCTGGATGTCGGAGAACTTCGCCAGGAGGCTCTTGAAGAAGATCTCGCCCTCGAGCCGGGCCAGCGGGGCGCCCAGGCAGAAGTGGATGCCGTGGCTGAACGCCAGGTGCGGGGTCTGCCGCTCGAGGTCGAACTTGCCCGGGTCCGGGAAGTCGCGGGCGTCGTAGTTCGTCGCGGTCAGGGAGATCGCCACGTGCTCGCCCGGCTGGACCGTGACGTCGCCGATCGTGACCTCCGCCTTGGCGAAGTGGTAGGTCACCGTGACGACCGGCGGGTCGACGCGCAGGATCTCTTCGATCGCCTTGGGCACCAGGTCCGGGTTCGCCCGCAGCGCGGCGAGCTGCTCCGGGTTGCGCAGCAGGGCGAGGATGCCGTTGGCGATCATGTTGACCGCCGTTTCGACCGAGCCGATCAGCATCAGGAAGATGTTGGACCGCAGCTCGATGTCCGACAGCGTCGAGTTGCCCTCCTGGCCGGACAGGATCGCCGAGATCATGTCCTCGCCCGAGGTCTCCTTGCGCTGCGCGATGAGCTTCGTCAGGTACTCGTCGAACCAGCGGCCGGCCTGGAAGATGTCGTTCTGGTCGGTGACCTCGCCGAGGCCCGTGACGATCCCGCAGTACTCGCGGAACTCGGCGCGGTCGGACATCGGGACGCCGAACCACTCGCAGATGACCTCGTTGGGCAGCGGGATGGCGAGGTCCTCGACGACCTCCGCGGTGCCGGTGCCGGCGACCGCCGCCAGCAGCCGGTCGGTGATCTCCTGCACCCGCGGGCGCAGGTTCTCCATGTACCGCGGGGTGAACGCCTGCGAGACGAGCTTCTTCATCCTGGTGTGGTCCGGCCGGTCGTTGAAGACCATGGAGTGGCGGAAGAAGTCGTCGTTGTAGAGCGCCAGGTACGGCTTCAGGGTCGGGTCGGCGACCTTGTCGCTGCGGGCCAGGCGCGGGTCGGACAGCGCCCGCCGCGCCTCGCGGTAGCCCGTGACCAGCCAGGCCGGCATGCCGTCGGGCATCGACACCTTGTGGATCGGGCTGTCGGTGCCGAGCTTGGCCAGCAGCTGCGGCGGGTTGGTCAGCTCCGTGGCCTCGAGCGGCACGCGCGGGGCGTCTTCTGCGGACATCAGTCACTCCTCAAAGGTCTTCGGCCGAACCCCGCGGCACCCCAGGACGGCCGCGGTCGCCGTTGCTCGTTCCCCGGCTTCATCTTCGCCGCGGCCCCGCCCGGTCACACCTCGCGTCTTGCCCAGTGCCCCGGCGAAAATCCTTCACCGGGTCATGTCGGGAACGGTCCACCCGTCGAGGTCGTACTCGTTCAGGCAGGTGTCGACGAACCGCTTGTAGTCGTCGACCTGGCCCGAGGCGACCTGGCCGAAGAGCAGCTCGATGCGGGTGTTCTCGTGGCTGCCGGCGTAGTTGCGCTCGTAGAGCTCGTGCCGGCCGCCGAACTCCGTGCCGACGGCGTCCCAGAGCAGCTTCATCACCTTGACGCGCGTCTCGGCGTCGATGCCGTTCGAGCCGCGGACGTAGGTGTCCAAATAGGACCGGATCTCCGGGTTCTTGAAGTCCTCGGCGCTGGAGTTGATGTAGATCAGCGCGCTCGCGACGTCCTGGAGCACGATCTCGCGGATGCGGGCGTAGCCGACCTGCGTGAACCAGCGGTAGGCCTGGCCGTACGCCGGGTTCGGCAGCAGCGCGCCGTCGCGCCACGGCACCGGGTTGCGCGCCGCGGCGTCCGAGAGGCCCCAGAACAGGTTGCGCCACGCCAGGACCTCGCCGAGGCGCGTCTGCACGCCGCGGAAGTCCTCGGTGCCGGTGATCTCGAGGGCCTTGGCGATCAGGCCCGCGATGAACTCCAGCTTCACGGCCAGCCGGGTGCAGCCCTGGAACGTCGACCGCTCGATGAACCCCGACTGCCCGGTGAACGTCTGGACCTTGCCGAGGTCGCCGTAGATGAAGACGTTCTCCCACGGGATCAGGACCTTGTCCAGCACCAGGATCGTGTCGTTCTCGTCCAGCCGCGACGAGAGCGGGTAGTCGAACGGCGAGCCGACCGTGTTGGCCATCGACGTGTACGACGGACGGCAGATCAGCTTCATCCCCTTGGCGTCCATGGGGATGGTCGCCACGAGCGCGAACTCGCGCTTCTTGATCGGCAGCCCGTAGTGCGCGATGAAGTTGTAGTGCGTCAGCGCGGACCCGGTCGCGACGACCTTGGCGCCGCTGACCACCAGGCCGGCGTCGGTTTCCTTCTCCACGTGGACGAACACGTCGCGGACCTCGTCCGGCGGCCGCTTGCGGTCCACCGGCGGGTGGACCAGCGCGTGGTTCCAGTAGAGCACCTTCTCCTGCGACTCCCGGTACCAGCGCTTGGCGTTCTCCTCGAACGGCGCGTAGAACTCCGAGTTCGCGCCGAGCGTGCCGAGGAACGACGCCTTGTAGTCGGGGCTGCGGCCCATCCAGCCGTAGCTCATCCGCGCCCACGCGGCGATCGCCTTCTGGTCGGCCACGAGGTCCTCGACGCTGTGCGGCGTGCGGAAGAACCGGTGGGTGTAGCCGCCGTTGCCGGTGTCGGTCGGCGCGGTCAGCACGTCCTTGTACTGCGGGTCGTGCAGGGCGTCGTACAGCCGCGCGGTCATCCGGATCGGGTTGCGGAACGCCGCGTGCTCGGTGACGTCCTTGACGCGCTCGCCGTTGATGTAGACCTCGCGGTCGTCACGCAGGCTTTCGATGTACTCGGCGCCGGTCAGCGGCCGGGCCGGACGGCTCTCGCTCATGGCCACCTCCCCTTGTCGGTTCACTTCTTGCGGGCGAGCGTGACGCCGTCCGCGATCGGCAGCATCACGGTGTCGAACCGCTCGTCGACGGCGAGCTTCGCGTTGACGCCGGCGACGACCTCGGCGGCGTAGCGGGGGAGGTCCTCTTCGACGTCCTCGGGGGCCGCGACGGTCCCGTGCAGCAGCACGTTGTCGAGGATCAGCAGGCCGCCCGAGCGCAGCATCGGCGCGACGGCGTCCACGTAGTACGGGTACGACGTCTTGTCGGCGTCGATGAACACCAGGTCCGCCTCGCCCTCGCCGACCAGGCCGGGCAGGGTCTTGCGGCCGGGGCCGAGCTTGAACTCGATCTTGTCGGCGACGCCGGCGAGCTCCCAGTGCTTGCGGGCGATGCCGACCCAGTCCTCGGTGACGTCGCACGTGATCACCTTGCCGCCGGGCGCGAGCCCGCGGGCGAAGGCCAAAGAGGACAGTCCGGTGAACGTCCCGACGTCGATGACCGTCTTTGGCGCGACCAGCTTCGCGATCAGGTGCAGGAAACCGGCCTGCTCGACCGGGGTCAGCATCTCCGAGAGTTCACCGACCTCGGCGGTGTCCTCGATCAGGCTGCTCACCACCGGGTCCGGTTGCGTGCACGAACTGACCACGTAGGCGATCGTCTTCTCGTCCAGGAAACTGAACGTACTCATGCGTCCTCCACGACGGCGCGCGATCCGGCCGGGTTCCGGTGGGCAAAGGCCAGTATCGGCCGGGCGCGAAAGCCGTTGCGTCTCCTCGTTTGCACTGCGCAGCGGCCCTCAGCACTGCGGGAGATGCGCCGGTTCGGCCGTGGCGACGATCCTGACCTTTGCCGACGACGACACCACCTCCGGAGTCGAGGAGATTCGATGCGAGTCCTGTTCACCGTCTACCCGAACTCACTGGCGCACCTCTACCCGGTGGTGCCGCTGGCGTGGGCGCTGCAGAGCGCGGGGCACGAAGTCCGCGTGGCCGCGCACCACAGCGCGGCGGAGATGATCATCAAGACGGGCCTCACGCCGGTCCAGCTCGGCGACCCCGACCAGCCGCCGGTGCGGCTCACCGACGACTGCGCCCCGCCGCACCACCAGGACATCGTCAACCGCTACGCCGACGTGATGGGCCTGTCGCCGGAGGGCCGCGAGCACTGGATCGTGTTCTACCAGTGGCTGATGCAGCCGACGTCGGACTACGTGCGGCTCGACCGCCGCGAGGCGGAGGACCTGATCGACTTCGCCAAGGTCTGGCAGCCGGACCTGATCTCGTGGGACGCGACGATCCCGGCCGGCGCCGTCGCGGCGAAGGTCTGCGGCGCGGCGCACACGCGGCTGCTGATCGGGCACGACATGTTCGGCTGGTCGCTCGACCGCCTCGCCGAGAACAAGAGCGCCCTGGTGGCCGCCGGGCTGGACCCGAACCCGCTCGCGACGCTGATCCGGCCGCTGGCCGAGAAGTACGGCTTCGAGGTCGACGACGAGCTGCTCGTCGGCAACTTCAGCATCGAGACGATGCTGGAGGGCCTGCGCCTGCCCACGAGCACGAAGAAGCTGCCGATGCGGCACGTGCCCTACGTCGACCCCGAGGTCCTGCCGAAGTGGCTGTACCAGCGTCCCGAGCTGACGCGCTGTGAGTGCTGCGGCCGCAAGAACCGCCGCCGCGTCGCGCTGTCGCTGGGCGAGTCGACGCGCCGGTTCATCAAGGGCGACTGGGACCGCGCGCCGAAGATCCTCAAGGCCCTCGGGCAGCTCGACGACCTCGAGATCGTCGCGACGCTGGACAAGGCGCAGCTGGCCGACGTCGAGGAGATCCCGCCGAACGTCAAGGTGATCGACTGGGTCAACCTGCCGCACCTGCTGCCGACCTGCTCGGCGCTGATCCACCACGGCGGCATCGGCACGTACTCCTCCGCGGTGGCGCACAAGGTCCCGCAGCTGGTCTGCGACGTCGAGGGCATCTCGTTGCTGATGCGCCTGGTCGAGGACGGCGGCGACATCAACACCACGGGCACCTACCGCCTCGGCTGGGAGTTCGACGAGCGCGAAGAGGGTGCCCCCGAGGCGTCGACCGCGCACTGGGAGCTGCCGGCGAAGAAGGTCGAGTCCACGGTGGTCTCGGACTTCGTCATCTCGACCGGCGCGGGCGTCCGCCTGGACCACCGTGCCAACACCGTCGAGGAGATCCGCGACCTCGTCTGGTCGGTCGCCACCGACCAGCGCTACCAGCACGCGGCCCACGCCCTCCACGACGACTGGCTGGCGATGCCGAGCCCGAGCGACATCATCCCGGACCTGGAGAAGCTGGTCGTCCAGCACCGCCGGCGCTGAGCCTCCCCGTCCCGCCCCCGGAAGCCGCCGTCCCGCACCCGCGGGACGGCGGTTTCTTTTGCTGTGCAAGAGAAAGGCCCCGCCGGGCGAACCCGGCGGGGCCTTTCCTGTGCGCGTCAGAGCACTTCGACCTCGGGGACGAACCGGATCCACTGCCCGCCGGCGGCGCGGAACGCCTCCTCCTTGGCCATGATCTCCTCGGCGTGGTTCCACGCGAACAGCACGGCGTAGTCCGGGTAGGCGTCCGAGAACGCCGCCGGCGGCTTCACCGGCAGGTGCGAGCCCGGCAGCAGGTGGCCCTGCTTGCCCGGCGTCGAGTCGACGACGAACGGGATCAGGTCCGTCGTGATGCCGCAGTACGTCGTCACCGTCGAGCTCTTGCCCGGCGCGCCGTAGCCGACGACGGTCTTGCCCTGGGCACGCAGGTCCGTCAGCAGCCCGACGAGGTCGTCGCGGATCCGCTCGACGTTGCGGCCGAACCGCGCGAACGTCAGCGGCTCCGAGAGCTTGCCCGCCTCCTCTTCGGCCAGCAGGGCGTCGAGCGAGGCCGACGGCGTGCGCGCGCCCGGACGGGCGATCGTGTAACGGACCTCGCCGCCGTGCATGGCGATGTGCTCCGCGTGCACCAGCTCGAAGCCGAAGCGCTCCGCCATCGCGCGGACCGAGCCGGCGCTGAAGTAGAACACGTGCTCGTCGTAGATCTGGTCGAACGCCATGCCCTCGATGATCGTGGCGAGGTAGGGCTCCTCGAACACGAAGATGCCGTTGTCCGACAGCAGCGCGTCGATGCCGCGGAACAGCGACTCCACGTGGGCGATGTGGCAGATCGTGTTGGCGCCGAAGATGACGTCGGCCGCGCCGTGCGCCCCGCGGACGGCGGCCGCGGTCTGAGCGTCGAAGAACGCCGACAGGACCTGGACCCCCTTGGCGCGCGCCAGGTCGGCGACGTTCCCGGACGGCTCGACCCCGAGGTGGCGGACGCCGGCCTCGGCGATCGTCGACAGCATCACGCCGTCGTTGCAGCCGATCTCGACGATGAACGGGTCCGGCCCGGTCAGCTCGTTCGCCAGGAACCACTCCGCGTCGGCCCGGAAGTGCTTGCGGTGCCCGGCCGAACCGGAGGCCTGGTACCGGTAGCCGGCGTGGTAGCGCAGCTCCTGAGGCACCTCCTCCATCAGCTGCACCATCGTGCAGTCCTCGCACGAGCCGACCGCGAGCCGGAAGCGGAACTCGCCCTCGACCTCGTGGGGGAGCAGGAAACCGTTCGCCGTCGGCTGGTCGCCCAGGTCGACGAACTCGACGACGCGGCCGTCGCACACCCGACACTTCGTACCCATGGACTGGCCCTCACTGTTGGTGGTCATCGAATCCTCACTCCGCGCCCTTGTCGTCCTGCGCCAGCCACCAGTCCGCGCCGCGCGCCCACTCGATGGTCTTGATCAGCCCGTCGCGCAGCGCCGTTTCCGGGCGCCAGCCGAGGATCCCGGCCGCCTTGGCGTTGTTCGGCACGCGCCGGGGGAGGTCCTGGTAGGACGCGCCGAGCTTGACGCCGGTGTCGACGTCGACGACGCCGTTCGCGCCGGTGAGCTCACCGACCAGCCGGACGACCTCGCCGATGGTGGTCTCGACCATGCTGCCGATGTTGAACGCCTGCCCGACCGCGCCGGGGTGGTCGGCCGCGCGCAGGGTGCCCTCGATCGCGTCGTCGACGTAGGTGAAGCAGCGGGTCATGACGCCCTTGTCGTAGACCACGAGCGAACGCCGGTTGAGCGCCCGGTGGACCGACCGGCTCACGATGTAGGCGGGCCGCTGCCGCGGACCGTAGACGTTGAAGTAGCGCACGATGGTCGCCTCGAGCCCGTGCTGGCGGGCGAAGGCGAAGGTCAGGTGCTCGGCCAGCGCCTTGCTGGAGGAGTAGGACCACCGGTCGTGCGAGGTGCCGCCGAGCACGCGGTCGCCGTCCTCGTCCCACGGCACGGCCGGGTTCTTGCCGAACACCTCGCTGGTGCTGGCGAGGACGACCTTCGCGCCCGCTTCGAGCGCGAGGTCGAGCACGGCCCGCGTCGCGGCGTAGTTGATGTCGATGACGTCGAGCGGGCGCGCCAGGTACTGGTCGACGCCGACGACGGCGGCGAGGTGGTACACGACGCCGACGCCCGGCCGGATCGCCTCGGCCAGCTTCGCGGTGTCCCGCAGGTCTCCGGTGATGTACCGGACGCCCTCGACCGGGAACCGCGGCGGCGCGACGTCCAGGACGGTCACCTCGTCACCGCGGTCGACGAGGCGCTCGACCAGGTGGGAGCCGACGAAGCCGGAGCCACCGGTGACCACGGCGTGCTGGGGGGTGCTCATCGAGCCGTCTCCGTCTCGTTCGGCGTGCCCGGGATCGCGTCACCGCGGCCGATGCCGCGGTAGACGTACCCGGCGGCGCGCAGCTCGGCGATCTTTTCCTTGGGGTAGTAGGCGCGGCCGTCGAGGACCAGGCAGTCCCGGGCGACGGGCAGCGCGGCGAAGTCGATGTCGTGGAAGTCGCGGTGCAGGGCCAGGACCGCGAGGCAGTCCGCGTCGCGCACGGCGTCTTCGAGGCTCGCCGCCGGCCGGATGCCGAACAGCTCCTCGGCGGCGTCCGGGTCGACCAGCGGGTCGTACACGGACACGGTGAGCCCCGCCTTGGCGAGCGTCTTCACCGCGCCGACGGTCGGGGTGGCCCGCAGGTCGCCGGTGTCGTTCTTGAACGCCAGCCCGAGCACGGCCACCTTGCTGCCGGTCGGGTTCTTGCCCCGGCGCACCAGCTCGTCGATCGCCAGCTGCGCGGTGTACTCCGGCATCCCGGCGTTGACCTCGCGGCCGGCGGGCGCGGTCCGGATCGGCAGGCCGTGGCGCTCGGCCGAGCGCCACACCATCCACGGGTCCTTGGTCAGGCACGAGCCGCCGACGCCGACGCTGGGCAGGAGGATGTTCACGTTGCCCGCGCCCTTGGGGATCGTGTTCGCCGCGGAGATCACGTCGAGCACGTCGACGCCGTAGAGCGCGCAGAACATCGCGAGCTCGTTGGCCAGGGCGATGTTCAGGTCGATCCACCAGTTGCTGGCCAGCTTGACGATCTCGGCCGCTTCCAGGGAGTCGCGCGGGATCACCTCGACGCCGAGCGCGCGCCGCCAGAAGGCTTCCGCCGCGGCTTCGCTGTCCGCGCCGAGGCCGCCGGCCACGATCGGGAAGGTCCGCAGCTCACGCAAAGCCGTGCCTTCGGCGAGCCGCTCGGGGGTGAACGCCAGGCCGAAGTCGACGCCGCCGGTCAGCCCGCTCTCCTCCAGGATCGGCAGCACGATGCCGCGCGTGGTGCCCGGCGGCACCGTGCTCTTGAGGACGATCAGCTGGCCGGGACGCAGGTGCGCGCTCAGGGCCCGGCAGGCCCCGCGCAGCTGCTCCTCGGCCAGGGAACCGTCTTCGCGCACCGGCGTGCCGACGGAGATCAGGATGACGTCGGCGTCGGCCGCCTCGGCGATGTCGGTGGTGACGCGCAGGTTCCCGGCGGCGAGACTCCGGAAGACCAGCTCGGCGAGCCCCTCTTCGGCGAACCGGCAGTGGCCGCGCGCCAGCTCGTCGACCAGGCGTGGGTCGGTGTCGACGCCGACGACGTCGAACCCCCGGCCGGCCAGCGTCGCGGCGATGCACGAACCGACGTAGCCGAAACCGATCACCGCCACTCGGAACTGGTCTTGGTCGGGCAGAAAACGCATCCGCGTCTCCAATCGGGTGATACTGCCTCCGGGGCCGGCTCGCGGCCGGGTCCTGCACGAACTCGTCGGGGGCGAACGCGCGCCGAATGCGGAGCTCCCCGCCGACCATGGTCCGCGCGGCGCGGCGCCGGTCGCGTCTCCTCTGTTGCTTGCGCCGCACCGCCAGAGAAGCCCAGGCCGGGCCGCCGCGGTTAGGGTGGTGGCCATGGCCGACGCCGACCTCCCCGTGATCCGGCAGATCTCTTCCCGCCTGGTGTACGAGAACGCGTGGCTCAGCGTGCGCGAAGACGGCATCGAGCGCCCCGACGGTTCGCACGGCATCTACTCCGTGATCGACCGCCCCGACTTCGCCACCGTGATCGCGGCCGAAAACGGCGGCTTCCACCTCGTGGACCAGTTCCGGTACCCCTTGCTGGGCCGCTACTGGGAGTTCCCGCAGGGCTGCTTCCCCGGCCGCCGCGACGGCGACCAGCTCGAGCTGGCGCACCGCGAGCTGGCCGAGGAGACGGGCCTGCGCGCGGGCTCGATGGTCCCGATCGGCCGGCTGGCCGCGTGGCACGGCGCGAGCGGCCAGATGTGCACGGTGTTCCTGGCGACGGACCTGGCGCAGGGCGAGCCGGACCGCGAGCACGAAGAGCAGGACATGCGGCACCGGTGGTGCTCGCGCGCGGAGTTCGAGGCCCTGATCCGCTCGGGCGGCATCCGCGACAACACCACGGTCTCGGCGTACACCCTGCTGCGCCTGCACGAGGAGGAGGGCGGCACCTTCCCGTGAAAGTGCCGCCCGGGCGTCAGGGGCGGACGATCTCCCGCAGGGCCGCGGCGAACTCCTCGGGGTGCGTGACGTACCCGACGTGGCCGCCCGGCAGGTGCACGATCGCGTTGCCGGTGTGCTCGGCCAGCACGGTGTTCGGCCGGTACGGGAAGGTGTCGCGCGCGTCGCCGCCCGCCAGCACCAGCTTGTCCGAAAAGGACTTCAGCAGCCGCATGTTCGGGCGGTACGCCGGGTACGGCTTCAGCTCGTGCTCGAACCAGAACACGTGGTTGCGCCGGATGCGCCCGAGCATCTCGGCCAGCTCGTCCGGCGGCAGCTCGGTGCGCCGCGGCGGCTTGGTCGTGGTTTCCATGCCCATCCCGGAGCGGAACGCCTTGCGCGCGGCGTCGACGCCCTCGCGCTGGTAGGTCTCGTACAGCTCGGAGTAGAAACCGAGCCAGTGCTCGGCGTCCGGCAGCACGGACGCCAGCGGCGGCTCGTGCGCGACGACGGTGTGCACCAGGTCCGGGTGCCGTTCGAGGGTGGCGAGCGCGACGATGGCGCCGGAGCTCGACCCGAACACCGCCGCCGCGCCGGGGGCGAGGTGCCGCAGCAGGGCCCCGATGTCGTGCGCGTCGTCGGCGAGCCGGTCGTCGCCGACCGGGCCGTCGAGCGGACTGCGCGAGAACCCGCGCCGGTCGTAGGTGATCACCGTGTACTCGTCGGCCAGCGTCTCGGCCAGCGGCACGAACGGCGCGGCGTCGCCGTTGCCGCTGGGGATGATCAGCAGGGCCGGGCCGGCGCCGCGGACCTCGTAGTACAGGCTCGCGCCGGGTACGGCCAGCCGGTCGATGGTGACTCGCATGCGCATCCTCCGGTCGCGGACGGTTTGGCGCCAGTGTGGTCCGCGCCCGGCCGCGCGCGCGTCTTTCCGGTTGGCGTCCGGGGGCTCTTCCGGATTGCGCGGCCGCGGGCGGGCGCACTCCGCGAGGTGCGCGCGGCCTCGGCCGGGTGCCACCGTCGGGAGCACGCGCGGCGTCCTGTTGCGCCCGGAGCCGCCCGGCCGGGCCCCTCCGTAGACCCGTCACACTGTGGAGGTCCAGGTGCCGAGCACCCCACTTCCGACCCGGGCCCAGCTCGTCGAACGCGCTGCCGGGCTGGTCCCGATGCTGCGCGCGAACGCCGGCAAGGCCGCCCAGGACCGCCGGCTCACCGAGGAGACGATCGACGCGCTCGCCGACGCCGGGGTCTTCAAGCTCCGCGTCCCCGCCCGGTTCGGCGGGTACGAGGCGGACACGACCACCCTGATGGAGGTGGCCACCCAGCTCGGCCGCGGCGACGGTTCGGCGTCGTGGGTCGCGTCGGTCTACTCCATCCCGGGCTGGATGGTCTGCATGTTCCCCGAGCAGGTGCAGGAGGAGGTGTTCTCGACCCCGGACGTCCGGGTGTGCGGGACGCTCAGCCCCACCGCGTTCGCCAAGACCGTCGCCGGCGGCTACATCGTCAACGGCAAGTGGAGCTTCATCAGCGGTGCGCCGCACGCGCACTGGCAGGAGATCATCGCCATCCTCGACCCGGGCGACGGCAGCGAGCCGTACCCGCTGATGGCGCTCGTCCCGATGGCCGACCTGCAGGTCGTCGACGACTGGTACGCCACCGGGCTCAAGGGCTCGGGCAGCCTCACGACCATCGCGCAGGACGTGTTCGTCCCGGCCGAGCGGGCGCTGCCGATGCCGACGGTCGTGCAGGGCAACACGGTGTCCGAGCGCAACGCGCGGATCCCGATCTACCGCGCTCCGCTGGTGCCGGTGGCCGGCGCGAGCAGCGTCGGCACCCTGCTCGGCCTGGCGCGCGCGGCCATGGAGAACTTCCTGGAGTGGCTGCCCGGCCGCCGGATCGCCTACACCGCGTACACGAAGCAGTCGGACGCGGCGGTCACCCACCTGCAGGTGGCGGAGGCGGCGCAGAAGATCGACCAGGCCGAGTTCCACTCGCGACGGATCACCTCCACTGTGGACACCAAGGCGCTCGAAGGCGTGCCGTGGACCCTCGAGGAGCGGGCCCGCAACCGCGCCGACGTCGGTGAGGTCTGCAAGCTGGCCAAGGAAGCCGTCGACATCCTCGCCGCCGGCGCGGGTGGCGCGTCGATCTACCAGCACGTGCCGATCCAGGGCATCCTGCACGACCTGCAGGCCGCGAGCCTGCACGCGCTGATCAACCCGACGACGGCCGCGGAATTGTACGGTCGTATTCTGTGCGGTTTGGAACCGGACACCGCATACATCTGAGCCGACGATTTCGCCGTCCCGCCCTGATCTGCGTCAGGAATTCGCTGCCGCAGGTCAGGGCGTGGAACGCCCGGGGAAAAACAGTGAGAACGCACGGTCCCACCGAGCGGTTCCCGGCCGGGGTCGCACCGCATTTCGGAAGATGCTCGTGACGAGCGGACTCTGGGACAGTTACTCACCGTACGAACCGACCTCGAAGTCACAACGCCTTGTGCGTCTGGCCTTTGTGATCCCTCGGTTGGCCGGCGGCTTTGATGGAGAGAGGATGATGAATAGTGACCGGTAACGGCGCGCCGCCCTTGGCCGGGCGGCGGGAGTGGTGGGGGCTGGCGGTGCTCGCCCTCCCCACGATGTTGACGATGATGGACATCAACGTCCTGTTCCTCGCGCTCCCGCACCTGAGCGCTGACCTGGGCGCGAGCAGCACCGAGCAGCTGTGGATCACCGACATCTACGGCTTCCTGATCGCCGGGTTCCTGGTGACCATGGGTACGCTCGGTGACCGGATCGGCAGGCGGAAGGTCCTGGTGACCGGCGCCACGGCCTTCGGCATCCTTTCGGCGGTCGCGGCCTTCTCGACCAACCCCGAAATGCTGATCATCATCCGGGCCCTGCTCGGCATCGCGGGTGCGACGATCATGCCGTCGACGCTCGCGTTGATCATGGGCATGTTCCAGCACCCCAAGCAGATGGGTGCCGCGATCGGTGTCTGGGCCACCTCGATGATGGCCGGTATCGCCCTCGGTCCGGTGGTCGGCGGCCTGCTGCTGGCCTCGTTCTGGTGGGGCTCGGTGTTCCTGCTCGCGGTGCCGATCATGGTGCTGGTGCTGGTGTTCGGGCCGATCCTGCTGCCCGAGTTCAAGAACCCGAACGCGGGCAAGCTCGACCTGGTGAGCGTGGCGCTGTCGCTGCTGGCGATCCTGCCGTTCATCTGGGGCCTCAAGGAGGTCGTCCGCTCCGGCTGGGCGGTCGCCCCGGTCCTGGTGGCCGTCGCCGGCATCGTGTTCGGCATCGTGTTCGTGGTCCGGCAGCGCAAGCTGGCGAACCCGCTGCTCGACGTGCGGCTGTTCGCGATCAAGGCCGTCTCCGGCGGTCTGGTCCTCGGCCTGCTGTTCGCCGCGATCCAGGGCGGCACGGGCTTGCTGGTGACCCAGCACCTGCAGGAGGTGGAGGGCTTCTCGGCCCTGAAGTCCGCGCTCCTGCTGCTGATCCCGGCCGTGATCATGGTGATCGGCATCCAGGCGACCAACCCGCTGTCGATGAAGGTCAAGCCCGGCGTCATCCTGATCGTCGGCATGCTCATCGCCGCGGTCGGCATGCTGGTGCTGAGCCTGTACGACACGACGTCGGGTGTGGCCGTGCTGATCCTCGGCTCGAGCATCATCTTCCTCGGCGGCAGCCCGATCGGCGTCCTGGTCAACAAGGTCGTCATGGGCTCGGCCCCGCCGGAGAAGATGGGGTCGGCGGCTTCGCTGCAGTCGACCGGTGGCGAGCTGGGCGTCGCGCTCGGCATCGCCGCGCTGGGCAGCATCGCGACGGCGGCCTACCACAGCCACCTGACCGTGCCGGCCGGCGTCACCGGCTCCGCCGCGGACGCCACCCGCGAGAGCATCACCAGCGCGGTCCAGGCGGCGGGTACGCAGCCGCCGAACGTCGCGCAGGACCTGCTTTCCGCGGCGGGCAACGCGTTCACCAGTGCCCTGAACACCACCGCCGGCATCTGCGCGGTCGTGTTCGTGGCCCTGGCCGCGCTGGCCTTCGTCACCCTCCGGCACATCCCGGTCCCGCCGGCGCCCCCCACGGGCCCGCCGCCGGAGGCCGCGCCGGAAGGTGCCGCGGAGGGCGAAACCTCCGCGGAGGCGGCCCAGGCCTGACGGCCTGGAAAACCCTTGATCCGGCCGGATCGCGCGAGCGGTCCGGCCGGATCGTCCCGTGAACGAGTCGTGCGGAGGAGTCCCGATGGAGCCCATGATCAACGTCATGCAGCCGGCGCTGGGCGAGCAGGAGCTCGCGGCGGTCCGGGAGGTGTTCGAGAGCAACTGGATCGGCCGCGGCGCCCGCACGCAGCAGTTCGAGTCGGCTTTCGCGCGGCACATCGGCGTCGACCCCGAGCACGTGACGTCGACGAACTCCTGCACCGAGGCGACGTTCATCGCGATGGAGCTCCTCGGCATCGGGCCGGGCGACGAAGTGGTGCTGCCGACGCCGAGCTTCGTCGGCGCGGGCAACGCGATCGCCTCGCGCGGCGCCGTCCCGGTGTTCTGCGACGTCGACGAAGCCACGCTGAACCCGCGCGTGGAGGACGTCGAGGCGGTCCTGACCGCCCGCACGAAAGCCGTGCTGATCCTGCACTACGGCGGCTACCCCGGTGAGGTGGCGCGGATCGCGCAGCTGTGCCGGGACCGCGGCATCCCCCTGATCGAGGACGCCGCCGTCGCCATCGCCTCCACTGTGGACGGACAGAGCTGCGGCACCTTCGGCGACATCGGCGTGTGGAGCTTCGACCACGGCAAGATCGTGGTCACTGTCGACGGCGGGATGCTGTGCGTGCGCGACCCGGAGCTGGCCGCCCGCGCGCCCAAGATCGCCTACCTCGGGATGGAGCAGCGCAGCGGGTACGACCAGGCGATGCGCGCCCAGACGCGCTGGTGGGACTTCGACGTGACGTCCTTTTCCCGCCGCTCCACGACGAACGACGTGCTCGCCGCGATCGGCACCGTCCAGCTGAGCCGGCTGGGCGAGTTCATCGACCGCCGCCGCGAAGTCGCGCTCGCCTACGACGCCGGCTTGGCGGACGTGCCCGGCCTGCGCGTGCCCCCGCCCCTCCCGGCGGGCCACACGTCGTCGTACTACATGTACTGGCTCCAGTTCGAGGGCGGCATCCGCGACCAGGTGGCCCGCGACCTGTACGAGCTCGGCGTCTACACGACGTTCCGCTACCCGCTGCTGCACCAGGTGCCGGCGTACGGCTCGTCCGCGGTCCTCCCGGGCGCCGAAGCGGCGTCGGCGAAGACCCTGCTGCTGCCGATGCACCAGTCGCTGTCCGACGCGGACGTCGACCGCGTGATCTCGGCCGTGCGGCAGTGCACGGGCCGGCGGATCCGCGTCGCGCGCGCGGCCTGACCGTTTCCCGAAAGCCCGCAGCGGGGAAGACGGCGGGGCGGCGCCGGCCTGGCACCGTTGTCGGTAAGCGTCCGGCGTCCAGTGAGGATGATGGTGATGAAGGCTGCGGTGATTCCCGGGGTCAACGAGGAGTGGGAGCTGCGGGAGGTGCCGACCCCCGAGCCCGGCCCGGCCGACGTGCTGATCCGCGTTCGCGCGTCCGGCATCTGCTCGAACGACGTCCTGGTGACGAAGGGGATGCTGCCGTTCCCGGCGTTCGACCCGGCGATCCCCGGGCACGAGCCGGTCGGTGAGGTGGTGGCCGTCGGCGACGCGGTCACCAGCCGCCAGGTCGGCGACGTCGTCGGCACCACCTGGATCCGCGGCACCTGCGGCAGCTGCGACTACTGCCGCCTCGGCCTGCCGCTGTCGGCCCGCGCCGCCTTCGCTTGCGCGGCACCGGTTTCGACCGGGTTCACCGTCCAAGGTGGACAGGCGGAGTACATCGTCGTCGCCGCCGACCAGACCGTGGTCATCCCCGACCACCTGTCCCCGGAGCTCGCCGTCCCGGTGCTGTGCGCGGGGTACACGAGCTGGAGCGCGCTGCGGACGGCCGACCCGAAGCCGGGCGAGCGCGTCGCGGTGGTGGGCATCGGCGGCCTGGGGCACCTCGCGGTCCAGTACGCCCGGGCGTGCGGCTTCGACACGATCGCGGTGACGAGCTCGCCGGAGAAGCACGACCTCGCCCGTGAGCTGGGTGCGGGCACGGTCGTCTCGAACGGCGAGGAGCTGCGCGCTGCGGGCGGCGCCGACGTGGTGCTCGTGACGGGCACGTCGTACCGCGCGGCCGCGGACGCGATGACGGGCCTGAACGTCAACGGCCGCCTGGTGCTGGCCGGCATCGACGTCACCGAGCCGTTCACGCTGCCGCCGATGCTGCCGTTCTTCGGGCTGGGCCAGCAGATCCTCGGCGCGACCCACAACGGGACCGAGTACCTGCGCGAGGCGCTGGACCTGGTGGCGGCGGGCAAGGTGAAGCCGCTGGTGGAGACGTTCGCGGCCGAAGACGTCGCCGAAGCCGTCCGGAAGGTCGGCAAGGGCGAGGTGCGGTTCCGCGCCGTCGTCACCTACTGAAACGGCGCCCGGGGGCTGTTGTGCGGATCCTGTTCACGACGGTGGCCCTGCCGGGTCACTTCTTCCCGCTGGTCCCGCTGGCCTGGGCCTGCCGCGCGGCGGGGCACGAGGTGCTGGTGCTGAGCGCCGAGCACTTCGTCCCGACGGTGCTGGGCTCGGGCCTGCCGGGCACGTCGTCGGGCCCGGCGGAGCGGTTCGCCGACCTGGTCGCCGACGACCGGCCGAGCGAAGGCCTGGCGGAGCAGCGCACGGCGCACGGCCGGGTGTTCGGCCGCATGGCGGCCCGCGCCCTGCCGGGCACGTCGGTGGCGATGCGCGCGTGGCGCCCGGACGTGGTGGTCAGCGAGCGCGCGGAGTTCGCCGGCCCGGTCGCGGCGTGGAGCCTGGGCATCCCGCAGGTGGAGCTGCACTGGGGGGTGGCGGCGCTGCCGGAGTACCGCTGGGGCGCGGCGACGGAGCTGTCGGTCCAGCTGGCCGCCCGCGGCCTGGACGTGCTCCCGAGACCGACGGCGACGCTCAACCCGTGGCCCCCCTCGCTGCGCCTCCCGCACGCGGCGGCCCACACGGGCATCCGCCCCCTGGCGTACAACGGCGAGGCCCGGGTGCCGGACTGGGTCCTGCGGCGCCGGCGCAAGCCGAGGGTGTGCCTGACGCTGGGCACGGTGGTGCCCCGAACGGGCCGCAGCCAGGTGGCGGAGAGCGTGGCCGACATCGTGGGCGCGCTGTCGGACCTGGACGTGGAGGTGGTGGTGGCGGTGGACGACCGGATCGCGGCGGGCTGGCCCCCGTTGCCGGCGGCGGTCCGCCACGTGGGCCGCATGCCACTGTCCCCGGTATTCGCAACCTGCGACGCGGTAATCCACCACGGCGGCCAGGGAACAGCGCTGACGGCGATCGAGGCGGCATTGCCCCAGGTAGTCCTCCCGGTGTTCGACGACCAGTTCGACAACGGCGAGTCGGTGGCCCGCGCCGGAGCGGGCATCAGGCTCCTGCCGGACGAGATCGCCCCATCGGCGATCGCGGACCGCTGCGCGCGAATCCTGGACGGCCCGGGCTACCGCCACGCGGCGGCGACGCTGGCAGCGGAGCTGGCGGCCCAGCCGACCCCCGCTGAGGTGGCGGAGGGCCTGGCCGCGCTGGTGGCCGAGGGAGCCGCGGAGGCGGCTTGAGGGTGCGGTGCCGGCCCGGGGCGCTGCCGAGGCGGCTTGAGGGTGCGGTACTTGGCCCGGGGCGCTGCCGAGGCGGCGTGACGGCCCGTTGGCGGCCAAGGACCTGCTTGACGCGGCCTGAGGGCGCATTCGTGGCCGAGGGCTGCGGCTTGAGGGCACATCGGTGGCCGAGGAGTTGCCGAAGCGGCGCGAGGGTGCCTTGGCGGCCGAGGGAGCTGCCGCGGCGCGCGAGGGTGCGTTGGTGGCCGAGGACCTGCCGAAGCGGCGCGAAGGTGCCTTGGCGGCCGAGGGGAGCTGCCTTGGCGGCCGAGGGGAGTTGCCTGGGCGGCCCGAGGGTGCGTTGGTGGCCGAGGCGGGTGAGGCTTCAGCGAAGCCAGGCGGTGATGCGCTCGAAGGCCTCGCGTTCATGCCGGCTGAGCGGCGGCGAAAGCCGCAGATCAGGATGCCGCACGGGCGCAAGGAACCGGGGAGCCGCGAACGGCCCGGGCCCGGTGAGCCCGTTCAGCAGGTAGCCGCTGTGGCTGAAGCCGGCCGTCCGCTCGACGGCGTGCAGCAGCCTCTTCCCCATCGAATCCGACACGGAAAGTTCCTCCACCTTCACCGGCCCGGGCGGGCCGTGTTCTTCCATGATGCTGTTTCCGGGCGGGGAATACCACCTTGGGGTGGTCCGAGCAGGTTTCTTCGGTCTGTGGGCGGAAGAGAGCAATCTGGAAGATGCACGCGTGCCGGATGTGAGGTAAAGGCCGCGCTCGGCGGGCGTGGTGGCCTGGCTGCGGTTGGTCCCGGCGCATTTGCCGCGCCGCCACGCTGCGGCCCTGGCACCGCCGCGTACGCGACAGGCTCACGGCACTCAAGGGCCGTGTTCGCCGACCCGTGACGCGGCGCTGAGATCATTGGCGCACGCGGGGCTCCGGCTCGCGTCGCGTCGAGTGCGCCGTTCCGGTGTGCCTGGGGCCAACCCAGGGTGCGGCTGCATGGGGTGCCGAGATCATCGGCGCGCGGGTGCCTTCGGTGGTGTGCTTGCCGCCTGCGAGCTACTGCCCGCACCGCTCAAAGCGCCGACGGGCGGTCCCTTCCAGGGAGCCGTGCGAGCTGTGTTGGCCGGCGTACGAGGCTCGCGACACAGACACGCCAGACCGACGCCTCGGGTGGACAAGCCGCGTCCCCCGAAAGTGGTCGCCAGGCCGTCCGGGGGAGCACCATCCAAAGAGGATCGTGTCGCGTCAGGCGGCCTCCGGTGTGGACGGTTGCGGAGTGTCGCTCGCCGGTTGTGCCTCCGATGTGGACGGTGGGGTACTGGGGGTCGGCGGGGTGGGCTCCGGTGGACCGGGCACGGGTGGTGGTCCGGCGCGCGTGGCCAGATAGTGGAGCTTCCTCAGGTGGCGCTGGACGAGGCCGGCGCGTCGGGCTTCGGTGAAGATTGCCCGGGCGGCCTTGTTCGTTCGCCGGCGGTGGTGGCGGGATGGGGGTTCGGGCTCCGGCATGGTGGGTCCTCCGCGCGGGGTACGCCGGACGGGTCGGCGTGTCGGGTTGACGGGATCATTGCTCGGTGTGACGGCTCGGTTGCGGGGGAGCACGATGGGCGGATTCGCCGTCCGGGTAACAAGATTGTCTCGGAAAAGGTCCGGACAAGGTGTGGTTGCGCCACTCGGCCGCTTGCGGGGCACGGCTTCCGGGCTCCGGCGCCGCAGAGAGTCGTGGACGGAGACCGTCCACTGTGGGGCGAGGTGGCGGCGGAAAGGACGTCGGAGCGTGGGGTCGATCACGTGGCCGGGATGAGCCGTGCGCAGCTGCGCACGGCGTCTCCCCTGGTGGCGCCCCCGGCAGGACTCGAACCTGCGACCTAGAGATTAGAAGGCTCTTGCTCTGTCCAGCTGAGCTACGAGGGCCCGCGCCGACGGCCTGCTGCCGATCGAGCCGGTCGCCCGGCATCGGCAGCTTAGTCGTCACCAACCTCTCGATCGTTCGACACCGGCGAATCGTTTCAGGTCTCGTCCGAGGAATTCGGCGACGAGGTGCTGACCACGTCCCCGACCGCCGACGGCCTTGATCGTCAACCCCGGCGGGGGAGGGTGGTGTGGATCTCCCTCGCCAGCCTGATCCCGCTCGGCCGGGTTCCGTGGTGGACGGACGAGGTGGCTGAGCCCCGCCGCGCAGGGCGGGTGTGCTGGTCGCGGGCCGAGCTGGGGTAAGGCGCTTGGAGGTGCGACCTGGAGACGGAAGGCTCTCGAGATTTGGGACGCCCTGGCTGGAGCCCGGCCCAAGACGCGCCGTAAGCCTCGGTGTCGACTGCCCGGGCAGGAGGACCAGTGACGAGGCCTGCGCCCCAGGAGCGCGGCGGCCCGGCGTGTTCAGTGCCGACGGAGCCAGGCCGACGAAGTCCAGCCCCCGATGCCCAGACGGGGAGGCTCGGCCTGCGAGGCTGGCCGGTGAGGCTCGGCCTGCGTGGTGCGGCCCGCGAGGCCCGGCCGATCAGGCCTGGCCTGCGCGGGCCCAGCCCGGAAGCCTGGCCCACGCAGCCACGCAGCCACGCAGCCACGCAGCCACGCAGCCACGCAGCCGCGGAGCCACGCAGCCACGCAGCCGCGGAGCCACGCAGCCGCGGAGCCACGCAGCCGCGGAGCCACGCAGCCACGGAGCCGCCCAGCCACGCGGCCGCCCAGCCACGCAGCGACGGAGCCACGCGGCCACGCAGCTCACGGAGCCCGTGAAGGGGCCCGTGGGCGCGCCACGCCGCAGAGGCGCGCCCACGGGTGGGGCCGCTGTCGGGGTAGCGGCCCCTGACGGGCCCGGCCGCCGCCGCGAGCCGGCTCTTCCCCTGGGGAGCGGTCGGCGGGTTCGGGCCCAGCTCGTGGCGTTACTCCCAGATCTGGATCCCGCGGACCAGGAACGGTGCGTTCGGGACGAACGTGCCGCCACCCGGGTAGGTGACGAAATCTCCCTCGGTCGAGCATTCGTCGTCCTGGTACACCGTGACGTCGCGGGTCATCAGATTCTCGAATGACGAACCGGCGAATCCCTCGGACAGGGGAATGCATTCCCCCGGATTTGCGGTGCGCAGGTCGAACCGCTGGACCTCGCCGCCGTAGTCGTTCGCCGCCCAAACGCAGAACTCGCCCTTCTGGCACCCTGGCTCGGCCTGGGCGTTCGCGGTTCCGGCGCTGGTCAGGAGGCCCAGGGTGGCCAGGATCAGCAGGTACGGGAGACGGCGTGAAGACATCGTGGATTTCCCCTCTGGAATCGCGGCTTTCGGGCCGCGGTGAACTGGTGATTCCAGATTGGCGGGCGGTGGGGGATTTGTCAGCGGGCAATTTCGGATCTGTGGACAGTTGGCCGCCCGGGAACCGGTTGTCCACAGATCCGCGAACGGTCTTGCGGGTCGGCGGACGCGGTGCTAGGCGGGCCCGGTGCTGCCCCGCACCACCAGGGAGACCGGCACCTCGGCCGGCTCCGGCACCGGGTCGCCGTTCAGCAGGCCCAGCACCAGTTCGCCCGCGATCCGGCCCTTGGCCGCGAGGTCCTGGCGAACCGTGGTCAACGGCGGCGACGACCACGCGGCGGGCGGGCTGTCGTCGAAGCCGACCACCGAAAGCTCGTCCGGCACGCCGATCCCGAGCTGTGCCGCCGCGGCGAGGACCGCCAGGGCGAGCTGGTCGGACATGCACAGCACCGCCGTCGGCCGCGGGGACCGCCCGAGCAGCGCGAACGCCCCCGCCATCGCGCTCTCCGCGCTGAGCCCGGCCGCCTCCTCGACCGCCGCCGGCGCCGAGCCCAGCGCCGAGACGTACCCGGCCAGCCGCTCCCGGGTGTCGTGGAACGCGGCCTGCGCCGCCGAGGTGGCCGAAAGACTGCCCCCACCAGGCGTGACCCGGCTGCACGCGGCGAAGATCCCGAACCGCCGGTGGCCGAGCGAAACGAGGTGCCGGGCGGCCAGCGCCGCTCCGAGCCGGTCCTGGCACCCGATCCGCGCCGCGCCGGGCAGCAGCGGCTGGTCGACGACCACGAGCGGCAATCCCCGCGCGCGTACCGCGTCCAGTGCCGGAGCGCCGTCGGCCAGCGAATACGCGACCGCGATGTCGGCCTGCGCGGCCAGCACGCGCGCCGCGGGCGGCCCACCCGAAGGACCGCCCGGCAGGAGCAGCAACGCGTGCCCGTGCGGGTCGACGACCCGGGCCAGCGCGTCCAGCGTCAGGGACAACGCCGGGTCGGAGAACGCCGTCGACAGCGATGTGTCCAGCAGGACCGCGATCGCCCCGGTCCGGCTGGTGGCGAGGCTCCGCGCGGTCGGGTCCGGGCCCGCGTAGCCGAGTTCGGAGGCCACTCGCAGGACCTCTTCGCGCAGCTGGGCGGAGAGCTGGTCAGGCCGGTTGTACGCGTTCGAGACGGTGGCCCGGGAGACGCCGACGGCTCCGGCCACGTCGTCGAGCGTGGGACGGCGGCGCCGGGTCATCCGCGCAGTCTAGCCACGACCCGGTGGACTTTCTGAAGCGCTTCAGTCACCCTGGTGACCACGAAAGGGGGAAACAATGCGGCTCGCGGTGTTCACGGTGTTCGCCCTCAACGGCCTCGCGCTGGGCTCCTGGGCTTCACGCACGCCCGCGCTCGTCGCCCAGGTGCACGCCTCACCCGGCGTCTTCGGCCTCGCTCTGCTGGGCGCCAGCGTCGGGATGCTCGCCGCCGCATCGGTGTCCGGGCGGCTCATCGAGCGGGCCGGTGCCCGCGCGGTCGTCGCCGGGAGCACCCTGCTCGCCGCGGTTTCCCTGATCCTGATCGGCTTCGCGCCGACCGTGCCGCTGCTGGCCGGTGCGCTGTTCGTGATCGGCGTGAGCGTCGGGATGCTCGACGTCGCCATGAACGTCGCCGCGGTGGCCGTCGAACGCCGGGTGGCCCGGCCGATCATGCCGGAGTTC
Organism: Amycolatopsis sp. NPDC004378; assembly: GCF_053602455.1. Taxonomy (NCBI): domain Bacteria; kingdom Bacillati; phylum Actinomycetota; class Actinomycetes; order Pseudonocardiales; family Pseudonocardiaceae; genus Amycolatopsis; species Amycolatopsis sp. NPDC004378. Next base: position 22,861 of record NZ_JBSGDR010000009.1, read on the forward strand.
CACGCGGGGTTCAGCTTCGGCGCCCTCGCCGGTTCGCTGGCCGCGGGGCTCGCCGCCGGCCACGGCTGGTCGCCGGGGCGCCACCTGACCGTGGCCGCCGTCGTCGCGGTCGTGGTGCTGCTGCTCGTCGTCCGCGCGGTCCCCGGCAGCCGTCCCGAGCACACCGAAGATGCCGCGCCGAGCCGGGCGCCGATCCGACGGCCGGTGCTGTGGCTGCTCGCCGCGGTCGCGCTCTGCTCGGCGATCGCCGAGGGCGCGTCCTCGGACTGGTCCGCGCTGCTGATGACGGCCGAGCGCGGCGTCGGCGAGGGCTACGCGGCCCTGGCCTTCGCCGGTTTCCAGCTGGTCATGGCCCTGACCCGGCTCGCGGGCTCGTGGGCGCAACGCCGCTTCGGCCCCACCCGCTGCCTGGCCGCGGGTTCGGTGCTGGCGGCGGCCGGGTTGCTCGCCGCGGCCGCGATCCCGGTCGCCGCCGTCGGTTACGCCGGTTTCGCGCTCGCCGGCGCCGGTCTCGCCGCGTCGTTCCCGCTCGCCCTCAGCCTCGCCGGCGACGCCGGCAAACGTGGCGACGGCACCGGCGGCGAGCGCGAGATCGGCTTCGTCACGGCCATCGCCTACACCGGGTTCCTGGGCGGCCCGCCGATCATCGGCGGCATCGCGCAGGTGACGGACTACGGCGTCGCGTTCGGCTTCGTCGCGTGCGTGGCCGCGCTGATCCTGCCCGCCGCCCTCGGCGCCCGCCGCGCCCGGCTCCGCGAGGAAGCCGCGTTGACAGTCGAATCGTGACGAACCCCCGGGATCCGAACCCCGGGGTACGCGTCTCTTCCTGTGCGGCCCCTACAGCCGAAGCCCCGATTGACAGTGCGGAAGCACGCGGGGCAAGCTGAGCACGTCGTTAGCTGAAATGAATACGCCGACGTTACGGTTTCAGGTGGGCTGGTCAGGGTAGGGGCCTTGACCCGGGGAGGACGTCGTGAGGGTTGTGCTGCTCGGCGGCGCGGGGGCGCTCGCCGGCGGAAGCGGGCGGTTCGGGCCGGGCCTCTCGCTGGTCCAGGGTGCAGTGCCCCGGCTCGTGCTCGTGCCGGTCGCGTTCCGGCTCGCGCTGTTCCTGCAGGCGGTCTGGGCTTCGGACGCGCTCGGCGCGCCGGCCCTCGGGATCGCGGTGGTGTTCTACCTCGTGCCGAACCTCCTCGAGGTCGCCTGGGTCTTCTGCCGCACCACCGGCATCCGCGCGGTGCTCACCGCCGACACCGCGTACACGGTCGCCACGAGCCTCGCCGCGGCGGCGTTCGCGGCGCACGTGCCCGGCCTGCTCGCGCTGACCTGGCCGAACATCATGGGCACGGTCATGGTCTGGACGCTGCTGCGCGGCGCCCCGGCCGGGGCGGTGGCGATCGTCGGCGCCGTGCTCCTGCGCTACGGCGTCGCGGCGGTGTCGGGCACCGCGGCACCCGCGACGTGGATCGTGCTCGCCCTGGTCGCGGCGGCCGTGACGGCCCTGGCGATCGTGCTGCTGGTCGCCGGTTCGATGCGGTTCGCGCTCGGGCTGGGGGAGCAGCGCGGCCGGGCCGCGGAACGGGAACGGCACCGCCGCGACGTCCACGACACGGTGCTGCAGGTGATGGAGTCGCTCGCCCTCCCGGCGCCGCGGGACGCGCTCGACCCGGTCGGCAGCCTCGACCAGGTCCGCCGCATCGCCCGCGCGCACGCCCTGCGCCTGCGGCTGAGCCTCGACGGGGACGCGCCCGCCGAGCCGGGCGGCCTCGAACACCGCCTCGGCGCGTTGGCCGTCGAGATGACCGCGGAGGGCCTTCGCGTCGACCTCGTGACGCTTGCGAAGCCCAGCGAAGTCCCCGAAAGCCTCGTAAACGCCCTGCACGACGCAGCCCGCGAAGCGCTGCGAAACACGCTGAAGCACGCGAAGACGTCGAGAGCCGTTATGTGTCTCGAAGAGCGCGAAGGCGTCGTCACGGTCTCCGTGCGCGACCACGGGACCGGCTTCGACGTCGCCGCGCACGCCAAGGGGTTCGGCATCGAGAACTCGATCCACGCGCGGATGGCCGAGATCGGGGGCGGGGCGAGGATCGACTCGGCGCCCGGCCAGGGCACCCGCGTCGTGCTGACCGTGCCGTCAGAGCTGCGTTTCCCCGTCGGGTGAGTCCCGCCACTGCGCGAACGGGCGGTCCAGCGACCACTTGCCGTCGGACTCGGACAGGACCCGGTATTCGCAGGTCGCCGGGTTGGACAGGGATTCGAACAGCTCGATGCTCCAGCCGAAGAGCCGACGGCACAGCAGCCGCAGCGTGAGCCCGTGCGAGACGATCAGCACCGTCTCGGGGTGACTTTCGTCGCGCAGCCTCAGGTCCGCGAGGAACGCGGCGACGCGGTCGTCGACGTCCGCGCCCGACTCACCGAAGGGCAGCCGGTAGAAGAAGTGCCCGAACTCGTTGCGCCGCGCCTTCTGGATCTCCTGGTCGGCCGGGTCCTGGAGGTTGCCCCAGTCCTGTTCGCGCAGCCGAGGCTCCTGCAGCAGCCGCTCGCAGGAGGCCTCGATGTCCAGCAGCCGCAACGTCTCCCGCGTGCGCAGGTACGGGCTGACGTACACGGCCGGCCGCGCGCCGTCGAGCAGCGTGGCGATTTCGGGCGCCACCGCGAGGGCCTCCCGGCGGCCCTTCTCGGTGAGCGGCAGGGCGTGATCCGGGATCCGCGTGTAGGCGAGCTCGTCGACGTTGCCGAGCGACTCGGCGTGCCGCAGCAGGATCATCTTCACGCTCCCATCCTGCCCGTCACGCGGGTGTAACCCGGCCGGGGCATACGCTCAGGGGCGTGTCCGAGCAGTCCGTGACCAGAACCGACGTCCCTTCGCAGCGCCGGGCCAGCGTGCTGCCCCTGATCTCGGTCGGCGTGCTGCTGGCCGCGGTCGTCGCGATCGGGCTGATCGCGCTCACCGGCGGCGCCGGGTACGTCATCGCCGGCCTGCCGGACCCGGGGCTGGTGACCAAGTACGGCATCACCGTCATGCGCGTGCTGTCCGAAGCCGCGTCCGTGATCTGCGTCGGCTCGCTGCTGCTGGCCGCGTTCCTGGTGCCGCCGCAGAAGTCGGGCACGCTCGGCCCCGAGGGCTACGGCGCCCTTCGCGCGGCCGGCGTCGCCGCCTGGGTGTGGTTCGGCGCGGCCCTGCTCTCGGTCGCCTTCACCGCCGCCGACACCGCCGGGAAGCCGTTCGGCGAGGTACTGGACCCGCAGACGCTGCTCGACCTCGTCGGCGCCATCGAACAGCCGAAGGCCTGGCTGTGGACGGCGCTGATCGCGATCCTCGTCGCGCTCGGCTGCCGGCTCGCGCTGACCTGGGGCTGGACGGCGGTGCTGTTCTTCCTGGCCGTCGGCGGGCTGGTGCCGGTCGCGGTCACCGGGCACTCGGCCAGCGGCGGCTCGCACGACGTCGCGACGAACAGCCTCCTGTTCCACCTGGTCGCCGCGTCGCTCTGGGTCGGCGGCCTGATCGCCGTGCTGGCACTGGGCTACCGGCGCGGCGCCCACCTGAGCCTGGCCGCGCAGCGGTTCTCGAGGCTGGCCCTGGTCTGCTGGATCGTGATGGCGATCTCCGGCGTGATCAACGCGCTGGTCCGGATCGGCCTGAACGACCTCTTCACGACCGACTACGGCCTCCTCGTCGTCGCCAAGACGGTCGCGCTGCTCCTGCTCGGGGTCTTCGGCCACCAGCAGCGGCAGAAGGGCGTCAAGGACCTCGTCGACGGCCGCGGCGGCGCGCAGCTGCTGCGCCTGGCCGCGGTCGAGATCCTGATCATGTTCGTCACCATCGGGATCGCGTCCGGCCTGGCCCGGACGCCGCCACCGGCGGACGCGGTCACCCAGCCGTCCACGACCGAGCTGCTGATCGGCTACAACCTCGACGGGCCGCCGACGGTCTGGCGGCTGCTCTTCGACACCCGCTTCGACCTCGTCTACGGCACGCTCGCGCTCGTCCTCGGCGGGCTGTACCTCGCCGGGGTCCGGCGGCTGCTGCGCCGCGGCGACACCTGGCCCGTCGGCCGGACGATCTCCTGGATCGTCGGTTGCGTCGTGCTGCTGATCGCGACGTCGTCGGGCATCGGCCGGTACGCGCCCGCGATGTTCAGCGTGCACATGGGCAACCACATGCTCCTGTCGATGGTGGCGCCGGTGCTGTTCGTGCTCGGCGGCCCGGTGACGCTCGCGCTGCGCGCCCTGCCGGCCGCGGGCAAGGAGGCCCCGCCGGGACCGCGCGAGTGGCTCGTCGCCGCCGTGCACTCCCCGGTGTCGCGGTTCCTCACGCACCCGGTGGTCGCGCTGCTGCTGTTCGTCGGCTCGTTCTACGCGCTGTACTTCTCGGGCCTGTTCGACAACGCGCTGAACTACCACTGGGCGCACCTGGCGATGAACGCGCACTTCCTGCTCGCCGGGTACGTCTTCTACTGGCCGGTGATCGGCGTCGACCCGGCGCCGCGGCGGATCCCGTACCTCGGCCGGCTCGGCATGATGTTCGCCGCGATGCCGTTCCACGCCTTCTTCGGCGTGATCCTGATGAGCAAGCAGACCGTGATCGGGCAGGCGTTCTACAGCCAGCTGCACCTGCCGTGGGTCACCGACCTGCTGGCCGACCAGCGGCTCGGCGGCGGCATCGCGTGGGCGTCCGGCGAGATCCCGGTGCTGCTGGTGCTGATCGCGCTGCTGGTGCAGTGGTCGCGCCAGGACGAGCGCGAGGCGAAGCGGCGGGACCGGCGCGAGGCGGTGACCGGCGACGAAGAGCTGAACGCCTACAACGCGATGCTGAAGAACCTCGCCGAGGGCAAGCGCGCCGACTGAGTCTCGACTTCCGGTAGAGGTTGACCCCCGTCCCGGATGCCGGGAAAACCGCGGTTTCGGTGTTCCCGCGGTGATCTCGGGCTGACTTTCGGTAGTCCGACGGTGACCGGCGTCAGGCCGCGATCAGGAGCGCTCTACGATCGTCGGTATGGCCGAGTTCATCTACACCATGAAGAAGGTGCGCAAGACCGTCGGGGACAAGGTCATCCTCGACGACGTCAGCACCGCGTTCTACCCCGGCGCCAAGATCGGCGTGGTGGGGCCGAACGGTGCCGGTAAGTCCACCGTGCTGAAGATCATGGCGGGGATCGAGCAGGCCAGCAACGGCGAAGCGTTCCTCCAGCCGGGCGCGAGCGTGGGCATCCTCATGCAGGAGCCGGAGCTCAACGAGGAGAAGACGGTCCGCGAGAACGTCGAAGAGGGCCTCGGCGAGGTCAAGGTCAAGCTCGACCGGTACAACGAGGTCCTCAAGCTCATGGAGACCGAGTACACCGAAGAGCTGATGGAGGAGATGGGGCAGCTCCAGGAGGAGCTGGACCACGCCGACGCCTGGGAGCTCGACTCGACCGTCGAGCAGGCCATGGACGCGCTGCGCTGCCCGCCGCCGGACGAAGGCGTCACGCACCTCTCCGGGGGTGAGCGCCGCCGCGTCGCGCTGTGCAAGCTGCTGCTGTCCGCGCCCGACCTGCTGCTGCTCGACGAGCCCACCAACCACCTGGACGCCGAGAGTGTCCTGTGGCTGGAGCAGTTCCTGGCCCGCTACGCCGGCGCCGTCCTCGCCGTCACCCACGACCGGTACTTCCTCGACAACGTGGCCCAGTGGATCATGGAGCTGGACCGCGGCCGCGTCGTCGGCTACGAAGGCAACTACTCGACGTACCTGGAGAAGAAGCGCGAGCGCCTCGAGGTCCAGGGCAAGAAGGACGCGAAGCTCGCGAAGCGCCTGAAGACCGAGCTCGACTGGGTCCGGTCCAACGCCAAGGCGCGCCAGACCAAGTCGCGTTCCCGCCTCGACCGCTACGAGGAGATGGCGGCGGAGGCGGACAAGCACCGCAAGCTCGACTTCGAAGAGATCCAGATCCCGCCGGGCCCGCGGCTGGGCAACGTCGTGGTCGAGGTCGAGAAGCTCAAGAAGGGCTTCGACGACCGCGTCCTCATCGACGGCCTGTCGTTCGACCTCCCGCGCAACGGCATCGTCGGCGTGATCGGCCCGAACGGCGTCGGCAAGACCACGCTGTTCAAGACGATCGTCGGGCTCGAAGAGCCGGACGACGGCGTGGTCAAGATCGGCGAGACGGTCAAACTGTCCTATGTGGACCAGAACCGTGGCGGGATCGACCCGAAGAAGACCGTCTGGCAGGTCGTCTCCGACGAGCTGGACTACATCCACGTCGGCCAGACCGAGATGCCGTCGCGCGCGTACGTCAGCGCGTTCGGCTTCAAGGGCCCGGACCAGCAGAAGCCGGCGGGCGTGCTCTCCGGTGGTGAGCGCAACCGGCTCAACCTGGCGCTGACGCTCAAGCAGGGCGGGAACCTGATCCTGCTCGACGAGCCGACGAACGACCTGGACGTCGAGACCCTGGGCTCGCTGGAGAACGCGCTGGAGCAGTTCCCCGGCTGCGCCGTCGTGATCTCCCACGACCGGTGGTTCCTCGACCGGGTCGCGACGCACATCCTGGCATGGGAAGGCACCGACGAAGACCCGGCCAAGTGGTTCTGGTTCGAGGGCAACTTCGAGGGGTACGAGAAGAACAAGGTGGAGCGGATGGGCGCCGAAGCGGCCCGCCCGCACCGTGTCACCCACCGCAAGCTGACCCGCGACTGAGGGGGCGGGTTTCCCCGTGGAAGCCAGCAAGCAGCACCGGACGGGCCCGCTCTCGCACGAGAGCGGGCGCTCCGTCAATGCCGGGGGAACCCTCTCCGCAGTCGGCCGGCTGATCGAGCGGGCGGACGCCCTGCACCTGCGCGCGCCCGAGCTCGCCCTGGTCCTCGGCGAGCGCGCCGCCGCGCTGTCCGAAGCCGCGGGCGCCGACGAACAGTGGATCCGCGCCGAGAGCCTGGTCGTGTCCGCGCGCGTCCGGCTCGGCGAGCGGCCGGGCACGGTCGGGCGCGCCGTCGCGGCGTTGCGCGCGGCCGAACACGCGGGCTACGGCGACATCGCCGCCCGGCTGCGCATCGACCTCGCCGTCTGCGCACGCAGCTTGGGCGTGCCGCTGACCGGGCTCGCCGCGCTGCGGCCGGTCCTCACGGACCCGGTCGTTTCGCCGGTGCACCGAGCCGCCGCGTTGACGCACCTGGTCGGCTGCCTCGGCCTGCTCGGGCGCAAGGCGGAGCTGGACCGCGTGCTCGTCGAGGCGGACAAGCTCGTGCTCGGCGACGAGTCCCTGGGCGCCGACACCCAGCTTCTGGTGCGGGCGCTGCTGCGCGTCGGCACGGCCGCGCACCGGCGCCGCCACGGCGATCTGACGGCGGCGGCCGACGCCGCCCGGACTGGCCTGGGCTTCCTGGAGAAGCTCGACAACCCGGCCGACGACGGCGGCCTCGTCCGGATCCGGCTGGTCCTGCTGCTGGTCAGCACCCTGCTCGACCGCGGCGACACCGAAATGGCGTACGAGATCGCCGAGCCGGTGCTGGCCGAGCCCGTGCGGGCGGCGGGCATCGCCCCGGCGGGCTGGCTGCGACTGGCCGTCGCGACGCGGATCCACCTGCCCGCCGGCTCCGGCGAAGCGGCGATCGAGCTGGTCCGCGAAGCCGTCGCGAGCACGGACCGGCACGGCATGTCGGCCGTCACCGCCCGGCTGTGGCTGGAGCTGGCGCAGCTGCAGGAGCGGTTCGGGCAGGCCGAGGAAGCGATCGCGTGCCTGTACCGCTCGCGGGCGGCCGAGCAGCTGCACGCGCGGGCCCGGCGGCAGGCGTGCAGCGTCCTGGCCGGCGAGTTCGGCACCGGGGAACCGGCGTCGGTCGATCTGGACGAGGTGCTGAAGGCGGTGCCGTCACGGCCGGTCCCGGTCGTCGCGGCCGAGCCGGTCGCGTCGCCGGCCTCGCCACCGGCTTCGCCGGCTTGGTCGTTCGGCCGCGAGGAAGCTCCGCAGCCGGCGGCCCCCGCGTGGTCGTTCGAGCGGCCGCGGGCGACGGCGGACGTCGCCGAGACCACGGTGATGCCAGCGGTGCGCGACGAGCCCGCGCCGCCCCGGCAGCCGCGCTCGGAACCGGTGGTGGTGGAGCGCCGCCCCGAGCGCCCCGCCGCGCGGCCGGAGCCGATCGAGGTGCGCTCGGAGCGGCGTGCGGAGCCGGAGTATCGCGCCGAGTCGGTTGGGCGGCGTTCGGAACCTGAGTACCAGCCGGAGTCGGTGCAGCGGCGTGCGGCGGACTCGGTCGAGCGGCGTGCCGAGCCGGAGTTCCGGGCCGAGTCGGGCAGGCGGCGCGCAGAGCCGGAGTTTCGGCCGGAGTCGGTTGGGCGGCGTGCGGAGCCGGAGTTTCGGTCGGAGTCGGTCGGGGGGCGTGCGGAGCCCGAGTTTCGGTCGGAGTCGGCGGAACGGCTTGCGGAGCCGGAGCCCGGGGGCCGACGGCGTGCGGCGCCCGAGCCTGCCGAGGAGCGTCGGAACGCGGCGCTCGAACCGATCGAGGTGCGGTCGGAACGGCGCGCGGAGCCGGTGGGGAAGCGGCGTGCGGCGGCTGAGCCGATCGAGGTGCGGTCGGGGCGGCCTGCCGAGCCGGATTTCCGGCCGGAGCCGGTCGAGGTGGGCTCCGAACCCGCGGAACGGCGCGAGCCAGAGATGCGTTCGGGGCGGTCTGGCGAGCCGGAGCGGCCCGTGGCGAGTGCGCCGGTGCCCGGCGAAAGCGGGAAGACCAAGTTCTCCTGGGCGGCGCTCGCCGAAGCGCGGCTGAAGGAGACCGCCGCCGAACGGGAGTCGGCGCCCACGCGTGTCACGCCCGCTTTGCCGCTCGCACCCGAGCCCGCCGCCGAGCGGGACGACCGGCCGCAGCCGTCGACCCGGCACGACTCCGAGCACGGCTCGGTGGCCGCGCGGTCGGTGCTCGACCGGCTCGGGATTTCATCGTCCGGGGGCAGCGGGGGCGGTGGCCGTCGCCGCGCGGAGGACACCGACGCGGAGGGCCCCGCCGCCGAAAGCCCGCGCCGTGACCGTCCCGAGCCCGAGCTGGCCCCGCCGCCGCGGCCGGAGGACGAGCCGCTGGACTACCGCGACGAAGCCGAACCCTGGCTGCCGCGGCTGCGGATGCCGCCGTCGCTGGAGCCGATGGAGGACTTCGGGCACTGGACGCCCGCGACGGCGCCCTTCCCCGAGAGCTACGCCCGCGCCATCGCCGAGGACGAGCCCCCGCCGGACGCGGGGCTCGCCGACCTCCTCGCCCGCGCGCTCGCCGAGCACCAGGCCGGAACCGCGAGCGCGGCCGCGCTGGTCAAGCAGCTGGGCTCACAGGACACCGGCCGCCGCAACGGCCACGGCCGCAACGGCCACGGCGCCGAAGTTTCGGACTCCCGCCGCCACGGCTCAGGCGACTGACGCGTACCGCCCCGGTCCGGCCGCCGCCCGAACGCGACGCTCGGCTGGCCGTGTAGTTCGCCCCCGCGCGGTGCCCGTTCGCGACGCCCCGCGGGTGCGGTCCACGCCGCGCGGCGCCCGTTCGCGACGCTTCGCCTGCGGTGCGGTCCACGCCGCGTGGTGCCCGTTCGCGAAGCCTCGCCCGCGGTGCGGTCCACTCCGCCAAGCGCTCGTTCGCGACGCTCGGCTGGCCGCGCGGTTCGCTCCATCCGGTGCCTGACGGCGACGCTTGGCCAGCGGGTGTTTCGCCCCGCCCGGAGCCCGTTCGCGGCGCCCGTCGGCCAGGCGGTCCACTCCACCCGGCGCCCATCGGCGGCGCTCTGCCGGTGGCGTCGTGCGCCCGCTCGCGACGCCCCACCGGCCGCCCAGTTCACTCCACCCGGCACCCGATCGCCGAGACGTCGGGCGCCGTCGCCGACCTGCCGGGCGTCCGGCCGCAGTGGGATCCGTCGCAGTCTGGTGTCGCCGACCGGCCGACAGGCTTCGCCGAGCGGCTCGACCGGCGATCAACTGAACCGATCATGTTGGCCTCACGTCGCACAACGCCCGCGGCGGGAGGCTGGTCAGCGCCGTGCGGGCGGCTCGAACACAACCCGTCAGTAGCTTGACCGATCACGCGAATCCGCTGGCCCGGAAGGGTTTTCGGGCTTTAGTGAACCTCCGGGTCTTCATGTGTTCCCCGACCGCGGCGCATTAGTGTGGGGTGGTCCGGTTCATCGCCGAACCGGCACGGTGCCACCTCACGCATACTGGAGAGTTGCCTCAAATGAGCTCGACCGGAGTCTCGTCCCTACCCGGAACCGGAGCCGACGCCGAACCCGAATTCGGCCAGCGTTCCCCGGCCAGCCCGGAGCAGATCAGGGACGACCTGATCGACGCCGCCGCCGGCCTGGCGCCGGAGATCGGGGAGCTCATCCGGCTCTACTACCGGCACATCCCGGCCGAGGAGATCGTCGGCGACGAGCCCGTCAACCTGGTGGGCGCGGTGCGCTCGCACCTGCAGCTCGCCAAGTCCCGCATGCCCGGCCGCCCGGCCGTGCGGCTGCTGAACCCCACCGTCGCCGAAGACGGCTGGGCCCGCGAAGCCACCGTCGTGCAGGTCGTCACCGACGACATGCCGTACCTGGTCGACTCGATCGCCGCCGAGTTCGCCCGCGACGGCGTGCAGGTGCAGCGGATCGTCCACCCGATCGTCGTGGTCAGCCGCGACCTGACCGGGGAGCTCCAGGAGGTCCACCCGGACGCCGACCCGGCCGACCCGCCCGCGAACTCGGCCGCCGAGTCGTGGATGTACATCGAGATCGACTTCGTCACCGACCCGAACCGCGCGCGCGAGCTCGACAACCGGCTGTCCAGCGTGCTGGGCGACGTCCGCGAGGTCGTCGAAGACGCCGAGAAGATGGCCCAGACGGCGTGCCAGCTCGCGAGCGAGCTGGAGACCGACCCGCCGAAGCTGCCCGAAGCCGAGGTCGCCGAGGGTGCGCGGCTGCTGCGCTGGCTGGCCGACGGCCACTTCACCTTCCTCGGCTACCGACGCTACGAGCTGATCGACAACCCGCACCCGGACTCGGACGAGCCGGCGCTGCGCGCGGTCCTCGCGTCCGGCCTGGGCGTGCTGCGCCAGGACAGCCTCGCCGCCCGCGGCCTCACCGCCGGCCCGGACACCGCCGCCACCGCGCTCGCGCCGTCGCTGCTGGTGCTGACGCAGGCGAGCGCGCCCTCGACCGTGCACCGGCCGGTCTACCCGTACTACGTCGGCGTGAAGACCTTCGACGCCGACGGCAAGGTCACCGGCGAGCACCGCTTCCTCGGCATGTTCACCACGACCGCGCTGCACGAGAACGTGCTCGACATCCCGGTGGTGTGCAACCGGGTCCGCGAGGTCATCCACCGCGCCGGCTTCCCCATGGAGTCCTTCTCCGGCCAGCGGATGCTCGAGGTGCTGCAGAACTGGCCGCGCGCGGACCTGTTCTCCGCCGACACCGATTCGCTGTACTCGACGACGACGGGCGCGATCACGCTGTCCGACCGGCGGCGGCTGCGCCTGTTCCTGCGCCGCGACCCGTACGGCCGCTTCTACTCCTGCCTCGTCTACCTCCCGCAGGACCGTTACACGACGCGCTCGCGGCTGGCGATGCAGGAGGTGCTGCTCGAAGAGCTCGAAGGCACCCAGCTGGAATACAGCGCCCGGATCGGCGAAACCGTGCTGGCGCAGGTGCACTTCATGGTGCACACCGACCCGTCGCGGCGGCTGGAGCCGGACACCCAGCGGATCCAGGAACGGCTCAACAGCGCCGTCCGCAGCTGGGACGACCGGATGGTCGAAGCGGTGCTGGACGAGCGCCGGGAGCGGTCCGACGGCGGCGTCGCCGTGGGTGTCCTCGGCGAGGAGTCGGCGACCGAGCAGGGGCAGCGCTTCGCGAGCGTCTTCCCCGAGGGCTACAAGGAGGACTTCTCGGCCGAAGAGGCGCTGGCCGACCTCCGCGCGCTCGACTCGCTGACCGACGAGGGCGACCTCGCGCTGTCGTTCTACCTGCCCGCCGGCGCCGAGCCGGGCGAGCGCCGCTTCAAGCTGTACCTGCGCGGTGAGGGCGTAACGCTGTCGAAGGTGCTCCCGGTGCTGCAGGCCATGGGCGTCGAGGTGGTCGACGAGCGCCCGTACGAGCTGCACCGCGAGGACGGCGGTGCCTGCTGGATCTACGACTTCGGCCTGCGCATCGCGCAGAAGATGCTCGACGAGGCCGACGAGCACGCGATTTCCCAGCTGCGCCAGCGGTTCCAGGACGCCTTCGAGGCCGCCTGGCGCGGTGACGCCGAGGTGGACGGGCTCAACGGCCTGGTCCTGCGGGCCGGGCTGACCTGGCGCCAGGCGGCCGTGCTGCGCGCGTACTCGCGCTACCTGCGCCAGGCCGGCAGCGCGTTCTCCCAGGACTACATCCAGAACACGCTGCTCAAGCACACCCAGGTCGCGACGAAGCTGCTGCGGCTGTTCGAAGCCCGCTTCGACCCGCAGCTGGGCGACACCGACCGCGAGGCGGCCACCGAGGCGCTGGCCGGCGAGCTGAGCGCGATGATCGACGAGGTCACCAGCCTCGACGAAGACCGGATCCTGCGCCGGCTGATGGCCGTCATCCAGGCGACGCTGCGGACGAACTACCACGTCACCGACGCCGACGGGAACCCGAAGACGTACCTGGCGATCAAGCTCGACCCGAGCGGCGTGCCGGACCTGCCCGAGCCGCGGCCGCGGTTCGAGATCTTCGTGTACTCGCCGCGCGTCGAGGGCGTGCACCTGCGCTTCGGCGAGGTCGCGCGCGGTGGCCTGCGCTGGTCGGACCGCCGGGAGGACTTCCGCACCGAGATCCTCGGCCTGGTCAAGGCGCAGGCGGTGAAGAACGCGGTGATCGTGCCGGTCGGCGCGAAGGGCGGCTTCGTCGTGAAGCGCCCGCCCATCCCGACCGGGGACGCGAGCATCGACCGCGACGCCCAGCTCAACGAGGGCATCGCCTGCTACCGCATGTTCATCTCCGGCCTGCTCGACCTGACCGACAACCGGATCGAGGGCAAGACGGTGCCCGCGCCGGGTGTCGTCCGGCACGACGCCGACGACTCGTACCTGGTCGTCGCGGCGGACAAGGGCACCGCGAAGTTCTCCGACATCGCCAACGAAATGTCGGCGAAGTACGGCTTCTGGCTCGGGGACGCCTTCGCCTCCGGTGGCTCGGTCGGCTACGACCACAAGGCCATGGGCATCACGGCGAAGGGCGCCTGGGAGAGCGTCAAGCGGCACTTCCGCGAGCTGGGCAAGGACACCCAGACCGAGGACTTCACGGTCGTCGGCATCGGCGACATGATGGGCGACGTCTTCGGCAACGGCATGCTGCTTTCGGAGCACATCCGGCTGGTCGCGGCGTTCAACCACATGCACGTCTTCCTCGACCCGAACCCGGACGCGGCGAGCTCGTTCGCCGAGCGCCGCCGGCTGTTCGACCTGCCGCGCAGCTCGTGGGACGACTACGACCGCTCCCTGATCAGCGAGGGCGGGGGGATCTACCCGCGCACCGCCAAGTCGATCCCGATCAGCCCGCAGGTCCGCGCGGCCCTCGGCCTGGACGAGGGGGTCACCGCGCTGGCGCCGATGGACCTGATCCAGGCGATCCTGCTGGCGCCGGTCGAGCTGCTGTGGAACGGCGGCATCGGCACGTACGTCAAGGCCGAGACCGAGTCCCACGCCGCCGCCGGCGACAAGGCCAACGACGCCATCCGCGTCGACGGCAAGCAGCTGCGGGTCAAGGTGTTCGGCGAAGGCGGCAACCTGGGCCTGACGCAGCTGGGCCGGATCGAGTTCGCCCGCAACGGCGGCAAGATCAACACCGACGCGCTGGACAACTCGGCCGGCGTCGACTGCTCCGACCACGAGGTCAACATCAAGATCCTGCTCGACCACCTGGTGCAGACCGGGAAGCTCGAGGAAGCCCAGCGCAACGAGCTGCTGGTGGAGATGACCGACGAGGTCGGCGCGCTGGTGCTCGACGACAACTACCGGCAGAACGCGGTCCTCGGCGTCAGCCGGGCGCACGCCGCGCCGATGGTGTCGGTGCACGCGCGCCAGGTGCAGGCGCTGGTGTCCGCGGGTGCCTTCGACCGCAAGCTCGAAGCGCTGCCGAGCAACTCCGAGTTCCGGGAGCTGGAGAAGGCGGGCAAGGGCCTCACCTCGCCCGAGCTCGCGACCCTGCTCGCGCACGTCAAGCTGGAGCTGAAGGACGAGCTGCTGGCCAGCGACCTGCCCGACTCGCAGGTGTTCGCCGGCCGGCTGTCGGAGTACTTCCCGAAGCCGCTGCGCGAGCGGTTCGCCCCCGCGATCGGCGAGCACCCGCTGCGCCGGCAGATCATCACCACGATGATCGCCAACGAGGTCGTCGACGGCGGCGGCATCTCCTTCGTCTACCGGCTGATGGAGGAGATGAACGCGACCGCGACCGACGCGGTGCGCGCGTACGCCGTGGTGACCCGGGTGTTCGACCTCCCGGCCCTGTGGGCGGAGATCGACGCGCTGGACAACGTCGTGTCCACCGACGTCGCCGACACCATGGTGCTGGAGACGCGGCGGCTGCTGGACCGGGCCGCGCGCTGGTTCCTCACCAACCGGCCGCAGCCGCTCGCGCCGCTGGCGGAGATCAACCGCTTCGGCCGGGTGCTCGGTGAGCTGGTCCCGAAGATCCACGACCTGCTGCGCGGCCGCGAAGCGGAGTCGGTGCAGAAGCACGTGGACGAGCTGATCGCGGCGAACGTGCCCGAGGAGCTCGCCCGCCGCGTCTCGCTGCTGCTGCACACTTACGGCCTGCTGGACGTCACCGAGGTCGCCGAGCTGGCCGAGCAGCAGATCGGCGTCGACGCGACGCACAGCCCGGCGGAGACGGCGGACCTGTACTACGCCCTCTCGGCGCACCTGGACGTCGACAAGATGCTCACCGAGATCAGCGCGCTCGAACGTGGCAACCGCTGGCACGCCCTCGCCCGGCTTTCGCTGCGCGACGACGTCTACGGCTCGCTGCGGGCGATCACGCTGGACGCGTTGCGGCACAGCGATCCCGGGTCCTCGGCGGACGCCAAGATCGCCCAGTGGGAAAAGACGAACGCCTCCCGGCTGCAGCGGGCGCGCGTCGCGCTGGACGAGATCACCAAGTCCGGCCGGCTCGACCTCGCGACGCTTTCCGTGGCGGCCCGGCAGATCCGGAGCACGGTGCGGTGACCTACGTTTCGCTGGTCCGTCCCCGCTGGACGGACATGGACGTCTACGGGCACATCAACCACGCGAAGATGGTGACGCTGCTCGAAGAGGCCCGCATCCCGCTGCTGTTCGCGGGCGCCGTCGAGGCCGGGCTCGAGGAGCTGCCGAAGGGCATCGTCGTCGTCCGGCTGGCGATCGCCTACAAGGCGCCGGTCGTGGTGTCCGGGCAGCAGCTCCGCGTCGAGATCGACCTGACCGACCTGAAGGCGGCGAGCTTCACGCTCGCCTACCGCGTCCACACCGGACCGGGCGAGCCGGACCCGGTGGCGGTCACCGCCGAGACCGTGCTGGCGCCGTACGACACGGTCGCGCTGCGGCCGCGTAGGCTCAGCGCGGCCGAGTCGGAGTTTCTGAAGCAGGGGTTCGCGGATGCCTGAGTTGTTCGTGCCGGACGCGGCGGACCGGGAGACCCTCGGTGCGTTCGTCGCCCGCGCGGTCCGGTTGGACGGCCAGACAGCCGTCCGGCTCCGGCAGCGCGGCGACGGCGTGGTCGAAGCCTGGACGGCGACGCCGTTCGAGTGCCTGGCGACGCGCGCGGTGGCCGGCGACGTCACGCCCGGCGACGTCACCGTGTCCGGCAACGAGCTGCTCGCGGCGCTGACCGTGGCGGGCGGGACCCGGATGGACCCGGGACCCGCGCGCGACCTGCTGTGGCACGGCGAGCTCCCGCCGCCCGGCCGCTGGCCGCTGGTCGACGAGCTGCCGGCGAACGTGGTGGCCGACCTGGCGGACCGGGGCGTCACGCTGGCCCGCGACAACGTCGGCCCGCACGGCACGCCGCCGGCGTCGCTGATGGACCAGGCGGTGCTGACGGTGAGCGGCGGTTCGCAGGAGGTCAAGGTCCAGATGCGCTGCCTGTTCGCGATGTCCGGCATGGGCTTCGTGGATTCGGACGTCGAAGGCGACGTCGTGCGCGTGACGGCGACGGACTCGTGGCTGCGCCTGGACGCCCGGTACGGCGCGATCGTCCGGCGCCGGCACGCGCTGCTGCCGCTGCTGTTCTGACGGATTCCTTACGACGGCGGCGCGCGCCGGGATTCGGTGGCACGCTGGGCGGATGAGCCCGGACGACGATCCGACCGCGGACTTCCTCGACGAGGTCCGCGCGGAGGAAACGCCGTGGCGGCGCGACCGGCCGCCGGGGGAGCCGGCGCCGGAGCGCGCCGAGCGGCCCGAGCGGTGGGGACGCACCCGGGCGGCGGCCGCCCAGGCGGCGCCGTACCTCCAGGCCGCGGCGCTGGTGGCCTGGCTGGCCAGTGGTGCCTTCGACGACGGCTCGGGGAACCAGAGCGGCTGACGCGTCCAGCGTGGTTGACAGCGCCGGACCTGATTGATTACCGTCCGTGCCTTCTCGGGGTGGGGACGGCGAGAGGCAAGCGATGAGGTTCCCGGCGTTCACCGTGACTGTGACCCGCGAGGCCGGCTTGTGGACGGCCAGGGTGACCGGCGGCTCCGAAGCCGCGATCGCGGGCGAGTTCAAGCGGTTCACCGACATCGACCCAGGCATGCGCGAGCTCATCGCGGACCGGACCGGCGTCCCGGCCACGCGGTTCTACCTCCGGTGGCGCTACGAGTTCGAGGACGAGGACGCGACCGACCTCGTCCTGCAGTACCAGGAGGCGCACCGGATCGCCGAAGACGTCGCGGAGTGGCGCGAAGGGGTCCGCGCCCGCCTGGTTTCCGCGCTGAACGGCCAGATCTCGCAGCGCGCGATCGCCGATCTGCTGGGGCTGTCGCACCAGCGCGTCAACCAGATCGCGCACGAGCCCGTGCCGGAGGCGGCCGAGGTGGTCAAGCCCGGCCGCTGGGTGCCGCTCTAAAGCAGCCAGGCGGCGGCGTCGGCCGGCAGCTTGCCGTCCACCAGCGGGCTGCTCGAGAGCAGCACCTCGCCCGGCGGCAGCGCGATCGGGCTGGCCGAGGTGTTCAACGCGCACACGAGCCCGCCGCCCTTGCGGCGGAACGCGAAGCACCCCGCCGGCGCGCCGTACCACTCCAGCTCGTCGCCGCCGAACGCCGGGTGCGTCTTCCGCAGCTCGATCGCCTGGCGGTACAGGGAAAGCGTCGAGTCCTCGTCTTCGATCTGCTTCTCCACCGTCGACCCGGCCCACTCGGCGGGCATCGGCAGCCACGTCCGCGGGTTGCGCGAGAACCCGAACGGTGGCAGGTCGCCCTCCCACGGCAGCGGGACGCGCGAGACGTCCCGGCCGAACTCCGCGCCGCTCGTCTTGGCGCGCGGGTCCGCCATCTCCGCTACCGGGATGTCGACGTTGGCCAGGCCGAGCTCTTCGCCGTTGTACAGGTACACCGTGCCCGGCAGCGCCAGCTCCACCAGCGCCATCGCCCGGGCCCGCCGGACGCCCACCGCGCCCCCGCCGTAGCGGCTCACCTGCCGCCAGACGTCGTGGTTGCCGAGCGTCCACGTCGCCGGCGCCCCCGTGCGCGCCGGGACCGCCAGGGACCGCTCGATCGCCGTGCGCATCGCGTCCGCGTCGAAGTGGGTCAGCACCAGGCGGAAGTTGAACGCCAGGTGCAGCTCGTCCGGCCGCAGGTAGCGGGACAGGCGCTCCTCGTCGGTCACCCAGATCTCGCCGACCGCCATCGACTCCGGGAACTCGTCGAGCACCTTGCGGATCATCTGGTGGATCTCGTGGACGCCGTCGTAGTCCCAGCGCGGGTCGTAGTAGTGGCTCGGCCCGAGCGCGTCCGCGCGCGGGTCCATGTCCGGCAGGCCGGGTGGCTTGGCCATGCCGTGCGCGACGTCGATGCGGAAGCCGTCCACCCCGCGCTCGAGCCAGAACCGCAGTGTCCGCTCCAGGTCGGCGGCAACCTCGGGGTTGGCCCAGTTGAGGTCCGGCTGCTGGGGCGCGAACAGGTGCAGGTACCACTGGCCGTCGGGCACCCGGGTCCAGGCCGGGCCGCCGAACGCGCTGACCCAGTTGTTCGGCGGGTCCTCGCCCTGGGGGCCGACGCCGTCGCGGAAGACGTAGCGCTCCCGCTCCGGGCTGCCGGGCGCAGCCGCCATCGCGGACTTGAACCAGGCGTGCTGGTTGCTGGTGTGGTTCGGGACGACGTCGACGGTGACCTTGATGCCGCGCTTGTGCGCCTCGGTCAGCAGGACGTCGAAGTCGCCGAGGGTGCCGAACATCGGGTCGACGTCGCGCGGGTCGGCGATGTCGTAGCCGTGGTCGGCCATCGGGGAGCGGTAGAACGGCGTCAGCCACAGCGCGTCGACGCCCAGCAGCTCCAGGTAACCGAGCCGGGAGCGGATGCCTTCCAGGTCTCCGACGCCGTCACCGTCCGAATCGGCGAACGAGCGCACGTAGACCTGGTAGAAGACGGCATCTCGCCACCAGGCGTCCTGTCTCATACGAAGCTGTTCATCATGCTGTGCGCGGCCATCTCCAGGTAGGCCCAGAGCTGCCCGCGGTACGGCTCCTCGAGGTTCTCCTCGTCGACGGCGATCCGGATGCAGCGCAGCCAGGCGTCGCGTTCGATAGGACCGATCTTGAACGGCGCGTGCCGCATCCGCAGCCGCGGGTGCCCGCGCCGGTCGGAGTAGGTGTGCGGGCCACCCCAGTACTGCATGAGGAACAGCCGGAACCGCTCCTCGGCCGGCCCGAGGTCCTCCTCGGGGTAGAGCGGGCGCAGGATCTCGTCTCGCGCGACTTCCTCGTAGAAGCGCGCGACGATCCGGCGGAACGTGGGTTCGCCGCCCACCGCTTCGTAGAGGTTCGCCGGTTCGCTCACTGCAGACACGCCTCTCATTTTGCCCTTCCGGGTACGGGTTCCCGACGCCCGGTCCCGCCTCTGCCGGAAGGTCGCTGCCTCGTTCCCCAGCGTAACGACGCGGCCCGGGACGTGAGGCGGCTCACGTCCCGGGTGCGGGGCTACTTCTCGACCGTCACGGTCGAGGTCGGGAACAACCGGCCCAGCGGCGGCTCGAAGCCGGCTTCCTCGAGCGCCGCCAGCAGCTGCGCGCGCAGGGCCCGCTGGACGGCCCACTGCTTGCCCGGCCGCACCTTCACGGTCAGGCGGAGCTGGATGCCCTCCGGGGTGACGCTCTCCACACCGAGCATCTCCGGCGGTTCCAGGACGTTCGCCTTGAGCGTCTCGCTTTCGGCCGCGGCCGAGGCGGCCCCGGCCAGCACGGTGGACGCGCGCTCGACGTCGGCGGTGTAGCCGAGCGGGACGTCGACGACCGCCACGGCGAAGCCCTGGCTCGAGTTGCCGACGCGCAGCACCTCGCCGTTGCGGACGTACCAGACCGTGCCCTTGAGGTCGCGCAGCGTGGTGATCCGCAGGCCGACGGCCTCGACGGTGCCGGTCGCCTCGCCGATGTCGATGACGTCGCCGACGCCGTACTGGTCCTCGACCATCATGAAGATGCCGGACAGGAAGTCCTTGACCAGGTTCTGCGCGCCGAACCCGATCGCGACGCCGATGATGCCGGCCGACGCGATGATCGGGCCGAGGTTCAGGCCGAGTTCGCCCAGCACGAGGATGAAGGCGAGGCCGTAGATCAGGAACGTGGTCATCGACTTCAGCACCGAGCCGATGGTCTGCGCGCGCTGGCGGCGCCGTTCGATCACGGCGGAGCCGAGCACTTCGGGGGCGCGCTCACGCAGGGGGCGCAGCAGCGCCGGGAGCTTCCCGTTCGACTTCGGGAGCGTCGTGACCCGGTTGATCACCCGTCTGATCAGCAACCGCACCACGAACGCGATCACGATGATCATCAGGATCTTCAACGGCTTGGTCAGCAGCCAGTTCGCCGAGCCGGCCAGCCACGCGTTCTTGGTGGCCTCGTACACCTGACCGCAGAAGGTGCTCGGGTCGGTGGCGCATGGCGGCATGGTGGCAGTCAGCAAGGGGATCACGGGAGATCGATCAACCTTTCCGATCCGGTCGGTTTCGCCAACTTCGAGTGGATGTTGGGTCGCGCGGATGTGACACGTCATGTAACACACGTGCGCTGGGGGCCTGTTCTGTGGTCGACTATGCCTACGCCCCTGGAGGTGGTCGAGTGCCAGACCGACAACCCAGCCCCCGCGGCGCCTCCGGCCGAGCCACGGCCGACGAGACGCCAGAGGTGGTCCTGCGCGCCTATCCGGGGGGTTCCGCATCCGGCGGAGCCGCCCAGATCGGGCCGGGGAGCCGCCCAGGGGGAATTACCCGCCCGCCCGGACAGCGTAGTAGAGGCCGGGATCCGGCTGCCCCGGCCTGGGGCCGGCGCCGGGTGCTCCTGCTCAACGCCACCTTCGAGCCGCTGACCGCATTGCCGCTGCGGCGGGCCGTGGTCCTGGTGATGTGCGGCAAGGCCGAGGTGGTGCACGGCGACCCGGGCGGCATCGAGCTGCATTCGGCCAAGGTGTCGCTGCCGGTGCCCTCGGTGATCCGGCTCAGCACGTACGTGCGGGTGCCCTACCGGGCGCAGGTGCCGCTCACCCGCGCCGGGCTGATGCACCGCGACCGCTACCGCTGCGCCTACTGCGGCGGGCGGGCCGAGACGATCGACCACGTCGTCCCGCGCAGCCGGGGCGGCCCTCACAGCTGGACCAACTGCGTCGCCTGCTGCGCCAAGTGCAACCACCGCAAAGCGGACCGGATGCTCGCCGAGATCGGCTGGAAGCTGCGGGTCGTCCCGCGGGCCCCGCACGGCCCGCACTGGCGGCTGCTCGCGCACTCCAAGGAGGCCGATCCGCTCTGGCGGCCGTACCTCGGCTCCGCGGCGTGATCCGGCCCGGCTGACGGAGCCCCGGACATAACGGCGCCCCGGCTGCCTTGCGGCGGCCGGGGCGAGCCGGGTGCTTGCGCGTGTTCAGGTAGTGCGAGCGGCCCTGGAGTGCGCGGTCAGGCGGCCAGCGCGTAGTCGGCCTGGCAGGTGACGCGGGTCCCCATGGTGACGCGCGTGCCACGGGTGACGCGCGTGCCGCGGGTGACGCGGGTGCCTCGCGTGACGCGCGTGCCGGCCGTGACCCGCGTGCCCATCGTGACGCGCGTGCCTCGGGTGACCCGGGTACCGCGGGTGACGCGCGTGCCGTTCGTCACCCGGGTGCCCATGGTGACGCGGGTGCCCGACGTCACACGTGTACCGCGAGTGACTCGTGTACCGCGGGTAACCCTTGTGCCCGCCGTCACACGCGTTCCGGGCACGAATTCGATGCCGCTCGGTGACGAGAAGGTCTCGGTGATCGCCTGTGCGGGGGTGTGGGCGCTGTTCATGGCAAGGCCTCCTGGGACCGGTGCGTTACCTGCTGGGGCTGGGGAGCGGGGCGCAAGGCCCGTACAGGTGAAAAAGCTACGAGGATTTCAAGGCTGCGACAAGACGACAGCGGCGGGTGCGGCCGCCTGTACGTTGAGTTGCAACCTTTCGGCCCGAAGGTCTTCGCCCCAACGTTCCAGTGGCCGCGAGCCAAGCGGCGGACGGCACTCGGCTTACGACGAACGGTCGAGTGCGGCGCGCGCGGTGGCCGCCGGGGTTATCCGATACGCTCAGCGCCGTGAACGTTGTCGAGACGATCGTGGTCTTCGCCGTGATCCCGCTGGCCATCTACGGTCTCGCCGGGCTGCTGACGCTCCGGCGCAGGTCCGGCGGTGCCCCGCGGTACCGGTCCGGCCAGGCCTGGGACTACCCGGCCATGTGGTGGAGCGCCAACCCCGACGGGGTGGGCGCGGGGCACCGGCACGCCGGAGCCGAGAACAGTGCGCCCGAGGGCGCCCCGACCGCGGCGGGAGGCGCTCGTGGCAACTGGTGAGCTGACGAAGCGCGTCGACGAGTCCGAGCTGGGCTACGGCGAGGGCCTGACGTCCAGCGGCCGCGTGTCGGCCGCGAAGATGTACGAGCCGGCGGCGCCGACGAGCCCGTTCACGACGCGGCAGCTGGCCCGCCTCGACGAGGCGCTGACGTTCGCGAGCCGGGAGACCGGCCTCGACTTCAGCCTGTACCTCGGCGAGCTGGGCGAGGACAGCCGCTCGACGGCGGAGAAGCTGCACGCGACGACGACGGACCCGGCGAACGCGGTCCTGATCGCGGTCTCCCCGGGCGAGCGCCTGATCGAGATCGTCACCGGCAAGACGGCCCACGTCCGCCTGCCCGACCGCGGCGCCAAGCTGGCGGTGGCGAGCATGGTGGCGTCCTTCAAGGAGGGCGACCTGGTCCGCGGGCTGGTCAACGGCCTCGCGAACGCCCTGCGCATGCTTTCCGACCAGGCCGGGCCCGCGCCCCGCTGACGGAGACACAGAAGAGCCCCGCACCTCGGCCGAGGTGCGGGGCTCTTTTCCTGTCTACCGCGGCTCTCGTGAGTGTTCAGGGCGGTCGGAACCGCCCTGAACACTCACGACCGGTCAGGCCTGGGCGTCGAAGTCCCGGGCGGCCAGCGCCCGCACGATCCCGGCCCGGCCTTCCGAAACCAGCCGGCGCAGGGCGTGCGAGTGCTCGCCCGCCAGCCACTCGTCGGACGCCGTCACCGTCTCCGGGGCCACCGCCCACGACGGGTACAGCCCGATCGCGATCGGCTGGGCACGCTCGCTCGAGCGGCGCTGCCACACCTCGTCGATGACCTCGAAGTACCGGCCCACGTACGAGCCCAGCAGCGCCTTCTGGCCCGGGTGCGAGAAGCCGGAGATGAGCGAGTCGCTGACCGCGTTGGGCAGCTCGTCGTCGTACACCGCCCGCTGCCACGCGTCGGCCTTGGCCTCCGGCGTCGGGCGCAGGGCGCGGCTGCGCTCCGCCTGGCGGCGGCCCGTCGCCGTGTTGTCGCGGGCCAGCTCGGCG
Organism: Amycolatopsis sp. NPDC004378; assembly: GCF_053602455.1. Taxonomy (NCBI): domain Bacteria; kingdom Bacillati; phylum Actinomycetota; class Actinomycetes; order Pseudonocardiales; family Pseudonocardiaceae; genus Amycolatopsis; species Amycolatopsis sp. NPDC004378. Next base: position 45,833 of record NZ_JBSGDR010000009.1, read on the forward strand.
TCGATCTCCGCCGAATCCGCCTTGCCGTGCGCCACCAGGGCGTGCAGCAGGCGCCAGCGCAGGTCGGTGTCCACCGTGAGGCCCGGGAGCGGCGCCGAGCCGTCGAGCCAGCCGGACAGCACCGACAACGTGGCGTCGTCCAGCACCGACCCGGCCAGCGAGTTGACGAACGCCAGCTGGTGGTCCGAGCCCGGCTCGGCGCCGCGGGCCAGCTCCAGCAGCCGCGCCGTGAACGCCGGCCAGCCGCGGGCGGCCGCCCACTCCTGCTCGGCGTAGGAGTTCAGCGCCGTCTGGGCCTGCAGCAGCAGCCGCTGGACGACACCGACCTCGCTCTCGGTGTGGATGCCGCGCTGCACCAGCGTGACGAAGTCGCGGGCCTTCAGCTCGGCCTCGCGCGTCATCTCCCACGCCGCCGACCAGCAGAGCGTCCGCGGCAGCGGCTCGGTGATGTCGGCGACGCGGTCGATCAGCGTCGTCAGCGACGCCGGGTCGAGCCGCATCGTGCAGTACGTCAGGTCGTCGTCGTTGACCAGCACGAGCTTGCCCGCGGGCCGGCCGACCAGGGCCGGCACCTCGGTGCGCTCGCCGTCCACGTCCAGCTCGACGCGCTGGGTGCGGACGATCTTGCCGGAGCCGTCCTCGTCGTAGATCCCGACGGCGACGCGGTGCGTGCGCAGCTCACCGGCGCCCGGCTTCGCGCCCGTCTGCACGACCGCGAACGACGTGAACGTGCCGTCCGCGCCGACCTCGTAGCGCGGGCTCAGCGAGTTCAGCCCCGTCGTCTCCAGCCACTGCGCGCTCCACCACGACAGGTCGCGCCCGGACGCCTCTTCCAGCGCGCCCAGCAGGTCGGCCAGGGTGGCGTTGCCCCACGCGTGCTTGCCGAAGTACACCTTCAGGCCGTCGAGGAAGTGCTCGAGCCCGACGTACGCGACGAGCTGCTTGAGGACGCTCGCGCCCTTGGCGTAGGTGATGCCGTCGAAGTTCACCTCGACCGCGTGCAGGTCGACGATGTCGGCCGCGATCGGGTGCGTCGAGGGCAGCTGGTCCTGCCGGTAGGCCCAAGACTTCTCGATGTTCGCGAAGCTGGTCCACGCGTTCTTGTACTCGGTGGCCTCGGCCTGGGCCAGCACGCTCGCGAAGGTCGCGAACGACTCGTTCAGCCACAGGTCGTCCCACCAGCGCATGGTGACCAGGTCGCCGAACCACATGTGCGCCATCTCGTGCAGCAGCGTCTCGGCGCGCCGCTCGTAGGCGTAGCGGGTGACGCGGCTGCGGAAGACGTAGTCCTCCAGGAACGTCACGGCGCCGGCGTTCTCCATCGCGCCCGCGTTGAACTCCGGCACGAACAGCTGGTCGTACTTGGAGAACGGGTAGGGCGTGCCGAACTTCTCGTGGTAGAAGCCGAAACCCTGCTTGGTCTCGGTGAACAGCTTGTCCGCGTCCATGTGCTCGGCCAGCGACGCGCGGCAGTAGACGCCCAGCGGGATCGTCTTGTGCTCGTCGGTGTACTCGTCGCGCCACTCGGCGTACGGGCCGGCGATCAGCGCGACCAGGTACGTCGAGAGCCGCTCGGACTCCTTGAACACCGTTCGGACGGCGCCTTCCGCCGTCTCCTCGGTGGACTCGGCCATCGTGTTCGAGACGACCTTCCAGTCCTTCGGCGCGACGACGGTCAGCCGGTAGACGGACTTCAGGTCGGGCTGGTCGAAGCAGGCGAACATCCGCTTCGCGTCCGCCGTCTCGAACTGCGAGTACAGGTAGACGCCGTCGTCGACCGGGTCGACGAACCGGTGCAGGCCTTCGCCGGTGTTCATGTAGCGGCAGTCGGCGGTCACCGTCAGCTCGTTCGCCTCGGCCAGGCCGGCGAGCGCGATGCCCTTGTCCTCGACGTACGCGCTGGTGTCGACGTCCGCGCCGTTCAGGGTCGCCGAGTGCACGCGGTCGGCGACGATGTCGACCCACGTGTCGGCACCGGCCCGGGCACTGGAGAACCGGACGGTCGTCTTCGACGCGAAGGTCTTCTCCCCGGGACCGCCGTGGCCGTCGGTGAGATCCAGCTCGATGTCGTATCCGGTGACGTCGAGCAGGTCCGCGCGCAGCTTGGCTTGGTCGCGGGTCAGGTTGGGGGCGGGCACAGGCACCTCTGGTCGTTGGTATCGGTTTTCAACTCCCCGCATCCAATCATGGGGACGGGGTGGCGGGCGATAAGGGAACAAGCCCGCACCCCGCGGTGTTGGCCCGTCGTGTGGGGGTCCGCCCACATCGAGACGTCACTCAGGAGTACCCCGATGACCGCTGCCGAGCAGCCCACGAAGGTCGATTTCTACTTCGACCCGATCTGCCCGTTCGCGTGGATCACCTCCCGCTGGATCCTGGAGGTGGAGAAGCACCGCAACCTCGACCTGCGCTTCCGGATCATGAGCCTGTCGGTGCTCAACGAGGGCCGGGACGAGCTGCCCGAGCAGTACAAGGAGCTGCTGGCGAAGGGCTGGGGCCCGGTGCGCGTGGCCGTGGCGCTGTCGCAGCTCAAGGGTGAGGAGATGCTGCGCGAGTACTACACCGAGTTCGGCACCCGCTACCACAACCAGGGCGTCAAGGACTACGACACGGTCATCAAGGAGGCCCTGGCGGCGATCGGCGCGCCCGCCGAGCTGGCCGAGGCCGCGCACTCCACGGAGTACGACGAGGCGCTGAAGAAGAGCCACCACGAGGGGATGGACCCGGTCGGCCAGGACGTCGGCACCCCGACGATCCACATCGACGGCGTGGCGTTCTTCGGTCCGGTGCTCAGCTCGATCCCGCGCGGCGAAGACGCGCTGAAGGTGTTCGACGGCGCCGTCGCGCTGGCGAGCTACCCGGACTTCTTCGAGCTGAAGCGCACCCGGACGGGCGAGCTGAACTTCGACTAAGGCGTGTTCAGGGCGGCCAAGGTGACGTCGCTGGGGTAGCGGGACGCGGCCACGGCGGCGACCTCGGTCGTCTCGCCGCGGCCCATCGCCGCCTTCAGCGCGATCAGCTCGTGCAGGCCGTGGCGGTGGTAGCGGAGGAAGTCGGCGTCGACCGGTTCGCCGTGCCCGGGGACGATCACCCGCGGCTTCAGCTCGAGGAGCCGGTCGAAGGTGTCCGGCCAGGCCGTCAGGTCCGAGCCGGCGCTGAAGGAGAACGCGCTGAAGCCGTGTTCGGCGTTCTCGACGACGTCGCCCGCGAAGAGCACGTCGACGTCCGGCACGTGCACGACGGCGTCGTGGTCGGTGTGGGCGCGGCCGGGGTGCAGCAGGACCGCCGTCCGGCCGCCCAGGTCGAGTTCGGCGCGGTCGGTGAACAGGTGGTCGGGCACGGCGAACGTGGTGCGCGCGATCGCGTCGGCGGTGTCCGTCTTGCCCTGTTCGCGGTAGTAGGCGATCCACTTGGCCCGGTCGTCCTCCGCGGACTCGGCCAGCTCGGCGCGGCAGCCTTCGTGCGCCCAGACCGCGCAGGGCAGGAACCGCTCGGTGCCCCAGGCGTGGTCGAAGTGGGCGTGCGTGTAGACCACCGACCAGGGCAGCGGCGTCAGTTCGCGGACCGCCGCGGCGAGTTCGGCGCCCTGCTCGAGGTCGCCGCGGGTGTCGACGACCAGGCAGCGTTCGGCGCCGACCACCAGCCCGACGGTCAGGTCCAGCTCCTCGTAGCGGCGCGCGTGCACGCCCTCGGCGACCTCGATCCAGCGCCCGGTCATGCGAGCACTCCTTCCGTCAGCATCGGAGCAGCATCGCTCACGTCGAGCCGGGCGGCCAGCGCGACGTCGCCGCCGTGCCCGGCTTCGGTCAGCTCACGCCCGGAGACGCAGCTTGCCAGCGCGTCGACGTCGACGCACCGCGCGGCGAAGGTGGCTTCGGGCGAGAGCGACAGCCCCAGCCCGGCCAGCGCCCCGGCGATCGCGCCCGCGCCCACCTGGTCTTCGACGCAGGGCCGCAGCGGGCCGAGTTCCTCGCCGTGGCCGAAGATGTCGACGCCCCAGCGTTCCCCGGCGGCGATGACGCCGACCGGGCCGCCCAGCTCGCGGGCTTTCGCCGCGATCGCGGACGCGTTGCGCAGGCAGCCGGCCAGCACGTGCGCGCCGGTCGCCGCCGCGGCGGCGCAGAGCGTCGCGCCGTTGGGCGAGGGGAGCGCGAGCAGGGTCCCCGGCGGGATTTCCGTCACAGAAGACGGCCTCAGGGTGAACTCGCTCTCACCCGCGACGACGGCTCCCGCGGCCCGCGCCTGCGCGACACCGCGTTCGTCGCGAAACCGCACGGGCAGCACGCGCCCGCCGCGGCCGACCACGAGATCCGTGGTGGTGCCGAAGGAAAGCACGTCGACGACGACCAGTACGGCGCATTCCCGGCCGAGCGCGCTCACCCCTTCGCCGCCCCAGTCGAGCCGGACGTCGTAGCCGGATTGCTCCCAGATGCCCACCCCCGGAGCATGCCGGACGCCGGGCGTGGTGGCAGACTCCCAGCCGTGCGTGTCTACTTGGGATCCGACCATGCCGGTTACGAGCTGAAGAACCACCTGGTGGCTCACCTGGAGAAGCAGGGCCACGAGGTCACCGACATCGGCCCGCACGTCTACGACGCGGCCGACGACTACCCGGCCTTCTGCGTCGAGACGGCGCTGCGCGTGGTGGCCGACGAAGGCAGCCGCGGCATCGTCGTCGGCGGCTCGGGCAACGGCGAGCAGATCGCCGCGAACAAGGTCCCCGGCGCGCGCGCCGGCCTCGCCTGGAGCGTCGAGACCGCCCAGCTGTGCCGCGAGCACAACCACGCCCAGCTGATCGGCGTCGGCGCCCGGATGCACACCGTCGAGCAGGCCACCGAGATCGTCGAAGCCTTCCTGGCGACCGAAGTTTCGCCGGAGGAGCGGCACGCGCGCCGCGTGCAGCAGCTGCTTGACTACGAGCGCACCGGAATCCCGCCGGCGCTGCCGGGGGCCTGATGCCCGAAGGGCACACCCTCCACCGGCTCGCGCGGCTGCACAAGCGCCGGTACGCCGGCGCCCCGGTCGAGGTGAGCAGCCCGCAGGGCCGGTTCGCCACCGAAGCGTCCCGTTTGGACGGTCAGGTGCTCGTCGGCGCCGAGGCGTACGGCAAGCACCTGTTCCACGACTACGGTTCCCACGGGGTCGTGCACATCCACCTCGGGTTGTACGGCACGTTCGGCGAGTCGCCGCTGCCCGCGACGGAACCGGTGGGGCAGGTGCGGCTGCGTCTGGCAGGCCGGACGCACCTGACGGACCTGCGCGGGCCCAACCGCTGCGAGCTGCTTTCCCCCGACCAGGCGGACGCGATCAAGGCGCGGCTCGGCCCGGACCCGCTGCGCCGCGACGCGAAACCCGAGCGGGCCTGGGAACGCATCTCGCGCTCGAAGACGTCGATCGCCGCGCTGCTGATGGACCAGGCGGTGCTCGCCGGCGTCGGCAACGTCTACCGCGCCGAAGTGCTGTTTCGCCACGGCGTCGCGCCGCTGACGCCGGGCCGGGCCCTGGACCGGGCGGTGTGGGACGACATGTGGGCCGACCTGGTGACCCTGATGCGCGCCGGCGTTCGCGCCGGGCGCATCGACACGGTCCGGCCCGAGCACCTGCCGGAGGCGATGGGCCGCGCGGCGCGCGTCGACCGCCACGGCGGCGAGGTGTACGTCTACCGGCGGGCCGGTGAGCCCTGCCTGGTGTGCGGGACGCCGGTGGCGAACTCTGAGCTGGTGGGGCGCAACCTCTACTGGTGCCCGTCCTGCCAGCCGGCCTGACTCAGAGCCGGGCGGCGAAGGTCTTCGCGAACGTGTGGACGTCGCCGGGCCAGCGCGCCGAGACGTAGTTGCCGTCCTCGACGACGAACGCGGGCCGGGCGTCGTCGAGCCGGTCGCGGGCCCGGCCGCTCGCCCGGACGCGGTCGGTGGTGTCGAGGAAGTCCTCCGGACGCGCCAGGGCGCGCGTGACCTCCTGCTGCACCGACATGTACCCGTCGGGCTGACCGGGTTCTTCGCGGTAGGTGCGGTAGTAGTCCGGGTCCCAGAAGCGCGTGCGCCGCGCGATCCGCCACGCCGTGCGTTCCAGCGGCCAGGTCAGCGCCGTCGTGCGGCGGCCGTGCAGGACCGAGCGGCCGGTCCCGGGGTCCACGCTGCGCGCGGCGAGCAGGACGCCGTGGCAGATCGCGCCGACCGGCAGGTCGCGGCGGAACGCGTCGACGACCGTCTTCTGCAGCACCGGGCTTTCGAGGTACTCGCGCATGCCGCGGGCGCGGTGCCCGCCCGGCAGCAGCAGGCCGTCTTCGACTCCGGCCTCGTCCCAGCGGGACGGCGACCGCCACGCGGGATCGGCGAGCAGGGCGCGGTGGGCGTCCCGCGCGGCGCTGTCGGCGCGCAGGACCCGCCCGACCGCGACCAGTTTCTCCAGGCCCGGCACGCGGCCCCACGGGTCGAGGCCCCGGCCGGTGACCATCAGCTCGTCGCAGGCGGCCTGCGTGCCGTCCGGCGTCGCGAACCGCACGGTGTGCCCGGCGGCGGTGAGCACCGCGTGGCTCACCGCCACCTCGGACGGGTCCGAGTCGCGCGCCGGGACCGGGATCAGGACAGTCGCCATGCGCCAGACAATGCCAGCGCGACCTCAGAAGTCGAAGCCGCCCCCGTCGAAGCCACCACCGTCGAAGCCGCCGCCGTCGAACCCGCCGCCGCCCCAGTCGCCGCCGCCCATGTCGCCGCCGCCGTCGAACCCGCCGCCGTCGCCACCGCCGTCGAAGCCGTCTCCGCCGCCCATGTCACCGGACTCGAGCGCGTCCTGCTGGCCCGCGTCGTAGCCCGACTCCCAGGCCGAGGCGCTGGCGATGCCGCTCATGCCGGAGAACATCGCGCTGAAGAGGAACATCGAGCCGAGGCCCCAGGCACCGGCGACGAGTGCGGGCTTCCACCACGGCTCGCTGTACCAGCCCTGCGGCACCGGACGGCCCGCGACGCGGCCGCCGGGGTAGTAGTACGGCGTGTCCTGGCCGGCATCGGGGGACGCGGCGTAGTGCTGGCCCTCGACGTCCACCTCGCGGCGCTCGGTGACCTTGCCGGCGCGCTCGCGCTCGGCTTCCTCCGGCAGCTGCGGTCCGGGGTCCATGCCCATCGCGGTGCGCGCGGCGCGGACGTAGTAGAGACCTTCGACGGCGGTGTCCTTCACCAGCCGGGCCTGCTCGATGGTGCGGGCCTGCTCCAGCTGCGAGCCGGCCGCGTTGTAGCGCTCGCTCGCGTCCGCCATCGCCTGCATCGACGCGGTGTCGTTGCCGTTGAGGTTGAGGACCTGGCCGCCGAGCCGCTCGACCAGGCGCCGGGCGTCGGCCTTGGCGTCGTCCAGCTCGCGCTGGCGCGCCGCGGCCCGCTGCCGCGAAAAGTAGAGGCCGCCACCGACGATCACGACGACGAGCACGATCAGGAAGATCGCGGTGCCCATGGACCACTCCCAGATGTTCGGGGCTCAGTGACCGGAAGTCACCTTTGATTCGGACAACGCGGACGTTACGCGGAGGGTTCCCGGCGAGTGATCCGGCACACCGCACGCGCTGGCCGACCGAACTAGAACACGTTATAGTTCGGCCATGAAGTTCACCCTGTCGATCGCGATGAACCCCCTCGATCAGCTGGGCGAGCTCGCCCGTGCTGCCGAAGAGGCCGGCTTCGCGTCCATCGCCCTGCCGGACTCGCTCTTCTACTCCGAAACCGTGGACACGGACTACCCGTACACGCCCGACGGCAGCCGCTTCTGGACCGCGGAGACCCCCTGGGTGGACCCGCTGGTCGCGACCGCGTCGATGGGCGCGGTCACCAGCCGCATCCAGTTCTACACGTCCGTGCTGAAGCTCGGCTCGCGCAACCCCGTGCTGCTGGCCCGCCAGGTCGGCTCGGCGTCGGTGCTCACCGGCGGCCGGTTCGGGCTCGGCCTCGGTGTCGGCTGGCTGCCGCAGGAGTTCGAGTACTGCGGCGTGCCGTTCGAACGGCGCGGCAAGCGCGTCGACGAGGCCATCGACGTGCTCAGGCTGATCCTCGACGGCGGCATGGTCGAGTACCACGGCGAGTTCTACGACTTCGACAAGCTGCAGATGAGCCCGGCGCCGCCGTCGCGCGTGCCGTTCTACATCGGCGGCCACACCGAGGTCGCGCTGAAGCGCGCCGCCCGGGTCGCCGACGGCTGGTCCTCGGCGATGATGAAGCTCGACGAGCTGCGCGACACCATCGCGCGCCTGAAGGAGCTGCTCGCCGAGCGCGGCCGCGCCGACGACCCGTTCGAGTACCAGGCGGTCTGCATCGACCGCTTCGGTCTCGACGGCTACCGCGAGCAGGCCGAGGTCGGTGTCACCGACATCATCACCATGCCGTGGGTGTTCGACGGCGTCGGCTTCGACGCGCCCGTCGAGCCGAAGCTCGAGGCGATCCGCAAGTTCGGGGCCGAGATCATCGACAAGTTCGAGGAGTGACGGGCATGGGCGTGCGGGTCAGCTGGGACACCGCGGCGGAGCAGCCGCCGGCGCGGCGCGCGGCGTTCGCGTCGATGACCGCGGTGACGGCGGGGGACAAGGACGCGTGGCTGGCGCTGTTCGCGCCCGACGCGGTCGTGGAGGACCCCGTCGGGCCGTCGTTCTTCGACGAGGAGGGCAAGGGCCACCACGGCCCCGAGGGCATCAGCGCGTTCTGGGACAAGACGATCGGCACCGTCGAGCGCTTCGAGTTCACCATCCGCGACTCGCACGCGGCGGGCGACGAGTGCGCCAACGTCGGCACGATCACGACGTACCTGCCGGGCGGCTACCGCGTCGACACCGACGGGGTGTTCGTCTACCGCGTCGGCGAGGACGGGCTGATCCGGTCGATGCGGGCGTTCTGGGAGACCGAGCGCGCGATGGCGACCGCGCGGCAGGTGACCGAATAGCGTCCCGGCCAGCGGAAACCCAATTTCATATCTGATACATGATCTCTTGACGCCCGGTTAGGCAGGTCCCTTTACTAACTGGTGTAGACCTCCGATGTCTCCACCAGGGAGCAAGCATGTCCTTCCTCCGGCGCACGGCGGTCGCGGCCGCCGCGTTCGCGCTCGCGGCCAGCGGCACCGTCCTGAGCCAGTCCCCGGCTTCCGCGCTGGAGAACGGGCTCCTCCGCACGCCGCCGATGGGGTTCAACAACTGGAACTCCACCCAGTGCAAGGCCGACTTCACCGAGGCCATGATCAAGGGGATCGCCGACATCTTCGTGACGAAGGGCCTCAAAGACGTCGGATACACCTACGTCAACATCGACGACTGCTGGGCGCTGCCGGACCGCGACGCGAAGGGCAACCTCGTCCCGGATCCGGTGCGCTTCCCGCACGGCATCAAGGCGCTCGCCGACTACGTGCACGCCAAGGGCCTGAAGTTCGGCATCTACACCAGCGCCGGCACGCACACGTGCAACAAGGCGGGCTTCCCCGGCGGCCTCGGCCACGAGCAGCAGGACGCGAACACCTTCGCCTCGTGGGGTGTCGACTACCTGAAGTACGACAACTGCAACAACCAGGGCGTCGACGCGCAGCAGCGCTACAAGGCGATGCGGGACGCGCTCGCGAAGTCGGGCCGCCCGATCGCGTACTCCATCTGCGAGTGGGGTCAGAACAAGCCGTGGACCTGGGCCGCGCCTGTCGGGAACCTGTGGCGCACCACCGGCGACATCTCCGACAAGTGGTCGAGCATGATCTCGAAGGCGCAGACCAACCGCGGGCTGGCGCAGTACGCCGGGCCGGGGCACTGGAACGACCCGGACATGCTCGAGGTCGGCAACGGCGGCATGACCGCGACGGAGTACCGCACGCACTTCAGCCTCTGGGCGATGATGGCCGCACCGCTGCTGATCGGCAGCGACCTGCGGAAGGTGTCCGACGACGACTTCTCGATCCTGAAGAACACCGACGTCATCGCGCTCGACCAGGACCCGCTGGGCAAGCAGGCGACGGTGCTCGGCTCGAACGGCGGCCTGGTCGTCTACAGCAAGGTGCTGGCCGACGGCGACCGCGCGGTGGCGCTGTCCAACGAAACCGCCGCGACGGCGACGATCAGCACGACGGCGGCCGCGACCGGCATCGGCGCCGCGTCGTCGTACACGCTGAAAGACCTGTGGAGCAAGGCTTCCCGGGTTTCGACGGGGGCGATCAGCGCGTCCGTGCCGGCGCACGCGACGGTGCTGTACCGCGTGTCCCGGGCCGGCGGCGCCCGCTACGAAGCCGAGTCGGCGGTGCTGTCCGCGGGCGGCACGGTGGATTCGAACCACGCGGGCTTCTCGGGGACGGGCTTCGCGAACGGCGCCAACGCGGTCGGCAGCTACGTCGAGTGGCAGGTGACCGGACCGGCGTCGGCGCTGACGTTCGGCTACGCGAACGGCACGGCGGCCGCGCGCCCGGTGGACATCGCGGTCGACGGCACGGTGATCGCGACCGCCGTACCGTTCCCGCCGACGGGCGCGTGGACGACGTGGAGCACGGTGACGCGGCCGTACGCGCTCGGCGCGGGACAGCACACGGTGCGCCTCACCGCGACCACGGCCGACGGCCCGGCGAACCTGGACTACCTGGACACCTCCGGCTGACGCCCGGCCCGATCCCAGCCGCGGCGGGCCGGGGGCCGGGCGTCGTACGCCGCGCGGGCCGCCTCGACCTTGCCGAGGTTCGGGGACCACTCGGCGAGGCTGGCGAACAGCGGCGCCAGGCTCCGGCCCAGCTCGCTGATCTCGTACTCGACCCGCGGCGGGACCTCGGCGTGGTAGGTCCGCTCGACGAGGCCGTCGCGCTCCAGCTGCCGCAGCCGCTGGGTGAGCACCTTCGGCGTGATCGTGGTGATGCGGCGCGCCAGCTCGACGAACCGCTGGCGCCCGTACTCGTTGAGCGTCCACAGGATCGGCGTCGTCCAGCGGCTGAACACGATGTCGACCACCGGCGCGATCGGGCAGGCCAGCTCGGGTGTGGTTCCGGTCACGTTCGGGGCCTCCAGCCAATACTTTCCTCTAGGTACCTACTATACGTCGGAATGTAGCGTCGTCCGCATGATCGTGGTGACCGGAGCGACGGGAAACGTCGGACGACCGCTGGTGCAGGCTTTGACGGCGGCGGGGGAAGAGGTCAGGGCGGTGTCCCGTCGCGGACCGACAACGGGTGACTTGGCGGACGCGGCGTCGTTGCGCCCGGCCTTCGAGGGTGCGTCGGCAGTGTTTCTGTTGCTGCCGCCCGATTTCCGGGGTGACCTGGAGCCGGTGCTGGAACACGCCGCCGGGGCGCGGGTGGTGTTGCTGTCTTCGCAGGGCGTCGGAACGGGCCGGCACCCTTCGTTCTTCGAAGACGCCGTGCGCGGTTCGAGTCCGGAGTGGACGGTGCTGCGCCCGAGCGGGTTCGCCTCGAACGCCTTCCAGTGGGCGGAAAGCGTTCGCGCGTCCCGTGAGGTGGCGGCCCCGTTCGCGGACGTGGCCCTGCCGGTGATCGACCCCGCGGACATCGCGGAGGTGGCGGCCGCCGCGCTGCGGGACCCTTCGCACCACGGGCGCACGTACGAACTGACGGGCCCGGCGGCGGTGACCCCGCGCGAGCAGGCGGCGGCGATCGGCACGGCACTGGGCGAGCCGGTGCGGTTCGTCCCGCGGACGCGGGAGGAAGCGCGTTCCGTGATGCTGGGCTTCATGCCCGCCGAAGTCGCCGAGGCGACCCTGGACATCCTGGGGTCGCCCACGGAAGCGGAACAGCGGGTGAGCCCGGACGTCGAACGGGTGCTGGGCCGGCCACCGCGGCCGTTCGCCGACTGGGCGGCGCGCAACGCGGCGGCGTTCAAGTGAACGTCCTGGCCCACCGCGAAGAAGGCTCCGGCGCGCCGGTGGTTTTCCTGCACGGCAACCCGACGTCGTCGCACCTTTGGCGCGACGTGCTGCCCGGCGTGCCCGGGCGCCGCCTGGCGCCGGACCTGATCGGCATGGGTGACTCGCCCAGGCCGGCCATCGAGTACACGTTCGACGACCACGCGCGGCACCTCGACGCCTGGTTCGACGCCCTGGACCTGACGGACGTGGTCCTGGTCGGCCACGACTGGGGTGGCGCGCTGGCGGCGGACTGGGCGGCGCGCCACCCCGGGCGGGCCCGGGCCCTGGCGTTCACCGAAGCCGTTTTGAAACCGATGACGTGGGAAGAGTTCCCGCCCGTGGGCGCGGAGGTGTTCCGCGCGGTCAAGGGAGCGGCGCCCGAGCCGGTGATCGCGGACTTCCTCGCCTCGCTCCCGCGCGAGTACGCGCGGATGTACCCGACCCCGGAGTCCCGCGTCCCGTTGGTGCGCTGGGCCCGTTCGATGCCGCTGGGTGGCGAGCCGGCCGACGTGGTGGCCCGGATCGAGGCGTTCGACGCCTGGCTCGCGTCGACGCCGGAAATCCCGAAGCTGCTCATCACGTTCAAGCCCGGCTTCGACACGATGCTGACGCGGCCGATGCTCGACTGGTGCGCGGAGACGTTCGCGGGGCTGGAGGTCGTGCACCACCCGGTGGTGGCGGGGCACCACACCCCGGAGGAGCAGCCGCACCTGCTCGCGGAGACGCTGGCGAAGTGGCTGTCCGCCTGAGCGCGGCGGCGCGCAATCTGGGACAACTCCGCGGCCGGGCGCGCTCGTATCCTCGACGTCGGCCGGTTCCTCCGAGGCAAGGACTCCGCATGGACGAAGCACGGATGTGGGCAGGGATCGAGCAGGCCCGGCTGCGGCTGGCGGATCTCGTCGACGGGCTTCCCGCGGAGGACTGGGAACGGCCTTCGCTGTGCGAGGGGTGGCGGGTCCGCGACGTCGTGGCGCACGTGGCCGGCAACGCGCGGTTCGGCGTGGGGGACTGGCTGCGCGAGGCAGTGCGGGCGCGGGGCAGCTTCAACCGCATGATCCTGGACTCGGGCCGCCGCCTGGGCGCGGAGCCGACGAGCGAGACCGTCGCCCGGCTGCGCGAGTTCGCCGCGTCCCGCAAGGTCCCGCCGGCCCCCGGCGCGGGCGCGGACTCGACGATCATGGACGTCCTGACGCACACCCAGGACGTCGCCCTGGCGCTGGGCCGCGAGCCGGAGATCCCGCCGGAGGACGCGGTGGCGGGCCTGGGCAGCCTGTGGAAGCTGCGCTTCCCGTTCAACCCGCGCAAGCAGCTGGCCGGCCTGCGCCTGGTGGCCGAAGACGCGGAGTGGGCGGTCGGAACCGGCCCCGAAGTCCGGGGCAAGGCCTCGGCGTTCCTGCTCCTGCTGACCAACCGCCCGGCGGCCTACGCCCGCCTGACGGGGCCGGGCCTGGACCTCGCCCGCGAGAAGCAAGCAGCCTGAACCGGGTGGACAAGTGGTCGGGATGACAGGATTTGAACCTGCGACCCTTCGCTCCCAAAGCGAATGCGCTACCAAGCTGCGCCACATCCCGTGACACCCCCAGGGGGGTGTGTGATCAGACTAGCGGGTCACGCTATCCTGGCCACGCACCCGGGTCCCTCGGGGGCACGCGGGTGTAGCTCAATGGTAGAGCCCTAGTCTTCCAAACTAGCTACGCGGGTTCGATTCCCGTCACCCGCTCCGTTCAGGGAGGCGGCGTCGCGAGCCGATGCCGCGTCCGCTTCGAGTTTGGTCGCGATCACGTCCAGCAGCTTGTCCGTGTCGACCGGCTTCGTGATGTATTCGTCCGCGCCGCTCGCCAAGGTCCTGGCGCGGTCCTCCGGGGTGGCCTTGGCGGTGACCGCGATCACCGGGAGGTCGGCGTTGGCCGCCTCGGCGCGGATCGCCGCGATCGTCGCGTTCCCGTCCAGCTCCGGCATCATCACGTCCATCAGCACCAGGGCCGTGTCCTCGTTGCGCTCCAGGGCGCGGATGCCGTCGACGCCCGTTTCCGCGTAGACCACTTCCAGGCCCGCCTGCTCCAGGACGGCCGCCAGCGCGAAGACGTTGCGGAGGTCGTCGTCGACGATCAGGACCTTCTCGCCGTGGAAGCGCTTCGGCGTGACGTCGGGGGCCGCCACCAGGACCGTGCTCGGGACCGGGGGCAGCCGGGGCGAGGACAGCGCCGTCACGGCCGGGTCGACCAGGTTGGCCGCGGCCACCGGGAGGTACAGCGTGAACGTCGAACCGACGTTCGGCTCGCTCACGACCCGCAGCTCGCCGCCCAGCAGCTCGGTCAGCTGCTGGCTGATGTTCAGGCCCAGCCCGGTGCCGCCGTACTTGCGGCTGGTCGTGCCGTCCGCCTGGCGGAACGCCTCGAAGATGACCGCCAGCTTCTCCTCCGGGATGCCGATCCCGGTGTCCTCCACCGCGAACGCGATGATGCCCGGCGCGCCCTTGAGGCTCTCCTGCTCGACCTCCGCCGGGTCTGCCGCGCGGATGTGGAGCCGGACGCCGCCCTCGTCCGTGAACTTCGCCGCGTTGGACAGCAGGTTCCGGAGGATCTGCTGCAGCCGGTGCTCGTCGGTGTGGACGCTGCCCGGCACCGGCGGGTCGATGTGGACGGCGAACTCCAGGCCCTTGTCCGCGGTCAGCGGGCGGCACAGCGACTCGACGTAGTCCACCAGCTCCGGCAGCGTGATGTCGGTCATCTGCAGGTCGAGCCGGCCCGCCTCGACCTTCGCCAGGTCGAGGATGTCGTTGATCAGCTGCTGCAGGTCCGAACCGGCCGCGTAGATCGTCTTCGCGAACTGGATCTGCTTCTCCGTCAGGTTCCCTTCCGGGTTCTCCGACAGCAGCTTCGCGAGGATCAACGCGCTGTTCAACGGCGTCCGCAGCTCGTGCGACATGTTCGCCATGAACTCGGTCTTGTACTGCGACGCCACCGTCAGCTGCCCGGCGCGCTCCTCCAGCTCCTGGCGCGCCTGCTCGATCTCGCTGTTCTTGACCTCGATGTCGCGGTTCTGCTGGGCCAGCAGCGCCGCCTTCTCGGCCAGCTCGGTGTTGGACCGCCGCAGCTCGCCCTGCTGGGCCTGCAGCTGCTCCGAGCGCGCCCGCAGCTCCTGCGCCAGGCGCTGCGACTCGGTCAGCAGCGCCTCGGTGCGCGAGTTCGACAGGATCGTGTTCACGTTGACGCCGATCGTGTGCCGCAGCTGCTCCAGCAGGTCCTGGTGCACGGTGCTGAACTCGTTGACCGAGGCCAGTTCCAGCACGCCGAGCACCTCGCCCTGGAACAGCACCGGCAGCACGATCAGGTTGACCGGCGCGGCCGAGCCGAGCCCGGACGACACCAGCGCGTACTCCGGCGGTGCGTTGTGGACCAGGATCGTGCGGTGGTCGACCGCGGCCTGCCCGATCAGCGACTCGCCGAGCGCGAACCGCAGGCCGGCGCGGGACTGGGCGAGCCCGTACGCGGCGATGCACTCCAGCACCGTGCCGTCGCGGTCGTCGTCGCGGGCCAGGAAGAACGCGCCCTGCTGCGCCCGGACCAGCGGCGCCAGCTCGGACAGGATCAGCGCGGCGACCGACGCCAGGTCGCGGTGCCCCTGCATCCGGCCCGACAGCTGCGCGAGGTTCGTCTTCAGCCAGTCCTGCTCGCGGTTGGTCCTCGTCGTCTCCTTGAGGTTCGCGATCATCTGGTTGATGTTGTCCTTGAGGTCGGCGACCTCGCCGGACGCGTCGACCGTGATGTGCCGGGTCAGGTCGCCCGCCGTCACGGCGGTGGCGACCTGCGCGATCGCCCGGACCTGCGTGGTCAGGTTCCCGGCCAGCTGGTTGACGCTCTCGGTGAGCCGCTGCCAGGTACCGGACACGCCGCCGACCTCGGCCTGGCCGCCCAGCTTGCCTTCGGTGCCGACCTCGCGCGCCACGCGCGTGACCTCCGAGGCGAACGCCGAGAGCTGGTCGACCATCGTGTTCATCGTGGTCTTGAGCTCGAGGATCTCGCCGCGCGCGTCGACGTCGATCTTCTTCGTCAGGTCGCCCTTCGCGACCGCGGTGGTCACCTGCGAGATGTTGCGCACCTGGCTGGTCAGGTTGTGCGCCATGAAGTTGACGTTCTCGGTCAGGTCCTTCCAGGTCCCGGCGACGCCCGGGACGCGGGCCTGGCCGCCGAGGATGCCTTCGGTGCCGACCTCGCGGGCGACGCGGGTGACCTCGTCGGCGAACGCGCGCAGCGTCTCGACCATGCCGTTCAGCGTCTCGGCCAGCGCCGCGACCTCGCCCTGGGCGTCGATCGAGATCTTCTTCGACAGGTCGCCGTTCGCGACGCCGGTCGCGACCGTGGCGATGCTGCGGACCTGGTCGGTCAGGTTCGTCGCCATGACGTTGACGTTGTCGGTCAGGTCCTTCCACGTGCCCGCGACGCCGCGGACGGTGGCCTGGCCGCCGAGCTTGCCTTCGGTGCCGACTTCGCGGGCGACGCGGGTGACTTCGTCGGCGAAGGCGGAGAGCTGGTCGACCATGGTGTTGAGGGTGGTCTTGAGCTCGAGGATCTCGCCGCGGGCGTCGACGGAGATCTTCTGCGTCAGGTCGCCCTTCGCGACCGCCGACGTCACCGTGGCGATGTTCCGGACCTGCTCGGTCAGGTTGTTCGCCATGAAGTTGACGTTGTCGGTGAGGTCCTTCCAGGTCCCGGCGACGCCGGGCACGGTGGCCTGGCCGCCGAGCTTGCCTTCGGTGCCGACTTCGCGGGCGACGCGGGTGACTTCGTCGGCGAAGGCGGAGAGCTGGTCGACCATGGTGTTGAGGGTGGTCTTGAGCTCGAGGATCTCGCCGCGCGCGTCGACCGCGATCTTCTGCGTCAGGTCGCCGCGCGCGACGGCCGTCGCGACCTGGGCGATGTTGCGGACCTGGGTGGTCAGGTTGTTCGCCATGAAGTTCACGGACCCGGTGAGGTCGCGCCACGTGCCGGCGACGCCCGGGACCTGCGCCTGCCCGCCCAGCTGACCTTCGGTGCCGACCTCGCGGGCGACGCGGGTGACCTCGTCGGCGAACGCCGAGAGCTGGTCGACCATCGTGTTCATGGTCGTCTTGAGCTCGAGGATCTCGCCGCGCGCGTCGACCGTGATCTTCTGGGTCAGGTCGCCCTTCGCCACGGCCGTGGTCACGTGCGAGATGTTGCGGACCTGGTCGGTGAGGTTGTCGGCCATGCCGTTGACCGAGTCGGTGAGGCTGCGCCACGTCCCGGCCGCGCCCGCCACCTCGGCCTGGCCGCCCAGCTTGCCCTCCGAGCCGACCTCGCGCGCCACGCGCGTGACTTCGCCGGCGAAGGCGGAGAGCTGGTCGACCATGGTGTTGAGGGTGTTCTTCAGCTGCAGGATCTCGCCGCGGGCGTCGACGTCGATCTTCTTCGTCAGGTCGCCGTTGGCCACCGCGGTCGCCACCAGCGAGATCGCGCGGACCTGGTCGGTGAGGTTGTCGGCCATCTGGTTGACCGAGTCGGTGAGGTCGCGCCAGGTCCCGGCGACGCCGGCGACCTGGGCCTGGCCGCCGAGCTTGCCGTCGGAGCCGACCTCGCGCGAAACCCGGGTGACCTCGTCGGCGAACGACGACAGCTGGTCGACCATGGTGTTGATCGTGTTCTTGAGCTCGAGGATCTCGCCGCGGGCGTCGACGGTGATCTTCTGGGTCAGGTCCCCGCGCGCGACGGCCGTGGTGACCTGCGCGATGTTGCGGACCTGGTCGGTGAGGTTGTCGGCCATCCCGTTGACGGAGTCGGTCAGGTCGCGCCAGGTGCCGGACACGCCCGGCACGACCGCTTGGCCGCCGAGACGTCCCTCACCCGCGATCTCGCCGGAGAGCCTCGTCACTTCGGCAGCGAAGCGCGACAGCTGCGCGATGAGGCCGTTGACCGTCTTCGCCAGGGCCGCGTACGCGCCCTGCAGGGGACGGCCGTCCAGCGTCATGGTCATCGGCTGGGAGAGGTCGCCCTCGGCGACCGCGCCGAGCACCCGGTCCAGCTCGATGGTGGGCCGGGTGAGGTCCTCGACCAGGCCGTTGACGGCCTCGACTGCGGTGTTCCAGCCGCCGGGGCCGACCTCGGCCTCCAGCCGCTCGCTCAGCCTGCCGTCCTGGCCGACGGCCGCGCGGACCCGCAGCAGCTCGCTGACCAGCCGCTGGTTGCGCTCGGCGATGTCGTTGAACGCGACCGCGAGCTGGGCCGAGATGCCGTCGCCGTGCGGGACGAGCCGCCGGCGGAAGTTGCCGTCCCCGAGATCCCGCACCGCCACGAGCAGCCGCTCCAGCGCCGCCGCCTCGCTCTGGGATTCCGTTGTCATGTGTGCCGACCCTCTCCACCACGCATGCGCCAGCCATGGTCTCCGACCCAGCGTGTCATGATTCGCCCTACACTTCGAGCCAGTCCGCCCGCTCACGCGGTAACCGTGCGACAGCAGTCCGGAGGCAGGAGGTCCGTGCATGGTGTCACGTCCGGCTCCGGCGTCGGCGGCCCTGCCGCCGATGACCGCGGAGGACGCGCCGCCGGGCTTCGACGCCTTCGGGCGAGCGGTCCTCGAGGACGTGCGTGACGCGGTCTTCCTGCAGGACGCCGAAGGGGCGTTGCGCTGGGCGAACCCGTCGGCGCGGGCGCTGGCCGACGGCGCCGAGCCACGGCTGCTCCCGGTCGCCGAAAGCTCCGGTCACGTCGAAGTAGCGGGCCACCGGCGTCCGGCACGGGTCCGCGCGCTGCCCGGCGGCTGGCACTCCTGGACCGTGCCCGCGGAGGACGTCGCCCAGTCGCACGTCGGGGACTTCCTGGCGGAGGCCGGGCCGCGGCTGGCCGGGGCCCGCGGGCGCCACGGGACCGCGCGGGTGATCGCCGAGCTCGCCGCGTCCGCGCTGGTCGAGACGGTCTTCGTGCTGCTGCCGACCACCCGCGGCCGGTGGGAGTGGTGGAGCTGCGAGCGCCCGCAGGCGCACGGCCACGGCCGGATCCGGCGGGTCCCGCCGCAGGTCGCGCCGGTGCTGGCGGCGACGTTCGCCGCGGTCGGGACGCCGCAGCCGGCCCCCGTTCCCGCGCCCGAGGTCGCCACGCTGCCTTCGGTCGTCGCCGATCGGTTCGCCGGGCACGCGGAGGTGACGGTCGTCTCGCTGGGCCCGAGCGCCGGCGCCGGTGTCACTGGGGCCCTGCTACTGGGCCGCCGCGCGGACCCGGAGTTCGGTACCGAGCAGGACCGCGCGGTCGTCGAGTTCGCGAAGGCGGCCGGGACCGCGCTGGCCAACGCGCAGCGCTACGCCCGCCAAGAGGAGGCCACGCGCGGCCTGGAGACGACGCTGCGCCCGGTCGACCCGCCCGAGCTGGACGGCGCCCGCTTCGAGACCTGGTACGAGCCGGCCGCCGGGGTGCTCGCCGTCGGCGGCGACTTCTTCGACGTCCTCGCCCACGACGACGGCAGCGCGTTCCTGGTGCTCGGCGACATCTGCGGCAAGGGCGCCGAGGCCGCGGCGCTGACCGGGCGGGTCCGGCACGCGCTGACCGCGCTCGCCATGGTCGAGCGCGACGGCCGGACGCTGCTGCGGCTGCTCAACGAGCTGCTCATCGCGGGCGGCAGCAGCCGGTTCGCGACGCTGGTGCTCGGCACGGCGCGGCCGTCGGACGGGGGCGTCGGCCTGACGCTGGCCTCCGGCGGGCACCCGGCGCCGCTCATCGTGCGCGGGGCGGGCGAGGTCGAAGAGGTCACGGTCCCGGGGACGCTGGTCGGCATCTCGCCGCAGGCGCGCTTCGCCGAGGCGGAGGTCCGCCTGGAGCGCGGCGACGTCCTGCTGCTCTACACCGACGGCATCACCGAGGCCCGCAACCGCCACGACCAGTCGGAGCTCTTCGGCGACGACCGGCTGCGCGGGGTACTGGCGGCCGCGGCGGGCGAGCCGGCCCGCGAGGTGGTGCGGCGGCTGCGCCAGGCCGTGCGCGACTGGCTCGGCAGTTCCGCCCACGATGACATCGCTGTCTTGGCGATCGAGTGTGCCGACTAAGTCCTTTGTAGACCGTGTTTGGCCCCTCCCGCAGGGGGTAATTCCTTCGTGCATTGATCTCGACGAAGGGAGTCTCATGGTGAACTCACTGCAGGGGCGCCGGGTCGCGATCCTGGCCGCCGACGGTGTCGAACAGGTCGAGCTGGAGCAGCCGCGCCAGGCCGTTCTCGACGAAGGTGCGACGGTCGAGCTGGTCTCGCTCGACACCGGCGAGATCCAGGCGATGAACGGCGACATCGACAAGGGCGACCGGTTCGCGGTCGACCGGAAGGTGGCCGACGTCCAGGTCGGCGACTACGACGCGCTGCTGCTGCCGGGCGGCACGATGAACCCCGACAACCTGCGCACGAACCCGGACGCCGTCCGCTTCGCGGGCGACTTCGTGCGCTCCGGCAAGCCGGTCGGTGTCATCTGCCACGGTCCGTGGACGCTCGTCGAAGCCGATGTCGTGCGTGGCCGCACGCTGACGTCGTACCCGAGCGTCCGCACCGACCTGCGCAACGCCGGCGCCACCGTCGTCGACGAAGAGGTCGTGGTCGACAACGGCCTGGTGTCCAGCCGCAACCCGGACGACCTTCCGGCGTTCTCCCGTGCGGTCGTGCAGGAGTTCGCGGGCTGACGTCCTTTGTGGACGTTCACCCGGCCGTGTGTTAAGTCCCGCTTAAATGTGTTGGCATTCGGCATCGCGGCGGAGCACGCTGAACGTGTGACCTGGATCGCCCGTGGAGAGGAGGTGGACGCGATGACTGTGCACGCCAGACGCTACGGCCGCTGGTGCCGTGAGCACTTCGACGCGATCGCCGCCGAGGGCGTTCCGGCACCCCGTGCCGGCGAGCCGGCCGAGCGCGAAGCCCGGCCCGAGCCCGAACCGGAGCCTCTCCAGCCCGGTGCCGAGCCGCCGCGGCTCTGACCCGAACGACGAAGAAGGCCTCCCCGGTCCGGGGAGGCCTTCTTCGTGGGTCCGTCAGTGGTAGCGGTAGCCGCGGCGGTACCAGACCCGCCGGGGGCCGGGCACACCGATGCGGGCGATGACGTCGGTCAGGATCGCGCCGATGACCAGCCAGATCACCGCCGCGAGACCGTCGTTGAGGAAGGTCCGCAGCTTCTCGGAGTCCGGGGTGAAGAGGTTGCGCAGGCCGAGCGAGACGCTCGACGACCACTCGTTGATCAGGTGCGCGAAGCCGTTCGCCGAGTTGGCCTCGCCCAGCACCAGCACGATGTGCACGGCGAGGACCAGCGCGAACACCGCGCACACGAGGTGGATCAGCGCGTTGACCGTGCGCACGACCCGGATGCGCGGGTGCGTGCGCTCCACGACTTCTTCGGCGGGCTCGGGCTCGTACCGCGGTTCGTACGGCTCCGGGGGCGGGGGATACGGCATCGTCGGCGCCGTCCTTTCGACTGTCCGATGTGGACGTATCTGGGCGTGTGCTCGCAGGTCCGTGGAGTACCCGTCACCTGGGTGAGCGAATCATGCCTTCCCTAAACTTCCCTGAGCGTGGACATGATAGGGTTGTTTGCGGAACATGAGGAGGACTGGAGCATGAAGAAGACCGTGTCGCAGGAGGTCTTCTCCGTCGAACAGGTCGCCGCGAAGCTCGGCCTGCACGTCCGGACGGTCCGGAACTACGTGCGCGACGGGCGGCTGAAGGCGGTCCGGATCGGCAAGCAGTACCGGATCACCGCGGCGGACCTCGAAGCCTTCACCGGCCTGCCGGTGGCCGGCGCGAAGCCGGACCGGCCCGTCGCCGAGCTGTCGGGCGTCGCCGAGATCGACGGCGTCGACCGGGCGGGGGCCGACCGCATCGCCACCATGGTCATGGCCTCGGTGAACGGACCGCGGGAGGAGGGTGAGCGGCCCCTGCGCGTCGAGACCATCTACGACAAGGAGCGCGCCACCATGAAGATCCTCGTGTTCGGCGACCTCGCCGCCGGTGCCGACCTGCTGCGCTGGGTCGCGTCGATCACCGAGAACCTGACGTGAGCACGATCTACCGCTCGGCCGAAGGCGGCCGGGCGGTCCGGGAGCGCTACGACGCCCTCCTCGGCGGCTGGCCGGTGCCGCACGAGCCGCGCACCCTCGGGACGCGGCTCGGCGAGACCTTCGCCGTCGTGTCCGGTCCGGTCGACGCGCCGGCGGTCGTGGCCCTGCAGGGCTCCGGCGGCACGGCCGCGCACTGGCTGCCCGACATCGCCACGCTCGCCGCGCGGCTGCGGGTGTACGCGGTGGACGCACCCGGGGAGCCGGGGCGGACCGTCGAAGCCCGGCCGCCGCTCGGGTCGGCCGCCTACACGGAGTGGCTCGACGACGTCCTCGACGCGCTCGGCCTGTCCCGCGCCGCCTTCCTCGGCACGTCCCTGGGCGGTTTCTGGGCGCTCGACCACGCGGTGCGGCAGCCCGGGAGAGTGTCGGCGCTGGCCCTGGTGAACCCGGCCGGGATCGGCCGCCGCCGGATCGCGCCGCTCCTGAAGTTCGGCGCGTACCGCCTGTTCGGCGACTGGGGCCGGCGCCGCTCGCTGGCGATGGTCGCCCGAGGCGGTCCCGCCGATCCGCGCCGGCGCGCGGTCGGCGAGTTCACGCTCGCGACGTTCGAGCACTTCAAACCGCGGCTGGAGGCGATCCCGGTGGTCCCGGCCGGGCGGCTGCGCGAGCTGGCCGTGCCGGTGCAGGCCCACTTCGGCGCCCGTGACGTCCTCCTGGACCAGCGCGACGCGGCGGCGAAGCTGCGGGATGCCCTGCCCGGCGCCGACGTCCGGTTGGTCGAGGACGCCGGGCACTTCCTGCCCGGCTGGGCCGAAGCCGTCACCGAATTCCTGAACGGAACAACGAAATGATCGACACGCGACACGGCGTCGCGGTGTGGCACGCGCCGTCCGACGGCCCGCCGCTGAGCACCGAGCAGGACGCCGTCGACCTCGTCGGGGCCACCTACGGCCTCGGCGCCGAAGTCCTCGTCGTCCCGGTCGAGCGGTTCCCCGCCCGGTTCTTCGACATGCACGCCAAGCTCATCGGGCACTTCTTCTCGAAGGTCGTCCAGTACGGCTTCCGGCTTGTGCTGCTCGGCGACGTCCGGCCGCACCTCGAGGCGAGCGGCGCCTTCCGGGACGTCGTGCGGGAGTCGAACCGCGGCAAGGACGTCTGGTTCGTGGCCGACTTGGCGGAGCTCGACGCGCGGCTGGCCGCGGCGCGCTGAGCCGCGCGGCGGAACCTGGCGCGGGACGGGCAACCCCGTCCCGCGCGGCACGTCCAGGTGATCATGAGAAGCGCGCTGCTGGTGCCCCTGCTCGCCCTCCTGGCCGGGCTGGCCCCGCCCGCGGTGGCGGAAACCGTTGTCCCGCACGGGTTCCGTCCCGCCTCGACCAGCTGGACCAGCGCCGATCGCGGGTACGTCCTGGGGTACTCGCCCTGCGGGAAGACGTGGTGCCCGGCGCTGCTGGGCACCACCGACGGTGGCACGCACTGGCGGCGGCTGGACGCGCCGGCACTGCCGCTGCCGGACAACCACAACCACGTCGCCCTGACCGTCACGAGCGATCGCGTCGCGTACGTCAGTGACGGCGTCCACGTGCGCGCGACCCGGGACGGCGGGGCGAGCTGGCACCCGGTCGGCCTCGCCGGCGCGCGGGAGCCTTACTACGTCTCGAAGATCACCGAAACCGCCGGCCGGGTCTTCGCGATCCTCAGCGGCCGCGGCTCGACCCGGCTGTACTCGGGCGTCGCCGGTTCGCCGGTGCTGGTTCCCGTGCCCGGCTTCGCGGTCACCGGCGGCATCACCTACGGCGACCTGGCCGTCGGCGGCGGCCTGCAGGTCGCGCTCGGCTCGGACTACGGCTCGGAGAAGTACTGGACGTCGCGCGACGGCGTCCGCTTCACCCCGGCCGCGCCGCCGTGCCCGCCGGGTTCGGTCGCTTCGCTCGCCGGGGTGCGTGACCGGCAGGTCGTGGCGTTGTGCAGCAGCAGCCCCGGTACGCCGCAGCCCGGTTCGACCGAGCGGGAGCTGCGGCACGCGCCGGAGCTCGGCGGCACGTTCAGCGGCGACGAGGCCGCGCCGTTCGCGGGCATCACCCAGGGCTTCGCCGCCGCGACCCCCGCGGCCGCGACGGTCGCGGCGGTGGGCGGCGGCACGGGGTTCCTGCACAGCACGGCCGACGGCGGCCGCACCTGGACGACGACCGTCCTTTCCGACCGCGGGCTCGAGCTGTCCGATCTCGACTTCCCCGGCGGCGGCACCGGGGTGGTCGTCGACGGTCAGCCGGATGCCGCAGACGGCTCCGCCGTGTACCGGACCACGGACGGCGGACACATCTGGCGCGAAGTGCGGTTCGGGTCATAGTCCCTGGCAGCCAAGGCCCTTCGGCCCGGTTCACTTGGTGAACGCCATGTCGTAGTCTGAGCACCGTCCGTTGCCGGACACAGGTGGCCGGGCCCGGGGCAGGGGCCGGCGCCGGATGACGAGGGAGAACAGCCGATGACGCCTGGCGACCTGCGGTCCGGAACCGAGGGCGGCTCGGCTTCCCTCGATTTCTCCAAGGCGAGCCTGGCCCGGCTGTCCGACGCGCTGCTCGGCGGGCACGACCACTACGAGGTCGACCGCGAAGCGATGCGGCGGCTGCTGGCGATCGCCCCCGGGGCGCGCACGATGGCCAAGGAACACCGCGACTGGCTGGTGCGCGCGGTCCGGTTCCTCGCCGGGAAACGCGACATCGACCAGTTCCTGGACCTGGGCTCGGGCATGCCGACCGCGGAGAACACCCACGAGGTGGCCCAGCGGTACAACCCGGACGCGCAGGTGGTGTACGTCGACAACGACCCGGTCGTGCAGGTGCACGGCCGGGCGTTGCTGGAAGAGAACTACCTGACGCACGTGACGGGCGCCGACCTGACCCGGCCGGCGGAGACGCTCGCCGACGACGTCGTCAAGGAATACCTGGACTTCACCCGGCCGGTGGCGCTGATCCTGACGTCGATCATCCACCACATCGACGACTACGAGCGCGCGAAATCGGTCGTCTCGGAGTACGTGGCCGCGCTCGCGCCCGGCTCGTACCTGCTGCTCACGCACCACTTCGACCCGGAAGAGGACTCCCCGCGCCAGGAACTGGCGCGGCTGCTGGAGACGAGCTTCCAGGGCACCGGGCTGGGCAGCGTGTACCGCACGCGCGAGCAGATCGCGTCGTTCTTCGAGGGCACCGAACTGTTGCGGCCGGGGCTGGTCTACCTGCACGAATGGTGGCCGGACGGCCCGCGGCTGCACCCGCTGAGCGAGCTGAACTTCCTCACGCTGGGCGGAGTCGCCCGCAAGCAGTGACGGTCTGCCGCAGCTCGTCGTGAGTGTTCAGGGCAGGACCCACCGCCCTGAACACTCACGAGGGGTCAGGCGGCGTTGAAGCGGTCGGGGTCGGGGCCGGTGCGCTCACCGCGGTCGAGCGGCGTGAGCGACTCCATTTCCTCCTCCGAAAGGGTGAACCCGAACAGGTCGAAGTTTTCCGCGATCCGCGACGGCGTCACGGACTTCGGGATCACCACGTTGCCCAGCTGGAGGTGCCAGCGCAGCACGATCTGCGCCGGTGTCCGGCTGTGCTTCACCGCCAGCTCCGCGATCACCGGGTCGCCGAGCAGGCTGCCGCCCTTGGCCAGCGGGCTCCACGCTTCGGTCGCGATCCCGTTCTTCGCGTCGAACTCGCGGACTTCCAGCTGCTGCAGGTACGGGTGGAGCTCGATCTGGTTGACCGCCGGGGCGATCTCGGCGGCGTCGAGCAGGCGCTCCAGGTGCGCGGGCTGGAAGTTGGACACGCCGATCGCGCGGATCCGGCCGTCCTTGTACAGCTTCTCGAACGCCTTCCAGGTGTCGAGGTACTTGTCGCGCTTCGGCGTCGGCCAGTGGATCAGGTAGAGGTCCAGCTGTTCCAGGCCGAGCTTCGCCATGCTCTCGTCGAACGCCTTGAGCGTCGAGTCGTAGCCCTGGGCGGAGTTCCACAGCTTGGTGGTGACGAACAGTTCGTCGCGGGCGAGGCCGGATTCGGCGATCGCCTGGCCGACGCCCTTTTCGTTGCCGTAGACGGCGGCGGTGTCGATGCTGCGGTAGCCCGCTTCGAGAGCGGCCTTGACGGCGGCGGTGGTCTCCTCGTCGGGGACCTGGAACACGCCGTAGCCGAGCTGCGGCATGCGCACGCCGTTGGTGAGTTCGATCGCGGGCACGCTGGTCACGGGATTTCCTTTCATTGGGTGGTTCATCGGGTGAGTACCCGTTCCTCCGGCACGAAACTAACCGGAGTCCGGCGGTCGAGCAGGCCGGAGACGAGGGCCACGGCGAGGCCCGCCGCGGCGAGGAGCGCGCCGATCCAGTTGGGCGCGGTGTAGCCGAGCCCGGCGCCGATGGCCTGGCCGCCGAGCCACGCGCCGCCGGCGTTGCCGAGGTTGAACGCGGCGATGTTCGCCGCCGAAGCCAGCGCCGGGGCGCCTTCGGCCTTGGCCATCACGCGGGCCTGCAGCGGCGGGACGGTCGCGAACCCGGCCGCGCCGAACAGCGCGATCGTGATCGCCGCCGGCACCTTCGCGTGCGCGGTGAAGACGAACGCCACCAGCACGAGGGCCAGCGCGGCGAGGATGACGTACAGGCTGGGCATCAGCCGGCGGTCCGCGGCGCGCCCGCCCAGCAGGTTGCCGGCGAACAGGCCGGCGCCGAAGAGCACGAGCAGCCAGGTGACGGCCCCGCTCGAGAACCCGGCGACCTCGGTCATCATCGGCGCGATGTAGGTGAAGGACGCGAACACGCCGGCGAAGCCGAGCGCCGTCATGGCCAGCGCGAGCCACACCTGCGGGCGGCGGAACACGGCGAGTTCGCCGCGCAGGCCCGCGTCCGGGCCGGGTTCCTGGTGCGGCACGAGCGCGAGGATGCCGATCGCGCCGACCACGCCGAGGGCGCTGACCACCCAGAACGTCGACCGCCAGCCGAAGGCCTGGCCGAGCGCGGTGCCGGCGGGCACGCCGAGCACGTTCGCGACGGTCAGCCCGGTGAACATCAGCGCGATCGCGCTGGCCTGCTTGGCCGGGGCGACCAGCGACGCGGCGACGACCGAGCCGACACCGAAGAACGCGCCGTGGCTCAGCGCGGCGACGACCCGGCCGGTCATCAGCAGGCCGTAGCCCGGGGCGAGCGCCGAGAGCACGTTGCCCGCGATGAACAGGCCCATCAGGGCGACCAGCACGGTCTTGCGGGGCACCCGCGAAGCGAGGGCGGTGAGCAGCGGGGCACCGACGACGACGCCGAGCGCGTAGCCCGAGATGAGCAGGCCTGCGGACGGGATCGAGACGCCGAAGTCGCCCGCGACCTCGGGCAGCAGGCCCATGATCACGAACTCGGTGGTGCCGATCCCGAAAGCGCTGATCGCCAGTGCGAGCAGAGCGGCGGGCATGGACTTCCTTCTTCCGGAGGTAGAGTGGTTACTGGCGTCGGCAACTACGAGCGTCCGAGATAGTTGCACGCGCCGTATATTGCACAGGCTTGATAGTGCAGCGTGCAAGGGAGCACGCGCAAGCCGGGGAGAGGTGAACCGTGTCACTGGACGACGACGCCGTGGAAGCGAGAGCGCAGGGCTGGCGCACGCTGGCCGCGCTGCACGCGCGGATCGAGGACAGGCTGCAGCGCGCGCTCGAGCGCGACCACGAGCTTTCGGTGAGCGAGTACAGCGTGCTCGACGCCCTGGCCCGCCAGGACGGCTTCCACCTCCGGATGAACCAGCTCGCCAACGCGGTGGTGCTCAGCCAGTCGGCGACGACGAGGCTCGTCACGCGGCTCGAGGGCCGCGGCCTGCTGGCCCGTTACCTCTGCGCGGACGACCGCCGCGGCATCTACACGGAGGTCACTCCGGCGGGCCAGGCCCTGCTGACGGCGGCCCGTCCGACCCACGACGCCGCGCTGGCGGAGGCCCTCGCCGACGCCGGGCGGTTGCCGGAACTTTCGCCGCTGGTCGCCGCGCTGGGCACGCTTTCCTTCCCGGCCGTGCCGTCCGCCTGACGAAACCTTGCGCAAGCCGGCCCGGCACTCCCGCTGAGCGGTACGGCCCGTTCGGCGGGAGGATTAAGTCGGCGATTTCCCGAACCTGTGCTCCATCCGTGGGACACTTTCGCATCCATCGTTCGATAGTTGCGCTGGTCAGCACCGGTTGTCCGGCTTTTGTCCGCAGAAGTGCGCGTTGACCGGATCGTTTCGCCCGCCCTAATTTGTTGGTCCACCAGACGAACCGGGGCGGTGTCGGCGTGGACTCCTCCTTTTCGCTCAGACCGGTGCGCCCGGCCGACCAGGCCGCCGTCCGCCGGAGCAACCTTTCGCTGGTGTTGCGGCACCTGCGCGACGCGGGGTCGCGGTCGCGGGCGGGGATCGCCGCGGACACCGGGCTGAACAAGGGAACCGTGTCGAGCCTCGTCGCGGAGCTCGCCGCGCGCGGGCTCGTCCGCGAAGGCGAGCGGGAACGCGCCGGTGCCGTCGGGCGGCCGGGCACGATCGTCGAGCTGGACGGGCGGGGCGTCGGCGGGATCGGCGTCGAGATCAACGTCGACTACGTGACCGCGCTCGCCCTCGACCTCACCGGTGCCGTCCTCTTCGAGCAGCGCGTGGCGCTCGACGTCCAAGCCCTGCCCGTGGCGAAGGTGCTCGACGCCGGCGCCGAGCTGACCGCACGGGCCCTGCGCGAGTGCCGCCGGCTCGGCGTGCTGCCGGCCGGGGTGACCGTCGGGATCCCGGCGCTGGTCGACGTCGCGAGCGGCACCGTCGCCTTCGCGCCGAACCTGCACTGGACCGACGTCCCGGTCGCGGCCGGCGTCACCGACCGGCTGACCCGGCGGATCGGCCCCCTGGCGTTCCCGGTCCGCACGGCCAACGACGCGAACCTCGGCGCGCTCGGCGAGTACGCGATGGGCAGCGTCGCCGGCACCGCCGACCTCGTGTACCTGACCGGCGAGATCGGCGTCGGCGGCGGGGTGATCTCCGGGGGCCGGCTGCTCGGGGGCGCGGAGGGTTTTTCCGGTGAGATCGGGCACATCCAGCTCGACCCGGCGGGCCGGCTCTGCGGCTGCGGGCGCCGCGGCTGCTGGGAGACGCTCGTCGGGCTGGCCGGGATGCTGCGGCTCGCCGCGTCGCCGGGCGACCCGGTGCACGACCCGTCGCTCGACCTCGAACAGCGGCTCGACATGATCCGCCGCCGCGCCGAGCTCAAGGACCGGCGCACGCTCGACGCGCTCGCGCAGGTCGGCACCGGGCTCGGTGTCGGCGCGGCCGTGCTGGTCAACGTCTTCAACCCGCGCGTGGTCCTGCTGGGCGGCTACTTCGCGCAGCTGGGGCCGTACCTGCTCACCCCGATGATGACCGAGCTGACGGCGCGGGTGATCGCCCCGGCCATCGGGGGCTGCCGCGTCGAGCTGTCGTGGCTCGGGTTCTCCGCGGCTTCGCGCGGGGGCGCGCACGTCGCGCTGCAGGCGGTGTTCGACGATCCGGCACTCGTGCCGCCGCGTGCGGAAAGGGACAGCGGATGACGCGCGGGAAACGCTTGATCCACTCGGGCGATAGAGATCGGGTGGGGTTGGGCTGAACCAGGGAGGAAACATGGGGAAGATCGGCGTCTGGCTGATCGGTGCCCGCGGATCGGTGGCGACGACGGCGATCGCCGGAGCGGCCGCGATGCGGGCCGGACTCGCCGCGCGCACCGGGTGCGTCACCGAGCTACCGGACTTCGCCGGGGCGGCGGTGCCCGGCTTGGGGGATCTGGTCTTCGGGGGACACGACGTCGTCGACACGCCGCTGGTCAAGCGCGCCGAGCAGCTGGCGGCGGCCGGGGTGCTGCCGGCCGCGCTGCCCGGCCCGGTCACGGCCGAGCTCGAGGCGGCCGAAGCGCGGCTGCGTCCCGCGCCGACCGAGGGTGGACGAGCCGGCGCCGACCGGATCATCGCGGATCTGGCGGAGTTCCGGGAGGGTCTGGACCACGTCGTCGTGGTCAACGTGGCCTCGACCGAACCGCCGTGCGTGCCGCACCCGGCCCACGCGTCGCCGGCCGCGCTGGAAGCGGACCTGGACGTGCTGCCGCCCAGCGCGTTGTACGCCTACGCCGCGTTCCGCGCCGGCTGTGGCTTTGTCGACTTCACCCCGTCGACCGGCGCGCGGCTGCCCGCCCTCGACGAACTCGCCCGCACGAGCGGGCAGCCGTACGCGGGCCGCGACGGCAAGACCGGTGAGACGCTGCTGCGGTCGGTGCTCGCCCCGATGTTCGCCCAGCGCGGCCTGAACGTGCTGGCCTGGTCGGGCACGAACCTGCTCGGCGGCGGCGACGGCGCCACGCTCGCCGACCCCGGCGCGGCGTCGAGCAAGAACGCGTCGAAGCAGCAGGTGCTCTCGCGGAACCTCGGCCGGGACGTCGAAGGCGAGGTCCACATCGACAACGTCCCGGCGCTCGGCGACTGGAAGACCGCCTGGGACCACGTGCTGTTCGAAGGGTTCCTCTGCGCGCGCATGACGCTGCAGCTCACCTGGCAGGGCTGCGACTCCGCGCTCGCCGCGCCGCTCGTGCTCGACCTGGCCCGGCTGACCGGCAAGGCGTGCCGCGACGGCGTCGCCGGGCCGGTGGCCGAGTTCGGGTTCTTCTTCAAGGATCCCGTCGGCGACGGCCCGCACGACCTCGCGTCGCAGTACGCGGCCCTGCGTGAGTGGGCGAACCGGTGAAGGCGCTCGTCGAACTCGTCCGCGCGCCCGCCGCGCTGACCGTGCCCGGGGACGCCGTCGCCGGGGCCGCCGCTTCGGGCTGGCCGTTCGGGCGCCGCACGCTGGCGCTGACCGGCGCGTCCGTCTGCATCTACTGGGCGGGCATGGCGCTCAACGACTACGCCGACCGCCACCTCGACGCGATGGAACGGCCCGAGCGGCCGATCCCGTCGGGCCGGGTGTCGCCGGGCACCGCGCTCGGGGTCGCCACCGGCCTCACCGCGGGCGGCCTCGGCATCGCCGCGGCCGCCGGCGGGAAACGGGCGCTGCGCGTGGCACTGCCGCTGGCCGCGACGGTCTGGACGTACGACTTCCTGCTCAAGGAGACCGTGTTCGGGCCGGCCGCGATGGCCGCCGCCCGCACGCTCGACGTCCTGCTCGGCGCCGGGGGCGCGCGGGCGGCGGCACCGGCCGCGCTGACCGTCGGGGCGCACACCTTCGCCGTGACGACGTTGTCGCGGTCCGAGGTGCACGGCGCCAAGCCCGCCCTGCCGGCCGCGACGCTCGCGGCCACGGCCGGGGTGCGCGTCGCCGCGGGCCGCGTCGGGCCGCTGGCTTCGGCGCTGCTCGGGACGTACCTGGCGACGACCGGACGGGCGCAGTACGACGCCGTCCGCGACCCGGCCGCGCCGAAGATCCGCCGCGCGGTCGGCGCCGGGATCCACGGCATGATCCCGCTGCAGGCCGGGCTGATCGCGCGGACCGGCGCGTGGCGCTCGGCGCTGGCCGTGGCCGCCGCGTTCCCGATCGCGCGGGCGCTGAGCCGGAAGGTGTCGCCGACATGAGGTTCGGGTACGGCACCAACGGCTTCGCCAACCACCGCCTCGGCGACGCCCTGCGCGTCCTCGCGGACCTGGGCTACGACGGCGTCGCGCTGACGCTGGACCACCAGCACCTCGACCCGTTCGGGCCGGACCTCGCCCGCCGCGTCGCCTCGCTGGCCGCGGACCTGGACCGGCTCGGGCTGGCCGTCGTGATCGAGACGGGCGCCCGGTTCCTGCTGGACCCGTGGCGCAAGCACTCGCCGACGTTCCTCGACCCGGACCGTGCGCGCCGCGTCGAGTTCCTGACGCGGGCCGTCGAGATCGCCGCCGATCTCGACGCCGAGGCGGTGTCGTTCTGGAGCGGGAACAAGCCGGCCGGTCTCGCGGCCGAAGACGCGTGGACACATCTGTCCGACGGCTGTGCCGAGGTGCTCAAGGCCGCCGACGAGCACGACGTCCGGCTCGGCTTCGAACCGGAGCCGGGGATGCTCGTCGAAGACCTCGACGGCTACTTCGAGCTGGCCCGGCGCCTGGGTGACCCGGAGCGGTTCGGGCTCACGCTGGACATCGGGCATTGCCGGTGCAACGAGACGGCGTCGGTGCCCGACTGCGTCCGGCGGGCGCTGCCGCGGCTGGTGAACGTCCAGATCGACGACATGCGCCGCGGCACGCACGAGCACCTGGAGTTCGGGACGGGCGAGATCGACTTCCCGCCGGTCCTGGAAGCGCTGTCGCCGTACTCCGGGCTCGTCGCCGTCGAACTGCCGCGCGACAGCCACGCGGCCCCGCGGATCGCCCGGGAGTCCCTGGAGTTCCTGCGGAAGGCGGTGCCCGCGTGAACGCCTGGCTCGACGAAGCCATGACGAAGGTGGCCGCCGACGCGACGGCGTTGCGCACGGTGTTCCCGGGCGTCGGCCGCCGGGTCGGCCGGGGTCCGTCGGACGTCCCGGGGTGGACGGTCGACGACCTGGCCCGGGTGGAGCTGCTGAAGGCGGCTCACGGTGCGGCGGGTGAGATGCCCGATCTCTACCGCTACGGCGACGCGGCCGAGAAGCGGGCCGTCCTCCGTGGACTGTCCGTTGTGGACATCGGAGCCGCCGGGCTGGAGCTGGTCGCGGACGCCCTGCGCACCAACGACCCCCGGCTCGTCACCGCCGCGATGGGGGAGTACGCCGCCGCGCACCTGGACGACTCCGCCTACCGCCACGGCGTGCTCAAGTGCGTCTTCATGGGCATCCCGCTGGCCGAAGTGGCCGGCCTGGACCGCCGGACCGACGAGGAGCTGCTGCGCATGCTGCGGTCGTTCGCCGCCGAGCGCACCGCCGCGGGCCGCGCCGTGCCCGCCGACCTCCTCCCGCTGCTCGACGAACAGGACGCCTGATGCGCATCTTCGACCCCCACATCCACATGAGCTCCCGCACCACCGACGACTACGCGGCCATGCACGCCGCCGGCGTCCGGGCGCTCGTCGAACCGGCCTTCTGGCTGGGCCAGCCGCGCACGAACGTCGGCAGCTTCACCGACTACTTCGACGCACTGGTCGGCTGGGAACCGTTCCGCGCGAGCCAGTTCGGCATCGCGCACCACTGCACCATCGGGCTGAACCCCAAGGAGGCCAACGACCCGCGCTGCGCCCCGGTGCTCGACCTGCTGCCCCGCTACCTGGAGAAGGACGGCGTGGTCGCGGTCGGCGAGATCGGCTACGACTCGATGACCGCCGAGGAGGACAAGGCGTTCGCGGCGCAGCTCGCGCTGGCGATCGCCCACGACCTCCCGGCGATGGTCCACACCCCGCACCGCGACAAGGCGGCCGGCACCGAACGCAGCATCGCCGTCGTCCGCGAGTCGGGGATCGCGCCCGGGCGCGTCGTGCTCGACCACCTCAACGAGGTGACCGTCGCGATGGTCAAGGAGTCCGGCTCCTGGATGGGGTTTTCGATCTACCCGGACACCAAGATGGACGAAGACCGGATGGTCGCGATCCTTCGTGAACACGGCACCGAACGGGTGCTGGTGAACTCGGCCGCGGACTGGGGCAAGAGCGACCCGCTCAAGACGCGGAAGACCGGCGACGCGATGCTGGCCGCCGGGTTCACCGAGGACGACGTGGACCGCGTGCTGTGGCGCAACCCCGTCGAGTTCTACGGCCAGAGCGGGCGGCTGGTCCTGGAGCCGGAGCCGGCGGACGCCGAGTTCGCGGGCAACTCGATCCTGCGGGGTGCGCGCAAGTGAGGTTCCGGCACCCCGACGGCGCGCTCGTCCACCTCGCCTACTGCACCAACGTGCACCAAGCCGAGGACCTCGACGGCGTGCTCGCCCAGCTGGCCCGCTTCGGCGAGCCGGTCCGGGAACGCCTCGGTGCGGACCGCCTCGGGCTCGGCCTGTGGCTGGCCCGGCCGGTGGCGTCCGAGCTGACCGCGGACCCGGCCGCGGTGGCTCGCCTGCGTGACGAGCTGGCCGCGCGTGGCCTGGAGGTCGTCACCTTCAACGGCTTCCCGTACCAGGGCTTCCACGACCCGGTCGTCAAGCACAGGGTGTACCGGCCGGACTGGTCGACGCCCGAACGGACGCGGTACACCCTCGACCTGGCCCGGCTGCTCGCCGAACTCATGCCCGAGGACGCCGCGCGGGGCAGCGTCTCGACGTTGCCGCTCGGCTGGCGCACCGAATGGCGGGACGACCGCGGGCAGCTGGAGCTGCTCGCGAAGGGGCTGGCCGAGCTGGACCGGCCCGTGCGCGTGGCGTTCGAGCCGGAACCCGGGTGCGTCATCGAGACCACCGCGCAGGCCGCGTCGCTGCTGTCCGATGTGGACAAGGACCGGCTCGGCGTCTGCCTCGACACGTGCCACCTCGCCGTCGGCTTCGAGGACCCGGCGGCCGCTTTGCGGCGGCTCGAAGCGGCCGGTCTGGACGTCGTCAAGCTGCAGGCGTCGGCGGCGCTGGAGGCGGCTTCGCCGAAGGATCCCGCGACTCGCCGGGCGTTGGAGTCCTTTGTGGAACCCCGGTTCCTGCACCAGAGCACCGAAGGCGCCCCGCCGGGTGCCGACGACCTCGACGAAGCACTCGCCGGGGGCCTGCCGGGGGAGGCGCCGTGGCGCGTGCACTTCCACGTGCCACTGCACGCCGACCCGGCGCCGCCGCTGACATCGACCCGGCCGGTGCTCGCCGGCACGCTCGCCGAGCTGTTCGGCGGCGAGCAGGCGCGCACCGACCACGTCGAGGTCGAGACCTACACCTGGCAGGTGCTCCCGGACGCACCCGCCGACGACGCCGGGCTGGTCGCGGGCATCGCGGCCGAGCTGGACTGGACCCGGCGTTCCTTGATCGAACTGGGCTTGGAAGAGGTTTCACGATGAGTTTGCTGGTTCTCGACGTGGTCGGGCTGACGCCGCGGCTGCTCCCGCACATGCCGAACCTGCGCAAGATGGCCGAGCCCGGCTTCACCGCGCAGCTGGACACCGTGTTCCCGGCCGTCACCTGCTCGGTGCAGTCGACGTTCCTCACCGGGCTGCAGCCGGCCGGACACGGCATCGTCGGCAACGGCTGGTACTTCCGCGACCTCGGCGAGATCTTCCTGTGGCGCCAGCACAACAAGCTCGTGCGGGGCGACAAGTTCTGGGACGCCGCCCGCCGCGCGCAGCCGGGGCACAAGGTCGCGAACGTCTGCTGGTGGTACGCGATGGGCATGGACGTCGACCTGACCGTGACGCCGCGGCCGATCTACCACGCCGACGGCAAGAAGTCCTCTGACTGCTACACCCACCCGCCGCAGCTGCACGACCGGCTGGTCGGGAACCTCGGCGAGTTCCCGCTGTTCACCTACTGGGGCCCGACGGCGTCGATCACGTCGTCGAAGTGGATCATCGCCGCCGCGCGGCAGATCATGACCCAGGACAGGCCGGACACCACGCTCGTCTACCTCCCGCACCTCGACTACGACCTGCAGCGCTTCGGCCCGGACGCGCCGCAGGCCGCGGCCGCCGCGCGCGAGCTCGACACCGCGCTGAAGCCGTTGCTCGACCAAGCGGCCGCGGGCGGGCACACCGTCGTCGCGTTGTCGGAGTACGGCATCACGAACGCGAGCCGGCCGGTCGACGTCAACCGTGCGCTGCGCCGCGAGGGCCTGCTCAACGTGTACGTCCAGGCGGGCATGGAGTACCTGGACCCGTGGACGTCGCGGGCGTTCGCCGTCGCCGACCACCAGGTCGCGCACGTCTACGTCGCCGACCCGGCGGACGTCCCGCGCGTGCGGGACACCGTGGCCGGGCTGTCCGGTGTGGACGTCGTGCTCGACCGTTCCGCGCAGGCCGGGTTCGGGATCGACCACGAGCGGGCCGGCGAACTCGTCGCGATCGCCGAGCCGGACGCCTGGTTCACCTACTACTACTGGCTGAGCGACGACCGCGCACCGGACTTCGCGAAGACGGTCGAGATCCACCGCAAGCCCGGCTACGACCCGGCCGAGCTGTTCCTCGACCCGGACGACCCGGTCGTGAAGCTGAAGGCGGCGTCCGCGCTGGCCCGCAAGAAGCTCGGCCTGCGGTACTCGATGCAGGTCGTCCCGCTCGACCCGGCGCCGGTCCGCGGGAGCCACGGGCGGCTGCCCGACGCGCCCGGGGACGGGCCGGTGCTGCTGTGCTCGGACCCCGCGCTCGCGCGCGAAAAGGTCCACGCCACCGAGGTCAAGGACCTGTTGCTGGCGGCTGTCCGAACCGAGTAGGAGGTCAGAGATGGCACGACCGTTGACGCTGCTCAACGGGTGACCGCCGGCCCCGTCGGAAGGTGATCGAAACCGGCTTCGCGCCACTCCGGGGCGAAGCACGCTCAAAATCAGGAAGGAACCGGCATGTCTCCGTCCCCACCGAAGTGGGCGAGGCTGTTCGGCGCCGCGGTACTCGGCGCCGGCCTCCTGCTCACCGTCGACAACCCGGCCCGCGCGGACATCCCGCCCGCGGACTACCAGCAGGTCGCGCTCGCCACGGGCGCGGCCGAGCTCGGCGAAGCGATGTCGCTCGCCGTGCTGCCCGACCGCTCGGTCGTGCACACCTCCCGCGACGGCACCGTGCGCGTCACCACCGCGGCGGGGGCGACGTCCGTCGCGGCGAAGCTGAACGTCTACACCCACGACGAGGAGGGCCTCCAGGGCGTCGCGGCCGATCCCGGTTTCGCGACGAACCGCCACATCTGGCTGTACCACTCACCGCGACTGTCCACACCGGACGGTGACGCACCGGCCGACGGCACCGAGGCGGACTTCGCGCCGTTCAAGGGCGAGCTGCACCTCTCGCGGTTCGTCCTGAAGACCGACAACACCCTGGACCTGGCCAGCGAGAAAGTCGTCATGGCGGTCCCGAACGACCGCGGCCAGTGCTGTCACGTCGGCGGTGACATCGACTTCGACGCCGCGGGCAACCTGTACCTCACCACCGGCGACGACACCAACCCGTTCTCCTCCGACAGCTATTCGCCGATCGACGAGCGGACCACGCGCAACCCGCAGTTCGACGCGCAGCGGTCGTCGGGCAACACCAACGACCTGCGCGGCAAGCTGCTGCGGATCCACCCGCAGGCCGACGGGACGTACACGGTCCCGGCCGGCAACCTCTTCGCGCCGGGCACCGCGGGCACGCGGCCGGAGATCTACGCGATGGGCTTCCGCAACCCGTTCCGGATGAGTGTCGACAAGCCGACCGGCGTCGTCTACCTCGGCGACTACGGCCCGGACGCCGGCACCACCGACCCGAACCGCGGGCCGCAGGGCCAGGTCGAGTTCGACCGGATCACCGGGCCGGGCAACTTCGGCTGGCCGTACTGCACCGGCTCGAACACGACGACCGAGACGTACAACCACTACACGTTCCCGAGCGGTCCTTCGGGCGCGAAGTACGACTGCGCGGGCGGGCCGACGAACTCCTCGTTCCGCAACACCGGGCTCGCGAAGCTGCCGGTGCCGAAGGCCGCGTGGATCAAGTACGCGGGCGACGAGGGCTCGCCGCCGGAGTTCGGCAGCGGCTCGGAGTCGCCGATGGGCGGCCCGGTCTACCGCTACGACGCCGCTTCGACGTCCACGATCAAGTTCCCGCAGTCCCTGGACGGCAAGTTCTTCGCGGGGGAGTACGGGCGCAAGTGGATCAAGGCGGTGACCGTCGACTCCGACGGCAGCCGGGGCGCCATCGAAGACTTCCCGTGGTCCGGCACGCAGGTCATGGACATGGCGTTCGGCCCGGACGGCGCGTTGTACGTCCTCGACTACGGCACCGGCGACGACAACCAGGCGCTGTACCGGATCGAGTACCTCGCGGGCACGAACCGCAACCCGGTCGCGAAAGCAGCTTCGGACAGGACGTCCGGGCCGAATCCGTTGACCGTGAACTTCTCCTCGGCGGGCAGCAACGACCCCGAAGGCGGCGCACTGAGCTACCGCTGGGACTTCGGCGACGGCGCGACGTCGGCATCGGCGAACCCGGCGCACACCTACACCACCAACGGGACCTACTCGCCGACACTCACGGTGGCCGATCCGGAGGGCCTGACCGGCACGGCGAGCCTGGTCGTCACGGTCGGGAACACCGCGCCTTCGGTTTCCCTGGCTGTCCCGGGAGACGGCCAGTTGTTCTCCTTCGGGGACACGGTGCCGTTCCAGGTGACCGGCAGCGACCCCGAGGACGGCGCGCTCGACTGCTCGAAGGTCAAGGTCACCTACCTGCTGGGCCACGACAGCCACCAGCACCAGATCACGCAGCAGACCGGGTGCGGCGGGTCGATCGCCGTCCCGGTCGACGGTGAACACGACGCCGCGGCCAACATCTTCGGCGTCTTCGACGCGGAGTACACCGACAGCGGCGGGTTGACGTCGCACAGCGTCCACAAGCTGCAGCCGCGGCACCGGCAGGCCGAGCACTTCTCGGCGCAGTCCGGGGTCCAGCTCGCCGACCACGGCGCGGCGGAGGGCGGCCGGACGGTCGGCTACACCGACGACGGCGACTGGATCTCCTTCACGCCGTACGCCCTGGGCAACGCGACGTCGATCAGCGCGCGGGTGTCCTCGGCCGGGCCGGGTGGCACCCTGGAGGTCCGCGCGGGCTCGCCGACCGGCACGCTGCTCGGGTCCGTGGCCGTGGCGAACACCGGGGACTGGGAGACGTTCCGGAACGTCTCCGCGAACCTGGCTGCCCAGCCCGCCGGAACGACGACGTTGTACCTGGTGTTCAAGGGCGTGACCGGGCAGGGGAACCTCTTCGACCTGGACGCGTTCACGTTCACCACCGCGTCGACGCTCGTCGAGGGCGAGTCGTTCACCTCGGGTTCGGGCGTGCAGATCGCGCCGCACGCCCCGGCGAGCGGCGGCAACACCCTGGGCTACATCGAGGACGGCGACTGGGCCGGCTACGCGTCGGTGAGCACGTCGGGTGCCACGTGGTTCACGGCTTCGGTGTCGTCCGCGGGCGCGGGCGGCACGATCGAGATCCGGTCGGGCTCGCCCACCGGCACGCTGCTGGGCACGGTCGCGGTGCCCTCGACCGGGAGCTGGGAGACGTTCCGGACCGTGACGACCGCGGTGTCGAGCGGGTCCGGGCCGCTGTTCCTGGTGTTCCACGGTGGTTCCGGTTCCCTCTTCGACATCGACACCTTTGGCCTGAGTGGTGTGCCGACCCAGGCCGATCCGCCGTACGACGTGCTGGTGTTCTCCAAGACGGCCGGCTTCCGGCACGACTCGATCCCGGCGGGGATCCAGGCGATCCGGGAGCTGGGCGCGGCCAACGGCTTCGGCGTGACAGCGACCGAGGACGCGTCGGTGTTCACGGCCGCGTCGCTGGCCCGCTTCCGGGCGGTGGTGTTCCTGTCGACCACCGGCGACGTCCTGGACGACACGCAGCAGGCGGCGTTCCGGTCCTATGTGGAGGGAGGCGGCGGCTACCTGGGCATCCACGCGGCGGCCGACACCGAGTACGACTGGCCGTGGTACGGCACGCTCGTCGGGGCGTGGTTCAAGAGCCACCCGGCGATCCAGCAGGCGCGGTTCGTGACGGAGGACGCCACCCACCCGGCGACGTCCTCCCTGCCCTCGACGTGGACCCGCACGGACGAGCTGTACAACTACCGGACGAACCCGCGCGGCGCGGTGCACGTGGTGCAGACGCTCGACGAGTCGAGCTACACGGGCGGCGAGATGGGGGCGGACCACCCGATCACGTGGTGCCACCCGCAGGGGAGCGGCCGCGCGTTCTACACCGGCCTCGGCCACACGATCGAGTCGTACTCCGACCCGCTGTTCCGGACCTCGCTGGTCGGCGCGATCCGGTACGCGGCCGGGGTCGTCCCGGGCTCGTGCGGCTCGTCGTCGTCCACTGTGGAGGGTGAGTCGTTCACGTCGGGTTCGGGCGTCCAGGTGGCCCCGCACGCCCCGGCGAGTGGCGGTAACACCCTGGGCTACATCGAAAACGGCGACTGGGCCGGGTACGCGCCGGTGAGCACGTCGGGCATCACGCGGTTCAGCGCCGTCGTCTCCTCGGCGGGCGCGGGCGGCACGATCGAGATCCGCGACGGCTCCCCGGCCGGCACCCTCCTGGGTACCGTCACGGTGCCGGTCACCGGAAGCTGGGAGACGTTCCGGACGGTCTCGACGACGGTGACGTCCGGCTCGGGCCCGCTCCACCTCGTCTTCCGGGGCGGCGCGGGTTCCCTGTTCGACGTCGACACTCTCACCGTCTCGTAGATCCGTGAATGGCACATCGAGGGACTTCAAGTCCCTCGATGTGCCATTCACGGCTTGTCAGCGGACGCCGAGCAGGTGCTCCAGGGCCAGCTGGTTGAGGCGGGTGAAGTGGTAGCCGCGGGCGGCCGCCGCGTCCAGGTCGAAGTCGTCCTTCAGCAGGTCGTCGAACGACTCGCCCGGCGCCAGCGTCGGCGTCGCGAGGTCCGGCACCCGCGAAGCCGCCAGGGCCTCCGCGACCTCCGGGTCCGAGCGGAACCTGGCCGACTTCTCCTTGAGGATCAGGTAGGTCCGCATGTTCGCCGCCGCCGAGACCCAGACGTCCGAGGGGTCCTCGGTGCGCAGCGGCTTGTAGTCGAAGTGGCGCGGGCCCTCGTAGCCGCCGTTCTCCAGCAGGTCGACGAGGAAGAACGCGCTCTTCAGGTCGCCGTGGCCGAAGATCAGGTCCTGGTCGTACTTGGGGCCGTGCTGGCCGTTCAGGTCGATGTGGAACAGCTTGCCCTGCCACAGCGCCTGCGAAATGCCGTGCACGAAGTTCAGCCCGGCCATCTGCTCGTGCCCGACCTCCGGGTTCAGCCCGAACAGCTCCGGCCGTGCCAGCTGTGAGATGAAGCCCAGCGCGTGCCCGATCGTCGGCAGCAGGATGTCGCCGCGGGGCTCGTTCGGCTTGGGCTCCAGCGCGAACCGCAGCGAGTAGCCCTTCTCGACGACGTAGTCCGCCAGCAGGTCCAGGCCCTCCTTGTAGCGGGCCAGCGCCGCGCGGACGTCCTTCGCCGCGTCGGACTCGGCGCCTTCGCGGCCGCCCCAGACGACGTAGGTCTCCGCGCCCAGCTCGGCCGCGAGGTCGAGGTTGCGGCGCACCTTGCGCAGCGCGTAGCGCCGGACGTCGCGGTCGTTGCTCGTCAGGCCGCCGTCCTTGAACACCGGGTGGGTGAACAGGTTCGTCGTCGCCATGGGCACCTTCAGGCCGGTCTCGGCCAGCGCCTTGCGGAAGGCCTCGATCGCCTTGTCGCGGTCCGGCTCGGTGGCGAGCAGGTCGTCGTCGTGGAAGGTCACGCCGTACGCGCCCAGCTCGGCCAGCCGGTGCACGCTCTCCACCGGGTCGAGCGGCGGCCGCGTCCCGACTCCGAACGGGTCGTTCGCGGGCCAGCCCACGGTCCAGAGGCCGAAGGTGAACTTGTCGGCCGGCTGGGGAGCGTAGTCGCTCATGACTGTCCCTTCATTTAGTTCACGTTGTAGACTAAATATGCGCCGTGGTGGTCCCGGGCGTCAAGAGGCCGGTTAAGGTACTGGTCAGGAGGACACGATGACCCAGGCCGTGCGGCACGAGGAGATGCGCGCCCGCAACCTTGAGGTCGTGCTGGGCGCGGTCAGCCGCGGCGGCCCGCTCACCCGGGCGGCGCTCGCCGAGCGCACGGGCCTGACCAAGTCGACGGTCAGCAAGCTCGTCGGCGACCTCGTCGACGCCGGGCTGCTCGCCGAGACCGGGCCCGCCCGCGCGGGCGAACGCGGCCGGCCGGGGGTGGCGGTCGTGCTCAGCGGCGCGCGCGTGGCGTCGCTGGGGCTGGAGATCAACGTCGACTACCTCGCAGTCCGCGTGCTCGACCTCACCGGCGACGTCCGGTTCGCCGCGCGCCGCGAACGCGACAACCGCGGCTCGCGGCCGAAGAAGGTCCTCGCCGAGCTGCAGCAGCTGGCTGAAGACGCGCTCACCGAAACCCACCGGCTCGGCCTCGAGGTGGCGGGCGCGGTGCTCGCGGTGTCCGGCCCGGTCGGCGACGGCGTCCTGTTCAGCGCCCCCAACCTCGGCTGGCAGGACGTCCGGCCGGCCGACCTGCTGCACCTGCCGATCCCGGTCGAGCTGGACAACGAAGCGAACCTCGCGGCCCTCGGCGAGCTCTGGTACGGCGACGGCGAGCGCGACTTCCTCTACGTCTCGGGCGAGATCGGCATCGGCGCGGGCCTGGTGGTGAACGGCACGCTGTTCGCCGGCGCCCGCGGGCTGGCCGGCGAGCTGGGGCACGTCGTCGTCGCACCCCGGGGCCCGCTCTGCCGCTGCGGTGGCAGCGGCTGCCTGGAGACCTTCGCGGGCCAGGAAGCGTTGCTGGCGGCCGGAAACGCACCCGCGCTCCCGGCGTTCCTGACCGCCCTCGAAGGGGGCGACCGCGCGGCACGTGAGGCGTGCACGGCCGCCGGGCGAGCCCTCGGCATCGCCCTGACGTCGGCGGTCAACCTCCTCGACCTGGACCGCATCGTGCTCGGCGGCGTGTTCACGCAGCTGTACCCGTGGTTGTCCGGCCCGGTGTCCGACGTCCTGTCCACCCGCCTCGGCGGCCTCCGC
The DNA here is from genome assembly GCF_053602455.1 of Amycolatopsis sp. NPDC004378. NCBI lineage: Bacteria > Bacillati > Actinomycetota > Actinomycetes > Pseudonocardiales > Pseudonocardiaceae > Amycolatopsis > Amycolatopsis sp. NPDC004378. The sequence goes on from NZ_JBSGDR010000009.1 coordinate 88,307, forward strand.
GGCGCACCACCGGTGCTGTCGGCGTCACGGCTGGGTGGCGACGCAGCGACCCTCGGCGCGGCGGGCCGGGTGGTGCACCGCGTGCTCGCCGACCCGGCACCGTTCCTCACCCGGGCCCAGGAAGCGTGAAGGCCGCCCCGGGGGAGTTCCCCGGGGCGGCCTTCACGGACCACAACTAGCTCACGGCGTTGATCTGCACCAGTGAGGTGCCGACCGTGACGCCGGTGTCGGTCTGCACGGTCAGCTGACCGCGCAGGCTCCGGCCGGCCGCGGGGGCGGCCGTGGCCGTCACCGTCGCCGGGACCGTCCACGAGCTGCCCGTCGCGCGCTCGGCGTTGGCGTCGGTCACCGCGACCGAGCCGAACGCCGGGTTGGTGAACACGTCGAGGTAGTCGTAGTCGGTGGTGCCGCCCGGCACCGCGAACCCGTCGACCAGCGCGACCCAGATCCCGGCGGCCGGGTTGGCGATGGTCACCGACTCCTCGGCGTCACCGTCCGCGCTGATCCCGGCCTGCACGCACGTGCCGGTCGTGCAGTTGTACAACACCAGGTCGAGGTCGGTGCCCGCGACCGAGGTGTTGCCGATCGTGGCGGTCAGCGACGTCGAACCCGGCGTCACCGCGATCTGGTACTGCTGCTGCGCACCTTCGGCGATCGACGGCCGCGAGACCTTCGCGCTGCCCAGCGTGGCGCCGGACAGCTTGCCGGTGAACCCGCCGAGCGAGTTCTTCACCGTGTAGGACCGCGCGATCGGCGTGTTCAGCGTGGCCGAGGCGATGGTGTCCGGGTTCGGCGTGATCGCCGTGCCCAGCACCGAAGCGCTCAGCTTGTACGCCGCGTTGTCCACATCGGACGTCCGGCGCGCCTCGACGACGATCTCCCACACACCCGGCAGCGGGTTGGCGAAGGTCCGGCTGGTCGGCGTGCCGCCGGGGCAGCCCGCACCCGCGTCGGGGAGGTAGCAGTACGTCGTCGACGTGCTCGCCTCGGCCGGCACGCCGGTCGGGTCGTAGCGCAGGAACCGCACCTGGCCCTTGCCCGGGGCGCCGGCGCCGGCGTCCAGGTCCACCTTCAGCGCGCTGGCGCCCTGCGGCACCCGCACGAAGTAGCTGGTCGCCTGGTTGCGGGCGATCTTGCCGGAGACGTCGACCCGGTACCCCTTGTCGGCGGTGAACTCCTGCGGCGCGAAGACCGTGTTGAGGGTCTGCACGTCGATGCCGACGGTCAGCGGGTTGTCCAGGTACAGCAGGGCCGAGTGGACGCCCGCGTTCTTCGGGGTCACCTTGACGTCGAACTTCACCGGGGTGTTGAGCGGCAGGACCAGGGTGGACCCCGAGGAGAACGTCCCGTCGTCGCCGACCCACCGCGCGAAGTACGGCACCGGCTTCGCCGAGCCCGTGGTCCGGGTGACCGTGTACGTGCGGGTGTACGCCTTGCCGGTGGTCACGCCCTCGCGGTCGTGGATGCCCACACCGGTGTTCGGGGTGGCCAGCTGTCCGGATTGGACGGTGTGCACCTCGACCGCCGTCGAAACGGTGTCCGGCTTCGGGTTGAGCGAAAGCGCGACGAACGCGGCGGGGACGTTGAACAGGCCCGCGCCCTGGGCGTACGCGCCGATGCCCGGCACGAACCGCGCGGTCGACTTGATCGCCGAACGCAGCTGCGCCACCGGCGGCCGCCGGCCGTTGTGCGTCGCCTTGTACGCGCTCACCAGCAGCGCCGCCGCGCCGGTCGCCTGCGGCGCCGCCATCGACGTGCCCTGCAGCATCGAGTAACCGGCCGGCAGGGTGTACGTGCCGGGCACCGGGCTCGGCTGCTCCCACCGCGGCACCGTCGAGATCGCCGCGCCGGGCGCGATGATGTCCGGCTTGAAGCCGCCGTCCTCACGCGGGCCGCGCGAGGAGAACGGGTGCATCGACTCGGGCGACGCGGTCTTCGAGCCGTAGTTCGAGAGCCAGGTCTCCTTGGTGATGTACGAGCCGACCGAGATCGCGTCCGTGGCCACCGACGGGTCGCCGACGGTGTTCGCCCCGGCGCCGCTGTTGCCGGCCGAGATGAAGATCTGGACGTTGTACTCGGCGATCGTGCGGTTGTAGAGCTCCGCGCGGGCGTTGTTGCCGTCGTTGAGCGCGGGCAGGCCGCCGATGGAGATGTTGATGACGTCGGCGCCGTGGCTGGCCGCGTAGACGACACCGTCGATCAGGCCGGACGACGTGCAGGCACTGCCGGTGAGGCAGACCTTGACGGCCAGGACCTTCGCACCCGGGGCCGCGCCGTCCATCTTGCCGCCGAACAGGTCGTTGCCGGTGGCGATGCCCGCGACGTGCGAGCCGTGTTCGGCGCCGGCGATGCCGATGCCTACGTAGCCCGGCTTGTCGGTCTGGACCACGAAGGCCATCCGCTCGGCGATGTCGGTCGCCGGGTTGTCGGTGCCGAAGTAGCCGACGTCGAACTTCTTGTTGTAGTCGGTCATCGGCTTTTCGTCGGTGAAGTCGCCGTTGCCGTTGAGGTCGACCCGGACCTCCTTGGTCGCGGGGTCGAGCAGCACGCCCCAGGAGTCGGCGCGGTCGCCGTCGCGGTTGATGTCACCGCCGGTCTCGCTGTCCGCGGCGCCCAGGTCGCCCGCGGTCTCGCCGAACACGCCGAACGTGTACGGGCCGCCGGCCGGGGCCGTCCAGGTCCTGCCGTTCGCGGTGAAGGTGCCGGTGTAGGTCTGGGTGGACTGCTTGACCCAGGTGCCGTCGCCGGAGTTGGTGGCGTTGGCGTTGTACCAGTCGACGATCTTGCGTTCGCCGTGGCTGGTGGTGGCCAGCGCGGGGGAGTCGAGGTCGACGCCGGAGTCGAGCACGGCGACGGTGGTGTCCTTGCCGTCCCAGTTGGGCAGGACCTGGCCGAACTGCGCCGCGTAGGTGTCGCCGGTGGGGAGGTACGGGTTGACGCGCGGGGTGTTCTTGCCCGGGGCCGGCTGCGGCAGCGGGGTGGTCGCGCCGTCGGGCTTCGGGTCGTCGCGCATGATGAGGCCGTCGACGTCGACGGCGTTGACGGACTTGAGCTTCGCGGCCTTCTCGGCCTTGTCCGTCGGGACGCTGACCTTGACGTAGTCGAGCTTGGTGTCGGTGGACTGGACGACTCCGCCGAGGGCCTTGAGCTCGTTCACGGCGGCGCCGGTCTGGCCCTTCTCCGCCGCGATCAGCAGCGTGACGTCGGGCTTCCCGGCCTTCTCGGCTTCGGCGACCAGCGCGCGGTCGTGCTCGTCGAGGGTCTTGCCGTCGGCCGCGCCCGAGGTGGGCGGGGCTTGCTGGGCGGCCGCCACGGGGACGGCGACGCCGAGGACGGAGGCGCCGAGTGCGGTGGCGAGGACGGTGATCCCGGCCCGCCGTCTCCAGCGCGATCTGTGCTGTGTCACTGAGAACGACCCTTCGTGAAGTGATGCGTCCGTGAAGTACACATCGGGAGATCTTCGGCAGCAATCAGACAGTTAGCCCATCGACCGCACTTGGTTGCGGGCCGAATGGCCCAACCGGCTGCCCGGGTTGGGCGGCAACCCGAAGCGCCGCTTTCCGGTGAAAGTGGCGCCTTGCTATACGTGCGTGTAGCGGATTATATTCTCGTGTAGTCGACTACATGTACGTATAGGACCAGTCATGAGCACCGAAGACTTCACCGCACGGGCCCGGATCCGGGACGCCGCCATCCGCCTGTTCACCGAGCGCGGCATGGAAAAGACATCGATCCTCGACATCGCCGAGGAGGCCGGCGTCTCGGGTGGCCTGATCCGCCACCACTTCGGCTCCAAGGACGGCCTGCGCGAGGCGTGCGACACCTACGTCTTCGACGAACTGCTGAAGTTCAAGGAGGAGGTGCTGGCGAAGGGCGCGGCGGACCCGGGTTTCCTCCCGATGTTCGACGCCCGCCAGCTGCTCTACCGCCGGTACCTGGGCCGCGGGATGGTCGACGGCTCCGAAGCCGCCGCCGCGCAGTTCACCGAGATCGTCGACGGCACCGAGGCCTACTTCCGGGAGCAGGGCATGGACCTGCCCGACCCGCGGGGCGTCGCCGCCGCGCTCGCCGCCATGACCGGCGGGCTGATGATCCTGCAGGACCACGTCGCCCGCGCGCTCGGCGAGGAGCCGGGCACGAACGAAGCGATGCTGCGGATGTCGATGGCCGCCGGGCACCTGTTCCTGAACCCGTTCGGCGACTCCGAAGTCCTCGACAAGGCCCGCGAAGCGCTGGCCGCCCACCGGAGGAAGGGATGACGATGGCCGAAGCGATCACTGCCGACGGCCTCACCAAGGCGTTCGGCCGGACGAAGGCCCTCGACGGTCTCGACCTGACCGTCCACACCGGCGAGGTGCACGGGTTCCTCGGGCCCAACGGCGCCGGCAAGACCACCACGATCCGCGTCCTGCTCGGGCTGATGCGGGCCGACGGCGGCCGCGCCACCCTGCTCGGCGGCGACCCCTGGACCGACGCCACCCGGTTGCACCGGCGGCTCGCCTACGTCCCGGGCGACGTCACGCTCTGGCCCAACCTCACCGGCGGCGAGGTCATCGACCTGCTCGGCCGGCTGCGCGGCGGGCTCGACCACGGGCGGCGCGCCGAGCTGATCGAGCGCTTCGACCTCGACCCGCGCAAGAAGGGCCGGACGTACTCGAAGGGCAACCGGCAGAAGGTCGCGCTCGTCGCGGCGCTGGCGTCCGATGTGGAGCTGCTGGTCTTCGACGAGCCGACGTCCGGGCTCGACCCGCTGATGGAAGAGGTCTTCCGGCAGGTCGTCGCGGAAGAACGCGAACGCGGCGACCGCACGGTGCTGCTGTCCTCGCACATCCTGTCCGAGGTCGAGGCGCTGTGCGACCGCGTCACGATCATCCGGGCCGGGCGGACCGTCGAGTCCGGGACCCTGGACGAACTGCGGCACCTCGGCCGGATCACGATCGACGCGTCGCTCGCGCACGTGCCGGCCGGCCTGGCTTCGCTGCCGGGCGTCCACGACCTGAGCTCGTACGGCTCGCACGTCCACCTGTCCGTCGACCAGTCTTCGCTCGACGACGTCATGCGGCACCTCGCCGAGGCCGGGCTGCGGAGCCTGGTGAGCCGGCCGCCGACGCTCGAGGAGCTGTTCCTGCGCCACTACCGGCACGACGAGCCGGCCGGAGCGGTGCGATGACCGGGACCGGGGCGTTGCTGCGGCTGGTGCTGCGCCGCGACCGGCTGCTGATGCCGCTGTGGATCGTCTGCCTGGCGGTCGCGCCGATGGGGTACCTGGCGTCGATCAAGGCGGCCTACCCGGACGCGGCGTCGCGGCAGCACTTCTACGACGTCAACGCTTCCAGCGCGACCTTCGTCGTCCGCAACGGGCCGCTCTACGGCTCGTCGGCCGGGAACCTGCTGGCCTGGCAGTGCGGGTTCGTTCCCGTGGTCGTCGGGCTGATCGCGCTGCTCACCGTCGTCCGGCACACGCGGACCGAGGAGGAGGCGGGACGCCGGGAGCTGACCGGGGCGACCGTCGTCGGGCGGCACGCCGGGCTGGCGGCCGCGGTGCTCGCCGCCTGCGGCGCGTGTCTGGTGTTCGGGATCCTGGTCGGGGCCGGCGTTGCCGCCCAAGGGGTTCCGGTCGCGGGGGCGTTCGCGCTGGGACTCGAGTTCTCGCTGGCGGGCTGGGTTTTCGCCGGGGTCGGCGCGGTCGCCGCGCAGCTCACGTGGGGCGCCGGTGGCGCGCGGGGGATCGGGATCGGCGTGCTCGTGCCGGCGTTCCTGCTGCGGGCCGCGGGGGACAGCGTCCCGGCGGGGTGGCTCTCGTGGCTGTCGCCGATCGGCTGGGCGCACCGGATGCGGCCGTTCGCGGGGGAGCAGTGGTGGGTGCTCGGCCTGGCCTTGGCTTGCACCGGCCTCCTGGTGGTCTTGGCCGTCGCGCTGTCGGCGCGTCGCGACCTCGGCGCGGCGCTGCTGCCGGCCCGGCTGGGGCGAGCGACGGCGAAGGCGTCGCTGCGGTCGCCGTTGGCGCTGGCCTGGCGGCTGCAGCGGGGAACGCTGCTGGTCTGGACCGTCTGCCTGGCCCTGGTCGGGCTGCTGATGGGCGGGGTCGCGCAGAACGTCGCGGACCTGCTGCGGGACAACAAGGCGGTCGCGGACGTGTTTTCGCGCCTGGGCGGCGGAGGCGCGGTGCTGGACGCGTACCTGGCCGGCACGATGATGTTGTTCGGCCTCGCGGCGGCGGGCTACGCGGTGCAGGCGACGCTGAAGCTGCGTGCGGAAGAGGCGGCGGGCCGTGCGGAACCGGTGCTGGCGACGGCGGTCGGCCGAACCGGCTGGGCTCTGGCACACCTGACGTTCGCGCTGCTGGGCTCGGCGGCCCTGCTGGCAGTCACCGGTCTGGCGACGAGCCTGGCGTACGGCGCTTCCCTGGTCCCGGCGGCACTGGCCCAGCTGCCGGCGGTGTGGGTACTGGCGGGCCTGTCGGCATTGCTGATCGGCTTGGCCCCCCGCTTCGCGGCGGCGGCGTGGGGACTGCTGGGCGCGTTCCTGCTGTTGTCACTGGTGGGATCGGCGCTGCTGTGGAACGACGTCGTGCTGGGCATTTCACCGTTCCAGCACCTGCCGCGCCTGCCCGGCGGGACGTTCTCGGTGGCGCCGGTGGCTTGGCTGGTCGCGATCGCGCTGGTGGCGGGCGTCGGCGGCCTGGCGGCGTTGCGGAGGCGTGACATCCCGGTGGGCTGACAGCGAAACGCGACCACGGCGGGGGTCCAGGGGGCTTGCCCCTGGCGGGGGTCCGGGGGTTCGACCCCCGGGAACACCGCGGGGCGAGACCGGTGCGCGCATTCCGCGCACAGGGCTCGCCCCGAGAAACGCGCGGCAACCGAGGGAGTCGAACCCTGCGCGGCTTGTGAAGGCGGCGCCCATGGACCGGCCCTGACCCTTCGGCGGGCGACGGCTGCCATCTCTTACAACGGGGGGAATACCCCGGATATTTCACTTTGAAGCGCGGCTTCACCCGGACGGGTCCTCCTGGCATGGTGGTCCGCATGGATGATCTCCTCCTGCGCCGCGTGCGGCCGGGGCTCGGCGGGGTGCTCTCGGACGTCCGGGTGAACGACGGCCGCGTCACGGCGATCACCGAACCGGGCTCGCCCGGGTTCGCGGCGCGGGTCGTCGACGGCCACGGCGGGACGCTGCTGCCGGGGCTGGTCGATGCGCACGTCCACCTCGTGCAGTGGGCGACGTTCCGCCGCCGGATCCCGCTCGGAGCGGCGCGGTCAGCGGGGCAGGCGGTCGAACTGCTGCTGGCGCACCTGCTGGCGACGCCGGCGCCGCAGTCGGAGCTGGTGGTGGGCGCGGGTTTCCGCGACGGGCTCTGGCCGGACAGGCCGCACAAGGAGCTGCTGCAGCGGGCGCTGCCCGGGCGTGCGGTGGCGTTGTTCAGCGCGGACCTGCACACGCTGTGGCTGAGCCCGGCGGCGCTGAAGCTGATCGGCCGCGAGCACCCGACGGGTGTGCTGCTGGAGAGCGACTGCATGAGCGCGACGGCCCAGCTGCCGAGCGCCGCGATCGACGTCCAGGACCAGTGGGTGCTGGAGGCGGTCGCCGCGGCGGCCGCGCGCGGCGTGACGCAGATCGTCGACTACGAGTACGCGGACACCGTGGCGGACTGGACGCGCCGCGGTGCGCCGTCGACGCGGATCTCCTGCGTGATCGCGCGGTACCTGCTGGACCAGACCATCGAACGCGGCCACCGCACGGGCGACGTCCTGCCGGACTCCGGCGGGCTGCTGACGGTGGGCCCGTTCAAGCTGTTCGTCGACGGCTCGCTCAACACGCGCACGGCCTATTGCCACGACCCGTACCCGGGCAGTGATTCGCCGGGGCTCCTCGAACTCCCGCCCGAGGACCTGGTTCCGTTGCTGGACCGGGCTTTCGCGCACGGCCTGCTCCCGGCGGTCCACGCGATCGGCGACCAGGCCAACACGATCGCACTGGACGCGTTCGCGCAGGTCGGCTGTCCGGGCCGGATCGAGCACGCGCAGCTGCTCTCGGCTTCGGACGTCCCGCGGTTCGCGGAGCTGGGCCTGGTGGCTTCGGTCCAGCCGGCCCACCAGCCCGACGACCGCGACGTCGCCGACCGGCACTGGCACGGCCGGACTTCGCGGGCGTTCCCCTACCGTTCGCTGCTGGAGTCCGGGGCGCGGCTGGAGTTCGGGTCGGACGCGCCGGTCGCCCCGCTGGACCCCTGGGACGGGATCGCCGCGGCGGTCTTCCGCACCGACGACGACCGCCCGCCATGGCACCCGGAGCAGTCGATCACCCTGCCGGACGCGCTGGCGGCGGCCTCGGGCGGACGTCGCGGGGTCGCGGTGGGGGACGTGGCGGACCTGATGGTGACGGCGGCGGACCCGTCGGTGCTCTCGGCCGCAGATCTGCGCACGCTCCCGGTGACGGCGACGATCCTCGGCGGCCACGTCACGCATCAGATCTGACCCACCTCCGGGGGTTGATTTGTCCGGTGGACAACGGAAAAGATCCCACCGTGCAGTTGACAACGTTGTCAGGAGGACACGGATGAAGCCGGGGACACGCGTCCTTGCCACCTTGCTCGCCGGGGCCACCGCCTTCAGCCTCGCGACCCCCGCCGAAGCCGGAACCCGGTTCGCCGACGACCCCACGACCCTCGTCGACACCTCGATCGGCAACAACGGGGACGGCACCACCTTCCCGGGCGCGACCACGCCCTTCGGGATGGTGCAGCTGAGCCCGGACACCCAGCTCAAGAAGTACGCGTCCTACGACTACGCGCAGGACACCACCCTCGGCTTCAGCCACACGCACCTCTCCGGCGTCGGTTGCCAGACCATGGGCAACTTCCGGTTCATGCCGACCACCGGCGCCGTCACCAGCAGCGACCCCGCGCAGTACGGCGCGAAGTTCAGCCACGCCAACGAAACCCGCCAACCCGGGTACTACGGCGTCAAGCTCGACAACGGCATCGAAGCCGAGCTGACCGCCACCCAGCGCACCGGCCAGCACCGCTACACGTTCCCCGCCGGCGCGAGCGAGAACGTGCTGATCGAGGTCGGCGAGAGCAACGGCTACACCTACGCCGGGGACGTCCACGTCGTCGGCGACGACACCGTCGAAGGCTGGCTCCAGGGCGGCAACTTCTGCTGGGAGACGCAGAAGGAGCGGTACAGGGTCTTCTTCAGCGCCAAGTTCGACCGCAAGTTCACGAGCTTCGGCACGTGGACCGACACCAAGCTCACGGCGAACCGGCGCGACGCCGCCCTCGGCAGCCAGCGCGCCGGTGCGTGGCTCAGCTTCGGCACCGACAAGAGCCAGGTCGGCGCGTCCGTCGGCCTGTCGTACACGTCGATCGACGGCGCCCGGCTGAACCGCGGCGCCGAGCAGCCGAAGTCTTTCGACAAGGCGCGGACCGCGGCCCACGACACCTGGCGCGACGAGCTGAACCGCATGCGCGTCGCCGGCGGGACGCCCGCCGACCAGCGGACGTACTACAGCGCGCTGTACCGGTCGCTGCTGCACCCGTCGGTCGGGTCCGATGTGGACGGTGCCTACCGCGGCTTCGACGACGCCGTGCACCGCAGCCGGGACACCTATTACCAGATGTTCTCGCTGTGGGACACCTATCGCTCGCAGAACCAGCTGGTCGCGCTGCTGCACCCGGACAAGGCGGCGGACATGACCAAGTCCGTCCTCAAGATCTACCAGGACGGCGGCTGGGTGCCGCGCTGGGCGCTGGCCGGCGGCGAGACGAACGTGATGAGCGGCGACCCCGTGACGCCGTGGGTCGTCGACAACTACCGCCGCGGCCTCCTCGACGACAAGACCGCGCGCCAGCTCTTCGACGCGCTGTGGCGCAACGCCAACGAAGTGCCCGCGGACCAGTCGATCTTCCGCGGCCGCGACGGCAACCCGACGTACGTGAAAAACGGCTGGATCGGCTACCAGGACCTGCCCGGCTACACCTACGGCGACACCCGCCAGGCCGGTTCGGCGACCCTCGAGTACGCCCTCGCCGACTGCGCCCTCTCCACGATGGCGACCGGCTTGGGGTACCGCGACAAGGCGAAGACGCTGTCCGCCCGCTGCGGCAACTTCGCCAAGTTGTGGGACACGAGCGTCGAATCCCACGGCTTCACGGGCTTCCCGCGCACCCGCGCGGCGGACGGCACGGGCGTCGGCGACCCGGACCCGGCCCAGTCGACCGGCTTCCACGAGGGCACGCCGTGGCAGTACCAGTGGCTCGCCCAGCAGGACCCGGCGAAGCTGTTCGGCCTGATGGGCGGCGCGGGTCAGGCGGAGAAGCGGCTCGACACGTTCTTCGACATGCCGCTGCTGCTCACGGACCCGGCGAAGGCCGCCAAGGACTCCTGGGTCCACGGCGCCTACGACTACCACAACAACTTCGCCTTCAACCCGAACAACGAGCCCGACCTGCACGCCCCCTGGATGTACACCTGGACGGGCGCACCGTGGAAGACATCGGCGGTGCTGCGAGCGGCGCGAACGCTCTTCACGGACACGCCGTACGGCATGCCGGGCAACGACGACCTGGGCACGATCTCGTCGTGGCTGGTCTTCAGCATGACCGGCATCTTCGAAGCCCAGCCCGGCTCCGGAACGTACCTGCTCAGCACGCCGATGTTCGAAAAGGTGGAGATCCACCCGGCCGGCGGCCACCGGCTGGAGATCGACGCCCCGGGCGCGAGCGCGTCGAACCTGCAGTACACAAAGGACGTCCAGATCGGACACCGTGCGTACGACCGTTCGTGGATTTCCCATGCGGATCTCCTGCGGGCCGGGAAGATCGAGTTCCGGTTGAGCGACACCCCGACGAGCTGGGGGACGAAGTCGGCGCCACCGGCGATGTGACGTGTGACGGCCGGCCTGCTCGAGGACGTCGTACCACCCGGTCAACGCCTTGGTGTTCACCCGATGTGACGGCTTCACTGGAGCCATGTTGAGGTGGCAGCAGGCGGAGGGGAAGCGGCACGCGCTCGAGGGGCCGTTCCCACCTCGCCCCGATGAACGGTTCCGGACCTTGTGCGGGGAAGAGGTGACGGTCGCGGTACGTGATGTGCCGCAGCTCGGTGGCCATTGGTTCGATCCCACCTGCGTGGAGTGCGCGGCGGTGTGGACGAGCCGGTGCCATCCGGCACCGACCCGGACGAACGGTGTGAAAAGGGGTGTCCACGTGCGCTGACGCCGGGTTCGTGCTGAGCTGGAGGCATGTCGGAGACGAAGACGACCGCGACCGAGAAGTTCTTCCGGGTCGCCATCGCGATCAAGGGCCTCGACGGCGCACTGCAGGTCGTCGGGGCCCTGATCCTCGCGTTCATCCCCGCGTCGACCGTCAGCGGGTTCACCCACGCCGTCATCACGCGAGACCTGCTCGGCGATCCGTCCGGCACCCTCGCGCGGCACCTCGAGTCGGCGACGGAGAACTTCCTCCACGGCGACACGAAGACCTTCGCCGTCGCCTACCTGCTCGCCCACGGCCTCATCAAGCTCGGCCTGGTCTGGGCGCTGGCCCGCAAGATCGTGCGCGCGTACCCGGTCGCCGCGCTGATCCTCGCGGCCTTCGTCGTCTACGAGATCTTCCGGGCGGTGCACACGCACTCGATCGCGCTGCCGTTCTTCGCCGCGCTCGACGTCGTGATCATCGTCCTCATCCTGCGTGAGTACCGGCAGCTGAAGCGGGGCTAGTCAGGCGGCGACGGGAAATCGCACCGTCGTGACGTCGGCCTCCAGGGGTTCGACGTAGACGGCGGTCGCGTTGTCCGAGCCGCCGCGGGCGAGGGCCGCGTCGACGAGCTCCGTGGCGCCCGTGCCCGGCTGGGCCAGCACCGCGCGAATCCCGCTGCCGGTCAGCGGCTTGTGGACGCCGTCACTGGTCAGCAGCAGGCCGGTGCTCCTCGTGTCCGCCGTGCCGATCTCGTGCGGCTTCGTCGTGCGGACGCTCGTGGTGACCACGTGCTCCATCCGCGGGGTCACCGGCTGGTGGCGCGCGCGGAAGTACTCGGCGAGCGTGTGGTCGGTGGTCAGCCGGGCAAGCGTCGCGCCGTCCCAGGCGTACGCGCGGGCGTCGCCCACCCAGGCGATGCGGTACCCGCCGTGCGCCGCCGGCATCGCGACGACGAGCACCGCGTCCCCGTACGTCTGTTCGCGAACCGCCTGCTGCGCGGCGAGAACGGCCTCGACAGGTCCTTTGTGGACAGGGGTGCGAGCGGCGGCCGCGGCCGCGATGCGGGCGGCCCGCGCGGCGGCGGGATCATCCCCGACACCGTCGGCGAGCGCGAACACGATGCCGGGCCCGCCGGCGGCGGCGTAGGCCCCGACGGCATCGGCGTTGAGCGAGCGCGGCCCCTGGGCGCTCGCGGTGTGCCAGCGTGGGTACCCCGGACGTGTCGTGATCATCGCGGCCTCCTCATCCCCTCTGCACCCCATGATCCGCGCCCAACCTGTGGGCGGTCTGAGACTTTCCTGTGCCGTGGATCGGTAAGATCGTTTTCCGTGGACGACTACCGGGCGCTCGAGAACCTGATCGTTTCCTACGCGTCCCTGGTCGACGCGGGTGACTTCGAAGGCGTCGGCGCGTTGTTCGCCTCGGGGGCGTTCGTCGGAAGCGGTGGTGCGGTGCGCGGTGCGGCCGAGGTCACGCGGATGCTGCGCGACACGGTGATCGTGTACGAGGACGGAACCCCGCGCACCAAGCACGTCACGACGAACATCACCCTCACGGCCGACGGAACGCAAGCCACGGGAACGGCCTACTTCACCGTGCTGCAAGCGGTTCCGGGGCTGCCGTTGCAGACGATCGCCGCGGGACGGTACGCGGACACCTTCACCCGTGCGGCCGGCGGTTGGGTTTTCACCGAGCGCCGGGCGACGGTGGACCTCGTCGGCGACGTGCGCCACCACCTGCGGCCGCGGCCGTAACGAGCCACCGGCCGGCGACGACTTCGGGGCACGAACGACCGAAGGAGCCGGCCATGGGCGGAGTGCTGCACGACCTCCGGCGCGCCCGGCCGCTCATCGTCTTCGGCGAGCACGAGCAACTCCGCGGCTGGGAATGGTCGGGGCTGGTCGGCAAAGGCGACATGCTCGCCGTCGTCGAGCTCCAGGCCCAGCTCGGCAGCCCCGCCAGGCTCCTCGCGGCCGGCGCGCTCACACTGCCGGAAGTCCGGTCGGACCTCATCCTGATCGGCGGCCCGGACGGCAATCCCGTGACCGCGGGCGTGCTTTCGCGCCTGGACGGCGTGATTTCGATCGGGTTCGCCGCCGATCCCGGCAACGGCTGCGCGGTGTTCGACCGGAAGTCCGGCCTGGTGGCGTCGCCTCGCTACGACGAGTCCGGCGAGCCGCGCACGGACTACGGCCTGGTCATCCGCACGGCGAACCCGTTCGCCCCGGAGACCGCGGAGGTCGTGCTCGTCGCGGGGTGCTGGGGGTACGGCACCGCGGCGGCCGCCGAGACCCTGCGCGAGACCGGGCCCTTCGGCCGCCACCAGCACTTCGAGGCCCTCGTCGAGACGACGGTCGTCGAAGGTGCGCACGGCGACACGTCGGTCCGCATCGCCCGCGAAATCGCGTGAGGCCCGGACCCCTGGAAGGAGCCCGGGCCGCACGCCGGAATCAACTCTGCAGGTCGTAGACCGTCTGGCCGTCGACCGTGGTGGCGGTGAAGTTCGCCGTGACCCACGACGTGATCTCCGACGAGCCGCCGCCCGGTCCGCCGCCGCGGCCGCCGTCGATGTAGTACTTCACTTCGCCCGCCGCGACGTACGCCTTGAACTCGTCGAGCGTGGGGGCCGGGTCGGAGCCGCTCCAGCCGCCGATGCCGATCACCGCCTTGCCGCTCGCCAGTTCCAGCGAGGCCGCGCTCTGGGAACCCGTCGTCGCCGCGGCCCACTTGGTGGTCGTCTTCGCCAGCAGCGCGCCGACCGCGCTCGAGGACGACTCCTCACCCGGGCCACCGCCGCCGAACCCGCCCATCCGGCTCGACGTCGGTCCCGAGGTCGGGATCGAGCCGCTGTGCGCCACCGAAGCCGTCTCGACGCCGTACGCCGCGGTCGAGACGCCCAGTGTCAGCACCACCCCCGCCGCGACGACCGCGACCAGCCGGCGCGCCGTCGGCAAGCCCACCACCAGCACGGTGCCGACCAGCACGCCGAGCACCGCGACGACCCAGCGCAGTGCCGGGAACCAGTCCGGCGTCCGGTCGAGGAGGATGAACGACCACACCGCGGTCACCACGACCATCCCGGCCAGCACCGCCCGCGGCGCCGGGTTCGCCCGGCCCTGCCAGAGCGCGCGGCCCGAAATCGCGACCAGCGCGGCGATCGCCGGAGCGAGCGCGACCGAGTAGTACGGGTGCACGATGCCGCTCATGTAGCTGAACACCAGCGCGGTGACGACCAGCCAGCCGCCCCACAGCACCAGCGCGAGGCGCGTCCGGTCGGTGCGCGGCGCGCGGCGGGTGAACCACAGCCCGGCGACCAGCCCGATCAGCGCGGCGGGCAGCAGCCACGAGATCTCCGTGCCGAAGCTGGACCCGAACATCCGGAACAGGCCCGACGCGCCCCCGAAGCCGGTGTTCCCGCCTCCGCCGAAGCCGCCTCCGCCGCCACCGCCTTCGCCGCCGAAGATGCGGGACAACCCGTTGTACCCCAGGGCGAGTTCGAGCAGACTGTCCCCTTCGGACCCGCCGATGTACGGCCGCGACGCCGTCGGCCACAGGTCCACCAGCGCGATGTACCAGCCCGCCGAGACGACCAGCGCGACGACCGCGCCGCCGAGGTGCAGCAAGCGCTTGCCCAGCGAGGTCGGTGCCGCGATCAGGTACACCAGCCCGAACGCCGGCAGCACCAGGAACGCCTGCATCATCTTCGTCAGGAACCCGAAGCCGATCGCGACACCCGCGAGTGCCAGCCAGCCGGGGCTCGCTTTTTCCGTTGCCCGCACGACGAAGTACGCACCCGCGACCATGAGCAGCACGAGCAGCGCGTCCGGGTTGTTGAACTTGAACATCAGCGCCGCGACCGGTGTCACCGCCAGCACCGCGCCGGCCAGCAGCCCGGCGACCGGGCCGGACGTCCGCTTCACCGCCAGGTACAGGATCCCGACGGACGCGACGCCCATCAGCGCCTGCGGGGCCAGCACGGTGAAGCCGGAGAACCCGAAGATCCGCGCGAACGCCGTGCCCACCCAGAGGGCGGCGGGCGGCTTGTCGACGGTGATCACGTTGCCCGAGTCGAGCGACCCGAACAGCCACGCCTTCCAGTCCTGCGTCCCGGACTGCACGGCGGCGGCGTAGAACGAGTTGCCGTAGCCGGAGGCGGTGAGGTTCCAGAAGTACAGCACGGCGGTCGCGGCCAGCAGCCCGAACACGCTCGGGCGGAGCCAGCGCGGCGGCGCGTGCGCCACGGATTCCCTGCGGTGACGCGGTTCGCGCGTCGCCGGCTCGGACAGGACGGCGGTCATCAGAACTCCTTCTGGGTGGCGGCCTGGCGGCGCGGGTTGAACACCCAGCCGCGCAGGAGCAGGAAGCGGAGCACCGTGGCAGCGAGGTTCGCCAGCACGAGCACGGTGGTCTCCAGGACGAGGCCGGGGGTGGTGGACCCGTTGAGCAGGGCCAGCGAACCACTCGTCAGCGCGAGCCCGAGGCCGAAGACGATCAGCCCTTCGAACTGGTGGCGCCCGGCGCCGGAGCGCCCGCGGATGCCGAAGGTGAGCCGCCGGTTGAGCGCGGTGTTGCCGATCGCCGTCACCAGCAGCGCGCTGAAGTTCGCGGCCTGCGCGCCGACGACGCTGCGCAGCAGCAGGAACAGCACGAGGTAGGCGAGCGTGCTGCTGACCCCGATGGCGGCGAACCGCACGAGCTGGGTCACCAGCCGCGGCGGCACGCCCGGCGCGTCGACGCCGATCGGCTGCCGGCCGAGCTGTTCACGCAGCCTGCTGATCGGGATCTCGCCGGTGAACGTGGCCTTCGTGACGCGGGCGATGCCCTTGAGGTCCGCGGTGGCGGTCTTGACGATGTTGACCGAGGAGTTGGGGTCGTCGACCCAGTCGACGGGCACCTCGTGGATCCGCAGCCCGGCGCGTTGGGCGAGGACCAGCAGTTCGGTGTCGAAGAACCAGCCGGTGTCCTCCACGTGCGGCAGCAGCTCACGCGCGACGTCGGCGCGGATGGCCTTGAAGCCGCACTGCGCGTCGCTGAACTTCGCGGCGAGCGTCGAGCGCAGGATCAGGTTGTAGGCGCGGGAGATGAACTCGCGCTTCGGGCCCCGCACCACTCGCGCCCCCCGGGCGAGCCTGCTGCCGATGGCGAGATCGGAATGCCCCGACAGGAGCGGTGCGACGAGCGGTCCGAGCGCGGCCAGATCGGTGGAGAGGTCGACGTCCATGTAGGCGAGGACGGCGGCGTCGGAGGCTTGCCAGACGGCGTTGAGCGCGCGGCCGCGGCCCTTCTCGTCGAGGTGGTGGACGGCCACCTCCGGGAACTCCCGGGCGAGTCTTTCGGCCACCCGCAGCGTCGCGTCGGTGCTGGCGTTGTCGGCGACGGTGATCCGGTACGGGTAGGAGACGTGCTCGGCCAGGTGCGCGTGCAGCCGCCGGATGCACGGTTCGAGGTCGGCCTCTTCGTTGTAGACCGGGATGACGACGTCGAGAACGGGCTGCGGACCGGCCAGATCGACGGGAACGGTCCCAGGCCGTGCGGCGGAGGCGGTGGCTGTCATGAGTACCACGGTCGCGGCCCCCGCTTTGGTGACCGTGTGATCGCCCTGTGCGGTTGCTGTGCGCCGGACCCGGCGCCCACCGGGTGGACGCCGGGCCGGGACTCAGCTGTGCACCCGCAGTGGCACGACGTTGCTGGGCAGCACCGCGCGCTCACGCGGGGCCTCGGTCGGGCTGATCGTCAGCGTCACCAGGCTCGCGTACTTCGGGTGACGGTCGACGTACACCTGCGGGACCGAACACGCCGACGCCAGGACCGCGCGGTTGCGGTGCAGGTGATCGAACGCTTCGCGGCCGAACAGGGACACCACGATGTCGCCGCCACGGGGGCGGGACCACAGGATCGCCGGGCGGCGGCCGCCGGGCAGGCGCAGCAGCGGGAAGGCCGCCCGCAGGCGGTGCTGCAGGCGGATCGCCTGGAGCCGCGCCCGTACCTGGCGGCGTCGCAGGGCCGCCAGGGCGAGTGCGCCCGCGAAGACCGCCGACGCCCAGGCCGCGCCGGCCCACAGCGCGAACGTCACCAGGGCGTAGGGGAGCAGCGTCACCGCCAGGATCTCCCACCGCCAGTGGTAGATCCGGACCGGGAACGACGCTTGCCTGCTGCTCATTTCCGTGCTCCTTCCGGTGAACCGGCGACGGAGGAGGCCGCCGAGGTGGCGCGAGAGACGTCCGGCGGCGATGCCGAGCACGAGGGCCGCGACGATCACCGTCCCGGAGGTCATGTCGGGATCCGGGTCTTGGGGGCCTGCTCGGGCCGGCGGTCGCGGTCCTTGCCGAGCTGCCAGGTCCAGCGCCACCCCGCCCAGATCGCGACGACGGACCCCAGCAGGACCAGGACGAAGGCCTGCCCGACGAGCCCGTCGAGCGGTGCGAGCCGCAGCAGCACCAGCAGCGCCCACACCTGCGAAGCGGTGAAGGGGATGACGAGTCCGGCCGCGTAGACGCCCCGGCGCCAGCGGCTGCGGCCCGGTGCGGTGGTATAGGGGTCCATGAGTGCCCTCCTCCTCGGTGGATCCAGCAAACCTCCGGCTCGCCACGACGTCTGTGTCAGCTGACACAGAAGCCGGGATTCAGCTCGCCAGTCGTCGAAGTTCAGCCAGGCGGTGGATGGTGACCTGCCTTCTGCCGGTGCTGATCACGCCGGCCTCCCGCAGTTGCCGCGTGGCTCTCGCCCAGGATTCGCGGGACAGCGCCGCGGTCATCGCGAGCTCCGCCTGCGTGGCGGGGACGGCGATGTCGATGTCCTGCCCCCGCGGAACCCCGTGCTGGACGGCGAGTTGCATCAGCTGCGCGGCCACCCGCCGCGCCGCGGCGCCACCGCCGAGCTCCAGCCACTGCCGGCCGACGGACCGCAACCGCGTGGACAGCACGACGAGCAGCGCCCAGGAGATCCGCGACCGGCTGCGGCACAGGGCGGCGAAGCGGTCCCCGGGAACCTCGAGGACCTCCACGTCGTCCAATGCCTCGACGGTCGCGGACCGCGGCTGCGCGTCGATCGCGGCGAGCTCGCCGATCACGTCTCCGCGGCTGCGCACGCCCACGACGACTTCGCGCCCGTCCGGTGTGCTGTGGACGATCCGCACGTGCCCGCTCAGGAGGACGAGCACGGCGCTGGAGCGTTCGCCTTCCCGGCAAAGGGTTTCGCCACGCGGGTACCGCGAGCGGCGGGCCGCCCGCGTGAGCTCGGCGCGATCGGCCGGGGCCAGGTCGGCCCAGAATCCCGTCGGTTCCATGTCCCCACCTCGCTTCCGGTCCTTACGCGGTCAGCCCCTCCTCCGGCTCGCCGGCGCCGGGTGTGTAGAGCCAGCCGCGAAGCCGTTCCGAGCCGAGCTTGATGTGGACGGCCTGGGTGAAGGCCGTCCGGTCGATGCCGGGGTAGCCGTGCCGCACGACCGCCCGGTGGATCTCCTGCGAGACGGCCAGCGCCAGCGGCTCGGCGGTGGTGCGCAGCCACCGCTTCAGCTCGGGCGCGTCCACGAGCCGGCAGGCGATGTCGACGTCTTCGCCGTAGGAGGCGCGGGAGTCGCGGTGCACCTCGCCGGCGTGCACGGCGACGCGCAGCCGGAAGGCCAGCTCGGGCCGGCTCTCGGCGTGCTTGACGAGCAGGTCGGCCATCTTGGGGATGACGGTGGTCAGCAGGAGCGTCTTGGGGAGCTGGTCGTGCGGCCGGATCAGGCACAGCGCCCCGTCGCCGCGGTCGACGAACGGGTCGCGGTGCTTCTTGCCGATCCCGCCGGCGCCCAGGGCTTCGTCGAGCAGCTCGAAGAGGACGGTCCGGAGCTGGGAGCGCACCGAGTTCGTCCGGCTGGTCGAGTCCTCGATGTCGACCGCCACGATGGCCCGGTGCCGTGGTATGTCAGCTGTGGTGTCCATGGCCTGCTCCTGCCTTCAGGTTTGAACTGAAGTTCAGTCAAGTTGACTGTATGACTTGGAGTACCCTGGAACAACAGAGATGAATCGGCGTTACCTGTTTGGTGCGAGGAAGTTCGACCAGACGTAACGTTTCAGTCCTGACTTCGGCGGGTCGCCCGTTACGGCTTCAGTCACGTGGAGTAGTATCGGAGCCCTCGACCCGGGTACTGAAATTTACTGAAAGGTCGGAGTCGTGCCCCCAGTCACGCCGAGACCTGCGCTCGCCCGCCGTCTCAAGATGTTGCGGGAGGGCCTCTGGCCCGAAGCCGGGCTCACTCAGGCGCAGCTCGCCGAGGCGTTCGGCGGGGTCAGCATCTCGCTGATCTCGTCTTGGGAGAACATCGACAAGCCGGTCCGGCCGCCGGTCAAGCGGCTGGAGGCCTACGCGACGCTGTTCGCCACCCGCCGTTCCCTCGACGGCGATGTCCTCAATGTCCTCCCCGTCGAGGAACTGACGGACGAGGAGCGGCACAACCGCAAGGAGCTGCTGGACGAGCTGCTGTGGCTGCGCGAAGGCAAGGCGCTCACGCGGGCACCGGCCGCGATCGACGACATCTGGACATTTCCTCGTGGCCAGGATGTCACCATCGTCTGCGCAGAGCTCCCCGAGTACCTCCGGGAGCACCTGAGCTACGCGGACCCGGAAAGCCCCGACTTCGTCTCGCTGTACACCTACGCCGACCCGGACGCGCTGATCGAGCTGTTCGGGCACATCCGTGCGCGCAACCCGGACAACAAGGTCAGCTTCCACACGAGTGAGGAGCTGACCACGAACGACTACACGAGCCATCTGGTCTTGCTGGGCGGCGTCGACTGGAACACGGTGACGAGGGATGTCATCGAGCGCGTCGACCTGCCGGTGACGCAGGTGGGGCGGGATGACGAGGTCGAGCACGGCGGGTTCCGGGTCCAGAACGACGGCCGGTCGAAGCTGATCGAGCCGCAACTCGACGCAGACGGTCGCCTGGTCGAAGACGTCGCGCACTTCTACCGCGGGGTATCTCCGTTCAACCGAAAACGCACTGTGACCGTATGCATTGGTATGTACGGACGAGGAACGCTCGGCGCGGTCAGGGCGCTGACAGACCCCCGCTTCCTGGACCGCAACGGGGAGTACCTCCGGGAGCGGTTCGGCGACGTGGAATCCTTCAGCATCATCAGCCGGGTGCCTGTCGTCGGTGGACAGCCACTGACCCCCGACTGGACGCTCGAGGAGAACCGGTTGCACGAGTGGCCCGAGGCCGCCGCGTGAGCGCGCGGCAGCACGAGTCCCACCAGGACCTGCTGACCCACGTCCCCGCCGAAGCGGCCCCCCGGGCGCCCCTGGACGCGATCATCGTGCCCAACGGGCGCCCGGCGGCTTACCTGGCGCAGGCCATCTCGGCGGCGAAGCGGCTAGACGCCCACTTGCTGCTGTTGTGCAGCAAGCGGGCCACGGCTTCGAGTGCGTCTCTCGCGGCGAAGCAGGCCGGCGTCCGCGTGACGGCCATCGACGTGGATGACTTGCCCGAGCGGGTCGTG
The DNA here is from genome assembly GCF_053602455.1 of Amycolatopsis sp. NPDC004378. Lineage (NCBI taxonomy): Bacteria > Bacillati > Actinomycetota > Actinomycetes > Pseudonocardiales > Pseudonocardiaceae > Amycolatopsis > Amycolatopsis sp. NPDC004378. The sequence continues at coordinate 108,989 of NZ_JBSGDR010000009.1, forward strand.
CCGGAGTTCGCCACGGACAACCTGCTGCGGTTCACCCGGTTCCGCCGGAACGTCGACACGAGTCTCAAACGGAATCTCGGCCTCCTGGCCGCGAGTCTCGCGGGCTGGAAGCGGATCGTCTTCCTCGACGACGACATCGGGTTGCCGTGCCCGGAGGACCTCTCCGCGGCGGCGGGCATGCTCGCCGGGCACTCGGTAGTGGGGCTAGCGAACGCGGGGATGCCGGACAACTCGGTCGTCTGCCACGCGCTGCGCGACGTCGGCGCCGCCCAGGACGTGTTCATCGGCGGCGGCGCGCTGGTGGTCGGCGACGCCGCGTTCGGCTCGTTCTTCCCCAACATCTACAACGAGGACTGGTTCTTCCTCCTCGACGGCCTGCGGCTGCGGCCGTCAGCCGTCACGGGGACCGCGTTCCAGTACGACTACGACCCGTACAACGATCCGCGGCGCGCGCGGGGCGAAGAGCTGGGGGACACCCTGGCCGAGGGGGTCTTCGGCCTGCTGGACAACGGCAAGGGCCTGGCGGACGCCGACGAACGGTACTGGCACGACTTCCTGCGTTCGCGCCGGGACATCATCCGGGACACCATCGCCAAGGTGGAGAAGTCGGTGAGCGAGCCGGCGCTGCGGGCCAGGATGGTCGCCGCGCTCAAGGCGTCCATCGGGCGCAGCCACCACATCGCGCCGGACCTGTGCGTCCGCTACCTGCGGGCCTGGCAGGACGACTGCGTGGTCTGGCGCGAGCACATCCGTGAACTGCGCCGTGAGCACCGCGGCCGGCTGGGCATCGACGGTGCGCTCACCACGCTGGGCATCGAGCACCTGGCGCAGCCGGGGATCGGCATCAAGACGAATTCGCGGCCTCGACCGGTCTCGCCTCGTCGCGAGGTGAAGGTGGGGTCGGCGTCAAGGTCTTGACCAGGACGTGACAGCGTTCCGGTTCTTCCAGGACGCTGCCGTCCGGGAGGGTTCGCTGTGCGTAGCAGGTGACGTCGCCGTGGCCCCAGTCCCGGTAGCCGAGACGCCGGTACAGCCGGGCCGCGTCCGTGTTGTCCGTGCGGACCGCCAATGCGACGCGGTCGTGGCCCTCTTCGGCCAGGTACTGCTCGGCCGCGTCGACCAGGGCCTGGCCGATGCCCTGGTTCCGCAGGTCGCGGTCCACTTCCAGATGGGTGATCAGGGCTACTCCGGGCAGGTGACGGCGGATCGGCCGTTCTTCGGCGTCTTCGAGCCACAGGTAGACGTCGCCCGCCGGGCGGTAGCCCAGCCAGGCCAGGAACAGCACACCGCGGCCATCCAGCTGGCGGGCGTGGCGGTCGGCGAGGAAACCGTGGTCACCGAGCGTTCCGGCGAACGATTTCAAATCTGCGGAGCGGGCCGGCCGGACATCTGGCTCGGTCATCTGCAGAAACTCCTGTTCGCCGCGGGCACCTCCAGTGTGCCTGAGGCGAGCGGGCCTGACCAGGCAACCAGGCCCGCTCCCGCCTTTCGTCGGGCGTGCGTCAAGCTGCCGCGGTGAGGTCGTAGACCGTCACACCGTCCACTGTGGACGACCGGTGGTGCGACGCCACCCAGTCGGCGATCTGCTGGGCCGCGTCCGAGCCCGTGCTGCCCTGCATCGTCATGCCGTCGCCGAGGAAGTAGTGGATCTTGCCGGCCGCCACGTACTGCTGGAACTGCTCCAGCGTCGGGTACGGGTCCGTGCCGTTGAAGCCGCCCACCGCCATCACCGGGGCGCCGCTTGCCAGCTGGTAGCCCGCTGCCGCGTTCGACAGGACCGTTGCCGCCGTCCACGTGTACTTGGACGCGTCTTGTGAAAGCAGCGAAGTGAGCTGGGCGCCCGGCAGGGTCGTCGAAAGCAGTGAACCCGGGCCGCCACGGCCGCCGAAGCCGCCGCCGAAACGGCCGCCGCCGAAGCCCGATGTGGGCCCCGCCGACGGGATCGCGCCCTCGTGGGTCGTTGCCGCCGTGGCCAGGGTGTACGCGCCCGTGCCCGTCAGCAGGGCGACCAGGGCCAAGGCCGCGATCGAAGTGGCCGCCCAGCGGGTCAGGTGCGACGCGAAGAACAGGCCCACCGCCGCCATGAGGCCGCCGATGAGGACCGTCGGGGCCAGCCACGGCTGCCACGTCGAGCCCGAGAGCACCAGGTACGTCGTCAGTGCCGTGAGGGCGACGCCACCGCTCAGCAAGCCGGACGCCGAGGGGCGCGAACGCAGGCGCCACAGCTGGACCGCCGCCGTGCCGACCAGCGCACCTACTGCCGGTGCGAGGGCGACCGTGTAGTACGGGTGGATGATGCCGCCCATGTAGCTGAACACCAGCGCCGTCACCAGCAGCCACCCGCCCCACAGGAGCAGCGCCGCGCGGGAGCGGTCCGTGCGCGGTGCGCGGCGGGTGAACCAGAGGCCCGCGCAGAGCGCGAGGAACGCCGCGGGCAGCAGCCAGGCGATGCCGCCCGCCATCTCGCTGCCGAACAACCGCGTGAGACCCGTCGAACCCCAGCCGCGGCCACCGCCGCCGCCCACGCTGCCGACCTCGTCGCCGGTGATGCGGCCGAAGCCGTTGTAGCCGAACACCAGCTCCCACAACGAGTTCGTCTGCGACCCGCCGATGTAGGGGCGTGAAGCCACCGGCCACAGCGCGACGACCACGAGGTACCAGCCCGCGGCGACGACCGTCGCCGCCAACGCGCCGAGCAGGTGCAGCAGCCGCTTGCCGAGCGACACCGGCGCGGCGACCAGGTAGGCGAGCGCGAACGCGGGCAGCACGAGGAAGGCCTGCAGCATCTTGGCCAGGAAGCCGAACCCGACGGCGACGCCGGCCAGCGCGAGCCAGCGCGGGCTCGCCTTCTCCAGCGACCGGACCACGCAGTACGCACCGGCGACCAGCAGCAGCACGAGCAGCGCGTCCGGGTTGTTGAACCGGAACATCAGGGCCGCGGCGGGCGTCAGGGCCAGCACCAGGCCCGCGACGAGCCCGGCGGCCGGGCCGGACGTCCGCTTGACCGTCGCGTGCAGCAACCACACCGAGCCGACGCCCATCAGCGCCTGCGGGACCAGGATGCTCCACGCGTTGACGCCGAACAGCCGCGCCGAAAGGCTCATCACCCACAGCGCCGCCGGGGTCTTGTCCACTGTGATCGCGTTGGCCGCGTCGCTCGAGCCGAAGAACAGCGCCTTCCAGCTTTCCGAACCCGCCTGCGCGGCCGCGGAGTAGAACGCGTTCGCCCAGCCGGACGCGCCGAGGTCCCCCAGGTAGAGGACGGCGGTCCCGAGCAGCAGGACGGCGAGCGCGGGACCGTGCCAGGTGCGGCGGGCGGGAACTGCGGGAGGAGCAACGGTTTCGCGGGACGCGAGAGCGGTCATGTGCTCAGCTTCCGGTGCCGAGCTGGGGCCGGGTTGTGCCGATGCTGTGCACGCGCTGTGCGGGCACGGCCACGGGCAGGCGCACCGCGAACTCCGTGCGGCCGGGTCGGCTGTGCACCTCGATCGTGCCGTGGTGGGCGACGACGACCGCGCACGCGATCGCCAGCCCGAGCCCGGTGCTGCCCGCCGTGCGGGAGCGGGACGAGTCGCCGCGGGCGAACCGTTCGAAGACGTCCGGCAGCAGGTCGGGGGCGATGCCGGGGCCGTTGTCCGTCACCGTGAGCACGGCGCTGCCGTCGGCCGACCGGGCCAGCGACGTCACCACCGCGGTGCCCGGCGGCGTGTGCGTGCGGGCGTTGGCCAGCAGGTTCGCCAGCACCTGGTGCAGCCGCTGGACGTCGCCGAGCACCAGCACCGGTTCCGGGGGCAGTTCCAGGAGCCACCGGTGCTCGCGCCCGGCGACCTGGGCGTCGCCGACGGCGTCGGCGACCAGCCGGGTCAGGTCGACTTCGCGCACGTCCAGCGGACGGCCCGCGTCGAGCCGGGCGAGGAGCAGGAGGTCTTCGACGAGCGCGCTCATCCGGACGGCCTCGGACTGGATCCGGCCCATCGAGTGCGCGACGTCCGGCGGCACCAGGGCGCTGCCGCGGGCGGCCAGCTCGGCGTACCCGCGGATCGCGGCCAGGGGGGTCCGCAGCTCGTGGCTGGCGTCCGCGACGAACTGGCGGACGCGCAGTTCGCTCTCGTGCCGCGCGGCCAGCGCCTTCGCGACGTGCCCGAGCATCAGGTTCAGGGCCGAGCCGACCTGGCCGACCTCGGTCCGCGGGTCCGTGTCGGACTCCGGGACGCGGATCGACAGCGCCACCTGGCCGCGGTCGAGCGGCAGTTCGGTGACGCGCCCGGCGGTGGCCGCGACGCGGTCGAGCGGCCGCAGCGTCCGGCGGACCGCGAACGCGCCGAGGAACGCGGTGCCGAGCACGCCCGTGGCGGCCACGCCGAAGAGGATCAGCCCGACGGTGAGGAGGGTGTCGTTGACCGGCTTCATCGGCAGGCCGGTGACGACGACGTCGGACGACCCGGTGACCGGCAGCGCCATCAGCCGGTATTCGCCGAGGTCGGCGAACGAAACGGTGTGCGGCTTGCCGTCGGCCGGCACCGAGAGCATGACGGCCTGCTGGGCCGCGGTGAGCTGCAGGCGTTCGCCGTGCTCGGAGATGCTGTCGTCGTGGACGAGGTCCGGCCCGTCGAAGGTGCCGCTCACCGTGCCGACGTTCTGCCCGAGCGGGTGCTCGCCCGCCTGGCCGTCCGGTTGCGGCTGCGGGCCGCGCTGCTGGCCGGCGTTGCTCGCGAAGGCCTGGGAGCGGCTCGCCGCCGCGGACAGCTGCTGGTCGACCTGGCGGGTGAGGAACAGATCGAGCGCGAACTCGCTGACCACCCCGACGATCAGGCACACCACGGTGAGCAGGACGACCATCGAGCCGGTCAGCTTCGCGCGCAGCGAAAGGCGCCCCCGGCGGGGGTGCGGTGCAACGGTTCGCGCGGCCATGACCAAAGCGTCCGTGCCGGCCGTGTGTGCGGGTTGTGTGCTGCCTGTGAGGCGGCTGTGCGGTGACCGGCCCGTCGCCTGATGTCCGGTTCCTCCGGGTCACAGGAACGGCTGACGGCAGGCACAGTCCGCGCACAGTCGGCGGCTCCACGGTGGATCCCACCGAAGGACCTCGTTAAGGAGCACCACCATGACCACACCGCAGGCACCGTCCACTCCGGACCAGACGTGGGGTGCGGCGCCCGCCCCGGGCACGCCGCCGCGGCCGGCCCGGTCGCCGGGCAAGAAGATCGCGGCCGGCGCCGTCGCGCTGGTGATCGTGGCCGGTGGGGGCGCGGCGGTCTGGGCCGCTTCGTCGTCCTCGTCTTCGACCGGTGCCCAGGCCGGGCCGGGTGGCATGCAGGGCGGCCCGGGCGGGCAGGGCGGCGCGGCGCCGGCCTCCGCGTTGCACGGCGAGTACGTGTCCTCCGACGGGAACGGCGGCTACGTCACGAAGATCATGCAGACGGGCCAGGTCACGGCCCTGAGCGCGACGTCGCTGACCGCGAAGAGCGACGACGGCTTCTCGAAGACGTACACGATCACCTCGGCGCAGGCCACCGGCCTGGCCACGGGCGACACGGTCACGGTGGTGGCGACGGAGTCGGACGCCACGGCGACGGCGACCTCCGTGACGGACGGCGAAGCCGGCGCGGGACAGGGCAGGCCGCCGGGTGCGCCCGCCCAGACCGGCTGACCCCGGCGCGGTCCTGGAGGTCAACGGCGGTCGTAGTCGACCGCGACCTCCGGGGTCGTCGCGCGGGCGCGGCACGTCAGGATGCGGCACGCCGCCACGTCGTCCTCGGTGAGCGCGTACCGGACGTCCATGTCGACCTGGCCGTGCAGCAGCGTCGCCCGGCAGGTGCCGCACGCGCCGCCCGTGCAGGAGTAGGGCACCTCGAGTCCCGCGCGCAGGGCCGCGTCCAGCACCGTCTCGCCCGCCCGCGCCGCCAGGCCCGACGTCGTCCCGCCGAGCGTCACGGCCAGCCGCGCCGGCAGGCCCGCCGGGTCGCGCAGGGGTGCCGCGCCACGGAAGAGTTCGAAGTGGACGTTCTCCTCCGGGACGTCCGCGTCGGCCAGGGTGCGGCGGACCAGGTCCATCAGGCCGCGCGGCCCGCACAGGAACCACTCGTCGACCTTCGCCGGGTGCAGGCGGTTCTGCAGCAGGGCGCGCAGCCGCGTCCCGTCGAGCCGGCCGCGCTGGTACCGCTCGTGGGAGATCGCGAGCGCCTCGCCGAGCGTGTCGAACTGCCGGGGCCGGTGGGTGTGCAGGTCCGGGTCGCGCTCGTCGGTCCGGTAGTGGACGACGTGCAGCCGGCCGCCGAACCGTTCGGCCAGCGCGCTCAGCTCGCGCGCGAACAACGTCGTCGCGCCGGAGGTGTTCACGTACAACAGCGTCGCCCGGCTGTGCGGTTCCGCGTCCAGCGCGCTGACCAGGATGGACAGCACCGGCGTGATGCCGCTGCCGGCGGCGAGCGCGACGTAGTGGGCCGTCCGCGCCGGGTCCGGTGTGAGCGTGAACCCCCCGGAGGGCGGGAGCACGTCGAGGAAGTCGCCTTCGGCCAGCGTCGTGGTCGCGAAGCCGGAGAACGCGCCGCCCGGCCGTCGCTTCACCGCGATCCGCAGGTCGCCCGCGTCCGCCGGCGCGCAGATCGAGTACGTGCGGCGCACCGGCTGCCCGTCGAGCACCGCGCGGACCGCCACGTGCTGGCCCGGCGTGAACCGGAACTCCGCCGTCAGCTGCGGCGGGACGTAGAAGGTGATCGCGACGGCGTCCGCGGTCAGTGGCCGGATCTCCCGCACCCGCAGGCGGTGGAACCGGCTCGGCCCGAGCGGGGGCGGCTCGGGCGCGGGCTCGGCGTCGCCGAGGTCGTCGGCCAGCCGCCGCCACGCGCGGTACTCGCTCGCCGTCAGCTCGCGGCCCCACGCCGTGATGATCGGGACGTCTCGGGCGAGGTAGGCCTCGCGGTTGTCCTTCCACGCGCGCAGGTAGCGGTAGAACGGCACGGCGGGGTGGAGGTGGTGGACCAGGTGGTAGTTCTGGAACAGCATGATCGGCGTCATCAGCCACTCCAGCCCCACGCGCACCCGCGTGGTGCCGTACTTGTCGCGCGGCTGCGCGGCCGGCAGGTCGTGGTGCGGCAGCCAGTCGAACCACCAGGCCAGCAGGGCCAGCCCGAGCCGCTGCGGGAGCACGTACCCGACCAGCAGCTCCCACCCGTGGCCGCTCGCGACGAGCGCGGCGGCCGCGGCGAACGCCAGCGACAGCGCCAGGATCGTCTCCGCGCGCTCCTGCGGCGGCCGGCCGCGGACGTGCGCGGTGTAGAACCGCGCGTACCAGAAGTCGATGGTCAGCCAGCGGAACGGCAGCTGCCACCACGACCCCTGCGACGTCCAGGCGTCCGGGTCGGTGTGCGAGTCGGCGTTGGTGTGGCGGTGGTGTTCGCTGTGGACGAACCGCAGCAGCGGGAAGGACGCGTAGGCGGCAACGAACGGCATCGCCAGCCGGCCGAGCACCTCGTTGACCCAGGTGAGCTTCCCGGCGGCGTGGTGCACCGATTCGTGCACGACCGTGAACATCGTGAACGTGACGAGCGCGTGCAGCGGCACGGTGAACACCGGCGACGCGATCCCGGCCAGCAGCAGCCAGGTCGCGGTGCCCCACACCGCGACGCCGCCCGTGAACAGCAGCAGCGTCGGCACCGACGCGCGGGGGAGCGGGATGCGGGGCGAGGGCACCGGACGGGAGGTCGGCACGCCGGTCGCGGGCGTCGGGGCGTTCCCGGAGCCGCGCGGCGGGGTATCGACGACGGGCATCGAGCGGTCTCCTCGGTCGAGAAGCTCCTGGCCAAGCGGGAGTCACCGTAGACAACTCAGCGGGGTTTGTAAACGTTACGGCAGGCTTCGAAAAAAGGTGTCGGCCAGCGGAACAGAACCCGCGGGTAAGCTCGCGGTGTGAAGGCCGTCACCCACCCGGTCCCGGCGCGGACCCGGGAGAAGCTGCTGGCCGCGGCGGCCGACGTCATCCAGGCGGACGGCTGGGCCGCCGTGACGATGGGCAAGCTGGCCGCGCAGGTCGGCGTGAGCAGGCAGACCGTCTACAACGAACTGGGCTCCAAGGCCGCGCTGGCCAAGGCCCTGATGCTGCGCGAGACCGACCGCTTCGTCGAGCGGGTGAGCGCGGACGTCGCGGCGCACCCCGGCAGCCCCGTCGACGGCGTCACCGCCGCGTTCCGGCACACCCTCGAAGCCGCGCACGCCAACCCGCTGGTCGAGCTCGCGCTCGGCGGTGCGCAGGGCGGCCGCGAGGACTTCCTCCCGCTGCTGACCTCGCAGCCCGAAGCCGTGCTCGGCCGGGCCGTCGAGGCCGTCGCGGCGGTGTTCGCGCGCAGCTACCCCGCCGTCCCGCTGACCCCGTCGGAGTGGGCCGTGGCGGTCGAGGCGTGGGTGCGCCTGCTGCTCTCGCACCTGGTGCAGCCCAGCGGCTCGGCCGAGCACGCGAGCGGCCAGATGCGCTGGGTGATCGGCCGGATGCTCGGGTCGTGACGCCGCAGGTGGCCCCCGCCCCGGCGGCGGAGGCCACTGGCCTAGACTCGGACGTCCCGGTCTGCAGGTGACCAGGGGTAATTTCCGCAGGATTGTCCTACACAATCGTTACCGCTCGAGGAGAAGACCTTGAAGAGCACCGTCGAGCAGCTGAGCCCGACGCGAGTCAAGATCAATGTCGAGGTGCCGTTCGACGAGCTCAAGCCGAACTTCGACCGCGCCTACCGCAAGATCGCCCAGCAGGTGCGCATCCCGGGCTTCCGGCCCGGCAAGGCGCCCGCTCGCGTCCTGGAAAGCCGCATCGGCCGCGGCCCGGTGCTCGACGAGGTCGTCAACGAGGCCATCCCGGCCAAGTACATCGAGGCGGTCCGCGAGAACGAGGTCCGCACCCTCGGCAACCCGGAGTTCGACGTCACGAAGCTCGAAGACCGCGACGTCCTCGAGTTCACCGCCGAGGTGGACGTGCGCCCGGAGATCGAGCTGCCCGACCTGGACGGCTTCACGGTCACGGTCGACGACGTCGAGCTGACCGACGCCGAGGTCGACGAGCAGCTCGACGAGCTGCGCGCCCGGTTCGGCACGCTGACCGGCGTCGAGCGCCCGGCCGAGACCGGCGACTTCGTCTCGATCGACCTCTCGGCCACCGTCGACGGCGAGGCCGTCGAGGAGGCGAGCACCACCGGGCTGTCCTACGAGATCGGCTCCGGCCAGCTCGTCGACGGCATCGACGAGGCGATCGTCGGCGCGAACGCGGGCGAGACCAAGACGTTCACCACCCAGCTCGTCGCCGGTGAGCACGCCGGCAAGGACGCCGAGGTGACGGTGACCGTCCAGTCGGTCAAGCAGCGCGAGCTGCCCGAGGCGGACGACGAGTTCGCCCAGATGGCGAGCGAGTTCGACACGATCGAAGAGCTGAAGGGCGACCTTCGCGAGCGCCTCGGCCGCGTCAAGAAGATGCAGCAGGGCGTCCAGGCCCGCGACAAGGTGCTCGACGAGCTCCTGGAGCGCACCGAGGTGCCGATCCCGGAGAAGGTCCTCGACGCCGAGATCGAGAACCGCAAGCACGACGCGATCCACCCGTTCGACCACGACGAGGCCCAGTTCGCGCAGGCCCTCGAGGCCGAAGGCCGCACGGTCGAGGAGTTCGACGCCGAGACCCGCACCGAGTCGGAGAAGGCCGTCCGCACGCAGCTGCTGCTGGACACCATCGCCGACAAGGAAGAGGTGTCGGTCAACGACGGCGAGCTGACCGAGCGGATCATCTACCAGGCCCAGCGCTTCGGGATCAGCCCGGACGAGTACGTCCAGCGCGCCCAGCAGTCCGGCCAGCTGACCGCGATCTACGCCGACGTGCGCCGCGGCAAGGCGCTCGCCTCCGTGGTCCGCAAGGCCACCGTCACCGACGGCTCGGGTGCCGAGGTCGACCTCTCCGAGCTCTTCGGCGGCGACGAGCCGGCCGGCGACGACGCAACCCAGGAGACGCAGGTCACCGACGAGACGGCGAAGACTCCGGCGGAGTGAAGCTGTGAGCGAACTTGGGCGGTGTCGGGCATTCCGCACCGCCCGAGTTCGTTAGGGTCGGATACAAGATCTCAAGCATCTGAAACGACAGCGGCGGCCGTCAGCACCGGGTCGCCGCCGGCGAAAAGGCAGGCAGACGTGACGCAGCACACGCCCGAGGCGCGGACCGGCACCGCAGGGCTCAACCTCACCGACTCGGTGTTCGAGCGGTTGCTCCAGGAGCGCATCGTCGTCCTCGGTTCCGAGGTCAACGACGAGGTCGCCAACCGGATCACCGCGCAGCTGTTGCTGCTCGACGCGGACGACGCCGAGTCCGACATCCGCTTCTACATCAACTCGCCGGGTGGCTCGGTCACCGCCGGGTTCGCGATCTACGACACCATGCAGCTGATCCGCCCGGACGTCGCGACCTACGCGATGGGCATGGCGGCCTCGATGGGGCAGTTCCTGCTCTCCTCGGGCACGCCGGGCAAGCGCTACGCGCTGCCGCACGCGCGCATCCTGATGCACCAGCCGTCGGCCGGTGTCGGCGGCACGGCGTCGGACATCGCGATCCAGGCGGACCTGTTCAACAAGTGGAAGCAGGAGCTGGCCCGGATCACCGCGGACCAGACCGGCCAGACGGTCGAGCAGATCATCAAGGACGGCGACCGCGACCGCTGGTTCACCGCTCAGGAAGCGAAGGACTACGGGTTCGTCGACCACGTCCTCACCGCCGACATCGCCCGTCCGGGCTCGAACTGAGCGCGAAGCACACAGGAGACTCGATCATGAGCAACTTCAGGCTCCCGGGTGACTTCCAGGCCCCGAGCACCCCCCAGTCGCGGTACATCCTGCCGTCGTACGTGGAGCGGACCAGCTACGGCGTCAAGGAGTCGAACCCGTACAACAAGCTGTACGAAGAGCGGGTCATCTTCCTCGGCGTGCAGGTGGACGACGCGTCGGCCAACGACGTGATGGCCCAGCTGCTGCACCTCGAGCACGAGGACCCGGACCGCGACATCCTGGTCTACATCAACTCGCCGGGCGGCTCGTTCACCTCGCTGATGGCGATCTACGACACCATGCAGTTCGTCCGCCCGGACATCCAGACGTACTGCCTCGGCCAGGCCGCCTCGGCCGCCGCGGTGCTGCTGTCGGCCGGCACGCCGGGCAAGCGCTACGCGCTGCCCAACTCGCGCGTGCTGATCCACCAGCCCGCCACCGAGGGCACCTACGGCCAGGTCTCCGACCTGGAGATCCAGGCCAACGAGATCCAGCGGGTGCGGCGCCAGATGGAGGTCATCCTGGCCAAGCACACGAACAAGGACCCCGACCAGATCCGGGCCGACATCGAGCGGGACAAGATCCTGACCGCCGAGGAGGCCAAGGCGTACGGCATCATCGACGAGGTGCTGCCCTACCGGAAGGCATCGGCTCTTTAGATCCGCCAGGCCGGTGTGTGTCGAGGAGACGACATACACCGGCACTCTGGTTTAGGGTCGTCCTCTGACGTGCTCCCGGCGCCTGTGGGTGTTCCCGCCCACGGCATCGGACGGGTACCGTCAGTGGCAATGTGTGAGGCTCCGCTCGGCCGTCCGCGGCCGGGGGTCGCACCGTCGCAACACACGTCAGGCGCGGAAAACCCGCGCCGGAGGGGACGAGGTCAACGGCCATGGCACGGATCGGTGACGGCGGAGACCTGCTGAAGTGTTCTTTCTGCGGGAAGAGCCAGAAGCAGGTGAAGAAGCTCATTGCCGGCCCCGGGGTCTACATCTGCGATGAGTGCATCGACCTCTGCAATGAGATCATCGAGGAGGAGCTGGCCGAGGCCGGCGACGTCAAGCTCGACGAGCTGCCCAAGCCCGCCGACATCCACGAGTTCCTCGAGCAGTACATCATCGGCCAGGACGACGCCAAGCGGACCCTCGCGGTAGCGGTCTACAACCACTACAAGCGGATCCAGGCGGACGACAAGGCCGGGCCGAAGGACTCCAAGGAGGAGTCGGTCGAGCTCGCCAAGTCGAACATCCTGATGCTCGGCCCCACCGGGTGCGGCAAGACCTACCTCGCGCAGACGCTGGCGAAGCTGCTGAACGTCCCCTTCGCGATCGCGGACGCCACGGCGCTGACCGAGGCCGGGTACGTCGGCGAAGACGTCGAGAACATCCTGCTCAAGCTCATCCAGGCGGCGGACTACGACGTCAAGCGGGCCGAGACCGGGATCATCTACATCGACGAGGTCGACAAGATCGCCCGGAAGAGTGAGAACCCGTCGATCACCCGCGACGTGTCGGGTGAGGGCGTGCAGCAGGCGCTGCTGAAGATCCTCGAGGGCACCACCGCTTCGGTCCCGCCGCAGGGCGGCCGCAAGCACCCGCACCAGGAGTTCATCCAGATCGACACGACGAACGTGCTGTTCATCGTGGCCGGCGCGTTCGCCGGGCTGGAGAAGATCATCAACGAGCGGGTCGGCAAGCGCGGCCTCGGCTTCGGCGCGGAGATCCGCACGAAGTCCGAGATCGAGGAGAGCGACGTCTTCTCCGACACCATGCCCGAGGACCTGATCAAGTTCGGGCTGATCCCGGAGTTCATCGGCCGGCTCCCGGTCGTGGCGACGGTGAACCACCTGGACAAGGACTCGCTGGTCAACATCCTGACCCAGCCCCGCAACGCCCTGGTGAAGCAGTACAAGAAGCTCTTCGAGATGGACAACGTCGAGCTCGAGTTCACCAAGACCGCGCTCGAGGCCATCGCGGACCAGGCGGTCCTGCGCGGCACCGGCGCTCGCGGGCTGCGCGCCATCATGGAAGAAGTGCTCCAGCCGGTGATGTACGACATCCCGAGCCGCGACGACGTGGCGAAGGTCGTCATCACCGAGCAGACGGTCCGGGAGAACGTGAACCCGACGATCGTCGCCCGGCAGCCGACGCGGCGCACGCGCAGCGAGCGCGGCGAGAAGTCGGCCTGATCCGGGTCGTCTCCGGGCCACCCCGGGCCCGGAGACCCGACAGGAAAGCTGAATGACTGCTGACTCTATCCCGGGTTCCGGGGGCGCCGCCCCCGCCGGTGGCGTGCAGGCTCCGCCGCCACCGGAACCGGCGCTGGTGCAGGTCGGCCCGGTCCTCGGGTTCCGCGAGCTGAGCGAACGCGTCATCGCGTCCGTGTTCGACCGGTACCCGTGGCTGAACCGGGTGCTGATGGGCGTGCTGGCGGTGTGCACCGGGACGTGCGTCGTGGCCGTCGTGGCCCGGCTGTCGCCGTTGCCGCTGATCCCGGTGCCCCTGTTCCTCCTCGCGGGCTACTCCTTGTGGCGGGCCCGCGGTGTCTCCGAGCGGCGGCCGCTGTTCAACTGGGTGCTGCTGTTCGCCATCGCGACGATGGTCGGCTTCTGGCTGATCTCCGTCGTCGGGCGCTGGGTGGAGTAGCACCCGCCGTTCGGCCTGTTTGCGCGTGGACGCCCCTGGGTAAGAGAACCCCGTGGTGAATGCCCTCGGTCCGTTCCGGCATCCCGCGTTGTTCTACTGCGGTGACTCCGAGTATCTCGACGGTGTCATTCCGTTCATCCTGGCCGGCCTCGACCTGGGCCAGCCCGTGGCGGTCGGCGTCCCCGGGCGGGACCTGCGGCTCGTCGAGAAGGCCCTTGAAGACCGGGTCGGCGAAGTCCGGCTGTTCGACATGGCCCGCGTGGGCCGCAACCCCGGAGCGATCCTGCCGTCGGCGGTGTTCGCGTTCGCCGGCGAGCACGAGGGCCCGGTGCGGGTCGTGGTCCAGCCGGTCTGGGCGGGCCGCAGTGAGGCCGAGTACCCGGCGTGCGTGCTGCACGAGGCCCTCGTCAACGCCGCTTTCGCGGGCCGCGACCTGACGGTGCTCTGCCCCTACGACGTCGCGGTGCTCGCCCCGGACGTGCTGGCCGACGCCGAGCGCACCCATCCCGAGGTGTGGGGCCCGGCCGGGCCGTTCGTCAGCCCCCGCTTCGACCCGGAAGGCGCCCGCGCGGACGTCACGCGGCCGCTGGTGCCGCCACCGGCCGCGGTCGAGCGGGGGTTCGACATCGCGCAGCTGGCGTCGCTGCGCGGGTTCGCGGAGATCTGGGCCGCCCGCCACGGCCTGCGCCGCCCCCGGCGTGACGACTTCGCGCTGGCGATCGCCGAGCTGACGACGAACAGCGTGCTCTACGGCGGCGGCACCGGCGTGCTCCGGCTGTGGGCCGACGACCGGCAGGTGGTCGGCGAGGTGACGGACGCGGGCACGATCTCGGAGCCGCTGGCCGGCCGGATCCCGCCGTCGGCGGCCACCCTCGGCGGCCGCGGGCTGCTGCTGGTGAACCGGCTGGCGGACCTGGTGCGCACGTACTGGGTCCCGGGCCGCACCACGACCCGGGTCCACTTCAGCCGCTGAGCCGCGCCGGACCTCGTCAGTCCTTGCGGGGCACGTGCTTGCCCAGGAAGCTGACCAGGCTCGGCACCACCGTCCGGTTGAACGGGTCGCCGTGCTTGCCGTGCGCGGTGTGGGCGACCGCCGGGTGCGCGGCGTCGATGTAGCGGCGGACGCCCGTGATGAACGGGTCCTCCGTGCCGCAGTAGATCGCGTTGGCCACGCTCTTCGTCTCGTCGATGTGGCGCAGCGGGTCCAGCGCCGTCCAGTCGTTCAGGCCGGTGAAGATGTGCCGCTTGGCCATCTCCTGCCAGGACAGGATCAGCGCCGGGGCCAGGGTCGCGACCGCGGCCGGCGGCTGGCGGCGCTCCACCCGGCGGCGCGTGTACACCAGCGCCCCGAACCCGCCCATCGACACGCCCGTGCAGGCGAACGGCTGCCCGGTGTCGCCGGCGAACCCGCGGGCCTTCAGCCACTGGGGGACCTCTTCCAGCAGCATCGCCATCGGGTCGTCGCCCCGGTGGACCTCGTGCCAGTAGTTGTCACCGCCGTCGACGGCCACCAGGCCGTACGCCGGGACCGCCTTGCGGGCGACGTCGCTGGCGAGCTGCTTGAGCGTGCCGGTCGGGGCCGCGTTGCGGGCGTTGCCGTGCAGGCCGTGCAGCATCAGCGACATCGGGAGCCCCTTGGGCGGGGTCTTCGACGGCAGGATGAACACCAGGTCGACCATCCGGCCGCGGGCCTGGGAGTACACGCGCTCGACGCGGGTGCTGCCGAGCTGCGTCGTCGGGTTCGACGACGTCACGCCCAGCGTGCGCTGCAGGGCCTGGCTGAAGGGCAGCTTGCCGGTGGCCGTGCCGACGGCCAGGCCGGTCACGGCCAGCCCGGAGGCGCCCGCGACCAGCACGGACCGGCGCGACAGCCAGCGCCGCGCGTCCCGGACCTTGGCCGCCCCGACCGTCTCCGGGATCAAGGGCTCGCCCGGCCCCGGTGGCCGGACCTCCTCGCGGTCCCCGTCTTGCTCGTTCACCTGTCTCCGTCCCCCGCCTGCCACTCTCAAAGGACGCCGCGCACCCGCTCCGCGTTCCCCTCACGTCCCTCTCCGCCGGGTTAGTCGTTCCCACCCTGCCCGGCGTTTCGGGTTCTCGCTCGCCAAGTGGCCTTCGCGGCCTCCGTCGAGCGTTCCGCCCTGTCCACAGTGTCCCCGAGACCCACCGCGAGGGTGATCCCCAGGGGTATCAAAATGTGGTCGATGCCCTGTTCGTCGGGCCCGAAGTGGCCGGACGCCTCCAGGGTGACGAAGCCGTGCAGGGCGCTCCACAGCTGCGCGGCGGCCTGGTACTTGTCCGCGGGCCGGAACCGGCCGGCCTCGATGGCCCGCTCGGTCGCCCGGACGATGTGCTCGAAGGCCTCCAGGCCCTCCTGCGCGGTTTCGCGGCCCTCTTCGGTGGTCAGGTCCGACAGCGTCGCGCGCTTGCCGCCGGGGGCCGACTGGCCGAAGGTCACCGCGAACAGCTGTGGCTGCTCGGCGACGGCCTGCCGGTAGGTGCGGGCCATGCTGAAGATGTCCGCCACCGGGTCGCCGGTCTCGCCAACCCCGGCCAGCCACGCGCTGAGCTTGCGGAACCCGGCCCGCGCCACCTCGTCGACCAGTGCGGCCATGCCCCCGAAGTGGGTGTACACGGCCATCGTCGAGACGCCGACCTCCGCGGCCAGCTTGCGGGCTTGCAGCGATTCCGGTCCGCCGTCGTCGAGCAGCCGGATGGCGGCCTCGACGAGCCGGTCCTTGACGTCGTTCGCGCGGGGCTTCGGGCTCATGCTTGCCAGTGTCTCATAACCCTGTTATAAAAGGTGTCATAACCACGTTATGACACGATGAGAGGGGTCGGGCATGGGCAACAAGTTCCTCGAAGGCAACTTCGCCCCGGTGAGCCGGGAGCACACGATCACCGAGCTGGCCGTCACGGGGCGGATCCCCGACTTCCTCGATGGCCGCTACCTGCGCAACGGGCCGAACCCGCTGTCCGAAGTGGACCCGGCGGCCTACCACTGGTTCATGGGCGACGGCATGGTGCACGGCGTGCGCCTGCGCGACGGGAAGGCCGAGTGGTACCGCAACCGCTGGGTGCGCAACCCGGCCGTCACGGCGACCTTGAACGGCGAGGACGCGAGCCCCTTCTGCGGGCTGGACGCGCTGGGCGCCAACACCAACGTCATCGGCCACGCCGGCCGGACCTTCGCCCTGGTCGAGGCGGGCGCGCCGATCTACGAGCTGACCGACGAGCTCGACACCGTCGGCCGGTGCGACTTCGACGGCACCCTCCCCGGCGGCTACACCGCCCACCCCAAGCGCGACCCGCGCACCGGCGAACTGCACGCCGTTTCGTACTTCTTCGGCAACGGCAACAAGGTCCAGTACTCGGTGATCGACGCGGCGGGCCGCGCGCGCCGCACGGTGGACGTCGAGGTGACCGGGTCGCCGATGATGCACGACTTCTCGCTGACCGAACGGCACGTCGTGTTCTACGACCTGCCGGTGACGTTCAACGCCGAGATGGCGGTGGCGGCCACCGTGCCGGGCGCGCTGCGGACGCCCGCGAAGCTGGTCCTGTCGGCGATGGTCGGCAAGGTCCGCGTGCCGGACCCGGTCACCGCGATGATGGCGCGCAAGATCGGCGCGAACGGCGGCCTGCCCTACCGCTGGGACGAGAAGTACCCGGCGCGCATCGGCGTCATGCCGCGCGAGGGCGGCAACGGCGACGTCCAGTGGTTCGAGGTCGAGCCGTGCTACGTCTTCCACCCGCTCAACGCCTACGACGACGGCGACAGCATCGTGCTGGACGTCGTGCGCCACCCGAAGATGTTCGACCGCGAGCTGCACGGCCCGGACGAGGGCGGCCCGACGCTGGACCGCTGGACGGTCGACCTCACCGCGGGCAAGGTCCTGGAGGAGCGGCTGGACGACCGCGCCCAGGAGTTCCCGCGCGTCGACGAGCGCCTGGTCGGCCGCAGGCACCGCTACGGCTACGCGATGTCGGCCGAGGGCGGCGCGGAACCGGGCGGTTCGCTGTTCAAGCACGACCTCCACACCGGCTCACGGGAGGAGCGCGCGTTCGGCGGCGGGCGGCAGCCGGGCGAGTTCGTCTTCGTGCCGTGCCACGAGGACGCGGCGGAGGACGACGGCGTGCTGATGGGCTTCGTCTTCGACCCGTCGACCCGGCGCAGCGACCTGACCCTGCTGGACGCGGGCACGCTGGAGACGGTCGCGGCGATCCACCTGCCCGACCGCGTCCCCCACGGCTTCCACGGCAACTGGGTCGAGTCGGCCTAGGTGAGCACCCGGTGGTCGCCGGTGTAGAGGTTCATCGAGTCGCCGCGCAGGAAGCCGATCAGGGTCATCCCGTTCTCTTCCGCCAGCTCCACCGCCAGTGACGACGGGGCCGACACCGCGGCCAGCAGGCCGATCCCGGCCATCGCCGCCTTCTGGACCAGTTCGAACGACGCGCGCCCGGACACCAGCAGGCCGTGGCCGGGCGCCGGGATCCGGTTCTCGAGGACGGCCCAGCCCAGCACCTTGTCGACCGCGTTGTGCCGGCCGACGTCTTCGCGGACGACGGCCAGCCCGCCATCGGGTGTGAACAGGGCCGCCGCGTGCAGGCCGCCCGTGCTGGAGAACACCTTCTGCCGCTCGCGCAACGCGTCCGGCAGCGTGGCGAGCGTCCGGCTCTTCACCGCGAACGCCGCGCCGGCCGGCGAAAACCGGGTGCGGAGCTTGACCGCGTCGAGCGCGGCCTTGCCGCAGACACCGCAGGACGACGTCGTGTAGAAGTTGCGCTCGACGCCGGTCTCGGGGGGCGGGACGCCGTCGGCCAGGGCGACGTCCAGGACGTTGTAGGTGTTGCGGCCCTGGTCGTCGACGCCGTCGCAGTAGCGGGCGACCGCGACGTCCTCGCGGCCGCCGATCACGCCTTCGGACAGCAGGAAGCCGTGGGCCAGCTCGACGTCGTGCCCGGGCGTCCGCATGGTGACCGCCAGCGCCTTGCCGCCGACCCGCAGCTCGAGCGGCTCTTCGGCGGCCAACGCGTCCGGCCGGCGCCGGTCGCCGGCCGCGGAGATCTTCCGCACCGGCCTGCGCACGGTCACCCTGCCCATCCTCCACACCTTTCGCTGCCCGGCTGTGCCGGTCGTTACCGATGCGGCCACAGTCACGGCCGGACGGCTCCCCGGCAACGGTCGCCCACCGCTCGAGGGACCGGCCTCCTTTTGGCCGCACCGGTAAGTTTGACACCCGCATGGTGCAACACCGGGTATTTAGTAATACATTCCCTCCATCATCCCCCAGAGTACGGAGGGAACCGGATGGCTCTCGGCTTCCTGGACCGTTCCCGGATCGTGGCACCGCCCGGCTGGACGCGCTGGCTGGTGCCGCCGGCGGCCCTTTCGGTACACCTGTCCATCGGGCAGGCGTACGCGTGGAGCGTCTTCAAGACCCCGCTCGAGAAGACGATGGACCTCAACGGCACGCAGAGCTCGCTGCCGTTCCAGCTCGGCATCGTGATGCTCGGCCTGTCCGCCGCGTTCGGCGGCACGCTGGTCGAGCGCAACGGCCCGCGCTGGGCGATGTTCGTGTCGATGTGCTGTTTCGCCAGCGGATTCCTCGTTTCCGCGCTGGGCGTGGCGACCGGGCAGTTCTGGCTGGTCGTGCTCGGCTACGGCGGGATCGGCGGCGTCGGGCTCGGCATCGGCTACATCTCGCCGGTGTCGACGCTCATCAAGTGGTTCCCGGACCGGCCGGGCATGGCCACCGGGATCGCGATCATGGGCTTCGGCGGCGGCGCGCTGATCGCGTCGCCGTGGTCGTCGTCGATGCTCGGCACCGCGCCGACCGCCGGCACGATCGCGACGGCGTTCCTCGTGCACGGCATCGTCTACGCGGTGTTCATGTCCATGGGCTGGCTGCTGGTCCGGGTGCCCGCCGACGACTGGAAGCCGGCCGGCTGGGAGCCCAAGACCGACCACGGCGCCGCGATGATCACGACGGCGAACGTCTCGGCGGCCAACGCCATCAAGACGCCGCAGTTCTGGTGCCTGTGGGTCGTGCTGTGCTTCAACGTCACAGCGGGCATCGGGATCCTGGAGAAGGCCTCCCCGATGATCGTGGACTTCTTCAAGAACACCTCGACCCCGGTCGGCACGGCCGCGGCGGCCGGGTTCGTGGCGCTGCTGTCGCTGTGCAACATGCTCGGCCGGTTCGTCTGGTCGTCCACTTCGGACCTGGTGGGGCGCAAGAACATCTACCGCACCTACCTCGGTGTCGGAGCCGTGCTGTACCTGGTGATCGCGCTGACGCAGAACTCGTCGAAGCTCGTGTTCATCCTGTGCGCGATGGTGATCCTGTCGTTCTACGGCGGCGGGTTCGCGACGGTCCCGGCGTACCTGAAGGACCTGTTCGGCACCTACCAGGTCGGGGCGATCCACGGCCGGCTGCTCACCGCGTGGTCGGTGGCCGGCGTGCTCGGCCCGCTGATCGTCAACCGGATCGCGGACAGCGAGAAGTCGGCGGGCAAGTCCGGGCCGGCGCTCTACCAGCTGTCCTTCTACATCATGATCGGCCTGCTGGTCGTCGGGTTCGTGGCCAACGAGCTGGTGCGGCCGGTGAAGGAGAAGTTCCACGAGCCGGTCGCCGCGGCGGCGAGGAGTGAGGCGTGATGAGCGAGCAACCCCGCGAAGCCGGGACGACGAACCGGGTCCCGCTGATCGTGCTGGCCTGGGCGTGGGTCGTGCTGCCCTTCGCCTACGGCGTGTACCAGCTGTTCCTGAAGCTGGTGCAGCTCTTCGGATAGCGCTGTAACCTGAGTCACCCGTGCAGCGGAGGCGGGCCCGGCGGCGTCGGTAGGACGTGCACCTACTGGGGAAGATCGCCGTCGCCGGGCTCGCCTTCGTCGTCCTGTGCGGGACCGCCTACGGCTACTCGAACCTCCGCTCGCTCGACGAGGTGACGCGCGACAGCGTGATCGACGCGGACGGTGGCACCCCGCCGGGTGAGCAGCCGGCCGACGGCTCGCTCGACATCCTGTTCGTCGGCCGGGACTCGCGCACCGACGACCAGGGGAACCCGCTTTCCGCCGACGTCCTGCGCGAGCTGCGCGCCGGCGCCAACGGCGACGACCTCACCGACACCCTCATCGTGCTGCGGATCCCGAACGGCACGAAGGCGGTGAAAGCGTTTTCCATCCCGCGCGACAGCTACGTGTCGATGCCCGGCGGGAAGGGCAAGATCAACGCCGCGTTCGGCCGCGCCAAGGCCGCCGAAGCCAAGCGGCGCCGCGACGCCGGGGAGACCGACAAGGCGAAGATCGACCAAGCCGCCCTCACCGCCGGGCGGCGCGCGACGCGGCAGGCCGTCGAAGACCTCACCGGCGTCAAGATCGACCACTTCGCCGAGGTCAACCTGCTGAGCTTCTACGAGATCAGCCAAGCCGTCGGCGGCGTCGACGTCTGCCTCAAGCAGGCCACCCAGGACCGCAACTCCGGCGCGGACTTCCCGGCCGGCCCGCAGCGGATCTCCGGCGCGGACGCGCTGGCCTTCGTCCGCCAGCGCGACAACCTCGTCGGCGGCGACTTCGACCGGGTGCGGCGCCAGCAGGTGTTCCTCGCCAGTCTCGCGCGGCAGGTGCTCTCGGCCGGGACGCTGGCCGACCCCGGGAAACTGGGCGACCTGATCGACGCCGTCAAGCACTCGGTCGTGCTCGACAGCTCGTGGAACCTGCTCGACTTCGTGGCGCAGATGCGCGGCGTCACCGGCGGCGGGATCCAGTTCGAAACGATCCCGGTCGTCAACCGCGACTACCGGTACGACCCGGCCAACCCACGTGCCACGGCCGTGCAGGTCGACCCGGCAGCCGTGAAGAAGTTCGCGGCCGGCCTGGTCGGCCCGGTCGCGCCGGCGACGCCCGCGTCGCGGGATGCCGCGCCGGTCACCGTCGACGTCTCCAACGCGAGCCCGAAGAGCGGCCTCGCCGCGCGTGTGGCGGGGTTCCTCGGCGAGCACGGCTTCCCCGAGGGCACGAGCGGGAGCACCGACGCGCGCCGGACGTCCCTGGTGCGCTTCGGGCCCGGCCTCGCCGAGCGCGGCGCCGAGGTCGCGAAGCTGCTCGGCGGGCTGACGACGCAGGAGTCCCCGGCCGTGCCGGCCGGCCACATCGAGGTCGTGCTCGGCACGGTGTACTCCGGCCCGGGCGCGAACGGCGGCGGGGGCGCCCCGGCGGCCGGCGACGAGCCGATCACCTCCGGCGGGGTCGCCTGCGTGAACTGACCGGCCGTGGCGAAGCGCTGTTTCGCCGGTTTCCACAGAATTGCGCCAGTAATTTCCGCAAAGTCCCGCAAGAACGTTTCCGCCGACCGGACCACGGCGGACCACGCGGGTGACTGGTCTTGACGCTGCCTCCCTGGTGAGGCAGTGTGCGGGAACCGTCGGGCGGCAGTACGCGCGGCGGGACCGGAAAAGATCACCGGACCGGTGGGGAGCCGGAAAAACAATTTCGAGAAATACGGAAAGTCCGGAACCTATGCGTAGCAGCGTTGCCCGCGGAGGGTGGCTCCTTCCGGTGCTCGCTTCGGCCGTTCTCTGCACGGCCTGCCAATCTTCGTCCGCCGCGGCGCACTACTCCGAGTCGATCGACGCCTGCAAGCTGCCCGGCGCGAACACGCGTGACAAGCTCGCTCCCGGGACCGTCGAAGTGCCTTCCGGCGCGGTGAAGACGGCCGACACCCCGGTCGTGCCGCAGGACCGCTCCGCCGAGGGCAACGACCTCACCACCTGCAAGCGCCTGTTCGCCCGCGACCTCGGCGGCGGGAAGCCCAACATGCAGGACTACCGGGTGGTGACGATCGCCGTCGTGCGGTTCACCGACTCCGACGCCGAACAGGGCGCGGGCAAAGCGAGCCAGTTGCTCACCGACGCGCTCGCCGACCACTCGGGCGTCCGCCTCGCCACCGGAATCGGCGACGAGGCCGGCTTTTCCGAGCAGTGGGCCGCGGTCCGCAGCGGGAACGTCGTGCTCGGCCTGGCGATCGCCGACGGGGGCACGGAGGCCGCGCTGATCCCGCCGGCGACCCTCGACAGCGTCCAGGCCGTGGTCACCGACATGACGAACACCCTGCAGCGCGACTACAAGGGCTGATCGAGCGCCTCGAGCCGCACCACGATCGCCTTCGACACCGGCGTGTTCGACTTCTCCGCGACCGAGTCCAGCGGCACGAGCGCGTTGGCCTCCGGGAAGTACGCCGCCGCGCAGCCGCGGGCCGTCGGGTAGGCGACCACACGGAACGACGGCGCCCGGCGGTCGCCGTCCCGCCACTCCGAGACGAGGTCCACCATCGCCCCGTCGGCCAGGCCCAGCTCCGCGAGGTCGGCCGGGTTGACCAGCACGACCCGGCGGGCGTTCTCGATCCCGCGGTAGCGGTCGGAGAGCCCGTAGATCGTGGTGTTGTACTGGTCGTGGCTGCGCATCGTCTGCAGCAGCAGCCGGCCTTCGGGCGCCTTCGGGTACTCCAGGCCCGACACCGTGAAGTTGCCCTTGCCGTTCGTGGTGCCGCTGAACTGGCGGGAGTCGCGCGGCGCGTGCGGCAGCACGAACCCGTCCGGCTCGCGGACGCGGCGGTTGTAGTCCTGGCAGCCCGGCACGACGCGGGAGATGCGGTCGCGGACCAGGTCGTAGTCGGCCTCGAACGTCCGCCACGGCACGGCGTGCGCCGCGCCGAACAGCGTTTCGGCCAGCCGGCAGACGATCGCGACCTCGGACAGCAGGTGCTCGCTCGCCGGCTTCAGGCGGCCGCGGGACGGGTGCACCTGCGACATCGAGTCCTCGACCGTGACGAACTGCTCGCCGCTCGCCTGCACGTCGCGCTCGGTGCGGCCGAGCGTCGGCAGGATCAGGGCGGTGCGGCCGTGCACGACGTGCGACCGGTTGAGCTTCGTCGAGACGTGCACGGTCAGGGCGCACGAGCGCAGCGCCTTCTCGGTCAGCTCCGTGTCCGGCGTCGCCGACGCGAAGTTGCCGCCGACGGCGAAGAAGACCTTGCCGCGGCCGTCGCGCATCGCCCGGATCGCGTCGACGGTGTCCAGGCCGTGCTCGCGCGGGACCTCGATGCCGAACTCGGCGTCGAGCGCGTCCATGAAGGACTCCGGCATCTTCTCCCAGATGCCCATGGTCCGGTCGCCCTGGACGTTCGAGTGCCCGCGCACCGGGCACAGGCCCGCGCCCGGCTTGCCGATCATCCCGCGCATCAGGGCGAGGTTGGCGATCTCGGAGATCGTCGGGACGGCGTGCTTGTGCTGCGTCAGGCCCATCGCCCAGCAGTAGATCGTGCGGTCCGACGACGCGATCATCCGCGCGACGCGCTCGATCTGCTCGCGGGGCAGGCCGGTCGCGAGCTCGACCTCCGGCCAGTCGATCTCCCGCAGGTGCTTCGCGTAGTCCTCGAAGCCTTCGGTGGCCGCCTCGACGAACTCGCGGTCGACGATCGCGCCGGGCGCCTCCTCGTCCCAGGCCAGCAGCAGGTGCCCGACGGCCTGGAACAGCGCGAGGTCGCCGCCGAGGCGGATCTGGGCGAACTCGTCGGCCAGCGGCGTGCCCTTGCCGACGACACCGCGGACGTTCTGCGGGTTCTTGAACCGCATCAGCCCGGCCTCGGGCAGCGGGTTCACGGCGATGACCTTCGCGCCGTGGTTCTTTGCCTCCTCGAGCGCCGAAAGCATCCGCGGGTGGTTGGTGCCCGGGTTCTGCCCGACGACGACGATCAGGTCGGCCTGGTGGATGTCGGCCAGGCTCACCGAGCCCTTGCCGATGCCGGTGGTCGCCTGCAGGGCCGCGCCGGAGGACTCGTGGCACATGTTGGAGCAGTCCGGCAGGTTGTTGGTGCCGAAGGAACGCACGAGCAGCTGGTAGAGGAACGCGGCCTCGTTGCTGGTGCGGCCGGAGGTGTAGAAGATCGCCTCGTTCGGGTCGGTCAGCGCCTTGAGCTCGCCCGCGACGAGCTCGAACGCGTCGTCCCAGGTGATCGGCTCGTAGTGCGTCGCGCCCTCGCGCAGCACGAACGGCTCGGTGATCCGCCCCTGCTGGCCGAGCCAGTAGTCGGTCTTGGTGCGGAGGTCCTCGATCGGGTGCTTCGCGAAGAACTCCCGGTCCACCCGGCGCTTGGTGGCCTCCTCGGCGACGGCCTTGGCGCCGTTTTCGCAGAACTCGGCCAGCTTGCGCTTCTCGCCGTCGACCTCGCGGGGCTCCGGCCACGCGCAGCCGGGGCAGTCGAACCCCGCGCGCTGGTTCAGCAGCCGCAGCGCCTTGACCGTCCGCCCGGTGCCCATCTGCTCGACGCTGCGCATCAGTGACACGGCCACGCCGGGTATCCCGGCGGCCCAGCCCTTCGGCTTGCCCACCTCGAGGCGGGTCTCGTCAACGTCCTGCGCCGGCGCTTCACGGGTCATGCGTTCATCGTGCGCCCTGGTGATCGTCCGCGCGAACAGGGGGTGCGTCACACCTCCGCGGTGCGCAGCCCCCGGTCCACGACGGTGACGACGAGCAGCACCCCGCTGATCACCAGCAACGCGATCGCCAGCCGGTGCAGGCCCGCCGAATCCGCGTGCGGGCCATAACAAAGCGCAATGAGCGTCGAGGCCACGATCGCGCCGAGGTACTGGGCGGTGCGGAACAGGCCGCTCGCCGTGCCCATCTGCTCGGCCGGGGCCTCGCGGTAGAGCGTCGTCTGGTTCGCGACGCTCGTCAGGCCCTGCGCCAGGCCGAACAACGCGGCCAGCGCGAGCAGCGCGCCGGCCCACGTGCCGTCGTGGACGAGCAGCAGCAGCGCCGAACCGCCGAGCAGTGCCACCGCGACGGTGACCAGCCGCGCCTTGATGCCCGACGCGCGCCCCGAAAACGCCGCGGCACACACCGCCGTGCCCGACATCGGCAGCAGCATCAGCCCGGCGGCCTCTTCGGACAGCTGCCGCGTCGTCTCCAGCCACTGGACGTAGCCGAACATGATCGCGTAGATGGCCATGAAGCTCAGCGCCTGCCGCAGGTAGGTGCGCAGGATCGCGCGGTTGGCCGCGAGCATCCGCAGGTCGAGGAACGGGTGCGCGCGGCGCAGCTCGACCAGCGTGAACGCGGCACCGAGGGCGGCGACGACGGCGAGCAGCCAGGCGTCGGCACCCGGGTCCATCAGGAAGAACAGCAGCGCGAGCAGGGTCGCCGAGAACAACGCGATGCCCACGACGTCGATCGGGGTGGCGGTGCGGGCGCCGCGGTCGTCCCTCGGCACCCACAGCAGCGCCAGCACCAGCGACAGACCGGCGAGCGGGATGTTCACGGCGAAGATCGCCGGCCAGCCGAAGAGGCCGATCAGGACACCGCCGAGCGTCGGGCCGATCACCATGACGGTCTGCGCGGACATCGACAGCACGGACAGCACACGGGCGGGCACGCCCTGGCCGGTGGCCTCGGCGTGGTGGCGCAGCACGGCCATCGCGGCCGGGAAGCCGGCGCACGTGCCGAGGCCGAGCACGACCCGCACGCCGGTCAGCCAGCCGACCGACAGCGGGATCATCCCGGCGACCCCGGCGATGATCACGAGGGTGGCGCCGCCGAGCAGGACGCGCCGGGCGCCGTAGCGGTCGACCAGCAGGCCGACCACCGGCTGCCCGACCGCGGTGGCCAGGTAGAGCGCGGAGATCAGCCAGGCCGTCTGGCCGGGTCCGGCACCGAAGCTCTGCCCGATCGGCACGAGCGCGACGGCGATGAGCGTGGAGTTGATCGGGTTGAGCACGGCGCCGGCCACCAGCGGGGTGACCAGGCGCGCGCCGAACTTCGCGGGAGCGGTGACGGTGCTCGTGAGAACTCCTTCAGTGTTGCGCAACGCGCTGCAGCAGCGGCAGGGCAAGGGTGACGGCGTCGAGCTCGGCGGGGGACAGCTCGTCCGCCAGCGCCTGGGCCAGCCACTCGTCGCGGTGCTGCTGGATGCCGCGCACGGTGTCGGTGCCGGCCTCGGACAGGCTGATCACCACGCGGCGCCGGTCGGCCGGGTCGGGGGTGCGGGCGAGGTAGCCGAGCTCGTCGAGCACGCCGAGGGTGGCGGCCATCGACTGCTGCCGGACGTGCTCGGCGGCGGCCAGCTCGCCCTGCGTGGCGGGGCCTTCGCGGTGGAGCCGGTTGAGCACGGCGGACTGCGACGGCGTCAGGATCCCGGCGTTGTCGACCTGGCGCAGCCTGCGGTGCAGCTGCCCCACGACGGCCCGGATCCACCCGGCGCTCTCGGCGACGTGCGCTGGTACTTCGCCCATGCACACAGGTTAACTGTACAGTCCAGCCTGTGCATCTCGATGTGACGAACTCCTAGCCGTCGCAGTCGTCGAGGGTCGGCACGGGGTACTTCGGGTCGTAGTAGCCGGGCGCCTCCCGGTCACCCGTGGGCGGCGCGGCCGCCGGCGGGTTCGCGTAGCCGGGGGCCAGGAAGCCCTCCCGCGCCGCCGCGCAGCCGACCGACGAGACCGCGCTCCGCCCGCCGTCGAGCCACAGCCCCCGGCTGTTCTTCGCCAGGCCGGCGCTCGTGGCGACGACGTAGGTCTCGTCGACGCGCAGGAAGCTGACGATCTCGTTCGGGCTGGTCAGCGTCTCCGGGTGGACGTTGTCGAAGGCGTACGCGACGACGTACTTGGCGTCCACGGCCAGTTCGCCGGGCTTGTCGCCGGCCCGCGCGGTGAGCGTGCCGAACGTGCGCGGTCCCGCGTCGAGGAGGTGGTAGCCGTCGGCGATCTCGGTCAGGTAGGAGTCCAAGCCGGGCTTGTCCTTCGCCGGTTTCGCGGTCAGCCACGGCGTCATCTGCTCGCGCTGGTCCGGGGCGAAGAGCGCGAGGTAGGCCTTCGGGTCGTGCGCGGACAGCACCGCCGGGTCGAGGTGGGCGGCGGTGATGGCCTGCCGTGACTTCGCGTAGGCGTCCGCGACCGCTTCGGCCGTGAACTTGCCCACCGGGGCGGCGGCGGGCGAGGTGATGCCGCCGATGCCCTTCGGCCAGACGTCGGCGGGGGTGCGCGCGTACGGCCGGGCCAGGTCGACCGGGGCGACCTCCGGCACCGACGTCGGGTTCGGCGGCCCGGCCACCGGCGCGGGCCGGCGGCCGACGTACACGATCGCGGCCGTCGTCACGGCGAGGATCGCCACGAGCACGGCGAAGATCCACCAGCGGCGCCGCGGGCCCCGCGAGGCGCGTCGCTGCTGCTTGCGGAACTGCTTGCGGTCCTTCTTCGAACCCAGCCAGGCGTCCGTCCGCGCGTGCTTGCGCCACTCCGGGTCCGCCAGGTCCGGGTGCGATTCGAGCAGGTTGTCCTCGTCCACGTGCTTTCCCCCAAGGTCGACGACAGATCATCGACAGGGGCGGACGAGCGTTACTGACCGAAGAACAGCAGCGAGGCCTCGTTGACGCCGACGCCCTGGACCTGGTGCACGATGATCGCCGCGGCGACCAGGGCGGCGACCAGCAGCAGCGCCAGAACACCGGGCCAGCGGCTCTGCCCGGGCCGCTGCACCCCGCCCGCGCGGCGCTCGCGCTTGCGGCGCTTCTTGAGGTCCTTCTTGGCGCCCAGCCAGGCGTCCCGCTCGGCGTACTTCTGCCAGTCGGGGTTCATCAGGTCCGGGTGCGTCTCCAGGCGCCGGTCGTCCGGATCCTGTGGCTGCTGAGGCTGTGCCATCCCGAGTGCCTTCCCCCTGGGTGACCCGCCGTGACGGGTTCGTAGACTTGTCCATTGTGACCGAGAACGCTCCGCAGCAGACCACCGACCTTCCGGGTGCCTGGGACCCGGCCGCCGAGGAAGCACCGATGTACGACCGCTGGGTAGCGGCCGGGTACTTCACGGCCGACGCCTCGTCGGGGAAGCCGCCGTTCTCGATCGTACTGCCGCCGCCGAACGTCACCGGTTCGCTGCACATGGGCCACGCGCTCAACCACACCCTGATGGACGCGATGAGCCGCCGCCGTCGCATGCAGGGCTACGAGGTGCTGTGGCTGCCGGGCATGGACCACGCGGGCATCGCGACGCAGAACGTCGTCGAGCGCCAGCTGGCCGGCGAGGGCCTTTCGCGCCACGACCTGGGCCGGGAGAAGTTCGTCGAGCGGGTCTGGGAGTGGAAGGCCGAGTACGGCGGCCGGATCCTCGGCCAGATGAAGCGCCTCGGCGACGGCGTCGACTGGTCGCGTGAGCGCTTCACCATGGACGAGAACCTGTCCAAGGCCGTCCAGACGGTGTTCAAGAACTTCTACGACCAGGGCCTGATCTACCGCGCCGAGCGGATCATCAACTGGTGCCCGCGCTGCCAGACGGCGCTGTCGGACATCGAGGTCGACCACAACGACGACGACGGCGAGCTCGTCTCGATCCGCTACGGCGACGGTGCCAACGCGATCGTCGTGGCCACCACCCGCGCGGAGACGATGCTGGGCGACACCGCGGTCGCCGTCCACCCGGACGACGAGCGGTACGCGCACCTGGTCGGCACCGAGGTCGAGCTGCCGCTGACCGGCCGCCGCATCCCGATCGTGGCCGACAAGCACGTCGACCCCGAGTTCGGCACCGGCGCGGTCAAGGTGACCCCGGCGCACGACCCGAACGACTTCGAGATCGGCCGCCGGCACGACCTGCCGATGCTGACGATCATGAACGAGCGCGCCGAAATCACCGCGCCGGGGCCGTTCGAGGGCCTGGACCGGTTCGAGGCTCGCCCGGCGGTCGTCGCGGCGCTGCGCGAGGCCGGCCGGATCGTGGCCGAGAAGCGGCCGTACGTGCACGCGGTCGGGCACTGCTCGCGCTGCGACACGGTCGTCGAGCCGCGGCTGTCGCTGCAGTGGTGGGTCAAGGTCGAGGAACTGGCCAAGCTGGCCGGCGACGCGGTCCGCGACGGCCGCACCAAGATCCACCCCGCGGAGCTGGGCAAGCGGTACTTCGACTGGGTCGACAACATGCACGACTGGACGATCTCGCGCCAGCTGTGGTGGGGCCACCGCATCCCGGTCTACTACGGCCCGGACGGCGAAGTCGTGTGCGTCGGCCCGGACGAGCAGCCGCCGTCGGGTGAGGGCTGGACGCAGGACCCGGACGTGCTGGACACGTGGTTCTCGTCGGGCCTGTGGCCGATGTCGACGCTGGGCTGGCCGTCCGGCTCCGAGGACCTGGCCAAGTTCTACCCGACCAGCGTGCTGTCGACCGGCTACGACATCCTGTTCTTCTGGGTCGTCCGGATGATGATGTTCGGCGTGCACCAGATGGACGGCAAGCAGCCGTTCGACCACGTGTACCTGCACGGCCTGATCCGCGACGCCCAGGGCAAGAAGATGTCGAAGTCGCGCGGCAACGTGATCGACCCGCTGGAGTGGATGGACGCCTACGGCGCGGACGCCACCCGCTTCACCCTGGCCCGCGGCGCGAACCCGGGCGCGGACATGGCCCTGGCCGACGAGTGGGCGGCCGGCTCCCGCAACTTCTGCACGAAGCTGTGGAACGCGACGAAGTTCGCGATGATGAACGGCGCCTCGGTCGCTTCGCCGTTGCCCGCTGCCGCTGACTTGACGGAATCCGACCGCTGGATCCTCGGCCGTCTCGGCGCGCTGGTGTCCGAAGTGGACGGCCTGTTCGAGGACTTCCAGTTCGCGAAGGTGGCGGGCGCGCTCTACCAGTTCACCTGGAACGAGCTGTGCGACTGGTACCTGGAGCTGGCGAAGGTCCAGCTGTACCAAGGAGACACCGCGCGGGTCGCCGCCACGCGCGCGGTCCTGGGCCACGTGCTGGACACGGTGCTGCGGCTGCTGCACCCGTTCATCCCGTTCATCACGGAGAAGCTGTGGACGGCCCTGACCGGCGGCGAGTCGCTGGTGATCGCGGCCTGGCCGGCGGCTTCCACGTCGTACGCCGACCCGGTCGCGGACGCCCGGATCGCGGACGTCCAGAAGCTGGTGACGGAGATCCGCCGCTTCCGCGCCGACCAGGGCCTGAAGCCGGGCCAGAAGGTGGCGGCCCGGCTCGCGGGCTACGCGGGCGGCCACGAGGAGGCGATCCGTTCCCTGGTCCGCCTGACCCCCGCGGCCGAAGACTTCGCCGCCAGCGCGTCCCTCGAGGTGGCCCTGGCCGACGGCGTGGTGACGGTGGAGCTGGACCTCTCGGGCACGGTCGACGTGGCAGCCGAGCGCAAGCGCCTGCAGAAGGACCTGACGGCGGCCGAGAAGGAGCTGTCCCAGACCGAAGCCAAGCTGGGCAACGAGGCGTTCATCGCGAAGGCCCCGGAGCACGTGGTCGAGAAGATCAAGGTGCGCAAGGAAACCGCGGTGGCGGACATCGACCGCATCACGGCCCGCTTGGCTGCGTTGCCCGCTTCCTGAGGCTTGACGGCGAAGCCCGGCACTTTCACGTGAAAGTGCCGGGCTTCGCCGTCTCTCAGCGCAGTGCCTTCAACACCACCGCCGCGATGCCCGCCATCCCGGTCTTCAGCGGGTGGTAGGCGGCGGCCTCGAAGACGTTCTGGTCCTTGCCGTTGATCCACGCCGCGCCGCCGCGGGCGCAGGCGTCGTGGCCGCGGGAGGGGCCGTACGTGTCGACGTACTCCGCTTTGCCGTCCGCGTCCGCCGCGTCGGCCAGGGTCTTGTTCAGCGCCTCCTCGATGCTGTTCAGCCACGCGTAGTCGCCGTCGGCGAAGGGGAGGACGTCCGGGCAGTAGCCGGATGCCGGGGCGATCCGCGGGTAGCCGACCACCAGCACCCGCGCGCTCGGTGACCGTTCGTGGATCGCCGCGAGCACCGTCTCGACCCGGGGGCCGATGTTGTCGATCACCGACAGCACGGAACCGCCGAAGTGCTCCTCGCACGGGTTGCCCGTCGGGTCGCTCGCGCGTAGGCCCGGGCACGTCGAGGTCAGGCTGCCGAACACGTCGTAGTCGTTGCCGCCGATGCCGAGCGTCACCAGGTCGGTGTCGATCCGCAGGGCGCCCAGCTGCGGGGCGTTCGTGCCGTTGAAGGGCACGCTCTGCGGCCGCGTCATCGACCCCGTGTCGGCGCCCGCGCAGCTGACGTCGGTGAACCGGCCGGTGTGCAGGGCCGCCGCCAGCACCGACGGGTAGTTCGCGGTGGACCGCCCGCAGCCCAGCGGGTCGAGCCGCTGGACCGGGATGAACGGCCCGGAGGTGTAGGAGTCGCCGAGGGCGACGTAGCTGCCGATGGTCGTCGCCGAAGCGGCGGCCGCGGTGGTGGTGAGCAGAGTGGCTGCCGAGACGACGGCGATGAGCAGCCGGGCGATGCGCATGAAGACCCCGTTCTGGTTTCCGGAAACGCTCCTTCCACATCTAGCGAGCCCCGGACACCGAGGGGACGGTCTTCACCCGCCAGTCGGGTCACCGTCGCCGTGCTCACGGTAAGTGATCAGGGTGCGCCAGAACAGCAACGGCCGGACCGTGCTGCCGGGCAGCAGCCGCGCCGACTCGCGGCGGATCTCCGCCAGCGTCGGGTAGTCGTCGAAGACCGGTGCCTTCGGGCCGTCCTCCGGGCCGCCGTTCAGCCGCTCGCCGGCGTAGACGACCAGCCGCGCGAGCGCGTTGACCGGCACCGCCGCGACAGCCCGCGCCCAGTCCCCGGGGGTGCTCGGCCGGGCCGGCCCGAGCACCGCGAGCACCCCGCCCGGCACCAGCGCGCGGCGCAGCTTGGTGACCGTCTCGAACGGCATGTGGTGCAGGGACGCCAGGCACGAGATGAAGTCGTAGTGCGCCTCGGGCAGCGGGTCGGTGACGACGTCGGCCTGCCGGTAGACGATCTTGCCCGGCCCCGGCGAACCGAGCCCCGACGCCGCCTCGATCATCGCCGCCGAGACGTCGACCGCCTCCACCGTCATGCCGGTCGCGGCCAGCCGGCGCGCGAACCGGCCGGTGCCGCAGCCGACGTCCAGCGCGATCCCCGGGCCCGGCGGGAGCAGGTCCAGCACCAGCGGGTGGTAGTGGTCGTTGTGGTTGAACGGCATGCGTCGAGAGTGCCACTCATCACGCACGTAGACTCGGAAGGCAAGTGCGAAACCCCAGGCCGGAGGAGAGTCAGTGCCGCAGGATGAGACAGGTCGCGAGCCGGACCTGTCGGATCTGGACAGCTTCGCGGGCGTCGACGAACTGGGGACGTCGGGCTACGAGGAGTCCGACGACCACGACCCGGAGCTGGACGTCCGCGACACGGCGTTCGAGGCGGGCGGCGGCAGCCGCGGCGGGATCGGGGGTGTCGGGCAGCTGGGCGACAACCTCGCCACCGGCCCGGTGCCCGACCTGGTCACCGCCGAGGACGCCGAGCTGCATGAGCTCGACGACCAGGGCCCGCAGGCGGAGTTCGGCGACCCGGACGGCCCGGAAGCGCGCCACGAGCTGATGGCCGTCGAGGCCGAGCTGAACCAGCGCTGGCCGGAGACGAAGATCGAGCCGTCGCTGACCCGCATTTCGGCGCTGACGCAGCTGCTGGGCGAGCCGAACAAGGGCTACCCGGTGCTGCACGTCGCCGGCACGAACGGCAAGGGCTCCACGGCCCGGATGATCGACGCGCTGCTGACCCGGATGGGCCTGCGCGTCGGCCGCTACACCAGCCCGCACCTGCAGCTGGTGACCGAGCGGATCGCGCTCGACGGTCACCCGATCTCCGCCGCGCGCTACGCCGAGCTGTGGCACGACATCGCGCCGTACGTGTCCATGGTGGACGGTGCCGCCGCGGACGGCGTCGCGATGAGCAAGTTCGAGATCCTCACCGGGATGGCGTTCGCCGCGTTCGCGGACGCGCCGGTCGAAGCCGCCGTGCTCGAAGCGGGCCTGGGCGGTGCCTGGGACGCGACGAACGTCGCGGACGCCGACGTCGCGGTCATCACCCCGATCGGCCTCGACCACGTCGAGTACCTCGGCCCGGACATCCTCGGCGCGGCGCGCGAAAAGGCGGGCATCATCAAGCCCGGCTCGGTCGCGGTCATCGGCGAGCAGGACCCCGAGGTGCTGAAGGTCCTGCTGGAACGCGCCGTCGAGGTCGACGCCGCGGTCGCGCGCGCGGGCAGCGAGTTCGGCGTGCTCGAGAAGGAGGTCGCCGTCGGCGGGCAGCTGCTCAAGCTGCAGGGCCTCGGCGGCGTCTACGACGACATCTTCCTGCCGCTGCACGGTGCCCACCAGGCCGCGAACGCCGCGCTCGCGCTGGCCGCGGTGGAGGCGTTCTTCGGCGCGGGCAAGGACAAGCAGCTGGTGGTCGAGGCCGTGCGCGAGGCGTTCGCCGAGGTCGAGACGCCCGGCCGCCTGGAGCGGGTCCGCGCGGCACCGGCGGTCATGCTCGACGCGGCCCACAACCCGCACGGCGCCCGCGCGCTCGCGGCGACCGTGGCCGAGGAGTTCGCCTTCCGCCGCCTGGTCGCGGTGGTCGGTGTGATGGCCGAAAAGGACGCGCTCGGCATCCTCGAGGCGCTCGAGCCGGTGGTTTCGGACGTCGTCGTCACGCGGAACTCGTCGCCGCGCTCGATGCCGCTCGACGAGCTGAACCAGCTGGCCATCTCGGTGTTCGGCGAGGAACGCGTGGTCGCGGAGACGGACCTGGAGACGGCGATCGAGACGGCGATCGCGCTGGTCGAGACCAGCGACGACCCGGAGGAGCCGCTGTCCGGCGGTGGCGTGCTCGTCACCGGCTCGGTCGTCACCGCGGGCGAGGCGCGCACGCTGTTCGGGAAGGAGCCGGCGTGAGCGAGACCCCGGAGAAGCCCAAGCCCAAGGACCCGATGAAGGGTTTCCGCGGCGTGATGTCGGGAACGCTGATCATGGAGGCGATCACGGTCGCGCTCGCGCTTCCGGTCGTGAACAAGCTGGGCGGCGGGATCAGCACGGTCACCGGCTGGACGTGCATCGGGATCGCCGCCGTCCTGCTCGTGACCTGCGGGTTCGTCAAGCGGCCGTGGGCGGTGCCGCTGATCCTGGGCCTCCAGGTGGTGCTGATCGCGATGGTGTTCTGGCTGCCCGCGATGGCCGTCCTGGGTGTGCTGTTCCTGGCCCTGTGGCTGTGGCTGCTGTGGCTGCGCAAGGACGTCGCCCGCCGGATGGCGGCCGGCACCCTCGCGAGCCAGCAGCCGCAGCCCTGAACTTCAGAGGTAGTCGCCCTCGGCGACGTCGTCGAGCAGGCCCGGGTGCACCGGTGACCAGCCGAGCAGCTCCCGCGTGAAGGCGCTGGAGACGGGCGCGTCGAAGCCGTAGGCCGTCGCGAAGAACGGGCTGGCGTAGTGCCCGGCGGCGTCCTCCGGCGTCAGGGAGACCGCGGGCAGGCCGAGGCCGCGGGCGATCGTCTCGGCGATGTCCCGGAAGACGACGTTTTCCGCGGCGCCGTGGACCACGGTGCCCGCGGGCGCCTTCTCCAGGGCCAGCCGGAACAGGACGGCCGCGTCGAGCCGGTGCACCGCGGGCCAGCGGTTACCGCCGTCGCCGACGTAGGCCGACTGCCCGGTCTTGCGCGCGGTGTCGACGAGCATCGCGATGAAGCCGTAGTCGCCCGGGCCGTGGACGGTCGGGGCGAGCCGGACGACACTCGCGCGCACACCGCGGCCGGCGAACCCCAGGCAGGCGCGTTCCCCGGCGATCCGGAACGGGGCCAACCCGGCGGTGTCGGGTTCGTCCTGTTCGGTGCTTTCCCGGCCGGTGGGCATGACCAGCGTGCCCGACGTGCTGACGAACGGCTTCCCGGTGTTTTCCAGGGCCCGCCCGAGCGCCTCGATCGCGGCCGTGTCGCGCCGCATCATGTCGTCGGGGTCGGCGAAGTCGCCCCCGAAGGCCATGTGCAGGACGCCGTCGGCGGCTTCGGCGCCGCGGCGCAGGCTGTCGAGGTCGGCCAGGGAGCCGCGGTGCGGCGTGGCGCCCAAGGACTCGAGCTCGGCTGCGGAGGCGTCCG
Source organism: Amycolatopsis sp. NPDC004378 (assembly GCF_053602455.1). Classification (NCBI taxonomy): domain Bacteria; kingdom Bacillati; phylum Actinomycetota; class Actinomycetes; order Pseudonocardiales; family Pseudonocardiaceae; genus Amycolatopsis; species Amycolatopsis sp. NPDC004378. Next base: position 144,326 of record NZ_JBSGDR010000009.1, read on the forward strand.
AGCGGGCCAGGCCGGTGACGGTGTGGCCGCCCGCGATCAGCTCGGTGACGACGGCGGGGCCGGTCAGGCCGGAACCGCCGGTGACGAAGACGTGCATGGGACCCTCTTCCGCGTAGCGACAGTGACTGACGCTACAAACTGTACCTCGTAGTGTCAGTAACTGTCGCTACGGGTAGGCTGACCGGGTGCCCCGCAGCGGAGATGAAGCCCGCCGCCGCCTCCAGCAGGCGGCCTTGGAGCTGTACCAGGAACGTGGCTTCGACCGGACCACCACGGCCGAGATCGCCGCGCGGGCCGGCGTCACCGAGCGCACCTTCTTCCGGCACTTCCCGGACAAGCGCGAAGTGCTCTTCGACGGCGAAGCCACCCTGCGCGCGGAGCTGGTGAAGTCGGTGGCCGGCGCGCCCGCCGGTGAGCCGCCGCTCGCGGTCCTGCTCGGCGCCTTCCGGAAGTCCGGGCGGATCCTCGAAGGCAACCGGTCGTTCGCCGAGCCGCGGCTGGCGGTCATCGCCGCGACCCCGGCGCTGCGGGAACGCGACCTGGCCAAGGCCGCCGCCATGGCCGACGCCCTGGCGGCGGCGCTGCGCGAGCGCGGGGTCCCGGTCCGGCTCGCCGCGCTGGCCGCCCACATCGGCTGGCTCACCTTCCACCACGCCGCCGGAGCGTGGATCGAGGAGTCCGCGCGCAGCCTGGACGAGCACCTCGACGAAGCCTTCGCCGACCTGCGCGGGCTGTCGGCGGAGACGGGCGGCTGAGCGCCCGCCTCCGCCGGGAACCTCAGCGCAGCACGACGATCCGCAGCGCGGGGGAGCGCAGGATGTCGGCTTCGCAGAAGCGGCCCTGCACCCATTCACCGCGGCTGTAGAGCTTCGTCTGGTCGCTGAAGTACGGCGACTCCGGGTTCGCCGACTGCGAGTAGGTCAGCACCGTCGAGACGTCCGGGCAGGCGCTGCCGCGGAACCCGACCACCTGGACGTAGCTGGACCCGTGCACGACCTCGACGTTCCCGCGCGCCGGGTCCCACTCCGGCGTCACCACGTCGAGCACGCCGAGGAAGCCCTGCCCGCCGTGGATGGGAATGCGCTCGCCGTTGCGCGTGACGGCTTGGCCGTCCCGCAGGCGAGCGTCCGGCGGCAGCCCGGCCGTCCGCAGTTCGGCCAGCGCGTCCCCGAACGCCTTCCGGACGTCCGGGTTCGCCACGTTGAGCGTGTTCGGCGTGGTCAGCGGCGCCTTCGGGTCGAACGGCACCGTGAAGCGGTCGACGGTGCCCAGCCGCGCGGCGAACCGCTGGAACAACAGCGATCCCCGCGTGTCGAGGGAGTACGTGTGGTCCCAGCTCGCGAGCGCGGCGCACGCGGCCCCGACCGGCACCGGCCCGGACGACGACGGCGCCTGCCCGCCCGGGAACGACGCGCACAGCTTCGCCAGGTCCGCCGCCGTCAGATCGGCGAACAGGCTGTGGTCGGCGAACAGCATCTTCTTCATCGAGTCCGGGGTGAACCCGCCCTTTTCGGCCGTGAGCAACGCTTCCCGCGTGCGCGGCGAGCGTTCGGTGCCGAGGTCGCCGACGATGTGCGGGTACCCCGTGATCGGCGCCTTCGCGTTCGCCAGCCAGGCGCTGTCGTTGGTGTTCAGCTCGTAGTCCCGGCGTTGCTGCCGCGGCAGCCGCGACGGCGCGAAGATGCCGGGCTCGAGCGCGCCCGGGTCGGAACCCCACTGGCACGACGACTTCGATCCGTCCAAAATGGCCAGTCCGACCACGGCGAACGTCTGCTGTCCCAAGGGAGTGCTGCAGGCCTTCGCGTGCTCGTCGGTGACGTTCGGGACGACCTGGATGTCGGCGTAGAGCGCGTTGCCGGCGCGGTCGGTCGCGATCGTGTTGACCCACGGCACGCCCTGGGTGCGGCTCAGCGCGCGGACGACGTCACCCGTGCTGTGCGCCTGGTCGAGCTCGAACCACGTGTTCAGCCCGCGCAGGTTCGTCGCGTTGGCGTCCCGCACCGCGTACGCCGATTTCGCCGTCCACGGCAGCGGAATGCCCTGGAAGTCGCCGAGCACCGAGCCGTACCGCGTCGACCAGAACGTCTGGCGGACCGGCTTCAGCGAGCCGTCGGCCTGGCGCACCCGGACCGTGACGTCGGCCCGGGTCATCTTCTCGGGCTTGCCGTCGACCAGGTAGGTCGTCGGGTCGCCGGGCTTCAGCGGCACCTCGAAGAGGCCGAAGGTGACCGGTGTGGACACCGTGTGCGTCCAGGCGGCGTCGGCGGTGTGCCCGATCTGGACGAACGGCATCCCGAGCAGGCTCGCGCCCGCGACGTCGAACCGGCCGGGGATGGTCAGCTGGCTCTGCCAGAACCGGCGCCCGGCCTGCCACGGGTAGTGCGGGTTGCCGAGCAGCACGCTGCCCTGACCCGCCGCGGTCCCGTCGGCGCCGATCGCGAGGCCGTTGCTGCCCAGCCCGCTCCCGCCGAGGGCCTGCCGGACCTTGCCGGAGAGCTGCCCGGCCGTCCCGGGCGCCGGCGTCGCGCCGGACGGCGGCGCGGCGAACAGGCTTTCGGCCACCAAGCCCTGGCCGCCGGTGATCGCGATGGCGTAGAAGTGGCGGTAGAAGTCCTGCTCGGTGATCGGCCGGACCCAGGCGGCGCCGCGGCAGGCCGGGTCGGAGATCCCGGACCGGCCGGTGCGGGCCAGGTAGGCGTTGAACCCCTTGACGTAGCCCGAAACGATCTGCCGGACCTCGGCCCGCGGGCCCTGCGGCGCGGGCTGCGCGGCGAGCCGGTCGACGACGCCCGAGTCGTTGATCCGCTGGAAGAACAGGTCGCTGTGGAGGTTGCTCCCGGCCTCCGAAAGCGACGGGTAGCCGCCGCCGTCCGGGCCGAGGTACTCCGCCCGCTGCGCGCTCACCGTGAGGTAGATGTTCGCGAGCTCGCAGATGTTGTCGGTCGCCGCGGCGTAGCCGTACCCGTAGCCGAGCCCGGCGAAGTCCTTCGCGACGATGTGCGGGACGCCGTGTTCGGTGTACCGGAGCACGGCCTTCGGGTCGCCGGCTTCCGCGATGCCGGCCCCCAGCGTGGTGATCGAGAGCGCCGCCGTGAAGACGGCGAGGGACTTTGTGAATCGTCTCATCTGACCCCCCCTGGTCGTGATCGCCACGCTACCGATGGCGACAGCGCGCGGGCATGGGGGAAAACCCGGGGATTCGTCCGTCTCGCGCACTCCGGCGTTGGCCGCGGCGGGAGAGGAACCGGACATGACCGGACCGCCCCCCACTCCCGCCGACCCGTCGTTCCGGGCCCGCTCGCCGGCCCGGCCGCCGGGGGACCGGCCAGGTGGGCGTCGCCCGTCTCCCGTCCGGCACCGAGTACCACTGCCGCGTGACGGCGGAGTCGCCGGCCCGAAGGCGGTGTTCGTGCACGCCCCGCGGGGACGTCCCTGTGGTCGAAGAACCTGCACCCGCACGCCCGCTGAACACGGTCGGCTACGCTCACGCGCACCGACCCCGAACCGCACCAAGGAGAAACACCGTCGTGACTGAACGCACGCTGGTCCTCGTCAAGCCCGATGGCGTCGCGCGCGGCCTCGTCGGCGAGGTCGTCTCGCGCATCGAGCGCAAGGGCCTGAAGCTCGCCGCCCTCGAGCTGCGGACCGTTCCGCAGGCGCTGGCCGAGGAGCACTACGCCGAGCACAAGGAGCGTTCGTTCTTCGGCGACCTGCTGGAGTTCATCACGTCGGGCCCGCTGGTCGCGCTCGCCGTCGAGGGACCGCGCGCCATCGCCGCGTTCCGCCAGCTCGCCGGCGGCACCGACCCGGTCGAGAAGGCCACCCCGGGCACCATCCGCGGCGACTTCGCGCTGGAGACCCAGTACAACCTGGTCCACGGCTCGGACTCGCCGGAGTCGGCCGAGCGCGAGCTGAAGCTCTGGTTCCCCGACCTGTGACCGGCGCCGGGGCCGCGCCCGCGCGTGGCCCCGGTTCTCCCCAGGAGCACCCGTGACGACGATGCCGTTCCCGGCCCGCGAATACCTGCCGGTCCTGCGTGAGCTGACCGGTGCCTTCGCCCGGCAGCTGCGGACGGCCGACCCGGCCGCGAAGGTCCCCGACTGCGGCGACTGGACCCTGGCCGACCTCGGCACGCACCTCGGGAACGTCCACCGCTGGGCCGCCGCGGTCGTCGCCACCGGCGAAGTCCAGAAGCAGGACTTCGCGCAGGGTCCCGGCGCCGACCTGGCGTCCTGGTACGCCGAAAGCGCCGGGCTGCTGATCGACGCGCTCGAAGCGGCCACCCCCGAAGACCGGTGCTGGCACTTCGGCGGCACCGAGAAGACCAAGGCGTTCTGGTTCCGCCGCCAGGTCCACGAAACGGCCGTCCACCTCGCCGATTCGGGCAGCGACCACGTGCTCGACGCGGCCGTGGCCGCCGACGGCGTCGACGAGGTCCTCGGCACCCTCCTGCCGCGCGTGACGCGCTGGCACGCCGTCCCCGAACTGCCCGGGCCGGTTTCCCTGCGGGCCACCGACACCGGCGACGTCTGGACGGTCCACCCCGGTGAGCCGCCCGCGCTCGGCCCGGCCGCCGACGGCGCGACCGTCGAAGCGCCGGCCCGCGATCTGCTGCTGCGGCTGTGGAAGCGCACCGGCCCGGCCCCGCGCGCCGAAGGCGCGGCCGCGGCCGCGTTGCTCCGATCGCCGCTGACGCCCTGAGGGTGTTCTAGACCATTCAGGCGGGGTTCACCGGGAAGTCTTCCCCCGGCCGTGCCACTGCGCTGTGCTGGTCCGGCTCACTCTCACTAGCTCCTGGGGTATCTGGTGAAGAAGTCACCTTTTCTGTTTGGGGGTCCGGGTGGCGGGGCCCCCGGCTCGGGGCGAAGCCCCGGTCGTCACAGCGCAGCGCTGCCGCTTGCCGCTTTGTTCGCGACGGTGTTCGTCGTTCCGGCCCACGCCGACCCGCTCGCGGCGCCGCTCGGCACCGCGCCGGTCGAGGCCGCGCCCGCCGCGTCGTCCGCCCACGAGGGCCCGTCCGCCTTCGCCGCCGCGGACCCCGACGGCGGGCTCGTCACCGGCAGTGCGACCACCGAGGTCGCGCCCGGCCTGGACCTCACCCAGTTCGACCGCTTCGACCCGGCCGGCTGGATCCGCGGCGACACCCTCGCCGTCGACCTCGGCAGCAAGGTCCTGAAGCCGACCTACCTCAGCCCCGGCACGGTTTCCGCGCGCTCGCCGCTTTCGCAGCAGGTCGCGCGCACGGGCGCGGTCGCCGGCGTGAACGGCGACTTCTTCGACATCAACGCCACCGGCGCGCCGATCGGCGTCGGCATCGACGGCGGGCAGCTGCAGACCGCGCCCGCCGCCGGCCACAACTACACGGCCGCGATCACCGACGAAGGCAAGGCGCGGCTCGCGTCGATCTTCCTCGAAGCCACCGTGACGCTCCCCGGTGGCGCGGTGGAGGCGACGAACTTCAACAGCCCGGTCCTCGACGCGAACGCGATCGGCGTCTACACGCCGTTGTGGGGTGCCTCGGGTCGCGCGACCTCGGTGGCCGGCGCGTCCCGGGTGCGCGAAGTCGAGCTCCGCGACGGCGTCGTGACCGCGGTGCGCGACCAGCCCGCGGCCGGTCCGATCGCGGCCGGCACGACGCTCCTGCTGGCTCGCGAAGCCGGGGCGGACGCGCTCGCCGCGCTGAAGCCCGGCGACCCGGTGGGTGTCACGTACGCGCCGCGCACGGACGCGGGCAAGATCGCGGTCGCCGTGGGCGGCAACGAAGTCCTGCTCCACGACGGCGTCGTGCAGCCCGTCGACAACGTGGCCATGCACCCGCGGACCGCGGTCGGCTTCTCCGCCGACGGCCGGAAGATGTGGCTGGCCACGGTGGACGGCCGCCAGGCCGACAGCCGCGGGATGACCGAGCTGGAGCTGGCCCGGCACATGAAGAGCCTGGGCGCCGACGACGCGATCAACCTCGACGGCGGCGGTTCCTCGACGCTGCTCGCACGCAACGAGGGCGAAGCGGCGCCGAGCGTCCGGAACTCGCCGTCCGACGGCGGGGAACGCCTGGTGCCCAACGGGATCGGCTTCGCGACGGTGCCGGGCAGCGGCAAGCTCACCGGCTTCGCGCCGGCGCCCGCCGTGGCGACCGACGACGCGAAGCGGGTGCTGACCGGCCTGACCCGCCACCTGGTCGCCGACGGCCACGACGAGACCGGCGCCGCGGTCGCCGCCGACCCGCGTTGGACGACGTCCGACCTCCGGCGGGCCACCGCGACCCGCGGGGTCGTCACCGGGCACGGCGTGGGAGACGTCGACGTCCTCGCGCGCTCGGGCCGCGCGACGGGGAAGACGACGCTTTCGGTGCTGGGCAAGCCGGTCCGGCTCGGCACGAGCACCGAGCAGGTCGCGCTGTCCGGCGCGGGCGCCACGAGCACGTTCAAGGTCTACGGCTACGACGCGGACGGCTACGGCACCTGGCTGGAGCCCGACGACGTCAAGCTGGACTACGACCACGCCGTCGTGCGGGTCGAGCCGTCCGGTGACGGCTACCGGGTGACTGCGCTGACGGCGTCCGGCGCTTCCGCGATCACCGCGTCGGCCGCCGGGCTGACCACCCACCTGGCCGCGTCCGTGGGCACGGTGCCGCAGGTCGCGTCCCCGTTGGACGGTCCGGCCGGCTGGACGGCGACGGTGTACCCGGCAGTCGTGGGCGCGGCGCTGTCCGCGGCCCCCGGGCGGGACGGCGGCCAGGGCCTCGCGCTCGACTACCGGCTGACCGGCACGACCGCGACGCGCGCCGCCTACGTGACGCCGTCCTCGCCGCTGCCCGTGCCGTCCGGCACCCAGAAGATCGGGCTGTGGGTGAACGGCGACGGGAAGGGCGCGTGGCTGCGGGCGGAACTCCGCGACGCCGCGAACGTCGCGTCCATTGTGGACCTTTCGCTGAGCGTCGACTGGACCGGCTGGCGGTACGTCACCGCCGCGGTCCCGGCGGGGCTGCCCGACGGCCAGCGCCTGGCGCGCTTCTACGCCGTCGAGAACGTGCCGGACCAGCAGTACGAAGGCCGGCTGGTGTTCGACGACCTGACGTTCGAGGTGGCGCCGACCGCGACCGTGCCCGCCGACCCGCAGCCGCACGACCCGGCGCTGGTCACCGACGGCACGCTCACCGGCGGCCTGCGCGTCGCGGTCGTCAGCGACGCGCAGTTCACCGCGGACGACCCGGCCGGACCGCTCGTGGCGCAGGCCCGGCGGGCCCTCCGCGAAGCCGTCGCGGCGAAACCGGACCTGGTGCTGATCAACGGCGACTTCGTCGACCGCGGCACGGCACCCGACTTCGTGCTCGCTCGCCAGGTCATCACCGAAGAGCTGGACGGCAAGGTGCCCTGGTACTACGTGCCGGGCAACCACGAGGCCGAGGGCGGCAACGGGCTCGCAAACTTCCAGGCCGCCTTCGGCGTCACGCACCAGGTCGTCGACGTGCACGGCATCCGCCTGGTGCTGATGGACTCCTCGCGCGGATCGCTGCGGGCGGGCGGGTTCGACCAGATCCGGATGCTGCGCGGGGCACTGGATTCCGCGGCCGCCGACCGGTCGATCCGCGGGGTCGTCGTCGCGATGCACCACCCGGTGAAGGACCCGAGCCCGACCGGGAACTCCCAGCTGGGGGACCGGAAGGAAGCCACGCTCCTGACCCGGTGGCTCACCGGGTTCGAGCAGGCGTCCGGCAAACCGGCCGCTTCGGTGGCTTCGCACGCCGGGGTGTTCTCGCTGTCCCGGGTGGACGGTGTGCCCTACCTGGTCAACGGCAACTCCGGCAAGGCACCCGCGGCCGCACCCGGCGACGGCGGGTTCGTCGGCTGGACGCTGCTGCGCGCCGACCCGGCCGACCGCGCCCAGCCGGTGCGGTTCGAGACGCGGCCGAACGTCGACTCGCTTTCCCTGGCCGGGCCGTCCTCCCTGGCGCGCGGCGAACGCGCGGTCGTCCGGGCCACGGTCCGGCAGGGCACCCGGGACGTGCCGGTGACGTACCCGGTGAGCGCGGACTGGACGACCTCCTGGGGCGGCGTCGTCGCGTTCGACCCCGCGTCCGGGGTCCTGACGGCGCTGCGGCCGGGTGTCGCGCGGGTGTCGGTCACGGTCAACGGGGTGACGCAGTCGCTGGTCGTGACCGTGCGCGGCTAAACCGTTCGGTTTTTGTCGGTGCCCGCTCGTATGGTCGGGGTGTGGACGATGTGGAGGACCGGGAACCGGCCCTGGTGCAGGCCAAGGCCCTGGTGAAGCGCTTCGGCGAGTTCGAGGCCGTGCGCGGGATCGACGTCGAGGTGCGGCGCGGGGAGGCGTTCGGCTTCCTCGGCCCGAACGGCGCGGGCAAGTCGTCGACGATGCGCATGATCGCGTGCGTGTCGCCGCGCACCGACGGCGATCTTCGCGTGCTCGGGCTGGACCCGGAGCTCGCCGGGCCGCGGATCCGCGCGCGCCTCGGCGTGGTGCCGCAGCTGGACAACCTGGACGTCGAGCTGACGGTCCGGGAGAACCTGCTGATCTACGGCCGCTACTTCGGCCTGTCCCGGGCGGCGGCCCGGCGCAAGGCGGGGGAGCTGCTGGAGTTCGCGCAGCTGGGCGACCGGGCCGACGACAAGGTCGACCCGCTCTCGGGCGGCATGAAACGCCGGCTGACGATCGCGCGGTCCCTGGTCAACGACCCGGAGCTGCTCCTGCTCGACGAGCCGACGACGGGCCTCGACCCGCAGGCCCGCCACCTGCTGTGGGACCGCCTGTTCCGGCTCAAGGAGCAGGGAACGACGCTGATCGTCACGACGCACTACATGGACGAGGCGGAGCAGCTGTGCGACCGCCTGGTGGTGATGGACCACGGCCGGATCGCGGCCGAGGGCTCGCCGTCGGAGCTGATCAGGAAGTACTCGACGCGCGAGGTGGTCGAGCTGCGCTTCCCGACGGGCCAGCAGGTCGCGGCGGCCCAGCAGGTGGAGGGGCTGGCCGAGCGCGTCGAGGTGCTCCCGGACCGGGTGCTGCTCTACAGCGACGACGGCGAGACGACGCTGGAGCACGCGCACCAGCGCGGAGTGCGCCCCCTGTCGAGTCTGGTGCGCCGGAGTTCCCTGGAGGACGTGTTCTTGAGGCTGACCGGCCGGACGCTGGTGGACTGATGGGTATTCGCTTCGCCGCCGGTCTCCGCACCTCTCCGCCTCCGCCTGCGACGGGCGGTCTGGCTTGCCCGCGGCCCCGGTCCGCGGCGGCTCGCCCAGACAACAGCCCGCGCCCACCTGCTCGCCCGGCCGCGGGTACCGGCCGGGCTGCGTTGGGCGGCCTTTTGGGGTCGTCTGCGGCTGCGTGTGGCGGTTTCCCGGCCGCGGGTATCGGCCGGGCTGCCGTGGGCGGCCTTTCGGGGCCGTCTGCGGCCACCTGCGGCGGTTTCCTGGCCGCGGGTACTGGCCGGGCTGCGTTGGGTGGCCTTTTGGGGCCGTCTGCGGCCACCTGCGGCGGTTTCCCGCCCGCGGCCACTGGCCGGGCTGCCCTGGGCCACCTCTCGTGGCCGTCCGCGGCCGCCTGCCCGGCCGTTCGCGGCGGTTTTCCACCGGCAGCCACCCACCGCGAGCGGAGGCGGCCATGACCACCATCGAGCCCACCGGCCGGGTGGTCGGCAAGTGGCACGGCGCCTGGCTGCGCGTCGAGGGGTACTGGACCTGGTACCGCCGCCACTGGCTGTCCACTTTGTACTCCACCGGGCTGCAGCCGGTGCTCTTCCTCGCCGCCATGGGGCTCGGTTTCGGCTCGCAGGTGCGGCCCGGCGCCGTCACCGGCGGGCTCTCCTACCTGCAGTACATCGCGCCCGCGCTGCTCGCCGCCGGGGCCGCGCAGCAGGCCGTCGGCGAGTCCAGCTACCCCGTGCTTTCCGGCTTCAAGTGGCAGAAGGACTACCTGGCGGTCACGGCCACGCCCGTCTCCCCGGGCCAGGTCTTCGGCGGCCACCTGATCTGGTCGGCCCTGCGCCTGACCCTCGCCGGCGCGATCTACGCCTTCGTCGCGCTGTTCTTCGGCGCCTGGACCGGGCCCGGGGTGCTGCTGGTCATCCTCGCCGGCACGGTCACCGGGCTCGCCTGCACCACACCGGTCGCCGCGCTGGCGGCGCACACCTTCGACGAAGGGCAGCGGTTCGGCGTCATCTTCCGGTTCGTCGTGATCCCGATGACGTTGTTCTCCGGCACGTTCTTCCCGATCTCGCAGCTGCCGGGCGCGATCCGCTGGCTGGCCTGGCTTTCCCCGCTGTGGCACGGCACGCAGCTGGCCCGCGGCGTCAGCATCGGCGGGGTCGGCGGCTGGGCGGTGCTCGGTCACTTCGCCGTGCTCGCGGCGTTGTTCGCGGCCGGGTGGGCCGTGGCGCACCGGGCCTTCTACCGGAGGCTGGTGGTCTGATGGTGAGCGTCCAGGCCCCGCCGCGGCGGCGCGGGCTGCTGCTGCGGATCCTCCCGCCCGGGCTGTACGCGGGCCGCGCGCGCATGCTCGTCGAGCGCGCGGCCATGGTGTACCGGAACAGCTGGCTGATCTTCCTCTCCGGCGCGGTCGAGCCGTTCCTCTACCTGCTGGCGTTCCAGCTGGGCTTCGGCAAGCTGGTCACCGAGGTGACCGGGCCCGACGGCCGGCCGATGAGCTACGTCGCGTTCGTGGCGCCGGCCCTGCTGGCCACGTCGGCGATGAACGGCGCGGTGTTCGAATCCACGTACAACCTGTTCTTCAAGCTGCGCTACGCGAAGCTGTACGACGCGATGCTGGCGACACCCATCGGCCCGCTGGACGTGGCACTGGGCGAAATCGGCTGGGCGATCACGCGCGGCGGGGTCTACGCGGTGGCGTTCCTGGCGATCGCGGCGGCGATGGGCCTGCTGGCGTCGTGGTGGGCGCTGCTGATGGTCCCGGCGGCGCTCCTGGTCGGGCTGGCGTTTTCGGCGATCAGCATGGCGCTGGTGACGTTCCTGCGCTCGACCGCCCAGTTCGACTACATCCAGCTCGTGCTGACCCCGATGTTCCTGTTCGCGACGACGTTCTTCCCGCTGTCGGTGTACTCGGAGCCGCTGCAGTGGGTGGTCCGCTGCCTCCCGCTCTACCACGCGATCGAGCTGATGCGCGGCCTCGCGACGGGCGTCCTGTCGGGCAGCATGCTGGTCAACCTGGCTTACCTGCTGGTGCTGGGCGGCGTCGGCCTCTGGGCGTCGACGAGGAGGATCGCCAAGCTCCTGCTGACGTGAGCGGTCACCGGGCCGGGTCGGGCCGTCCCGTCGGCGCGACGGCGGCCAGCGCGTCCACCATCCCGTGGCCGTAGAACCCGTTGTAGCCCTCGTACCCGGCGCAGTAGGCGTCCTGGGTGCCGTCGCCGGTGAGGTCGTAGTCGGCCGGGCAGGCCATCGGCGTCGCCTCGGCGTCGAGGGTCCGCCGCAGCTGCCGCGGCCCGGCCGAGCGGTTCGCGGACGCCAGCAGCGCCAGCACGCCGGTCGCGTGCGGCGCCGCCATCGACGTCCCGCACAGCGGCGCGTACCCGCCGGGCACGGTCGAGAGCACGCACTCGCCGGTCTCGCCGCCCGGCGCCGTGACGTCGATCACGCCCAGGCCGTACGAGCTGTAGCCCGCCTTCACCCGGTCCGGGCCCACGGCCGACACCGCGACGACGTCCCGCAGCGCCGCCGGGAGGGCTTCGCAGCCGGACCCCGCCGCGGGCGAACCCGACCGCGCCGACGGTGTCAGGTCGACGGCCTCGTTGGTCGCCGCCGCGACGTTCAGCGTGCCCGCCGACGTGCTGTATTCCACCGCGCGCGCCAGCGCCTCGTGCACCACGCCGCGGTCGTTGCCGCGGATGCACGAGAGCGTCCACGGGTTCACGAAGTAGCTGCTGTTCGTCAGCCGCATGTGCCGTGACGCGGCCCACATCAGCCCGCACACCGCGGCCTCCGGGTCGGCGTAGCCACGGTCGTCGATCACCTTCACCGACGCCACGCGCACCCCAGGCGCCACACCCGTCACGCCCCGCCCGTCGTCGGCCGCCGCGATGATCCCCGCCACGTGCGTGCCGTGCACCGACGTCGTCGGCTTCCAGGCCGATTCGGACTGGTCCGGCGCGCCGGACAGGCAGCCGGCGGAGTCGTCGCGGTCGAGGGCGGCGCCGAGGTCGGGGTGGTCGGGGTCGATCCCGGAGTCGAGCACGCCGACGACGACGTCACGGCTGCCTTCCTGGCCGCCGCGCGCCCCGCCCGCGTTGATCATCTTCATGTCCCACTGCCGGTCGGTCAGGTCCGCCGTGGGAACGCGCGCCGGGTCGGTCGCGGGCAGCGTCGCCCGTGCGGGCTGCGGTTTCACCGGTTCGGTGACGCGCTGGGCGGCCAGCCGCTCGGCCTGCGCGCTGAACGCCCGGTCGAGCCCCATCCGCCCGCCGAAGTCCGGGTCGGCGGAGGTGGCGACCGCGACGGCGATCTGCGGGTAGTAGACAGTGGTGGCGCCGCACGCCCCGGTGATCTGGGCACGGGCCGCCGCGTCGGGGGTGCCCCGGTCGAAGGTGACGACGTAACGCAGGTTCCGGGCGTGGCCGCAGGCGGGCGCGTCGGCCGCCGCAGGACCGGCGGTGACGCATCCCGAAAGCACCAGGACGGTGCACACGGCCGCCCGCAGGGGCCGCGCCAGCAGGGACACCGGACCTCCCACCGGATGCAGGAACCGCGGGTGCCGGCGCGCGAGAACCCGGTCACCCCGAGCCGCACGGTAGCCACCCCGTGCCCGGCGGACAAGCGGTACGGCCAAGTTCGCCCGGCCGGTGGGCCCCGGAGGGGTGGCCCGGCGCGCCCGGCGGCGTGGGCGGAGGTACCGAGTACGCGTGTGCGGTCACCCGGTGTGGGATACTCGGGGTGGCCGCTGGGTCGCGGGGCGCACGTGAGAGGTGCTGCCTGCGGTGTTGCGGCCCGGCGGAGTGCATGAACTCCCGCGACGCGCGTCGCCGCCCAGGAAACCGGGCGGCTGGACGACGTGGCGGGCGGCCCGGGGGCCGCGAGTGCGTCACGCACGTCGCCGAGCAGACCTTTGACGGGGTTGCGCGCTTCCGGGAACCGGGGGTGCGGCGCCCGGTCGTCGGGCAAGGATTCCCGTCGCTGGTGACCACCACGGCGGAACGAACAGAAAGGGGCCCCTGCGCGGCCGCGTCCCTGCCGGTGCGAACCGGCAGACGCGCCCGGGGGCGGAGGAGACACATGTCGAACGCGGAAACACCCGCCGAGCACAGCGGCGGGAACCCCGCCACACCCACGAGCGGCCCGCTGGCCGACCTGCCCGCCCGGATCCGGGTGCACGCGCTGGCCAAGCTGCTCGAGTCGCACAGCCGGGACGTCCTCGCGAAGCTCGAAGAGCTGGGCGAAAGCGTGCGCAGCGCGCAGTCGAGCGTGACCAGGGAAGTGGCGCTGAAGGTCGCCGAGGTGCTGTCCGGGGGCGGGACTGAGGTGCCGTCCGAAGGTGCAGCTGAGGTGCCGTCCGAAGGTGCAGCGGCTGCTCAGGCTGCTGACCAGACAGCCTCTGCTCAGCCTTCCGGTGAGGCAGCGGCTGCTCAGGCTTCCGGCCGGGAAGCCGCAGCTCAGGCTGCCCCCGCCGAGGCCGCGCAGCCGGCCGCCGAGGCTCCGGCCGAGAAGCCGCGTCCGCGGCAGAAGACCCGCGCGCACCTGCCGGTGTTCGCCGCGCCGTCGCCGGTCTTCCTGCCGCCGGAGCCGGCCGAACCCGCGGCGCGCCCGGCCCGCAAGCCGGTCGACCCGTTCGCGGAGCCGGAGCCCCGCCCGGAGACGAAGGCCCGCCCGGAGCCCGAGGCCGAAGAGGAGGCCGAGGACACCACCGCGGCCGCCGACACCGGCGATGACGACGGCGAGGACGGCGGCAGCCGCCGCCGGCGCCGCCGCGGCCGTCGCGGCCGGGGCCGGGGCAAGGGCGCCGACGGCGCCGACGAGTCCACCGAGAACGAGGACGGCCAGGCCGAAGAGCCGCGCCGCAGGTCCCGCGCCAACGGGGACGAAAAGCCCGAAGCGGACGCCGAAGAGACCGAAGAGGCCAGTGCGTCGTCAGAGGCCGAAAACGACTCCGACGAGGGCGAAGGCGGCAGCAAGCGCCGTCGCCGCCGCCGTCGCCGCAAGGGCTCGGACGGCGACGACGCCGAAGGCACCGACGACCCGCCCAACACCGTCACGCACGTCCGCCAGGCCAAGGCCGAGCAGGCCGAGCGCCCGGCGCGTGACGAGGTCCGCAGCGTCCGCGGCTCGACGCGCCTGGAGGCCAAGCGCCAGCGCCGCCGCGACGGCCGTGAGGCGGGCCGCCGCCGCGCCCCGATCCTGTCCGAGGCCGAGTTCCTCGCCCGCCGCGAGTCGGTCGAGCGCACGATGGTCGTCGCCGAGCACGGCGACTCCACGCAGATCGCGGTGCTCGAGGACGGCGTGCTGGTCGAGCACTTCGTGACGCAGTCGGGCTCCGGCTCGATCGTCGGCAACGTCTACCTCGGCCGCGTCCAGAACGTGCTGCCCTCCATGGAGGCCGCGTTCATCGACATCGGCCGCGGCCGCAACGCCGTGCTCTACGCCGGCGAGGTCGACTGGGACGCCGCCGGCCTGGAGGGCAAGGCCCGCAAGATCGAGCAAGCGCTGTCCACCGGCGACTCCGTGCTGGTCCAGGTCACCAAGGACCCGGTCGGGCACAAGGGCGCCCGGCTGACCACGCAGATCTCCCTGCCCGGCCGCTTCCTCGTCTACGTGCCCGCGGGCGGCGCCACCGGCATCTCCCGCAAGCTGCCGGAGAACGAGCGCCGCCGGCTCAAGGACATCCTCAAGCGGATCGTCCCGGAGGACGCGGGCGTCATCATCCGCACCGCCTCCGAGGGCATCGGCGAGGAGGAGCTGGGCCGCGACGTCGACCGCCTGAAGGCGCAGTGGGACGTCATCAAGGAGAAGGCCGCCGCCGGTTCCGGCAAGAAGGGCGGCGCGCCGACCATGCTCTACGAAGAGCCGGACCTGCTGGTCAAGGTCGTGCGTGACCTCTTCACCGAGGACTTCAGCAAGCTGGAGATCCAGGGCAACCGGTCCTGGGAGACCATCAACGACTACGTCCGGCACGTCGCGCCGGAGCTGACCGAGCGGCTCAAGCGCTACACCGGCACCGGCGACGCGTTCGCCGACCACCGGATCGACGAGCAGATCACCAAGGCCCTCGACCGCAAGGTCTGGCTGCCCAGCGGCGGGTACCTGGTCATCGACCGCACCGAGGCGATGACGGTCATCGACGTCAACACCGGCAAGTTCACCGGATCGGGCGGCAACCTCGAGGAGACGGTGACCCGCAACAACCTGGAGTCGGCGGAGGAGATCGTCCGCCAGCTCCGGCTGCGGGACATCGGCGGCATCATCGTGATCGACTTCATCGACATGGTGCTCGAGTCCAACCGCGAGCTGGTGCTGCGCCGCCTCACCGAGTGCCTCGGCCGCGACCGCACGCGCCACCAGGTCGCCGAGGTCACGTCGCTGGGCCTGGTGCAGATGACGCGCAAGAAGATCGGCACCGGCCTGCTGGAGGCGTTCTCGACGCCGTGCGAGCACTGCAAGGGCCGGGGCGTGATCGTCTCGACCGAGCCGCAGCGCTCGGGTGGCGGCGGTGGGCACACCCACGGCGGGAACGGCAACGGCGGCGGCAACAACGGCGGCGGCGGGGAGAAGAGTTCCCGCCGGTCGCGGGGCCGCGGCAAGGGCGAGGAGCCCGCCAAGGAGCCCGAAGCCGCCAAGGCCGAGGTCCACGCCGTCCCGACGCCGGAGCAGCGCGAGTCGATCGCGTCCGCGGTGGCGGCGATGGCGAACGCCTCGAAGGCCGCCAAGGAGCACGACCACGGCGCCCTGAACGGCAACGGGCCCGCCCCGGAGCCGGGCAAGGAGGTCGCGGACATCCCGGCGACCACCGAGGCCGACGAGACGCCGGTGGCGGCCGAGCCGCCCGCCGAGCCCGCCCAGGAGGTCGCCGGTGTCCCGGTGACGACCGAGGCGGACGAGGCCCCGGTGCCGCAGGAGGAGCCCGCCGTCGAGCAGTCGGCGGCTCCGGAGGCGGAAGCGTCCGTGACCGAGGCGCCGGAACCGGCTCAGCCGGTCGAGGAACCCGAGGTCAGCGTGCCCGAACCGGCCGTGCGCTCCACCCGGCGCCGTCCGCGCCGGGCCGCGTCGCGCCCGGCGGGCCCGCCGGTGCACGCCTCGGACCAGAGCAACTGAACGACTTGGGGACCCCGGTGGTAACGCACCGGGGCACCCCACGTAACCTGTAGTACGGCCTGCCACCAGAGTAGGTCGCTGCGCGAGAACAGGACCGCCTTCCCGGAGGCGGGCCGATCGCGCGGGCCCCCACCCATTGTCGAGTAATGCAGGAGACTTCCGTGTCGGCGTACGCGATCGTCAAGACCGGCGGCAAGCAGTACAAGGTGGCCGTCGGCGACGTCGTCGAGGTCGAGAAGCTCGAGGGCGAGCCGGGCACCGAGCACATCCTCCCCGCCGTGCTGTTCGTGGACGGTGGCGAGGTCACCACGGACGCCGACGCGTTGGCGAAGGTCTCGGTCACCGGCAAGGTCGTCGAGCAG
This sequence comes from Amycolatopsis sp. NPDC004378, assembly GCF_053602455.1. Taxonomy (NCBI): domain Bacteria; kingdom Bacillati; phylum Actinomycetota; class Actinomycetes; order Pseudonocardiales; family Pseudonocardiaceae; genus Amycolatopsis; species Amycolatopsis sp. NPDC004378. Next base: position 160,956 of record NZ_JBSGDR010000009.1, read on the forward strand.
ACCAAGGGTCCGAAGATCCGGATCCACAAGTTCAAGAACAAGACGGGCTACCACAAGCGCCAGGGTCACCGGCAGAAGCTGACCCGCGTCGAGGTCACCGCCATCTCCAAGTAAGAACTTTCTCCGGATCTTCGAAGACTGAAAGAGGACTGAGCTATGGCTCACAAGAAGGGTGCGTCCAGCTCCCGCAACGGTCGTGACTCGAACGCGCAGCGCCTCGGCGTCAAGCGCTTCGGCGGCCAGGAAGTCAACGCCGGCGAGATCCTGATCCGTCAGCGCGGCACCAAGTTCCACCCCGGCGTGAACGTCGGCCGTGGCGGCGACGACACGCTGTTCGCCCTGGCCGCCGGTGCGGTCCAGTTCGGCGAGAAGCGTGGCCGCAAGACGGTCAACATCGTGCCGGCCGAGGCCTGAGCCTTCGGTCGTCGTTAGACCTCTGACGAGGGGTGGGACCGGAATATCCGGTGCCACCCCTCGTTTGTTTTGTATATCCCCTTCTCGCGAGTGAAAGAGGCAAGTCATGGCGTCCCGGTTCGTGGACCGCGCGGTGATCCACCTGACGGCCGGTGACGGTGGCAACGGCTGCGCCTCGGTGCACCGCGAGAAGTTCAAGCCGCTCGGCGGCCCGGACGGCGGCAACGGCGGCAACGGCGGCGACGTCCTGCTGGTCGTCGACCCGAACGTGCACACCCTGCTCGACTTCCACTTCCGCCCGCACGCCAAGGCCGGCAGCGGCAAGATGGGCCAGGGCGGCAACCGCGCGGGCGCGGCGGGGGAGACCCTGGTGATGAAGGTGCCGTCGGGCACCGTCGTCTTCACCGAGGACGGCGAGCTGGTCGCCGACCTGATCGGCCCCGGCACCACGTTCGTCGCGGCGCAGGGCGGCCGCGGCGGCCTCGGCAACGCCGCGCTGGCGTCGAAGGCCCGCAAGGCGCCCGGGTTCGCGCTGCTCGGCGAGCCGGGGGAGAGCCGCGACCTGACGCTGGAGCTGCGCTCGGTCGCCGACGTCGGCCTGCTCGGCTTCCCGTCCGCCGGCAAGTCGTCGCTGATCTCGGTGCTGTCCGCGGCCAAGCCGAAGATCGCCGACTACCCGTTCACCACGCTGGTGCCGAACCTCGGCGTCATCACCGGCGGCGAGACGGTGTTCACGATGGCCGACGTGCCCGGCCTGATCCCCGGCGCGTCCGAGGGCAAGGGCCTGGGCCTGGACTTCCTGCGCCACATCGAGCGGTGCGCGGTGCTGGTCCACGTCGTCGACTGCGCCACGCTGGAGCCGGGCCGCGACCCGCTGTCCGATGTGGACGCACTCGAAGAGGAACTTTCCAAGTACACGCCGGGTCTCGGCGGCAAGCTCGAGGAACGGCCGCGCGTGGTCGTGCTCAACAAGATCGACATCCCGGAGGCGGCCGAGCTCGCCGAGTTCGTCCGGCCCGAGCTGGAAGCCCGTGGCCTGCGCGTGTTCGAGGTCTCGACGGCGTCCCGCAAGGGCCTGCGGGAGCTCACGTACGCGCTCGCGGCGGTCGTCGAGGAGTACCGCGAGGCGCAGCCGGTGCTGGAGCCGGAGAAGATCGTGCTGCGGCCGCTCGCGGTCGACGACAGCGGGTTCACGGTCGAGGTCGACCCCGAGGAGGAGGGCGCGTTCATCGTGCGCGGCGCCCGCCCCGAGCGGTGGATCCGCCAGACGAACTTCGGCAACGACGAGGCCGTCGGCTACCTGGCCGACCGGCTGAACCGCCTGGGCGTCGAGGACCAGCTGGCGAAGCTCGGCGCGACGCCGGGCAGCCCGGTCACGATCGGCGACGTCCAGTTCGAGTGGGAGCCGTCGACGCCTTCGGTGGCGGTGCACCTGTCCGGGCGCGGTACGGACGTCCGGCTGGAGCGCACCGAGCGCGTCGGCGCGGCCGAGCGCAAGGAAGCCCGGCGGATCCGGCGCGACGGGACGGACGAGGACGACGACCTGGACCTGGACGCGTGAGCGGCACCCGGGAAGCCATCGCTTCCGCGCGTCGCCTGGTGGTCAAGGTCGGCTCATCGGCCCTGACGACGGCGGGCAGCGGGCTCGACGCGGCGCGCCTGGACGCGCTGGTCGACGCGATCGCGGACCGCGTCGCGCGGGAGACGCAGATCGTGCTGGTCTCGTCCGGGGCGATCGGCGCGGGTCTCGCGCCGCTCTCGCTGGGCAAGCGCCCGCGCGACCTCGCGACCCAGCAGGCGGCGGCGAGCGTCGGCCAGCTGGCGCTCGCGCACGCGTACGCCGAGTCGTTCGGGCGGTACTCGCTGACGGTCGGCCAGGTGCTCATGACCTCCGACGACGTCGTCCGCCGTTCGCACTACCGGAACGCGCAGCGGACGTTCTCGCGGCTGCTGGCGCTCGGCGCGGTCCCGGTGGTCAACGAGAACGACACGGTGGCCACGGAGGAAATCCGCTTCGGCGACAACGACCGCCTGGCGGCGCTGGTGGCCCACCTGATCGGTGCCGACGCACTGGTGCTGCTGTCCGATGTGGACGGTCTCTACGACGGCGACCCCCGCGACGGCGCGACCCGCAAGCTGACCGAGGTCCTCTCGGAGTCCGACGTGGACGGGATCTCGGTCGGCATGTCGAGCTCCGGCCTCGGCACGGGCGGCATGGTCTCGAAGCTGGCGGCCGCCCGCACGGCGGCGGGCGCGGGCATCCCGGTCCTGCTGGCCGCGGCGTCGGAAGCCTCCGCCGCACTGACCACGGCGTCTCCGGGCACGGCATTCGCCCCGGCGGACACCCGCCTGTCGGCCCGCCGCTTCTGGCTGGGCTACGCGGCGGACTCGACGGGCAAGCTCCGTCTCGACGACGGCGCGGTGACGGCGGTGGTCCGCCGCCGCCGCTCCCTCTTGGCGGCAGGCATCACGGGCGTCGAGGGCGAGTTCCAGGCCGGCGACGTGGTCGACCTGGTCGACGCGAAGGACCGCGCGGTAGCCCGCGGCGTAGTGGCGTTCGACGCACCGGAACTCCCGGACCTCATCGGCCGCTCAACGCACGAACTCCCCCCGGAACAACGCCGCGAAGTAGTCCACGCCGACGACCTGGTCCCCCTCCGCCGCTAACCCCCGTGCCCCGCAGGGCATCACCCGCGTCGTCCCTCCAATCACGCGTGATGCCTCTCCAATCACGCGTGTCGCCCCTTCAATCACGCGTGATGCCCGCTCAATCACGGTGTCCGGCCGTCGCTTCACGGGAAAGTGGCGGTCGTCAGCCGAGGGAGACCAGGCGGGCGCCGCCGTCGGCCTCCAGGACCGTGCCGGTCAGGTTGCGGTTCGTGGCCGCCAAGGCCACCACCTCCGCGACGTCGTCCGCCGTCGCCACGCGGCGGGAAGGGATCGAAGCCGCCGTCTGCGCGAAGAACCCCTCCCGCATCTCCGCCGGGAAGCCGCTCCACCAGGCCGTGTCGACGACGCCCGGCGAGACCGCGTTCACCCGCCGCGGCGCCAGCTCGACGGCCAGCGGCTTGACCAGCGCTTCCACCGCCGCGTTGAGCGCGGCGATCCCCGCCGTCCCCGGCATGGCCGCCCGCGCGCTGATCGCGCCCAGCAGCGTGATCGACCCGTCCGACGCCAGGTGCGGCAGCACCGCCTGGATCGTCGTCAGGTGCGCCCAGAACTTCGCGTCGAACGCCCGCCGCAGCATCTCGAGGTCCAGCGCGTCGACCGGCCCCATGCCTTCTGCCCCGGACAGGCTCACCACCAGCACGTCGACCGTCCCGAGCGACGCCGCCAGGGCACCCATCGCCGTGGCGTCGCCGCCGTCCGCTTGGTGGCCGGTCAGCTCCGGATCACTCGAAGCGACGTCGTCGAGGCGCTCCTTGCCGCGCCCGGTCACGTGGACGTCGTAACCCTGCTCGCGTAGCCGGCGCGCGGTCGCCAGGCCGATGCCCGAAGTGCCGCCGGCGACGAGAGCGATGCTCATGCTTGTTCCCCATTTCGAACCGGTACGTCTCGTTTCGAATTCGACGCTACCATCGGATCCCATGACCGACCAGTCCCGTCCCGGACGCAGGCGCAGCGAACAGAGCCGGCTGGCGATCCTCGCCGCCACGCTCGACCTGGTCGCGGAGGCGGGTTACGGCGCACTGACCGTCGAAGGCATCGCCGCGCGCTCCGGCGTCGGCAAGCAGACGATCTACCGCTGGTGGCCCTCGAAGGCCGACGTCCTGCTCGACGCACTCGCGACGAAGGCGGACCTGTACGTGCCCATCCCCGACGAGGGGACGTTCCGCGCCGACCTCGCGCACTTCCTGGGCAGTACGTTCGAGCTCGGCGACAAAGCGCAGGTCGCGGACACCCTGCGCGCGCTGATGGCGCAGGCGCAGATCGACCCGGAATTCGGCAAAAGGTTCCGCGAGGACTTCCTCAACCGCCGCCGCGAGGCGCTCGGCGTGATCGTCGACCGCGCCCGCGAGCGCGGCGAACTGCCCGCGGGTGTCCGGCCGGGCACGGTCGTCGACGTCGTGTTCGGCACGCTCTGGTACCGGCTCCTCGCGACGCGGGAGCCGGTCGGCCGCGGCCTGGCCGACGAACTGGTGGCGCTACTGGCCGATCACGGCGCTTCGACCGCGGAAATCCGGTAGCGCGCGACGGAGGCGTCGAGGATCTGCGCCGTCTGCTCGTCCGACGGCCCGGACCCGCGGAAGCGCTCGAGGTCCTCATCGGACTCCCAGCGCTCGTACACCGTGATCCGGCCGGGGTCGAGCAGGTCGGCGCCCAGCGCGTAGTCCAGGCAGCCGGGCGCCTCCCGTGCCAGCCGGATCGCTTCGACGCAGCTTTCGAGGTATGTGTCGCGGGTTTCGGGGGCGACCGCGAGCCAGCCGGCGATGATGATCACGTCGGGTTGATCCGGTCCGGCTTGATCGTGAGCAGCAGCCGCGTCTGGTCGCGCCCGCCCCACCACGGGTACGGGCCGCCGAGGTAGCGCTGCGACAGCTTTTCGATGTGGTCGACGGCGCCGTCCTCGGTCATCTCCAGAACTTGCCCGCGGATCGCGTAGTACCGCGACGGCCGGTCGCGGTCGGCGACGTTGAGCGCCACTCGCGGGTCACGCTCGATGTTGCGCTGCTTCTGGTGGCCCAGCACGGTGTTGACGAGGATGTGCGTGCCGTCGGTGTCCACCCAGGTCTGGGTGAGCTGCGGCGAGCCGTCCGGCATCACCGTCGACAGGAAGCAGAGGCTGGGCTCGCGGAGCAACGCGAGCAGGTCGCCGGGCAGTTCCACAGTGGTCTCCCGCTAGAGCCGGTCGGGCGCTTCGATGCCGAGCAGGGAGAGCCCGAGCGCGAGCGTGGTCGACGTCAGCGTAGTCAACCTGAGCCGCGAAGCGCGCAGCGACGGCGAAGACGCCTTCAGGACCGGACATTCCTCGAAGAACCGGGAGAACGCGACCGCCGTCTCGTACAGGTACGTACAGAGCTTGTGTGGCGCGTAGCCGTCTGTCGCGGCCTTCAGTGCTTCGCCGAACCTAAGCAGCTTCAGCGCCAGAGCCCGCTCCGCCGCCCCTTCGAGCGTGATTTCCCGTCCGTCCGGCACGCCGCCGGCCTTGCGCAGGATCGACTGCGTCCGCGCGTGCGCGTACTGGAGGTACACCGAGGTGTTGCCCTCCTTGGCGAGCATCCGGTCCCAGGCGAAGACGTAGTCACGCTCGCGGTCACCCGACAGGTCCGCGTACTTGACCGCACCGATGCCCACCGCGCGGGCGACCTCGGCCTGGCCCGCCGCGTCGAGCTCACTGCGTTCGGCGACGACCGCGGCGGCCTGCGTCACGGCTTCGGCGAGCAGGTCGGCCAGCTTCACCGTGCCGCCGGCGCGGGTCCGCATGGTCTTGCCGTCCGCGCCCAGCACCGTGCCGAACCCGATGTGCTCGGCGTGCGCGGGCAACCAGCCCGCCTCGCGGCAGACGGCGAACAGCATCGCGAAGTGCTGGGCCTGAGGCGCTCCGACGACGTAGAGCAGGTCGGTCGCGCCGCGTTCGGCCGTCCAGTACCGGACCGTGGCCAGGTCGGTGGCCGCGTAGCCGAAGCCGCCGTCGCGCTTGCGGACGATCAGCGGCAGCCGGTCGCCTTCGCGGTTGCGGAACCCGTCGGGGAACACGCAGATCGCGCCGTCGCTGACTTCGGTCAGCCCGGCCTTCTCGAGGTCCTCGACCACGGCAGCGAGGTACGGGTTGTAGAAGCTCTCGCCGTAGATGTCCTTGTCCGTCAAGGAAATGCCGAGCAGTGCGTAAACCTCGTGGAAGTGCCGGGTCGACTCGGCGATCAGCTCCCGCCAGACGGCGAGCGTCTCTTCGTCCCCGCCTTGCAACAGCACGACCCGCTCGCGCGCCCGCATCGCAAAGGCCTCGTCGTTGTCGAACTTCTGCCGTGCTTCGCGGTAGAACGCGTCGAGGTCGGCGATCCCGCTCTGCCCGGCCGAGACGTCGAGGAGGTGCTCGATGAGCATCCCGAACGGCGTGCCCCAGTCGCCGAGGTGGTTGTGCGGCAGCACTTCGTGCCCCGCGAAGCGCAGCAGACGCGCCAGCGCGTCGCCGATCACCGTCGTGCGCAGGTGCCCGACGTGCATCTCCTTCGCGACGTTCGGGCTGCTGTAGTCCAGCGCGATCCGCCGGGGCGCCGCGGTTTCCGGCACGCCGAGGCGGGGATCGGCGAGCAGCCCGGCAGTGCGCTCTTCGAGCCATTCCCCGCGCAGCACGAAGTTGAGGAAGCCCGGCCCGGCGATTTCGGGCGGCCCGGCGATGCCGTCGAGCTCCAGGGCCCCGGCGATCGCCTCGGCTACTTCACGAGGTGGGCGCCCGAGCCGCTTGCCCAGGCTCATCGCGAGGTTGCCCTGGTAGTCGACGCCTTCGCGCGGCGACGCCTGGATCAGCGCCTGCTCCGGCGTCAGGCCGACGTCGAGTGCCCGGCCGGCGGCGGCCACCACGCGGCGCGCCAGCTCCTCGGTAACGTCGGCGGTCTGCGGCACGGTGTCCCTCCTTCGGCTCGGTCACGGAGCCCGCAGCGTAGCGAGCGTGACCGGCCGGTGACGAAGGGTTTACCGCAGCTCGCTGCCCTTGGTTTCCGGCAGCGTGAGGATCACGGCGAACGCGATCGCGGCGCCGACGGCCACGTACCAGAAGTAGAGCGTCGGCGAGACAGCGCCGAAGAGCGTGATCAGCAGGGGTGCGGTGCCACCGAAGATCGCGACGGTCAGGTTGTACCAGGCACCGATGCCCAGCCCGCGCAGCTCGGTGGGGAAGAGCTCGCTCATGATGGCCGGCGCGATCGACGTCATCGCGCTGTACAGCCCCAGCCCGACGCAGAACACGACGAGCAGGCCGCCGATGTTCGGGCCGATCAAAGTGGACAGCGGCACGATGACCACGGCGGTCGCGCCCGACCAGACGAGCAGCTGCGGCTTCCGCCCGACCCGGTCCGCCAGCGCGCCGAGCGGGTACTGCAACGCGATGAACAGGGCCGTGCCGACCGAAAGCGCGAGGAAGACGGCGTCGGCGTCGGCGTGCCGGCTCTTCACCGCGAACGACGTGAGCGCGCTGAAGAACGTGTAGTAGCAGAGGGTCGAGAGCATCGTGAAGCCGACGAGCCGGCCGACGGCCTTCGGGTGGTGCGTCAACGTCGTCAGCAGCGGCCGCTCGAGCTTCCGCGCCTTGGTCTTCGTCTGCTCGAACAGTTCGGTCTCGGCGATGCTCCGGCGCAGCCACAGCCCGATCAGGCCGAAGACGCCGCCGAGCAGGAACGGCAGCCGCCAGCCCCAGGACGCGAGCTGCGCCTTGTCCAGCGCCCGGGCCAGGACGAACCCGAGCACGGTCGCGACCAGCACGGCCGACCCGGTCGAGATGTAGAAGAACGCCGAGTACCGGCCGCGACGCTCGCGCGGCGCGATCTCGCCGAGGTACGCCGACGCGTTCGACACCTCCCCGCCGAGCGACAGCCCCTGCGCGACGCGGGCGAGCAGCAGCAGGATCGGCGCCAGCCAGCCGACCAGCGAGAACGTCGGCAGCAGCCCGATCGCGACCGACCCGCCCGCCATCAGCAGGATGGTCAGGATCATCGCCGGCTTCCGGCCGCGCGTGTCCGCGAACCGCCCGAGCAGCACCCCGCCGAGCGGGCGGAAGAAGAACGCGAGCGCGTAGGTGGCGAACGTGTTGATCAGGGCCAGGGTGTCGTTCCCCGGTGGGAAGAACGCATTGGCGAAGTAGATGCTGAACGTCGCGTAGATCGTCCAGTCGAACCATTCCAGCGCGTTGCCCGCGCTCGCCGCGAACAGCTTGCGCACCGGCAGCTTGTGCCGCTGCGACGCCTGCACGGTGGACTCGGTCATGGCGGCCTCCACGTCACCCGAAGGTGTCACGGGACTTTGCCACAGTGCTTCGCTGTGCGAAAGGTTCTCACTCGTCCGGATCCCCGTTTTTTTACCGTCTCCTAAGCCGTGCTCGCCAACGCGAACGGCAGGACCGCCGGTGCCCCGGCCTTCCGCAGCAAGCGCGTCGCCAGTGTCATGGTCCAGCCCGTGTCGATGACGTCGTCGACCAGGAGGATCGGTCCGCCCGGCAGGCTCGCCGCCAGGTCGGCCGGCATGCTCATCCGCCGCCACAGGTCGGCCAGCCGCTGCGCGCTGTTCGCCTGACGCGGCGGCGGGCCCTCGGCGTCGAGCGCGCCCAGGAAGTCCAGCCTGCCGACCTCGGCCAGCCGGGTCGCGAGGCTGTACACGAGCTGCGGCCGCGTCTCCGACGGCACCGCCACCACCGCGACCGGCCGTTCGGACCACTGCCACCCGGCCAGCACCTGGACGCAGGCCTTGAACACGGAATCGGGCACCTCGGTGTCCTGGGCCTGGGGACCCACCAGCTCGCGCAGCCGGTTGCCCCAGCCGACGTCGGTGAGCCGGCCGAGCACCTGGCCCGGCTCGGCCTGGTCGTCCGCGCCGATCCGGCCCGAGACCGGAACGTCCAAAGAGGACATCCCCGTGGGCCACTGCTTCCGCGGCGCGACCTCGACGCCGGGCCGCTGCAGCCGTTCGCGGGTCGCCTCGGCGACGTCTTCGGCCACCGTGGTGTCCCAGTGGTTCCCGGTGCAGTTGTCGCACCGCCCGCACGGCGCGGCCTCGGGGTCGTCCAGCTGGCGCCGCAGGTATTCCATCCGGCAGCCGTCGGCCGCCAGGTAGCCGAGCATCGCTTCCTGCTCGCGGTCGCGGGCTTCGGCGACCCGCTTGTACCGCCCGCGGTCGTACTCCCAGTTCTCGCCCGTGCTCGTCCAGCCGCCCTTGACGCGCCGCACCGCGCCGTCGACGTCCAGCACCTTGAGCACCATTTCCAGCCGTGACCGGGAAAGCTCCACCGACGGCTCGAGCGCGGCCGTCGACAGTGGACGGTCGGCGTAGGCGAGCGTGTTCAGCACCTGCGTCACCCGCAGCTCGTCGGGGAAGGCGAGCGAGCCGAAGTACGCCCAGATCGCCCGGTCCTCTTCGCCGGGCAGCAGCACGACCTCGGCGCGTTCCACGCCGCGCCCGGCGCGGCCGACCTGCTGGTAGTACGCGATCGGCGACGACGGTGCCCCGAGGTGCACGACGAACCCGAGGTCCGGCTTGTCGAACCCCATGCCCAGCGCGGACGTCGCGACCAGCGCCTTGACCCGGTTGCCGAGCAGGTCGTCCTCGGCCGCCTGCCGGTCGGCCGGGTCGGTCTTGCCGGTGTAGGCCGCCACCGGGTAGCCGCGGTCCTTGAGCAGCGCCGCGACGTCGTGCGCCGCCGCGACCGTCAGGCAGTAGATGATCCCGGACCCGGGCAGCTCGGCCAGGTGCTCCGCCAGCCACGCGAGCCGGGCCTGCGACGTCGGCAGCCGGCACACCGACAGCCGCAGGCTTTCCCGGTCGAGGGTGCCGCGCAGCACCAGCGTGTCGCCGCCGGTGCCGAGGCCGAGCTGCTCGGCGACGTCGGTGACCACGCGGTCGTTCGCCGTCGCGGTGGTCGCCAGCACCGGGACGCCGTCGGGCAGCTCGCCCAGCAGCGTGCGCAGGCGCCGGTAGTCCGGCCGGAAGTCGTGCCCCCAGTCGGAGATGCAGTGCGCCTCGTCGACCACCAGCAGCCCGGTGCTCGCGGTCAGCTTCGGCAGCACGTTGTCGCGGAAGTCCGGGTTGTTCAGCCGTTCGGGGCTCACCAGCAGGACGTCGACCTCGCCGGCCGCGACGGCGGCCTGGACCTGCTCCCACTCCTGGGGGTTGGCTGAGTTCATGGTGGCCGCGTGGATCCCGGCCCGCGCCGCCGCCGAGATCTGGTTGCGCATCAGGGCGAGCAGGGGCGAGACGATGACCGTCGGCCCGCTGCCCTGCTCGCGCAGCAGGGCCGTGGCCAGGAAGTACACCGCCGACTTGCCCCAGCCGGTCCGTTGCACGACCAGCGCGCGACGGCGCTGCGCGACGAGGGCCTCGATGGCCGTCCATTGGTCTTCGCGCAGCTTCGCCGAGTCGCCGGCCAGGGCCCGGAGGAGGGTCTCGGCGCGGTCGCGGAGGGCTGAGGTGGTGCTGGTCGTGTCCACGTCCCCACGTCTACCCCATGGCACCGACAGACCGGGAATCGGCGGCGTCGCGAACGGACCGTTCGCGACCAATACCGGCCGTAATGTGAGCTGAATCACAGTAATTGCCCGGTCGGGCGAGGTGTCCGGCAGCACAGGACGGCCGCGCCCGCCGATGTATAGGCTCCTCTTCCATGTCACCACGGCGGATCGGGGTCATGGGCGGCACGTTCGACCCCGTGCACCACGGCCACCTCGTCGCGGCCAGCGAGGTCCAGTCCCGGTTCGGGCTCGACGAAGTGATCTTCGTCCCCACCGGCCAGCCGTGGCAGAAGACGAGCCGCCAGGTGACCAAGGCCGAGGACCGCTACCTGATGACGGTCATCGCGACCGCGTCCAACCCGGTCTTCTCGGTCAGCCGCGTGGACATCGACCGCGCCGGCCAGACCTACACCGTCGACACGCTGCGCGACCTGCACGCCGAGTACCCCGAGGACCAGCTCTACTTCATCACCGGCGCCGACGCGCTCGAACAGATCCTCACCTGGCACAAGGCCGACGAGCTGTTCGACTTCGCGCACTTCATCGGCGTCACGCGGCCCGGCTACCGGCTCAACTCGCACCACCTGCCCAGCGGCAAGGTGAGCCTGGTCGAGGTCACCGCGATGGCGATCTCGTCGACCGGCTGCCGCGAGCGCGTCGAACGCGGCGAGCCGGTCTGGTACCTCGTCCCCGACGGCGTCGTCCGCTACATCGCCAAGAAGGATCTCTACCGGAAGAGCGACTGAAAGGCCGCTGGTCCCGGCGGGTACCCTTCTCGGGCGAACCCGATCTGTGAAGGAGCACTGTGGCAGCCACGTCCGAGGCACGAGAGCTGGCCGTAGCGGCCGCACACGCGGCGGCGGACAAGAAGGCCAGCGACGTCGTCGTGCTGGACGTGTCCGAGCAGCTCGTCATCACCGACGCCTTCGTCATCGCCTCCGCGTCCAACGAGCGCCTGGTCGGCGCGATCGTCGACAACGTCGAGGAGAAGCTGCGGGAGAGCGGGCACAAGCCGGTGCGCCGCGAGGGCGCCCGCGAGGGCCGCTGGGTCCTGCTGGACTACGTCGACGTCGTCGTGCACGTCCAGCACGTCGAGGAGCGCACGTTCTATGGCCTCGAACGGCTGTGGAAGGACTGCCCGCGCATCGAGGTCGCCGGACTCGACGAACAGCCCGCCGACGAGGACGCGGACGCCCCGTGAGTCCGCGGCGGCTCGTGCTCTGGCGCCACGGCGAGACGGACTACAACGCCGCCGGACGCATGCAGGGTCACCTCGACTCGGCGCTGACCCCGCGCGGCTGGAACCAGGCCCGGTTCGCGGTTCCCGCGCTGGCCCGGTTCTCCCCGGACCTCGTCATCGCGTCCGACCTGCGCCGCGCCACCGACACGGCCACCGTGCTCACCGACGCGATCGGCGTCCCGCTGCGGATCGACAAGCGGCTGCGCGAGACGCACCTCGGCGAGTGGCAGGGCATGACCGGCGCGGAGGTCGACGAGGCCTACCCCGGCGAGCGCGACCGCTGGCGCCGTGACGCCACCTGGGCACCGCCGGGCGGCGAGAACCGCCTCGACGTCGCCGACCGGGCGAGCGAGGTGGTCGCCGACCTGCTGCAGGCCAACTCCGAAGTCGGCGACACCGTGCTGCTCGCCGCGCACGGCGGGCTGATCACGGCGCTCACCGCGCGGCTGCTGAACCTGCCGGTGGAGACCTGGCCGTCGCTCGGCGGCATCTCCAACTGCCACTGGGTCGAGCTGGGCCGGCGCGACGACAAGTGGCGGCTGCAGGCCTACAACGCGGGGATGCACGGCTAGCCGATGGGGCCGCGCCTGCTGGTGTTCGGCGACTCGCTGAGCTTTCACGGTCCCCAAGGACCCTGCGCCGCGGACGAGCCGCGGCTGTGGCCCAACGTCGCCGCCGCGGCCCTGGGCGGCACCGCGGACCTGGTCGCGGGCATCGGCTGGACCGCGCGGGACGTCTGGTGGTCGCTGACCGGCGATCCGCGCGTCTGGGCCGACCTGCACCACGTCGACGCGGTCGTGCTGGCGATCGGGAGCATGGACACGCTGCCTTCGCCGTTGCCGACCTACCTGCGCACGGGCCTGCGGTACCTGCGGCCCGACCCGGTCCGGCGGGTGGTGCGCAAGGCCTACCTCGCCGCGCAGCCCCGGCTTTCGGTCGCCTTCCGCGGTCGTCCCGCGGTGCTGCCCGCGAAGCTCACGGTGCAGTACCTCGACATGGCGGTGGAGGCGTTGCGCGTCCTGCGGCCCGAACTGCCGATCTTCGGGTGGCTGCCGTCGGTGCACCGGGCCGCGGCCTACGGCGGCGTGCACACCGCGCGTCCCGCCGCGGCGGCGGCGATGGCGGCGTGGGGCGCGCGGGCACGGGTTCCCCTGCTCGACCTCGAAGCCGTTGTCGCAGAGCACGTCCTGAGCGGCGAAGGCAACCCGGACGGCATGCACTGGGGCTGGCAGGGGCACGCGTCGGTGGGGGACGCGATGTCCGTGTTGCTGGCGCCGGTCCCGGCTCCCGGCCACGTAGGCTGACGGCGTGTCGGTCGCCGTAGTCACGGATTCCACCGCCCACCTGCCGGAGGGCTTCGCCGAACGGCACTCGGTCCGGGTGGTGCCGCTGCACGTCCTCGTCGACGGCGTGGTATCCCTCGACGGCGTCGAAACCGGCCCCGCGGCGGTCGCCGAAGCGATGAGCCAGCGCAAGATCGTGACGACCTCCCGGCCGACACCCACCGAATTCGCGGCGGAGTACCGCAAGGCGCTCGCCGACGGCGCGGACGCGATCGTTTCGGTGCACCTTTCGCGCGAGCTGTCGGGCACCTGGGAAGCGGCCGTGCTGGCGGCGCAGGAGGTCGGGCCGGACCGGGTCCGCGTGGTCGACTCGCGCACGACGGCGATGGGGCTCGGGTTCGCCGCGCTGCACGCCGCCGACGCCGCCGCGGCCGGGTCTTCCGCGGCGGACGTCGAGGCCGCGGCCGTGACGGCGGCCGGCTGCTCGTCGACGTTGTTCGTCGTCGAGACCCTCGACCACCTGCGCCGCGGCGGCCGGATCGGCCCGGCGGCGGCCCTGCTGGGCACGGCGCTGGCGGTGAAGCCGGTGCTGCACATGTCGGACGGCCGGATCCTGCCGCTGGAGAAGGTCCGCACCATGAACCGCGCGCTCGCGCGGCTGGTCGAGCTCGCCGCGCAGGCCGCGAAGGACGACGACGTCGAGCTCGCCGTCCACCACCTCGCCTCGCCGGAGCGGGCGGTCGAGCTGGCGAACCGCCTGGAGGAAGCGGTGCCGCGCTCGGCGGGCTGCGTGGTCTCCGAACTGGGCGCGGTGATCGGGGCGCACACCGGGCCCGGCGTGCTCGGCGTGGTCGTCCAGCGGGCGGTGCCCTCCCGCCGGTAGCCGCGGCCGGGTGGCGCGCCGAACCCTCCAGCATGCCACCCGGGTACGACGGAAACGGCCGTTCCCGGGCCGGGCCGGAGGGATCCATCCCCATCACCCCGGTTGTCCACAGGACGCGGCGACACCCCTGTCGGACGCCTCCCCGCGGCCCTAACGTCGATCGTGTGTTCGAGCAGCCCGCCCGGGATCCGGGCCCTCCCGTCAACGACCGGCTCGCCTGGCTGGCCGACCAGCTCTCGCCCGACGCGACCACCGTCGGGCCGGGCGGCCGGCTGGTCCGGCGCTGGCTGCCGGCCGGTGCCGGCCGCCGCCGGTGGGCGTTCGCCGGTGTCCTCGCGGCGGTCGTGGTGATCGTCCTCGGCTCGGTCGCGCTCCTCGGGGGCCGTCCGGTGCCCGAGTCGCCACCTGCGCTCCCCAGCGCGAAACCGGCGAGTGAGGCATCGGCCCGGGCCGCACCCCAGGCCGGCCTCGTCGTCAGCGTGATCGGCCGCGTGCGGTCGCCCGGTCTCGTCACCGTCCCCCAGGGCGCCCGCGTCGCGGACGTGCTGCGGGCGGTCGGCGGCGCCGAACCCGGCGCGGACCTGAACGCGCTGAACCTCGCCCGCCGGGTGACCGACGGCGAACAGCTCGCGGTCGGGATCCCGGCACCGGCACCACCCGCCGGCCCGGGCGGCGCCCCGGCGGCCGGCAAGGTCGACCTCAACGCGGCCAGCGCGGACCAGCTGGACACGCTGCCGGGCGTCGGCGAGGTGACGGCCCAGCGGATCGTCCAGTGGCGCACCGACCACGGCGGCTTCACGAAAGTCGAGCAACTGCGCGAAGTCTCCGGGATCGGGGAAAGCAAGTTCGAGAAACTCCGTGGGCAGGTGACGGTCGGATGAGCACCCTTCCCCCGATCGACACCCGCCAGGACATGCGCCTGGTCCCAGCGGCGCTGACCTGCTGGCTCGCGGCCCTGGGCGGCCTGCTGCTGGGCTGGTGGACGGCGGTCGCCGTCGGCCTGGTCTCGGCGGTGCTCGCCGGGCTGGTGCTCTGGCGAGCGCGGGGGCGGCCGCGAGTGCTCGGTGCGGCGGCGGCACTGCTCGTGCTGGGGCTCGTCGCCGCCGGTCCGGTCGCCTGGCGGATCCGCGGCGCGCAGGCAGACGACCTGCGCGCCGCGACCGGCGACGGGCTGCCGGCGGCCTTGCGGGTCGTCGTCACCGAACGCCCGAAACCCGTGCGCAGCGCGGGGTACGCCGATCAGCAGGCGGGTGCCCGGTCGGTGGTGCTGGCCGCCGACGTCCGCACGGCGGCGGTCGACGGCCGGCCGGTCTCGTCGTCCGGGCGCGTCCTGCTGCTGGCACCGGTCGCGCAGTGGGCGGCCCTCGTGCCGGGCCAGGACGTGACGGCCACCGGCATGCTGCTGCCGCCGCGCGGTGCGGACCTGACCGTCGCGGTGCTGTCCGTCCGCGGCCCGCCGGGGGAGCCCGGCCCGGCGCCGTGGTGGCAGCGGGCGGCGGCCGGCCTGCGCGCCGGTCTCCACGACCTGTGCCAGGTCCTGCCGGACGAACCCGCCGGCCTGATACCGGGACTGGTCCTGGGCGACACGAGCGCGTTGTCGCCGCGGGTCGAGCAGGAGTTCGTCACCGCGGGACTCGCCCACCTGACCGCGGTCAGCGGGGGAAACCTCGCCGTGGCGTGCGGAGCCGTCCTGCTCCTGCTGCGCCTGCTGCGGCTCGGCCCCAGGCTGTCGGCGGTCGCCGCCGGCGTGTGCCTGGCCGGGTTCCTCGTGCTGGTCGGCCCGGAACCGAGCGTGCTGCGGGCCGGGGTGATGGCGGCGGTCGCCCTGCTGGCGCTGGCGCTGGGACGGCGGGGTTCGGCGTTGCCCGCGCTGGCGTTCGCGGTGTGCGTGCTCGTGGTGGCGGATCCCGCCATGGCGACGGACTTCGGGTTCGCGCTCTCGGTGTTCGCCACCGCCGGGCTGGTCCTGCTCGCGCCCCGCTGGGCCGGCGCGCTGGTCCGCCGCGGCGTCCCACCCGGGTTCGCCGAAGGGCTGGCGATCCCGCTGGCGGCGTTCCTGGTGACGGCGCCGGTCATCGCGGGCATGGCGGGTTCGGTGAGCCTGGTGTCGGTGCTGACGAACGTCCTCGCCGCGCCCGTGGTGGCGCCGGTGACGGTGCTCGGCGTGCTGGCCACGGTCACCGGTCCCTGGTGGCCGGGCGCCGGGAAGGTCTTGGTGCACCTGGCCGGTCCGGAGGCCGAGTGGCTGATCACGGTGGCGCGTCACGGTGCCCGGGCGCCCGGCGCGGTCGTGCCGTGGCCGGGTGGCTGGTCAGGTGGGCTGCTCGCCGCCGCCGTCCTCGCGGTGCTGGTCCTGGCGGCCCGGCGTCGTCGCGTGCGGCTGGCGATGGCCGTGCTGGTGGTCGGCGCCCTGCTGGTGTTCGTGCCGGTCCGGGTGCTCGCGCCGGCGTGGCCCCCGCGGAACTGGGCGATGGTCGAGTGCGACGTCGGCCAGGGCGACGCGGTCGTGCTGGCGACCGCCGAGCCCGGGCGGGCGGTCGTCGTGGACACCGGGCCCGAACCGGGGCCGGTCGACGAATGCCTGCAGCGGCTGGCCGTCGACCGGATCCCGCTGCTGGTGCTGAGCCACCTGCACGCGGACCACATCGGCGGGCTCGCGTCGGTCTTCGACGGCCGGGCGGTGGGCGGTGTCGCCGTCGGCCCCGGGCGGGCGCCGGAGTGGGCGTGGCGCCAGGTGGCGGCGGAGGCGGAGCGGCAAGCAGTGCCCCTGGTGGAGCTGAGCCCGGGGGAGAAGCTGGCGTGGCCCGGGCTTTCGCTCGACGTGCTCGGCCCGCGTTACGTCCCGGCCCGCTCGGCCGGTCAGCAGGACGGCACCACGATCAACAACAGCTCGGTGGTCCTGCGCGCGGAAACCCCGGCGGGCCGGGTGCTCCTGACCGGCGACGTCGAACTGGCGGCGCAGGCGGACCTCTTGGCCGACGTCGGCGACCTGAAAGCGGAGGTGTTGAAGGTGCCCCACCACGGTTCGCGCTACTCGCTGCCGTCGTTCCTCGCGGCGGTGGCCCCGCGGATGGCGTTGGTCAGCGTGGGCGCGGGCAACACGTACGGCCACCCGAGCAAGTCCACAATGGACAGCCTGACGGGGCTGGGCGCCCTGGTCACCCGGACCGACCTGGACGGCGACACGGCGGTGGTCGCGGGCCCGGCGATCGTCCGCCGGGGCGAGCCACGCGGTCCGCCGCGCCGGTGATCCCGGCGGCCACCGGGAGCGTGGCCGGGCGAGGAGCACCCCGGCCGATGAACCGCCCACCGCGCGAACGGAAGGAGGCCATGGCGCCGGGGCGGGCACGCGGGCTCGCCCCGGCGGCGGACGTCAGTAGCCGAGGGCCTCGTTCACGGCCTTGGCCGACGGGGGCACGGTCGCCTTCGGGCCGATGTGGTTCTCGACCGCGTCGAGGGTCTTGAGGCCGTCGCCGGTGATGAGGAGGACCGTCTCGGCGTCCGGGTCCAGCTTGCCCGTCTCGACCAGCTTCTTCGCCGTGGCAACGGTGACCCCGCCGGCCGTCTCGGTGAAGATGCCCTCGGTGCGGGCCAGCAGGCGGATGCCCTCGACGACCTCTTCGTCGGTGACGTCCTCGATCGCGCCGCCGGTGCGGTTGACGATGTCGAGCACGTACGGGCCGTCGGCCGGGTTGCCGATCGCCAGCGAACGGGCGATCGTGTCCGGCTTCACCGGCTGGACCACGTCGTGGCCCTCGCGGAACGCCGTCGACACCGGCGAGCAGCCCGTGGCCTGGGCGCCGAACACCTTGTACGGGCTGGCGTCGACGAGACCGAGCTGGCCCAGCTCGCGGAAACCCTTGTCCACCTTGGTCAGCTGCGAACCGGAGGCGATCGGCACGACGATCTGCGGCGGGATGCGCCAGCCGAGCTGCTCGGCGACCTCGAAGGCCAGCGTCTTCGAGCCTTCCGAGTAGTACGGCCGGACGTTCACGTTCACGAACGCCCACTTCGGGTGCTCGCCGGCCAGCTCGGTGGCGAGGCGGTTGACGTCGTCGTAGTTGCCGTCGACGGCGATCAGGTCGCCGTCGTACACCGCGGTGGTGAGGATCTTGGCGCGCTCGAGGGTCTTCGGGATCAGCACGACCGACCGCCAGCCCGCGCGGGCCGCGGCGGCGGCCGTCGCGTTGGCCAGGTTGCCGGTCGACGGACACGCGAGCACCTCGAACCCGAACTCGCGCGCCGCGGCCAGGGCGACGGCGACGACGCGGTCCTTGAAGGAGTGCGTCGGGTTGCCGGTGTCGTCCTTGACCCACACGCGCTTGAGGCCGAGCTCCTTCGCGAGCCGGTCGGCGCGGATGAGGCGGGTCGCGCCGGGCTCGGTGTTCGGGATCTCTTCGACGTTGGACGGCACCGGGAGGAGCTTCTTGTAGCGCCAGATGTTCTTGGGGCCGGCCTCGATGTCCTCACGGCGGACGCGGCCGAAGTCGTAGGCGACCTCGAGCGGCGAGAAGTCCTCGGCGGAGACGAACTCGGGGGCGAGCGGCTGCCGGTGTCCCTCTTCCTTCGACACCAGTTCGACGGCGGGACCGAGATCCGGGGTCTTCGTGGTGGAGGTCGTTCCGAGGGTGGCGGTCATCGCGAGGTTCCTTTCCTCATCTGCCCCGCCGAAGCGGGCCGGAATTGGCACCGTGGTCGTCAGCTACCCCGCGATCGCGGGATGACGGGCTGTACGCCGGTTGCCGGGGCTTCGTCGGGCCGTTCCCTCTGCCCCTCTGGATGAGCGGTATTCGGTTGTCGGTGCGCGCGAGTCAGCGCGCCGCCTCGAGGACACCGTACGACATGGCGGTCACGCTGTGCCATGGTGGCCGCCCGACATCACCGGAGCGGGGGCACGAAGGAGCAAGTGAGAGGATTCGTCCGTGACCGCGCAAGCCACCGCCCCGGCCCCGCTGCACCTGGTGCTCGGCGAGGAAGAACTGCTGATCGAGCGGGCCGTCCGCGAGACGCTCGGCGCCGCCCGCGCCGTCGACGCGACGGCCGAGCTGACCCGCGTCCGGGTGTCCGAACTCACAGCGCCCGAGCTCGCCGAACTGGTCAGCCCGTCGCTGTTCAGCGAAGGCCGTGTGATCGTCCTGGAGTCGGCGCAGGACATCTCGCAGGAGCTGGCCGACGCCGTCGCGTCGTACCTGAAGGACCCGGCGGACGGTGTCGTGCTGGTCGTCGTGCACACCGGCGGGGGCCGCAGCAAGGCGGGCAAGTCGCTGCCGGCCGCGCTCAAGAAGGCCGGCGCCGAGGTCACCGAGTGCCCGAAGCTGACCAAGCCGGCCGAGCGCGAGCAGTTCGTGCGGCACGAGGTGCGCCGGGCGGGCGGCAAGATCGACCCGGCCGGGGTGGCCGCGCTGATCGACGCCGTGGGCTCCGACCTGCGGGAACTCTCCTCGGCGGCCGGTCAGCTGGTGGCCGACACGGGCGGGACGGTCGACGCCGACGCGGTCCGCCGCTACCACCGCGGCCGCGCCGACGTGACCGGGTTCGCGGTCGCGGAGAAGGCGGTCGGCGGCGACCGCTCGGCGGCGCTGGAGTCGCTGCGCTGGGCGATGCAGCTGGGCGTCCCGCACGTCCTGGTGGCCGACGCGCTGGCCGACGCGGTCCGCACGATCGCCCGCGTGTCCGGCGCGGGGCGGGGCAACCCGAATCAGCTGGCGGGCGAGCTGGGCATGCCGCCGTGGAAGATCCGCAAGGCGCAGGGCCAGTCGCGCGGCTGGAACCCCGACGGCCTGGCGACGGCGATGCGCGTGGTGGCGAGGCTGAACGCCGAGGTCAAGGGGGTGGCGGCGGACCCGGGCTACGCGTTGGAGCGAGCCGTGCTGGAGGTGGCGGCCGCCAAGGGCGATCGGTGACGACGTGCGTGTCCGGGCATGAAAAAGCCCCGGCCGGAGCCGGGGCTTTCCCAGAAATCAAGCGGCTCAGAGCGCGTTGACGCGCTTCGCCAGCGCCGACTTCTTGTTGGCGGCCTGGTTGGCGTGGATGACGCCCTTCGAGACGGCCTTGTCCAGCTTCTGGGCGGCGTCGCGCTGCAGCTCGACGGCCTTTGCCTTGTCGCCGGCCTCGGCGGCTTCGCGGACCTTGCGGATCGCGGTCTTCACCGAGGACCGGATCGCCTGGTTGCGCTGACGCGCCTTCTCGTTCGTCGTGATGCGCTTGATCTGCGACTTGATGTTGGCCATAGGGCAACTCCTGTTTCACTCGGTGAGATTCGCCGCCGCGCTCCTGTGGCCCCGCTCGGAAGCGGGTTTCCTCCATGACGGAATGCCGCACGGGCAGCGAGCGACCACTTTAACAGCCGCGCCGCGCGCGTCCGGAACCGGGAGTACGGTGGGGCGGAGTCAGTGCCTAGGGTTCCGTCGCCGGTCCGCGCTCCCCGCACCACACAACCAGGACCGGCGGGTCTGGTCCGAGCGGCACCATCGGCGGGCCCGGACGGCCGGTCGTTCATCTGACGGGGCAAAAGCCTGGAGGACCCGGTTTTCGCGCGCGCGAAAACCCGAAGGGGTCCCGTGAACGCCACTGCTCTGTCCTTCGTCCTCGTCGCGGCCGTCGTGCACGCCGCGTGGAACCTCGCCGCCAAGCGGATCTCCTCCGGCGGCACCCAGTTCGTCTGGCTCTACTACACGGTTTCCGCCGTGCTCCTCCTGCCGGTCACGGCCGTGCTGCTGGTGGTCGAGCCGGAACGTCCACAGTGGAGCTGGCTGGTGGCCGCCGTGGTGACGTCGGTGCTGCACATCGCCTACGGCGTCGTGCTGCAGCGCGGGTACCGCGTCGGCGACCTTTCCGTCGTCTACCCGGTCGCCCGCGGTACCGGGCCGCTGCTCTCGGTGCTCGCCGCCGTCCTGGTGCTCGGCGAGCGGCCGGGATGGCTCGGCCTGGTCGGCGCGTTCCTGGTGATCGCCGGGGTGCTGGTGATCAGCACCGGCCGCAAGGCGGGCGACCCCCAGGCGGTCAAGGCCGGGATCTTCTACGGCCTCCTGACCGGGGCCGTGATCGCCGGCTACACGCTCTGGGACGCGCACTCGGTGACCGGGCTCCGCGTGCCGCCGGTCGTCTACTTCGGGCTCGGCTCGGTGCTGCAGAGCGTGCTGCTGGTGCCCGGCGCGCTGGCCGACCGGGCCGAGGTGACCCGGGTCTGGCGCGAACACCGCCGCGAGGTGCTGCTGGTCGCGGTGCTCTCGCCGGTCGCGTACATCCTCGTGCTGTTCGCGCTCACGATGGCGCCCGTCAGCCTCGTCGCGCCCGCCCGGGAGCTGAGCATCGTGCTCGGCGGCCTCGCCGCCTGGCTGGTGCTGGGCGAGAGCGACGCCGTGCGGCGGCTCACCGGGTCCGTGATCGTGCTGACCGGCATCGCCGCGATTGCGGCCGCCTGAGCCCGTCCGGTAGGCATGGTCGGATGGAAGTCCTGAAGAGCCGGCTGCTGATCCGCCCGCGTGACGTCGAGGCGACGACGGCGTTCTACCGCGACACCCTGGGCCTCGCCGTGGAGCGCGAGTTCCCCGGCGGCACCGTGTTCTTCCTCGGCCACGGCTCCCTGGAGGTCTCGGGCCGGGGCGAGACGGGCGCGTCGCCCGACCTGGTGCTCTGGCTGCAGGTCCGGGACCTCGCCGGGACCATGGCTGACCTCGCGGCGAAGGGCCTGGAACCCGTGCGGGACGCCCAGCGGGAGCCCTGGGGCCTCGACGAGGCCTGGATCGCCGACCCGGACGGCACGCGCATCGTGCTGATCGAGGTGCCGGAGGGCCACCCGATCCGCACGGACACCCGCTAGGCGGGCTTGACGGCGCGCAGCTGCGCGGCGAGCGCGGCGAAGCCGGGCGGGTCCCAGGTCCAGGTCTGGAGGTCGGCGAAGCCCGCTTCGGCGGCTTCGTCGGCCAGCACGTGCCTGCTCACCGGCAGCCACTTCTCGTGCGCGGACAGCAGCAGCCGCCCGCCGGGGCGCAGCACCCGGAACAGCTCGGCGAACCCGGCCGCGCGGTCGTCCCAGAGCATCACGTTGTTCACGGTCAGCACGACGTCGACGGAGGCGTCGGGCTCGCCGGTGCGCGCGGCCGAGCCCTCGCGCAGCTCGACGGTCTCGCCGCAGCGCTCGTGGCAGAGCCCGAGCATCTCGGGGGAGGGGTCGACGCCGATCGTGCGCCCGGCCAGCCGGGCCGCGGCCGCCAGGCCGACGCCCGGGCCGGGCCCGACGACGAGCGCGGTCTCGTCCGGTTCGATCTTCGCGAGGTCGACGACGCGGTGTTCGGTGGCGGCGTTGCCCCGCGCCATCACCCAGCCGCCGAGGCGGCCGAGCGGTCCGGAGGGGTGACCGAACGCACGGTCGAGAACGCGGGCGAAGCCGCTGGTCTCCGGCTGGGGAGGGGGTGCCGGCTGGGGCGAAGTGCTCATCCTTCGAGGGCACCACGGATCTCCGAACCCCGCATCGGGGATGACCCCCACCCGCACCCGGAGGGCCATGGGAACATAGAGGTGGCCATCCCCGACTTTCCGAGGACTCATTCGAGTGACGACGTTCGCCGACACCACCTTCACGCCGCCGGAGCTGATCCGGAACTTCTGCATCATCGCGCACATCGACCACGGCAAGTCCACCCTGGCCGACCGCATGCTGCAGCTCACCGGCGTCGTGGAAGAGCGGGCGATGCGCGCCCAGTACCTCGACCGGATGGACATCGAGCGCGAGCGCGGGATCACGATCAAGGCGCAGAACGTCCGGCTGCCGTGGCAGGTCGACGGCCAGGACCACGTCCTGCACATGATCGACACCCCCGGCCACGTGGACTTCACCTACGAGGTCTCCCGGGCCCTGGAGGCGTGCGAAGGCGCGATCCTGCTGGTCGACGCCGCGCAGGGGATCGAGGCCCAGACGCTGGCCAACCTGTACCTGGCGCTGGAGAACAACCTCCAGATCATCCCGGTGCTGAACAAGATCGACCTGCCCTCGGCCGACCCCGACAAGTACGCGGGTGAGCTCGCCCACATCATCGGCTGCGAGCCGGAGGACGTCCTGCGGGTCTCGGCCAAGACCGGCATGGGCGTCGCCGAGCTGCTCGACGAGGTCGTGAAGCAGGTCCCGGCGCCGCAGGGCGACGCCGACGCGCCGGCCCGCGCGATGATCTTCGACTCCGTGTACGACACCTACCGCGGCGTCGTCACCTACATCCGGGTCGTCGACGGCAAGATCACGCCGCGCGAGAAGATCAAGATGATGTCCACCGGCGCCACGCACGAGCTGCTGGAAGTCGGCATCATCTCGCCGGAACCCAAGCCCAGCAAGGGGCTCGGCGTCGGCGAGGTCGGCTACCTGATCACCGGCGTGAAGGACGTCCGGCAGTCCAAGGTCGGCGACACCGTGACGTCGGAGCGCCACGGCGCCAAGGAAGCGCTGGCGGGCTACCGCGAGCCGAAGCCGATGGTCTACTCGGGACTGTATCCGGTGGACGGGTCCGACTACCCCGAGCTGCGCGAGGCACTGGACAAGCTCCAGCTGAACGACGCCGCGCTCGACTACGAGCCGGAGACGTCGGTGGCGCTGGGCTTCGGCTTCCGCTGCGGCTTCCTCGGCCTGCTGCACCTGGAGATCACGCGCGACCGGCTCGAGCGCGAGTTCGGCCTCGACCTGATTTCGACGGCGCCGAACGTCATCTACCGCGTGATCCTGGAGGACCGCAGCGAGGTCGTCGTGACGAACCCGTCCGACTGGCCGAGCGGGCTGAAGATCGCCGAGGTGCACGAGCCCGTGTCGAAGGTCAGCATCCTGGCGCCGTCGGAGTTCGTCGGCACGATCATGGAGCTCTGCCAGACGAAGCGCGGCACGTTGCTGGGCATGGACTACCTGTCCGAGGACCGCGTCGAGCTGCGCTACAACATCCCGCTGGCGGAAATCATCTTCGACTTCTTCGACACGCTGAAGTCGCGCACGCGCGGCTACGCGTCACTGGACTACGAAGAGGCCGGCGAGCAGATCGCCGACCTGGTCAAGGTGGACATCCTGCTGCAGGGCGAAACCGTCGACGCGTTCTCGGCGATCGTGCACAAGGACGCGGCGTACGGCTACGGCAACCGGATGGCGACGCGGCTGCGCGAGCTCATCCCGCGCCAGCAGTTCGAGGTGCCGATCCAGGCGGCGGTCGGTTCGCGGATCATCGCGCGCGAAACGATCCGCGCGATCCGCAAGGACGTCCTCGCCAAGTGCTACGGCGGTGACATCTCGCGGAAGCGGAAGCTGCTGGAAAAGCAGAAGGAAGGCAAGAAGCGGATGAAGACCGTCGGCCGGGTCGAGGTCCCGCAGGAAGCCTTCGTCGCCGCTCTGTCCACTGAGGACACCGGGAAGAGCAAGAAGTAAGTGTCACGCTGAAGTGACAGCGGCGCCCATATTCACGCCTTCGTGTGAATATGGGCGCCGAACCCGTGTTCGATGCGGTTTCTGTCGGTGCTGTCTGGTGCTCTGGTGTGAAGAGCGAAAGGAGGGCACCATGACTGCCATGACGGACATCCAGTATCCGGCCGGGTCGGGCCCCATGACGGTGCGCGACCTGGAGGGGATGCCGGATGACGGGCGAAGATACGAGCTCATCGACGGGGCGCTGCTCGTGACCCCGGCACCCGGTGCCCGGCACCAGAAGATCACCTACCGGCTCTACGGCGTGCTGGAAGCGGTGTGCCCGGCGGAGTTCGACGTTTTCGGGGCGCCCTTCGCGGTGCACCACGGCGACCGGATCGAACTGCAGCCGGACGTCCTGGTCGGCCGGGTCGGGGACTTCACCGAGAAGGACCTGCCGGCGCCGCCGGTGCTGGCCGTCGAAGTGCTGTCGCCCAGCACCGCCATCTACGACCTCAACCTCAAGAAGGCGGTCTACGAGCGGCTCGGGACCGGGAGCTACTGGGTGATCGACCCGGCCGACCCCACGCTGTCGGTGTTCGAGCTGGACGAGGAGGGCCACTACCACCAGGTGGCCAAGGCCGCGGGTGACGAGGCGCTGGAGGTCGAGCGGCCGTACCCGGTGCGGATCGTGCCGCGGGAGCTGCTGGGCCGGCTCGGCTGAACCGGGCGCCGGTCAGCGGATGCGCGGGGTGCCGCGGAGCTGGGCGTGCAGCTGCCGGTTGCGCAGCTCCTTCCGGAGCCGGTCGACGACGGCGTCGAAGAGGACCGGGTCGAGGATCGCGGTCTGGTCGAACTGCCTCCGGTGCGGCGGAGCCGGTTCGAGGCGGGCGCGGGGTGCGTACCGCTGCACCGAGCTCTCGACGCCGCCGCCGGTGACCAGGTCGAGCCAGAGGGCGTCGCGCAGGTAGCCGTCGCCGAAGCGGGCCGAGCGGCGGGGGTTGACGTCGGCGATCTGCGACCACGGCACGACCCGGGTGCTCAGCGTGCCCGCGGGCAGGCGGATGCCTTCGTCGCCGATGGTGAGGTCGCGCAGGCCTTCGAAGCCGCGCTTGAGCATGCGCGCGCGGGAGACGCGGTAGGCCAAGACGGCGACGAGCACGGTGGCCGCGTAGGCGCCGCCGATCAGCCACGGCGAAAGGCCGCGCACCAGGCCCAGGGCAAGAGCCACCCCGAACCCGGCGTCGGCGACGGCGAAGACGCCGACCAGGACCTTGACCGGGGTGGTGACGCGGAGCGGGGACTCGGACAACGGGACGACTCCTGGGGGCCGGGTGGGATCAGGGGTTGCCGATTATCCGGTCCGCCGTGACGAACACCGCGACCCGGCGCTCCTCGGCCATCACGCGGTCGTACTCGGCCCAGTCGTCGTGGGTGCCGGTGGCGGCGATGAACACGTCGCGCAGGAGCTTCGGCAGGCCCGCGGCGTCGAAGGCGGGGTCGGGGTCGTCCGGCCCGATGAGGTGCACGGCGCCGGTGACCGAGACCCAGTTCCAGCCACGCCGGAAGGTCACGGTGGCGTGCCCGGCCCGCCGCAGCAGGGCGAGCTTGTGCGCCTGCCCGACCGCGACGTACGCGACGCCCGGCGCGCCGGTCACCGGGTCCGCGAGGACGCCGGCATTGACGACGGAGGCGTGGACGGTGCCGTCCGCCCGGGTGGTGGCGACCGTGGCCAGGCCGTTTTCCTTCAGCGACAGCGTGCGCACCTGCTCCAGATCAACGCTCATGCCCCAACCTAACCCGCGGGGCGAACCGGGTGTTCCGGAATCACCGGATGAACGGTGGGTGGGACGTGGTTGACTGGCTCACCCGCGAAGGAGAGAAATGCGCGACGACGACTCCGCTTGGGGCCGGAAGTACTTCCCGGCCGCGTTCGTGGCGTTCCTGGTTCTCTCGTTCGCCGGGGTGCACCTGATCCACCAGCAGCCGTTGCGCCAGTTGTGGCCGATCTGCGCCGGTGTGCTCGTCGCCCTCGTGGGCCTGGTGTGGCGGCAGGTCCGGGCCAGGTGGAAGCCGGGCTCCTGACGAAGCGAGCCCGGCCGCCGGCTCAGCAGGCGCCGTTGTCCGTCCACACTCCCCACTGGCCCGTCGTACCCGGCTCCTCGCCTTGCGTCCACCACTTCGCCGTCCACTTGTGGCCGTTGTGGGACACCACGTTCCCGCCGGTGTACACCTGCGACGCGCTCCACTCCGGGTCCGCGCACGTCCCCGGGTTCGTCGTGCCGCCCGTGTCCCACGCGACCTGGGCCGAGCGGTAGAAGTTGATCGAGTGCGCCACCCAGCGCGGGGCCTGGGCGCCCAGGCGGGTGCGGAACGCCGTCCAGTCGTGGGTCGACCACGGGGACCAGCCCAGCTCGGCGTGCGCCGCCAGCCGCGGGAACGCCAGGTAGTCGATGTCCGCGGGCGTCACCACGGTTTCCGCCCACAGCGGCGATTCGACGCCGCGGACGGCCGACTCGCCGACGCCCGACAGGTACGACCCCGGGTTCCAGCCGTACGCGTCCTGGACCTCGATGTAGCCCGCCCACGACAGGCCGATCGGGGTCGAGCTGTTGTACTTCATGTCGAGGTACGCCTTGTTCGCCGGCGACAGGATCACCTTGCTGCCGCGCGAAACCGCGGCCGACACGCCGGAGTCCGCCGTCGTGGTGCCCCAGAACTGCGGCGTCGCCGAAGCGGGCAGCGTGGCCTTCGCGATGTCGTGCCAGCCCACCACCGACTTGCCGGTCGCCGCGACCAGGGGCAGCACCTTGTTCACGAACGTCAGGTAGTCCGCCGACGACGTCGACGAGGCTTCGTCGCCGCCGATGTGGAGGTACGGGCCCGGCGTCAGGGCCGCCAGTTCGCGCAGGACGTCCGCGATGAACGTGTACGTGATGTCCTTCGAGATGCACAGCGAGCTGTAGCCGACCGCCGTGTCCGTGCGCAGCGCCGGCGCGACACCGTTGCAGTTCAGTTCGGCGTACGACGCCAGGGCCGCGTTCACGTGCCCCGGCATGTCGATCTCGGGGATGATCGTGATGTGGCGCGAAGCCGCGTAGTTCACGATGTCCGTGTACTGCGCCTTCGTGTAGTAGCCGCCCGCGCCGCCGCCGACCTGCGTGCTGCCGCCGTAGGTCGCCAGCCGGGGCCAGCTGTCGATCTGGATGCGCCAGCCCTGGTCGTCGGCCAGGTGCAGGTGCAGGTTGTTGACCTTGTACTGGGCGAGCTCGTCGATGTACCGCTTGACCGTCGGCACCGGGTGGAAGTGCCGCGCGACGTCGAGCATCGCGCCGCGGTAGCCGAAACGCGGGTAGTCGAGGATCGTCGCGCCCGGGACGCTCCACGGGCCCGTCTGCGCGGTGGGGCTCTCGACCCGGCCCGGCAGCAGCTGCCGCAGGGTCTGGACGCCCGCGAACAGTCCGTCGGCGGTGGTGGCTCGCACGGTGACCGACGAAGCGGTGGCCACCAGCTGGTAGCCCTGCGCGCCGACCGACGCGGGCGCGCCGCTGAGCAGGAGCGCGATGCTGTCCGACGGCACGGACGCCGGGGCGTCGGACACCGGCAGCGCGAAGCCCGTCGAGGGGCGCAGCACCCCGGCGAGGTAGTCGCCGACCTGCTTGGCGGGCGCCGAGCCGGCTTCGGTGACGATCTTCGTCGTCGGGACCAGCGGGAACGCGACGCCGGCCGCCGGTGTCACCGACACCGGGACGGGCACGATCGACTGCAGCGCGGGGGTGGCCGCGGCGGCCGGGGTGAGCTGGCCGGCGGTGGTACTGGCGCCGATCAGGGCCAGCACGGCGAGTGCGCGGCCGACGCGCCGCGCGAGGGGTGTCTTCACCGGGGACCTCCTGGCGGGATGGGCGCGACCTCGCCGTCGCACCTGGCCGGATCGTCGCATTTCCGGCGGTCGTGGTCTAGACCAGTTCGGGTGGTTAAGCTCGCGAGGTGACGCGGGACTTCGTGCCGGGCTCGCCGTTCGCGCTGCTTACCGGCGCCGAGACGGCCGCTTGGTACGCCTACATGAAGGTGCACCTCCGCCTGGAGTACGAGCTGAACCGGCAACTGCGCGCCGACAGCGGCCTGTCGCTCGCGGACTACCACGTGCTGGTCGCCCTCACGAGCGAGCCCGCCGGCCGGATGCGGGTCACCGACCTCGCGATCCGCATCGGCTGGGAGCGCAGCAGGCTTTCGCACCACCTCAAGCGGATGCGGGAACGCGGCCTGGTCGGCACCGGCGTCAGTCCCGAAGACCGCCGGGCCACCGACGTCGAGCTGACCGGCGACGGCTGGGAGGCGCTCCGGCGGGCCGCGCCGGACCACGTCGAGTTCGTGCGCAAGGCCTTCCTGGACGCGCTCGGGCCGGACGGGCAGCCGCAGCTGGCCGCCTTGCTCGACCGCGTCTACGACTCGCTCGTCGAGCACGGCAGCCTGCCGCGGCCGGAGGACCACCCCTGACAATTACGTGACATGTCACGTAATATGGCGGTCGTCTTCGGAACGAGGAGGGTGTGATGGCGACGGTGGCCGAGCTGATGGAGGCCAATCTCCTGAAGGTCTTCAACGAGCGCGACGACGAGCGGCGCGCGAAGGCGATCGCGGCGACCTACGCGGCCGACGTCGAGTTCGCCGATCCCGAAGGGTTCGCGACCGGCCACGAGGAGCTGGACGCCAAGGCCCGCGGGCTGCTGGCGCAGTCTCCGGACTTCGAGTTCTCGCCGGCCGGGCCGGTGCTGGTGAACCGCGACCTGGGCCACCTCGCCTGGGCGCTCGGCCCGGCGGGCGGCCCGCCGGTCGTGCGCGGGATCGACGTCGCCCTCGTCGAGGACGGGCGCATCAAGAAGCTGTACACGATGGTGCTGCCCGTCTGAGTACTACGCTCGGCGGCATGTTCGACGAGCTGAGTTTCCCGGTCATCGCCGCCCCGATGGCGGGCGGCCCGACCACGCCCGAGCTGGTCGCCGCGGTGACCGAGGCCGGCGGTTTCGGCTTCCTGAGCGCCGGCATGCTCACCCCGGCGGCGCTCGCCGCGCAGATCGACCGCACGCGCGAGCTGACCGGGCAGCCGTTCGGCGTCAACCTCTTCGTCCCGCAGCCCGACACCGGCGCCGACGTCTCCGCGCACCGCGAGCGTCTGGAGGCCTTCGCGCGTCAGTACGACGTCGAGCTCGGCGAGGCGAAGTGGGACGACGACGCCTACCCGGCGAAGCTGGACGTCGTCCTCGAGAAGGGCGTTCCCGTGGTGTCGTTCACCTTCGGGCCGCCCACGCCGTCGGACGTCGTGCGCCTGCACGAGGCCGGGAGCAAGGTCGTCGTCACGGTGACCACGCCGGAAGCCGCGCGGCGGGCCGTGGACCTCGGCGCCGACGCGCTCGTGGTGCAGGGGTTCGAGGCGGGTGGGCACCGGAGCCTGTTCACCGACGACGCCGCCTCGCCCGGTGGCGGCGCGGAATACGGCGTGCTCGCGTTGCTGCGGCTGGTCGCCGCGCACGTCGACCTGCCGCTGATCGCCGCAGGCGGCTTGGTGCACGGCGCCGACGTCGCGGCCGTGCTCGCCGCCGGTGCCGCGGCCGCCCAGCTGGGCACGGTCTTCCTGCGCGCCGACGAAGCCGGGACGTCCGAGCCGCACCGCAAGGCGCTGGCGCTCGCCGAGCGCGAGACGGCGTTCACGCGCGCCTTCAGCGGACGCCCGGCACGCGGCCTGGTCAACAGGTTCATGGACGCGCTGTCCGAGGGCGCGCCCGCCGCGTACCCGCAGCTGAACAGCCTGGCCGGGCCGGTGCGCAAGGCGGCGGCGAAAGCCGGTGACCCCGAAGCGATATCCCTGTGGGCGGGCCAGACCTACCCGCTCGCCTACGACGCCTCGGCCGCGGTGATCGTCGAACGGCTGAAGGTCGAGGCGCGCGACGCCGCCGCGCGCCTCGACCGGATCCGCTAACCCTCGCGGTTCAGTACCGAGTGCCGCTTGCTGTAGGCGAAGTAGATGACCATGCCGATGACGAACCAGACGGCGAACCGCAGCCAGGTCGCCGGCTGCAGGAACGTGATCAGCCAGATCGAGAACACCACGCCGATCGCGGGGACCACCGGCATGCCCGGCGTCTTGAACGTCCGCGGCAGGTCGGGCTGCTTGTAGCGCAGCACGATCACCGCGACGCAGACGACGACGAAGGCGAGCAGGATGCCGATGTTCGTCAGCTCGGCGGCCTCGCCGATCGGGAGCAGCCCGGCGATGACCGCCGACGCGCCGCCGAGGATCCAGGTCATCCGGCTCGGCACCTGGCGCTTCGGGTTCGTCTTGCCGAGCCACGGCGGGAGCAGGCCGTCGCGGCTCATCGAGTAGCCGACGCGGGTGGCGCCCATCAGGAACGTGAACAGCACGGTGAGGATGCCGATGATGGCGCCGATCGCGATCACCGTGGCCAGCCCGGAGAGCCCGACGGACTTGAACGCCGTCGAGAAGCCGCTCTTCGGGTCGATCTCGGTGTACTTCTGCATGCCGGTCAGCACCAGGCAGGCCAGCACGTACAGCACCATCGAGATGGCCAGCGAGTAGATGATCGCCTTCGGCATGTGCCGTTGCGCGTCCTTGGACTCTTCTGCCGCGGTGCTCATGGCGTCGTACCCGAAGACGGCGAAGAACACCGTCGCGGCACCGGTCACCGCGCCGCCGAAGCCCGCCGGGGCGAACGGCGTGTAGTTGCCGGTCTTGACGTAGAAGAAGCCGACCAGGATGACCACCAGCACGATCAGGACCTTGATCCCGACCATCGCCGTCTCGAACCGGGCGGCGCTGCGGATGCCGCGGTTGAGCAGGTACGCGATCAGCAGGCACAGCAGCGCGGCGAACAGGTCGACCTTGTGGCCCGGGCCGGTGCCGGGCGCGCCGAGCATCCAGGCGGGCAGGTCGAGGCCGAGCTGGCCGAGCAGGAAGCTGAAGTAGCCGGAGATGCCGATCGCGACGACCGAGACGATCGCGGTGTACTCCAGCAGCAGGTCCCAGCCGATGAACCAGCCGACCACCTCGCCCAGCACCGCGTAGCCGTAGGTGTAGGCCGAACCGGCCTTGGGGATCAGGCCCGCGAACTCGGCGTAGGAGAACGCGGCCGCGGCGCTCGCGACGCCGGCGATGAGGAACGAGATCAGCACGGCCGGGCCGACGCCGGGGATGCCCGCCGAGTCGTCGCCGTGCGCGACGCTGCCGGCGAGGGCGAAGATCCCCGCGCCGATGATGCCGCCGATGCCGATGGCGGTCAGCTGCCACAGGCCCAGGGTGCGGTTGAGGCCACCGCTTTCGCTGGTGTCCTGGATCTGGTCGATCGGCTTGCGCCGGAAGATGCCGGAGCTGGAGCCCAGGCTTGGAGCGGACATCTTCGTCTCCCGAACGTCGGTGTACGAGCCCGGATCACGGACCCCAACGGGGGAACCTACCGCCAACTCCGCGTGAAGACAGTGTGAGCCGCTCAGCCCGCCGCGGTGTCCTCGCTCACGGCCCGCGACGCCGTTTCGGCGGCCCGCTTGGCCTGGGTGGTCCGGACCGCGCTCGCCGCGAAGTACGTGAGCAGCTCGGCGATCTCGACCGGGTCGTCCAGCTGCGGGCAGTGCCCCCAGTCCTCGCGGACCAGCAGCCTGCTGTGCGGCACCAGCGTGTGCAGCTGGCGCCCGGACGCGGCCGTGACCAGCTTGTCCTTGCCGCACGCGACGACGAGCAGCGGGACCTTCACCGAGTCGAGCCGGTAGGCGTCGGCGAGCTCGGCGACGAGCTGGCGGGCCTCCTCCAGGCGGTTCTTGGTCGCCCGGTAGTCCGGGAAGAGCGCGGTGAAGCGCTGCACCTGCGTCGCGTCCGCCGCGGTCGAGTTCGCGTAGAGCAGCCGCGGGACGACCTGCTCGGCGACCTTGCGCACCAGGAAGCCCGGCACCGGTACCGGCAGCGAGGAGTACAGCCGCAGCGGCAGCGGGTAGCGCGCGACCGTGCGGATCAGCCACGAGTCGACGAACCCGGGCGCGGCGATCGAGACGACGCCGGAGATCGGCAAACGGCTGTTTTGGGCCGCGCGCAGGCTCATCGTGCCGCCGAGGGAGTTGCCGGCCAGCACGACCGAGCCGAGCACGGCCTGTTCGCGGACGACGGCCGTGGTGAACGCGTCGAGCTGCGGCAGCATCGGGCCGGGCCGCAGCGGCTGCGCGTCCCCGAAGCCGGGCAGATCGACCGCGACCGCCGGGATCCCGGCGGCCGCGAGCTGCTCCAGGGCGGGGCGCCACGTGTCGGCGCTGTCGCAGTACCCGTGCAGCAGCACCAAGCGTGGCGCCGAGGGCCGGACGTGCGGCACGGCGGACCGCCGGCGCAGTGAGCGGCGGGGGAGCTCCGGGTCCTGGGCGGGTTCGCCGACCTCGAGGACACGGGTGCGGACGCCGGCGTAGCGCCGGAAGGAGACCCGGATGGGGTCCGGGTCGCTGCTGGGCCGGCCGCCCGGTCCAGCCGAGTCGGGCCGCTGCGTCGCGGTCATGACTACAGATTACCTTGCGACCATTGGCTTTTGGTCGAATTCAGGTGCTAACGACCAGATCTCGAACTGAGTACGTTAGAGATTCACCTGATGCCGAGCCGGGCGGAACAAGACGATCCGCCCAGCTCAGCGGGGCTCTAGCGGGTGAAGACGATCTTGCCGGCGGTGTCGCCGTCGAGCATCGCCCGGAACCCCTTGGGGGCCTCGGTGAACGGCAGCTCGGTGCCGATCTGCGGCCGGACGCCGGTCAGGTCGAGGTAGGCGAGCAGGTCCGCGAGCTCGTCGCGGGTGCCCATGGTCGACCCGGAGACGCGCAGCTGGAGGAAGAAGACGCGCTGCAGCTCGGCGTTCGCGTCGGGGCCGCTGGTCGAGCCGGAGACCACGATGATGCCGCCCGGCTTGAGCGACTTCACCGAGTGTGACCAGGTGGCCTTGCCGACCGTCTCGAACACGGCGTCGACGCGTTCGGGCAGCCGCGCGCCCGACTCGAACGTCCGGTGGGCGCCCAGGCTCGAGGCGAGGGCGCGCTTCTCCTCGGTGCGGCCGGTGACCCAGACGCGGAGCCCGGCCGCGCGGCCGAGCTGCACCAGCGCCGTCGAGACGCCGCCGGAGGCGCCCTGCACGAGCATCGTCTGGCCCGGCCGCAGCCCGGACTTGACGAAGATCATCCGGTAGGCGGTCAGCCAGGCCGTGCCCATCGTGGCGGCTTCGGCGAAGGTGAGCCCGGCGGGCTTCGGGACGACGTTGCGGGCCGGGACGATCACCTGGTCGGCGAAGGTGCCCTGGTGCTTCTCGGTGAGCAGCGTGCGCTTCGGGTCGAGCGTGTCGTCGCCCTGCCAGCCCGGCGCGTTGATCACGGAGTGGATCACGACCTCGGAGCCGTCGTCGAGGGTGCCGGCGCCGTCGCAGCCGAGGATCATCGGGAACTGGTCGGGCTTGATGCCGACGCCCCGCAGGGTCCAGAGGTCGTGCATGTTGAGGCTGGCGGCCTTGACGTGCACGCGGACCCAGCCGTCCGGCACGTCGGGTTCGGGTCGCTCGCCCACGACGAGCGAGTCCAGCGGGCTTTCGGCGTTGGGTTCCTGCGCGTACACGGCGAACATGTCAGGCAACGTACCTCCCCTGGGGCGCGGGGGCAGCAGACCGCGCGTAGGCTCACACCGTGTTCAACGGGCTTGCCGACTGGTGGGACGGGGTCGAGCTGTGGCTCGCCCAGGCGTGGTTCCCGGTCCAGTTCGTGCTGGTCATGGTGGTCGTCGTGCCGCTGTGCCTGGCCGCCGCGTGGGTGCTCGACAAGCTCGTGGGCCTGTTCGCCCGCCGGCTCACTCCGGGGCGTGACGACGACCGCTCCGACACCCCGTCCTAGGCTGGCGCACCATGTTCAACCGAAGGCGGATCACCGCCGCCCTGATCGGGCTCCTCGTGCTGGTGCTGGGGGGCTGGCTGGTCAAGGACGTCGTGAGCGGCACCTCGCCGGCGACGCCTGCTTCGAGCACCTCGGCGAGTGCGCCCGCGAAGGGGAGCGCGGCCGTGCCGGGCACCGACTCCGGGCTGCCCGTCAAGGCGTTGTCGGCTCTGCCCCCGCAGGCGTCCGACACGTGGAAGCTGATCGAAAAGGGCGGCCCGTACCCGTACCCGCGCAACGACGACGTCGTGTTCGAGAACCGCGAGAAGCGCTTGCCCGCCAAGAAGTCCGGTTACTACCACGAGTACACCGTGAAGACCCCGGGCAGCGCCGACCGCGGCGCGCGGCGGCTGATCACGGGCTCTGCGCACGAGCTGTACTACACCGGCGACCACTACGCGTCGTTCGTCGTCGTGGACCCGGCCCGATGAGCGCGTCGGAGCAGGCGAAGGCCGCCGCCGAAGAGGCCTTCGCGAGGGGCGCGTACCCGCACGTGGTGAACTCGCAGCCGACCGTGGACAAGGCGGGCACGCTGAACGCGTTCGCCGAGGCACTGTCCTTTCCGGACTACTTCGGCCACAACCTCGACGCGCTCTACGACTGCCTGACGGATCTGTCGTGGCTGCCGCCGGGGGAGCACGTGCTGATCTGGCCGGGCTCGGAAGCGCTGCGCAAGGCCGAGCCGAAGACGTACCTGGCGATCCGCAGCGTGCTTTCGGACGCGCAGCGCGCCCTCGGGCCGAGCGGCCGCAGCGCCGGCTCGTGGCGGCTCACGGTCGTGCTGCCGGACGCCTGAGCGGCGTCCGGCCGCCACGTCAGTCCTCGGGGACCCAGTTCGGCTTGCGCTTCTGGGCGAAGGCCAGGATGCCCTCCTGGCCTTCCTCACTGGCGAAGAACTTCGCCGAGAGGCCGAGCATCTCCTCGAAGCCCTCCGACGGCGTCGCGGGGCGGGGGCGGCTCAGCAGTTCCTTCGTCGCGGCCAGCGCCTTCGGGCCGCCCGCCGCGAGTGCCTTCACGAACCGGGCCACTTCGGCGTCGAGGTCGGACGTCGCCGAGTTCAGCAGGCCGATTTCGACCGCGCGCCGGGCGTCGAACGTGTCGCCCGTCAGGAACAGTTCGTGCGCCGCGCGCGGGTTCAACCGCGGCAGCACCGTCAGGGAGATGACCGCCGGGACCACGCCGATGCGGACCTCGGAGAAGGCGAACGTCGCTTCCGGCACCGCCACCGCGATGTCGCACGCCGCGACCATGCCGATGCCTCCCGCGCGGGCCGGGCCGGCCAGCCGGGCGACCACCGGCTTCGGGCTCGTCCACAGCTGCTCGAGGATCTTCGGGAACTCGTTCACGCCCTGGTCGCCCGCGCCGGCGCCGCGGGCCTCCTTGAGGTCCATCCCCGCGCAGAACACCGGGCCCGTGTGGGTCAGCACGATGACGCGGACGGCGTCGTCGGCCGCCGCCTTGCTCAGCGAGTCCGAGAGTTCGCGGCGCAGCTGGGCCGAGAGCGCGTTGCGGTTGTGCGGGGAGTCCAGGGTGATCGTGGCGGTGCCGCCCACCACGTCGTAGTGCACCAGTTCGTCAGCCATGCCGACACCCTTGCACACTCCCCGCACGCGGCCGGTGTTACGCGGGGCACAGCCAGCCGGGGTCACCCTCGCGGGCTTCCGCCACGGGCGAGAAGTGCTGCTTCAGCGTGAACGCCTCGGGCGTCGGGCCGTGGACGCGCAGGTGCTTGATCTTCTCCTCGGCCTCCGCGGTGGTCGGCCGGTGCCCGGCGGGGACCCACCACAGCACCGTCATCGCCTCGCGGACGTGGTGGAACCACTCGCGGCGGCGCTTCATGATCGCCACGTGCCCGGCTGAGTAGACGAAGGCGGCCAACGTCTCCACCGACGTCCACACGGACATGTTGACCAGGACCCCGGACGTGCCGCGGACGTCCCACTCGAAGGCGCGGACCGACGTCGCGTCGCCGTCCTCGGTCTGCAGGCGCCAGACGAAACCGGGTGCGGCGTCGGCGAGGGCGTTCACGGGTTCGAGGTTGCCGACGAAGTCGCGGAAGGACTCGTCGTCCAGCGGCGTCTTCATCCGGCTGATGTTGACCTGAGCGAGTTCGAAGTTCCCCATGCGGCCACCCTACGGGCGGAATCCCGCCCGCGGGGTGGCGCGCGGTCAGCCGATGGTCGTCGTGGTGAAGACCGGGCTGGGGTTGGGGAAGCAGGCCGTCGGCGCGGTGACGTCGCCGATGATGCTGCTCGCCACGGCCTTGAACGTCAGGCCGGGGTCGGTGTAGCTGGTGCCGGACAGCTTCGTCTCGATGGTGCCCGACTGGCCGGCGGTCAGGTGGGCGGTGATGGTCGGCAGTTCGAAGGTGGCGCCGCCGGCGATCGGGCCGGGGAAGCTCAGGGTCGCGACGCCGTTCGCGACCGCGATGGTGGGTGCGGTGCTGCCGAGGCCGGATCCGCCGGCGAGGTCCGCGCCGACGTAGGTGGAGTTGGCCGGGATCGGGAACTTCAGCGCGAAGGTGTTGATGTTCTTGACCTTGTTGCCGCTGACGTCGCTCGGCACGGTGTTCGGTGCCGGGTCGATGACGACGTCGAACGCGCCGCCGGGGGCGACCGTGGCGGGCGCGGTGACGTCCGCGTCCTGGTTCAGCGACACCTTCTGCGGTCCGACGATGGGTGCGTCGGCCTGGCAGTCGAAGGTGACCGTGGTGGCCGCCGACGCCGGGGCGGCGAGGGCGACCGGAAGGGCCGCGGCCGCGACCAGAGCGCCGAGTTTGGAAAAGTGAAGAGCTTTCATCTGTATCCACCTACCTGCGGTTTCAAGAGGGGAGGGAGAAAGCTGCGCAGCGCTTAGAGAGTTACCGGCAAGTTAAGTAGCGCGTCAAGGATTTACCGTTCCCATGCACGCGCGGTGACGCTAAATGTGAATGAAGCTCACCTTTTGGCGGTACGGGCCGGGGTCAGGCGTACTGGCGGAGCAACCCGCTCATCGCGGCGGCGTACCTGCTGATCACGACGTCGGCGACGCGCGGGTCGTCGGCCAGCGGCCCGGCGATGAACGCCTTCGGGTCCGCCTCGCGGGCCAGCCGGGCGATCCGGTCCGGCAGCAGGCCCGGCGCCAGGAACCACGACGCCACGACCAGGTGCCGCGCGCCCCGCGAACGCAGTTTCGCCACCGCCGCCGGGATGTCCGGCTGGGACGCCGAAGCGAAGGCCTCGCTCACCGGGACACCCAGGCGATCTTCCCAGCGCGCGGCCAGGGAGGCGACCACCGCGTTCGCGTCGGCGTTGGACGAGCCGACCGCGCTGACCAGCACGCCCGTGCCGCGGCGGCGTGACGCGGAAGCCAGCCGGTCCAAGGCGACGGCCTCCAGTGCCGGGTCCGCACCGAGCACCTCCGACACCCGGATGCGGAAGCCCGGGCATTCCGAGACGACCTGGTCGATCAGCGCGGGCAGGTCGACCCGGGCGTGGAACGCGCTCCCGAGCAGCAGGGGCACCACGACCGCCGACCGGTGGCCGTCCGCGTACAGCTTGCGCAGCACGTCGGTCACCAGCGGCGAAGAGAGGTCCAAAAAGGACTCGTGGACCGGAAGCCCTGGCGCCTGCGCGCGCACGACGTGGACGAGCGCCCGCACGGTCGCGGCCGAGCGGGGGTCACGACTGCCGTGCGCGACGGCGACCAGGGGCGGCGTCACGAGAAGCGCTCACCCACCAGGCCGGCGGCGAGCGTGTCGCCGTCCTTCGGGTCGATGACCAGGAACGCGCCCGTGCGCGGAATGACGCCGTAGTCGTCGACGCCCAGCTCCTCGGCCAGCCGCAGCGTGACCCGCCCGATGTCGTTCAGCTCCAGCGACGACGGTGAGTCCACACTGGACAGTGTCTGCTCGTCGAACCGCGCGTGCAGTTCGCCGGCCAGCGCCTGGACCGTGCGGGTGCCGTGCTTGACGAGCACTCGCGCGCCCGGCTTCAGCGGCTTCGACGACAGCCAGCACAGCGTGCCGGTGATCTCGTCGGTGACCTGCGGCGGCGCGTCCGCGGCGGCGATCAGGTCGCCGCGGGAGATGTCGATGTCGTCGGCCAGCACGAGGGTCACCGACGTCCCGGCGCCCGCCTCGGCGAGGGGACCGTCCGCCGTGTCGATGCGTTCGACGCGGCTGCGGATGCCTTGCGGCACCACGACGATCTCGTCGCCGGGCCGCACCGTGCCCGCCGCGATCTGGCCCGCGTAGCCGCGGTAGTCCGGGTACTCGGGCGTGCGCGGGCGGATCACGTACTGCACCGGGAACCGCAGCGCCGAGTCGTGCGGGTCCGGCGCGACCGGCACGTCCTCCAGGTGCTCCAGCAGGCTGGGGCCGGAGTACCACGGCGTGCGCTCCGAGCGCGTCGCGACGTTGTCGCCCTCCAGTGCCGACACCGGGATCGCGAGCACCGAACCCCGCTTGTACCCCAGCGAAAGCGCGTGCTCGGCGAACTCCTCGGCGATCACCGTGAAGGTCGCTTCGTCGTAGCCGACCAGGTCGATCTTGTTCACCGCCAGCACCAGCTGCGGGACGCCCAGCAGGGCCAGCACGGCCGCGTGCCGGCGGGTCTGCTCGATGACGCCCTTGCGCGCGTCGACCAGCAGCACGGCGAGCTGCGCGGTCGAAGCGCCGGTCACCGTGTTGCGCGTGTACTGCACGTGCCCGGGCGTGTCCGCCAGCACGAACGACCGCTTCGGCGTCGCGAAGTACCGGTACGCGACGTCGATGGTGATGCCCTGCTCACGCTCCGAGCGCAGGCCGTCGACGAGCAGGGAAAGGTCCGGAGTGGACAGTCCCTTGTCGACGGACGCGCGCGTGACGGCGTCGAGCTGGTCGGCGAGCACCGACTTCGTGTCGTAGAGGAGCCGGCCGACCAGGGTGGACTTGCCGTCGTCGACGCTCCCGGCAGTGGCCAGGCGCAGCAGCGAACTCATCAGAAGTACCCCTCACGCTTGCGGTCTTCCATGGCCGCTTCGGACATCCGGTCGTCGGCGCGGGTCGCGCCGCGTTCGGTGAGCCGCGAGGCCGACACCTCGGCGATGACCTCTTCGACGGTGGTCGCGGTGGACTCGATCGCGCCGGTGCACGAGCCGTCGCCGACCGTCCGGTAGCGGACCGTCAGCTCACGGACGTCTTCGCCCGGACGCGGGCCGCCCCACGGGCCCTCGGCGAGCAGCATCCCGTCGCGCAGGTAGACCTCGCGCCGGTGCGCGTAGTAGATCGACGGCAGCTCGACCTTCTCGCGGGCGATGTAGTTCCAGACGTCGGCCTCGGTCCAGTTGGACAGCGGGAAGACGCGGACCTGCTCGCCCGGGCGGTGGCGTCCGTTGTAGAGGTTCCACAGCTCGGGCCGCTGCCGCCGAGGTTCCCACTGGCCGAAAGCGTTGCGGAGGCTGAAGATCCGCTCCTTCGCGCGGGCGCGCTCCTCGTCGCGGCGGCCGCCGCCGAACACGGCGTCGAACCTGTTCTCGGAGATCGTGTCCAGCAACGGCGTGGTCTGCAGCGGGTTGCGCATGCCGTCGGCGCGCTCTTCCAGGCGGCCGTCGTCGATCCAGTCCTGGACCTTCGCCACGACCAGGCGCAGCCCGTGCTGCTCGACGACGCGGTCGCGGAACTCGATGACCTCGTCGAAGTTGTGCCCGGTGTCCACGTGCAGCAGCGGGAACGGCACCGGCGCCGGCCAGAACGCCTTGATCGCCAGGTGCAGCAGCAGCGTCGAGTCCTTGCCGCCGGAGAACAGGATCACCGGCCGGTCGAACTCGCCCGCCACTTCGCGGAAGATGTGGATGGCTTCGGATTCGAGAGCGGCCAGGTTGTCCTGTGCCGCGTCGGTAGCGGGCTCCAAGGTCGTCATGCGTCCCTTCCTCAGCCGTGCAGTCCGCACTCGGTCTTGCTCTGCCCCGCCCACCGGCCGCTGCGCGGGTCCTGTCCCGGCGCCACCTTGGCCGTGCAGGGCGCGCAGCCGATCGACAGGTAACCGATCGACACCAGCGGGTTCTCGAGGATGCCGTGCTCGCGGATGTAGCCGTTGAACTCGTCGTCGGTCCACGCCGCGATCGGGTTGATCTTGACCAGGCCGTTGCGGTCGTCCCAGGTGACGATCGGGGTGTTCGCGCGGGTGGGCGCGTCGACGCGGCGGACACCGGTGATCCACGCCGAGTAGTTCGCCAGCGTCTTGCGCAGCGGTACGACCTTGCGCAGGTTGCAGCACAGCGTCGGGTCGCGGTCGTGCAGCTTCTCGCCGTACTCCGCGTCCTGCTCGGCGACGCTCTGCTCGGCCTGCGCGTTGACGATCTTCACGTTCGGGTAGACCGCCTCGACCGCGTCGCGGGTGCCGATAGTCTCCGCGAAGTGGTAGCCGGTCTCCAGGAACAGGATGTCCACATCGGACTTCGCCTTGGTGGTGAGGTCGATCAGGACGGCGTCCTGCATGTTGGACGCGACGACGAAGTCGTCGCCGAACGTGTCGACGGTCCAGCGGATCGCCTCGTCGGCGGTGGCTTCGGCGAGCTCCTTGGAAGCGCGCTCGGCGAGGGTCTTGTAGTCGGCAGTGGCGGTCATCGGGACACCTCCGGAAGGGACAGTCCGAGGAACTTGACCGAGAAAACCCGGCGACAGGCGGAACAAAGCCAGCCGCCGTTCTCTTCCGGCCGCAGGTCCTCGTCCCCGCAGTAAGGGCAGTAGAACGGCGTCGCGCGCTCGGTCATTGCAGCGCGCTTTCCTCGGCCCGGGCGGCCCACTGCGCGAACCGCTCACCGTCTTCGCGTCCGGCGACGTAGTTGCGCACGACGCGCTCGACGTACCCGGTCAGCTCCGCGGCGGTCACCTTGTGGCCCCGCAGTTTCCGGCCGAACCCGGCGTCGAGGCCGAGCCCGCCGCCGAGGTGCACCTGGAAGCCTTCGACCTGGTTGCCGTCGGCGTCGGTGACGATCTGGCCCTTCAGCCCGATGTCCGCGGTCTGGATCCGCGCGCAGGAGTTGGGGCAGCCGTTGAGGTGCACGGTGACCGGCGTGTCGAGGCCGTCCTGGATGTCCGCGAGCGACTTCTCCAGATCGGCGACGAGCTGCTGCGCACGCGCCTTCGTCTCGACGATGGCGAGCTTGCAGAACTCCAGCCCGGTGCACGCCATCACGTTGCGCCGCCACGGCGAAGGCTTCGTCTCGAGTCCCAGCTCGGCCAGCTCCGCCTGCAGTCCGGCGACCTGCTCCTGCGGGACGTCCAGCACGACGAGCTTCTGCTGCGGGGTGAGCCGGATCCGGCCCGACCCGGCACGCTCGGCGGCCTTCGCGACGGCGACCAGCGTGCCGCCGGAGACGCGGCCGGCGATCGGCGCGGCGCCCACGTAGAACTTGCCGTCGACCTGCGGGTGCACGCCGACGTGGTCGATCGGGACGGCCGGGTCGGCCGGCGGCGGGCCGTCGATCAGCTCGCGCTTGAGGTACTCCTCCTGCAGCACCTGGCGGAACTTCTCGGCGCCCCAGTCCTTGACCAGGAACTTGATCCGGGCCCGCGAGCGCAGCCGGCGGTAGCCGTAGTCGCGGAAGATCGAGATGACGCCTTCCCAGACGTCCGGGACCTCGTCGCGCGGCACCCAGGCGCCGAGGCGCTGGCCGAGCATCGGGTTGGTGGACAGGCCGCCGCCGACCCAGAGGTCGAAGCCGGGGCCGTGCTCGGGGTGGTTCACGCCGACGAAGGCGATGTCGTGGATCTCGTGCGCCACGTCGGGCTGGCCCGAAATCGCCGTCTTGAACTTGCGCGGCAGGTTCGCGAACTCGGGCTTGCCGATGTAGCGGCGCTTGATCTCGTCGATCGCCGGGGTGCCGTCGATCACCTCGTCGGCGGCGATGCCCGCGACCGGCGAGCCGAGGATGACGCGCGGGCTGTCGCCGCAGGCCTCCATCGTCGTCATGCCGGCGTTCTCGAGCTTCGCCCAGATCTTCGGGACGTCTTCGATCTGGATCCAGTGGTACTGGATGTTCTGCCGGTCGGTGATGTCGGCGGTGTCGCGCGCGTGCGCCTGCGAGATCTCGCCGAGCACGGTGAGCTGGCCGGTGGTCAGCGCGCCGCCGTCGAGCCGGACCCGCAGCATGAAGTAGCGGTCGTCGAGCTCTTCGGGCTCCAGCGTCGCCGTGCGGCCGCCGTCGATGCCCGGCTTGCGCTGGGTGTAGAGGCCGAACCAGCGGAACCGGCCGCGCAGGTCACCGGGGTCGATGGCGTCGAACCCGCGGTGGGCGTAGATGTTCTCGATCCGCGCCCGCACGTTGAGCGGGTGGTCGTCCTTCTTGGAGCGCTCGTTCGGGTTCAGCGGCTCCCGGTAACCGAGCGCCCACTGCCCCTCACCGCGCTTCTGCTTGGCGCGCGCGGGGCGGGCGGGGGTCTGGCGCGTGGGGGTGGCCATGGCGGCGTCCTCCGAGAGGCTCTTCGTGGCAGCGGAGGAGCACCGGCTCGCGCGGGTTTCCTCCGGCGCCGGCTGTCCAGATTTCGTGGCAGGTGGTGGCGGCGGCAGTCAGCGAACGGGTACGCAGAGGGCGCTGGCGACCCGCAGGAGGTCGACGTGGCGGCGGGCCACGAGGAGAACACCGGCATGAGTCACGGCGTCAGCGTGCCACGCGTCCACAATGTGGTCCAGAGCTGCCCGCATGGTGGGAGAAGGGTCACTCGCCTGGGAGAATGCGGTCGACCAGCAGGCCCACGACCTGCGCGTCCGAGTACCCCGCGAACGCCCCGGGCAATGTCAACCGCTCGACGGTCAGGCCGGTGAGGGCCAGATAGAGCAGCAGGACCTCGTCCCGTCCGCCGGGCAGCCCGGCGGCTTCGTGGAAGCCCACGCTGACGTCGAAGCTCTCCTTCACCGTCGCGGTCAGCGCCGCCGCCAGCTCCGGACGGCGGTTCGCCTCCAGGCGCAGTTCGAGCAGCGCCAGGTACGAGCTGCGGCGCGTGGTCAGCCGCGTCACCAGGTCGCCGAGCAGGGCGGCGACCCGCCCGGTCGACGGCTCTTCGGCCCGCGGGTCGGCCATGACGTCCTCCGGCGCGGACAGCCGGACGTGCACGCGTTCCCCGGCTTCCGAGAGCAGCTGGTCGCGGCTGCGGAAGTAGTTCGACGTCGTCCCCGGCGGGACCCCGGCCTCGGTGTCCACCGCGCGGTAGGTGAGGCCGCGTGCGCCGTCGCGGGCGAGGACCTCGATGGCCGCGTCGGTCAACGTCGTCCGCCGTTCGGTGTTCTGCCGCACGAAATCCTCCTTGCCCGATTGAAACCACTACGGATAGAGTACTACGGACGCAGTGGTTTGAAGAGAGGAACTGGGAATGCAGGTCAAGGGGTTCGGGGCGGGGTACCTGGTCGACGACGTCGCCGCGACCACCCGCTTCTACCGGGACGTGGTCGGCCTGCCGGTCACGGTCGAGCTGGACTGGTTCGCCAGCATCAACGCCGGCGCGCCCGGCTACGAGATCAGCTTCGTCCGGCGCGGGCACGAGTCGCTGCCCGAGGGGTTCCGGGCGCAGCCGACGTCGGGGCTGTCCTTCGGGCTCGTGGTCGAGGACGCCGCGGCCGAGGCGAAGCGGCTCGCGGAGGCGGGCGTCGAACTGGTCGCCCCGGTCGTCGACGAGCTGTACGGGCAGCGGCACTTCTTCGTCGCCGATCCGAACGGCGTGCTGCTGGACGTCATCGAGATGA
Source organism: Amycolatopsis sp. NPDC004378 (assembly GCF_053602455.1). Lineage (NCBI taxonomy): Bacteria > Bacillati > Actinomycetota > Actinomycetes > Pseudonocardiales > Pseudonocardiaceae > Amycolatopsis > Amycolatopsis sp. NPDC004378. Next base: position 204,954 of record NZ_JBSGDR010000009.1, read on the forward strand.
TCGCGCCCGACCCCGAGTGGGCGGCGGCGAACCTCCCGGCTTCGTAAGGGACAATCGGGGGGTGCCCGATTCCCCGACCGACCTCACGCTGCCCGAAAGCGCCCTGAAGGGGCTCGGCAGCAGAGCGTTCGGGGTCTACGTGCACGTCCCGTTCTGCGCGACGCGCTGCGGGTACTGCGACTTCAACACCTACACCGCGGGCGAGCTCGACTCGGGCTCGTCGCCGCAGTCCTGGCTCGAAGGGCTGCGGCGCGAGCTGGAGTTCGCCGCGAAGGTCCTGGTCGTGCCGCCCGCCGCCGACACCGTGTTCGTCGGCGGCGGCACGCCGTCACTGCTCGGCGCCGACGGTCTCGCTTCGGTCCTCGACGCCGTCCGCGACGTCTTCGGGCTCGCCCCGGGCGCCGAGGTGACGACCGAGTCGAACCCGGAGTCGACGTCGCCGGAGTTCTTCGCCGGCATCCGCGAAGCCGGCTACACGCGCGTCTCGCTCGGGATGCAGTCGGCCGCGCCGCACGTGCTGAAGATCCTCGACCGCGTGCACACTCCGGGCCGGCCCGGGAAGGCCGCCGCCGAAGCGCGCGCGGCCGGGTTCGAGCACGTGAACCTCGACGTGATCTACGGCACGCCGGGGGAGCGGCCCGACGACCTCCTCGCGACGCTCGACGCCGTGCTCGCGGCGGGTGTCGACCACGTGTCGGCGTACGCGCTGATCGTCGAGGACGGCACGGCGCTGGCCCGCCGGGTCCGCCGCGGCGAGCTGCCCGCACCGGACGACGACGTGCTGGCCGCGGACTACGAAATGATCGACGCCGTCCTGTCGGCCGCGGGTCTGCGCTGGTACGAGGTGTCGAACTGGGCGGCGTCCGACGCCGCCCGGTGCCGGCACAACCTCGGCTACTGGCGTGGCGACGACTGGTGGGGCGCCGGGCCGGGCGCGCACAGCCACGTCGGCGGCGTCCGCTGGTGGAACGTCAAGCACCCGGCGCGCTACACCGCGCTCCTCGCGGCCGGCGACTCGCCCGCGGGCGGCCTCGAGGTGCTCACCGACGACGACCAGCACCTCGAGCGGATCATGCTCGAACTGCGCGTCGCCGAAGGGCTCCCGCTGGACGTCCTCGACGAGCCCGGCCTGGCCGAAGCCCGGGCGGCGGCGGCCGAAGGGCTGCTCGATCCGTCCGCTTTGGACACCCGCGGCCGCGCGGTGCTCACCGACCGCGGGCGGCTGCTGGCCGACGGGGTCGTCCGGCGCCTCGCGGGCTGACGGGAATTAAAACCGGGGCCCCGGTCGTTGCTTGTATCGAGCAACGACTTTGAGGAGGCCCCATGGCGCGCGCGATCAGGTTCGACGAGTACGGCGACGTGGAGGTCCTCCGGGTCGAGGACGTCCCGCGGCCGGCACCGGGACGGGGGCAGGTGCTCGTCGAGGTGCGCGCGGCCGGGATCAACCCCGGCGAGGCGGCCATCCGCCGGGGCTTCCTGCACGAGCGCTTCCCGGCGACGTTCCCGTCCGGGCAGGGCAGCGACTTCGCGGGGGTCGTGGCCGAGCTCGGCGAGGGCGTCGAGGAAATCGCCGTCGGCGACGAGGTGATCGGCTTCGTCGAGACGCGGTCCAGCCACGCGGAGTTCGTCGTGGCGGCGGCCTCGGACCTCACGCCCAAGCCCGACGGCGTCTCGTGGGAGGTCGCCGGCGGGCTGTTCGTCGCCGGCACCACCGCCTACGCCGCGGTGCGCGCGGTGTGCCCGCGCGAGGGCGAGACCGTCGTCGTCTCGGGGGCCGCGGGCGGCGTGGGGTCGCTCGCCGTGCAGCTGGCGCTGCTGTCCGGCGCGACGGTGATCGGCCTGGCCGGTCCCGCGAACCACGACTGGCTGCGCGAGCTCGGCGTGGTCCCGGTGGCCTACGGCGACGGCGTCCTCGAGCGGATCAAGGAAGCCGCCCCGGACGGCGTGCACGCGTTCGTCGACACGTTCGGCGACGGCTACGTGGATCTGGCGCTGCACCTGGGCATCCACCCCGGCCGCATCGACACGATCATCGACTTCGAGGCAGCCCGGAAGTACAACGTGAAGGCCGAAGGCAACGCGGCCGCGGCGTCCGCCGAGGTACTGCGCGAGCTGAGCCTGTTGGTGGGCAAGGGATTGCTCGAGGTCCCGGTCGCGCGCGTCTACCCGCTGGACGAGGTCCGCGAGGCCTACCGCGACCTGGAGCAGCGGCACACGCGCGGCAAGATCGTGCTGCGGCCCTAGTTCTTCGCCGCGAGGACCTTCAAGCCGGCCAGGTACGTCTCGAGCGCGAACTCGAGGCGTTCCTGCGCCGTCTCGGCGGAGAAGAACTCGCCGACGTGCAGCATGTTCGGGAACGCCTCGGGCGGCAGCGACCGCATGTACGCCACCATCTGCTCGCCGCGTTTCGCCGTCTCGGCTTCGTCGATGTCGCCCCAGGTCCAGCCGCTCGCTTCGTAGGCGTACGCCTTGGCGTACAACGCCAGCGCGTCGCCCGCGAAAGTCGCCTGCTTGAGCGTGAGGCCGCCCGCGCGCAGCAAGGCCAGCATCGCTTCGCCCTGCCGCAGCGAGCTGGGCGTGACCGGCACGGCGATGTCCCACGCGACCCGCGCGATGCCGGGGTGGGCGACCATCACCCGGATCTGGTCGCGGACCTGTTCCTTGACCTGTTCGTCCCAGCGCGCCGGGTCCGGTTCCGGCAGCACGGCTTCCGCGAGCACGGCGTCGAGCATCAGCTCCGCCAGCTCGTCCTTGTTGGCCACGTGCGCGTAGAGCGACGCGGGCCCGGTCTCCAGCGCCTGGGCGACCCGTCGCATGGTCACCGCCTCGAGCCCCTCCTTCGCCAGGATTTCCAGGGCCCTCTTCACGATCAGGCCCTGGGAGAGCGCGGGTTTCGCGGCTCGGCGGCGCGGGGCGCTGCGCCACGGCGGTGGGGGAACGGTCACGCGAACACTGTACTTGACGCGAACGCTGTTCGTAAGTAGAACTGTGTTCGTCGAACGAACGACGTTCGCGAAAGGGGATCCCATGACCACCACCACTGCCGATGCCGCCGTCCGCGCCGTGCTCGGCCGCCTCACCGAGGCCTGGAACGCCGGCGACGCCACCGCGTACGGCCGGCTCTTCACCGAGGACGCCGACTACGTGACGTTCTTCGGGATGAACTTCCCGGGCCGCGAAGCGATCGAAAGTTCGCACCGCGCGCTGTTCGAAGGGCCGCTCAAGGGCTCGAAGCTGACCGCCAGACTCGGCGAGACGGCGAAGGTGCGGTTCGTCCGCCCGGACGTCGCCGTGGTCGTCGCCGGCGGTGGCTCGTCGGTCAGCGGCGCCGACACCACCGACGAAGGTCGCGAGTCCACCGTCGGCTTCGTGCTCGTCGAGGAAGGCGGCGAATGGCTGATCACGGCGTTCCAGAACACGCGCGTCTCGGACCCGCGCGGGTGAAAGCGCTTGCGGAGGCGTCGGGGGTCGTCGCGCGGCCGCCGGACGAGGTGTTCGACCGCCTGCGGCGCATGCTGAGCGGGGGCGCGTACCCGATGCGGATGGACGTCGACCGCGAGCGGGGGTTCCTCGCGGTGCAGGGCGGCTGGTGGTACCGCGGCGAATACCGCGTCACGCCCGATCCGGCCGGTGCGCGCGTCGAACATCGCGTGGTCAACGCGGCTTCGCGGGGGCGATGGGGGGTGCCGCTGGCCAACCGGCTCTTCCTCGGGTTCCGTGCGAAGACGGCCGCCGGATTTGCCCGGGTGCTCGAAGAACTGGGGCGGCCCGATGGCCAGGAACCGGACTGGGCGCGTACGGTTGCTTAGGTAACCCTTAGTTCTTGCGAGGAGTTGTCGATGGCTGAAGCACCCCGGCGGTCCGGGCGTCCCGCGGTGCGGCTGCGGGTGCTGCGCACCGAGCGGATCACCTCGCACATGATCCGGATCGTCGCGGGCGGCGAGGGCATCGCCGGCTTCACGCCCAACGCGTTCACCGACGCGTACGTGAAGGTGCTGTTCAAGGTGCCGGGCGTCGAGTACCCGGAGCCGTTCGACGTGCAGGAATGCCGCGCGACGCTGCCGCGTGAGCACTGGCCGCGGATGCGCTCCTACACGGTCCGGGCGTTCGACCCGCAGGCCGGCGAGCTGACCTTCGATTTCGTCCACCACGGCGACGAAGGCATCGCCGGCCCGTGGGCCGCGTCCGCGCAGCCGGGCGACGAGCTGCTGCTGTCCGGTCCCGGCGGCGCGTACGCGCCGGGCGCCGAGGCCGACTGGCACCTGCTGGCCGGCGACGAAAGCGCGTTGCCGGCCATCGCGGCGTCCCTCGAAGCGCTCCCGGCGGGCGTCCCGGCGCACGCCGTGATCCTGGTCGAGAACGCCGGCGAAGAGCAGGCCCTGGTGACGAAGGCGGACGCGCAGATCACGTGGCTGCACCGGTCGTCGGGCGGCGACGTCGCGGAGGCGGTGCGGGCCCTGCCGTGGCGCGCGGGCGTCGTCCAGGCGTTCGTCCACGGCGAGGCCGGGTTCGTGCGCGAGCTGCGGCGCTACCTGCTCGACGAGCGCGGCGTGCGGCGCGAGCTGCTGTCCATCTCGGGGTACTGGCGCATCGGGAAGAACGACGAAGCCTGGCGTGAGGAGAAAGCGGCCGAACGGGCTCGCGAAAAGTAACCTCGCAGGCATGGACCTCAAGGTGGACGTCGACCCGGCCGAAGCCGGCTTCGACGCGGCGCGGCTTTCCCGGATCGACACCCATTTCGACCGCTATGTCGAGGACGGACGGTTGCCCGGCTGGCTCGCGGTGGTGAGCCGGCACGGTCGGATCGTGCACGTCGGCAGTGGCGGGTACAGCGACGTCGAGGCGGGCACGCCGGTCGAGACCGACACGCTGTGGCGGATCTTCTCGATGTCGAAGCCGGTCACGTCGGTCGCGGCGATGATGCTCGCCGAAGAGGGCCTGCTGGAGCTGGACGACCCGATCTCGCGCTGGCTGCCGGAGTTCGCGTCGCCGCGGGTGTACGTCAAGGGGTCGGCGCTTCGTCCCCTGACCGAGCCGGCCACCGAGCCGATCCGCGTCTGGCACCTGCTGACGCACACGGCGGGCCTGACCTACGGCTTCCACCACGGGCACCCGGTGGACGCGATCTACCGCGCGGCGGGCTTCGAGTGGGGCACGCCGCCGGGCGCGGACCTGGCCGCGTGCTCCGAGCAGTGGGCGGCGCTGCCGCTGGTGTTCCAGCCGGGCTCGGAGTGGAACTACTCGGTGGCGACGGACGTCCTCGGGCGGCTGGTCGAGGTCGTGTCCGGGCTGGCCCTGGACGAGTTCTTCTCCTCCCGCATCTTCGGCCCGCTGGGCATGACGGAGACGGGGTTCGTGGCGGCGTCCCCCTCGCGCTTGGCGGCGTTGTACGTCCCGGATCCCGCGACGGGCCGGGCCGTCCGAAACGAAGCCTTCGGCCGCTTGGGCACCTCCCGTCCCGACTGCCTGTCCGGCGGTGGCGGCCTGGTGTCGTCCGCTTCGGACTACTGGCGCTTCACGGAAATGCTGCTGCGCGGCGGCTCGTTCGAGGACGTGCGGCTGTTGTCCCCGCGGACGGTTTCCCTGATGGCCAGCAACCACCTGCCCGGTCACGTGGACCTCGAGGAGTTCGGCCGCCCGCTGTTCGCCGAGATGCCGTTCCACGGGCACGGGTTCGGCCTGGGCTTCTCGGTGCTGGAAGACCCGGTGAAGGCCCGAACCCTGTCGTCGGCGGGAGAGTTCGCCTGGGGCGGCGCGGCTTCGACGGCGTTCTGGGTGGACCCCGACGAGGACCTGACGGTCGGCTTCTACACGCAGCTGCTGCCGTCGAGCACCTACCGGCTGCGCTCCCAGCTGCGGCAGCTGGTCTACCAGGCGCTGGTGGACTGAGGGGTGTCGCTGCGAACTAAGTTCCTTCGCTCGAACTAAGTTCCGTATAGTGACCGACATGCCCCTCGACCCGAAGCAGCGCCGCGCGGCTCGGCACGCCCAGCCGCACCCGGACGCCGCGCCCGTGCCGCGGAAGACGCCCATCACGGCCGAGCGGATCACCGACGCCGCGCTGCAGGTCATCGCCACCGAGGGCTATGACGCGCTGACGATCCGCCGGGTCGCGGCCGTGCTCGGCAGTGGGCCCTCGTCGCTGTACGCGCACATCGTCAACAAGGAGGACCTCGACGACCTGCTCATCGGCCGGCTCTTCGCCGAGGTCGAACTGCCCGAGCCCGACCCGGCTTCGTGGCGCGCGCAGCTGATCGGCGTCTACGCGCGGATCCGCGACCAGTACCTGAAGTACCCGGGCATCCCGCGGGCCGCGCTGGCCATGGTGCCGACCCACCTCGAGACGTTGCGCGTCGGCGAGGGGATCCTGGCGATCCTGCTCGCCGGGGGCGTCGAACCGTGGACCGCCGCGTGGGTGCGCGACGGCCTCACCCTCTACGTCAGCGCGTACGCCCTCGAGCGCTCGCTCGTCGAGCAGCACCACGACGGAGACTGGGTCCTCAGCCGCGACGAGCTCGTCGAGCGGTTCAAGGCCCTGCCCGCCGACCGCTTCCCGAACACCCGGCGCCACGCGGCCGAACTGACGTCCGGCACCGCGCACGAGCGGTTCGACTTCATGCTCGGCCTGATGATCGACAACCTCACCGCGCGCTGACTCAGCGGGGCAGCCGGACCTCGGCCTCCGCGAGACCGTCCGCGATCACGTGCTTCCCGCCCGCCCAGTCGAGCAGCTCCGCCACCGGCTTGTTGTCGGCGAAGTACACCGCCGTGAAGCGGTCGAAGCCGCGCTCCAGCGCCGCCAGCCCGAGCATGTGCAGCAGCGCCGTCGCCAGCCCGACCCGGCGCCACGCGGGCGCGACCGCCACCGCGATCTCCGCCACCCGCCTGCTCGTGGCCTCGTACCGGGCGACCGCCACGCCCGGGCCTTCGAGGCAGCGCGCCACCAGGGCGAACCGGCGCTGGTAGTCCAGCACCGTCAGCCGCTCCAGCAGCCGGGGTGTCACCCTCGGGGCCGAGCCGCAGAAGCGGCGCCGCAACGTCTCCGGGTCCGCGGTGCGGATGGCTTCGCCCAGCTCGGGCGCGTCCGCCGGGGTGAGCGGCCGGACGCGCACCCACCGGTTGTCGCGGAGGCGGATCGTGCGGTCGTATCCCGTCGGCGGCTGCGTCACCGCGCCACCCTAGCGGCCGCCCCTTCGGGCAGGGCGGTTTTCGGCAGAACGAGTACGTTGGCAGGCAAGGGCTTTCGGGGGAGGGGCGGCCATGCGGCGGATCGGGATCGTCGGAGCGGGGCAAGCCGGGCTGGTCCTGGCCATTGGTTTACGCCAATCGGGCTATGCCGTGACGGTGTTCGCCGAACGCACCGCGGAAGACGTGCGTGCCGGCCGGCTCGTCTCCAACCAATGCGTCTTCGCTCCCGCCCTGCAGCGGGAACACGAGCTGGGCATCGACTTCTGGGACGCGCCGCCCATCCGCGAAGTCGCGTTCGCGGCCGCGGGCAATGGTGCCGAGCCCGCGATTTCCTGGCGCGTCGGGCTCGACCGGCCCGCGCGGTCGGTCGACCAGCGCGTCAAGGTTTCCGGCTGGATGGCGGAGTTCGAGCGCCTCGGTGGTGACATGCGCATCGGCCGTGTCACGCCGGACGTCCTCGACGAGTGTGCCCGGGAATGCGACCTGCTCATCGTGGCGGCCGGCCGCGGTCCGCAGTTCGACGCGCTGTTCCCGCGCGACGACGAACGTTCGCCGTACCGCGAGCCCCAGCGCGCGATCGGCGTGCTGTACGTCGAGGGGACGCTGGATGCGGTGCCGGGCCTGACGTTCGGCCTGGCGCCGGTCGGCGAGTTCTTCCTGCTGCCGGTGCTTTCCGTGCACGGCCCGGTGCACGGCATCGGGTTCTTCGGCCTGCCCGGCGGCCCGATGGACGTCTGGACCGACGTCACCGACGTCGACCAGCACTACGAGACCGCGCGGAACCTGCTGCGCGCGCACTACCCGTGGCAGGCGAAGCTGCTCGACGACGCCCGCCCGGCGGCGCCCACCGAGATGCTGCACGGCCGGATCACGCCGGTCGTGCGGCACCCGGTGGGCACCCTGCCGTCCGGGGCGAAGGTCCTCGCGATGGGCGACACCGCGGTGACCAACGACCCGGTCGGCGGTCAGGGCGCCAACATGGCCGCCCGCGCGGCCCGGGCGTACCAGGAAGCCATCGTCGAGCGCGCCGACCGGCCGTTCGACGAAGAGTTCATGCACGACGCCTTCGCGCGCTACTGGCAGCACGCCCGGCACGCCACACTCTTCAACAACGCCCTCCTGGCCCCGCCGCCGCCCCACGTCCTGGCCACTTTGGACGCCGCGCAGCGCGTACCCGAAGTGGCGCACCGGTTCGCGCACCTCTTCGAGGACCCGGCCGGCTACGAAAGCTGGCTGGGCGACCCCGACGCGGCGATGGCCTACCTTCAGTCGAAGGGGCCCTTGTCCGGCGCGCAGACCGTGCCGGGCGCCGGGACGGCGCCGGTCGCGAAGTAGCGGTCGAGCCAGCCGTCGACACACGCGCTCTTGCCGCGCGAGCCGTGGCCGTACGTGTCGAGGCTCAGCAGATGCGCGTTGCCCAGCAGGCGTTCCGTGCGCCGCGCCCCCGCATAGGGCGTCTCGAGGTCGCCCTTTCGGTTGGCCAGCAAAAGGATCGGCGCCGTCGGGCGGTTCCACGGGCCGGTGTAGCGGCCGGTGTCCGAGACGTCCCAGCTCGCGCACGGGAGCGTCTTGTAGACGTCGTACGGGCCGAAGCCGCGCCCGGCCTCGTCGGCACGCCGGGCGTAGTCCCACCACACCGCCGGGTCACGCGGGTTGTCCGCGTCCGAGCAGAGGGTCGCGCCGCCACCCAGCAGGGAGTCGACGTCCGGCGGGCCGCCCGCCGAGGCCGGGGCGCGTGCCGCTGGGTCCGCCAGAGCCTGCAGGAACGACGCCAGCCGCGGCGCGGCCTGGGCGTCGGTCAGGTAGTTGTGGATCGTGGCGATCGCGCTCGGGTAGGTGACGACGACCTGCTTGCCCGTCGTGTCCGTCACCGTGATGGGTCCGGTTTGGAGCCGGTCGAGGATTGTGTCGTAGTCGAAGGCGCAGCGCGACGCGCAGGCGTCCAAAAAGGACTGTACGGCCCGCGGGCCGTCTTCGTAACCGCGCAGGCGGTAGCTCATCGGACCGGGGCCGGTCGCCCAGCGCGTCGGGTCGTCGACGGCGTCGAGCGCCAACGTTCCGACCCGGCCGGGAAACAGGTTGGCGTAGGTCTCGCCGAGGTAGGTGCCGTACGACTTCCCGTAGAAGCGCAGTTTCCGCTCGCCGAACGCCGCCCGCAACCGGTCGAGGTCGCGGGCGATCGTGCCGGTCGACAGGTGGTTGGCCAGGGGACCCGCGTTCCGCTCGCAGAGATCGGTGACCGTGCGGGTGTCCGCGATCTGCCGCTGCTCGGCGTCGCGGGTCAGCGGGAACGTGCCGAGCGCCCGCTGGAGCACCTCGAGCTGCGAAGGATCGGTGAAACAGTGGATCTTCGAGCTGGCGCCGACACCGCGCGGGTCGACCCCGACGATGTCGTAGTGCTCGTGCAGGAAAGGCGTCAACGCGGGCGCGAAGCGGCCGGACGAGCCCGGCCCGCCGGGGTTGTAGAAGACGGTGCCCAGTTTGCGGGCCTGGTCGGTGGCCGGGAGCCGGCCGACGGCGATGGACACGGTTCCCAGCGAAGGGTCCTGATAGGACAGCGGGACGTCGAGGTGGCCGCATTGGTATCCGGCGGCGCACGCGGCTTCCCAGACGATTCCGGCCGGGCTCGCCGCGGCCGCGGGCGCGAGTGCGCCCACGGCGAGCGCGGCGGCCCCCAAAGCCAGCGCGGCGCGGAGTTTCGGAGCGTTCATGGCCCCGATCGTCCCGTCACCGGGACCGGGGGCGCGCTGGTGCGCACCCCCGGAAGCGGAGTAGGGCGAGCCCTACGCGGTGAGCTTCGGGATGATCTGCGCCCCGTACGACGCCAGCGTCGCCTCGCGGTCGTCGTGCATCAGGTACAGCGAGAACTGGTCGACGCCCAGCTCCGCCAGTTCCTGCAGCCGTTCGACGTGGGACGACGCCGGGCCCAGGAGGCAGAACCGGTCGACGATCTCGTCCGGCACGAACTCCGTCGACGGGTTGCCCGCCTTGCCGTGGTGGCTGTAGTCGTAGCCCTCCCGCTCGCGGATGTAGTCCGTCAGCTCTCGCGGCACCGCGCCCGTCGAGCCGTAGCGCGCGACCAGGTCCGCGACGTGGTTGCCGACCATCCCGCCGAACCAGCGCAGCTGTTCGCGCTGGTGCGGCAGGTCGTCGCCGACGTACGCCGGGGCCGCGACGCAGATCGTGATGCCGCCCGGGTCACGGCCGGCCGCGCGGGCGGCGTCGCGCACCGCGCCGATCGTCCAGCGCGCGATCGCCGGGTCCGCGCACTGCAGGATGAAGCCGTCGGCGTGCTCGCCGACCGTCTTCAGCGCTTTCGGCCCGTACCCGGCCATCCACATCTCCAGGCGGCCGTTGCGGATCCACGGGATCCGCACGGTCGTCTCGTTCATTTCCACCGCGCGGCCTTCGGCGAGGTCCTTGACCACGCGCATGCAGTCGCGGACGGTGGCCAAAGTGGACGGTGGCTTGCCCACGACCCGGTGCGCGGAGTCGCCGCGGCCGATGCCGCAGACCGTCCGGTTGCCGTACATGTCGTTGAGCGTGGCGAACGTCGAGGCCATCACCGACCAGTCCCGCGTGCCCGGGCTGGTCACCATCGGCCCGACGACCAGCGACGACGTCGCCGCCAGGATCGCCGAGTAGATGACGAACGGCTCCTGCCACAGCACGCAGGAGTCGAACGTCCAGCCGTAGCGGAACCCGGCGTCCTCGGCGTCCTTCATCAGCCGCACGACGTCCCGCGCGGGCGGGTCCGTCTGCAGCACGATCCCGAAGTCCATGACTACCTCAGTTCAGGTACTGGTTCAGCTCACGGGACAGGAACTTGCCGTGCGACGTCGACCCGGTGAACCCGTCCGGGGAGACGACCACGCGTCCCCGCGACAGCACGGTGTGCACGCGGCCGGTCAGCTCGAACCCTTCGTACGCCGAGTAGTCCACGTTCATGTGGTGCGTTTCGGCGGACAGGGTCTGCGTCGCCGCCGGGTCGTAGATCACGATGTCCGCGTCCGAACCCGCCGCGATGACACCCTTGCGCGGGTACAGCCCGAACATCCGCGCCGGCGTCGCCGAGCACGTCTCGACCCAGCGCCCGAGCGTCAGCTCGCCCGCGACGACGCCCTGGTGCAGCAGGTCCATCCGGTGCTCCACGCCCGGCATGCCGTTCGGGATGGCCCGGAAGTCGCCGCGCCCCAGCTCTTTCTGGTCCTTGAAGCAGAACGGGCAGTGGTCGGTGGACACCACGGACAGGTCGTTCGTCCGCAGCCCCCGCCACAGGTCGGCCTGGTGCGACTTCTCCCGCAGCGGCGGGGAGGCGACGTACTTGGCGCCCTCGAAATCCGGTTTCGCCAGGTCCTCAATGGACAGGTACAGGTACTGCGGGCACGTCTCGGCGAAGACGTTCTGACCGTCGTTGCGTGCCTCCGCGACCGCCGCAAGCGCTTGCGACGCCGAGAGGTGCACGATGTACAGCGGTGAGCCGGTCACCTTCGCGAGCTGGATCGCCCGCGATGTCGCTTCGCCCTCCAGCTCGGGTGGACGCGTGTACCCGTGCTGCACCGGGTCGATGTTCCCGGCCTCGAACGCCTGCGCGGCCAGCTGGTCGATCGCGATGCCGTTCTCGGCGTGCATCATGATCGTCGCGCCGATCTCGCGCGCCTTCTGCATGGCCAGCAGGATTTCGCCGTCGGTGGAGTAGAACACGCCCGGGTAGGCCATGAACATCTTGAAGCTGCCGACGCCGCCGTCGACGCAGGCTTCCATCTCCTTCAGCGACTGGTCGTTGACGTCGCTGACGATCATGTGGAAGCCGTAGTCGATCGCGCAGTTGCCGTCCGCCTTGGCGTGCCACTTGTCCAGTGTGGACAGCAGGGACGTGCCCTTGGCCTGGACGGCGAAGTCGATGATCGTCGTGGTGCCGCCCCAGGCCGCCGCCGTGGTGCCGGTCGAGAACGTGTCGACCGAGTGCGTCCCGCCGAACGGCATCTCCATGTGCGTGTGCGCGTCGATGCCGCCGGGCAGCACGTACTTGCCTCCTGCGTCGATCGTCTCGTCGCCGGTCAGCGTCCCGGGCGCCCCGACGGCGGCGATGGTCTCGCCGTCGACGAGGACGTCCGCGAGCAGCGCGCCCGACGGGGAGACGACCTGACCGCCCGAGATGAGCGTGGTCATCAGGCCTCCGTGAGCGGGCCGTAGGTGTCCGGGCGGCGGTCGCGGTAGAACGCCCACAGGTCCCGGACCTCGTCGAGCTGCGCCATGTCGAGGTCGCGCACCACCACCTCGTCCTCGGTGTCGGACGCGGCGTCGCCGATCAGCTGCCCGCGCGGGTCGGCGAAGTACGTCTGGCCGTAGAAGTCGTTCTCGCCCAGCGGTTCCACCCCGACGCGGTTGATCGCGCCGACGAAGTACTCGTTGGCCACCGCGGCCGCCGGCTGCTCCAGCCGCCACAGGTACTGCGACAGCCCGCGGCTGGTCGCCGACGGGTTGAACACGATCTTCGCCCCGGCCAGGCCGAGCGCCCGCCAGCCCTCGGGGAAGTGCCGCTCGTAGCAGATGTAGACGCCGATGCGGCCCACGGCGGTGTCGAACACCGGGTAGCCCAGGTTGCCGGGCCGGAAGTAGAACTTCTCCCAGAAGCCCTTGACCTGCGGGATGTGGTTCTTGCGGTGCTTGCCGAGGTAGGTGCCGTCGGCGTCGATCACCGCGGCGGTGTTGTAGTAGACGCCGGGCTGCTCGACCTCGTACATCGGCACGACGAGCACCACGCCGTGGCGCTCGGCGACCTCCTGCATGAGCTGGGTCGTCGGGCCGTCCGGGATGCCTTCGGTGTAGGAGTAGAACTCGGTGTCCTGCACCTGGCAGAAGTACGGCCCGTAGAACAGCTCCTGCAGGCAGACGACCTGGGCGCCCTGCGAGGCGGCGGTGGCGATGTGGTCGACCGCCGCCTTGATCATGGACTCCTTGTCACCCGTCCACCGCTGCTGGATCAATCCGGCTCGGACGACGCTCACTTGCTTCCTCCTTGTTAGCGGATACCGACAGGGCGGCGAAGACGACGAACGCGCCGACGAAGCCGACCACCCAGTTGTAGTCGTAAAGGGGCTTGAGGAACGGGATCAGGCCGCCGTCGGGGAACGGCCCGCCGTAGGCGCCGCCGACGGCCAGCACGGCTCCCACCAGCGTGGCGACCAGCGCGCGCCAGTTCCAGCCGCCGCTGAACCAATACACCCCATCGGGTGTGTAGAGGTCCTTCAGCTTCAGCTTGGTGCGGGCGATCACCCAGTACCCGGCGACGAGCACGCCCGCGACGGCGCCGAGCAGGCCGCCGTAGAAGCCGAGCCACGCGAAGATGTAGATGCTCGGGTCGGAGTAGAGCCGCCACGGCTGGATCAGGATGCCGATGACGCCGGTGATGCCGCCGCCGACCGCGAACGTGATCTTCTTCGGGAAGGCGTTCGAGAAGTCGTAGGACGGGCTGACGACGTTGGCCGCGAGGTTCGCCGAAATCGTCGCCAGCACGAGCGCGATCAGGGCGACGACGACCACGACCGGGCTGGAGAACTTGTCCGCCAGCTGCGCCGGGTCCCAGATGTCCTCGCCGTAGAGCACGTGCCCGCCCGACGTCGTCAGGATGGCCACGATCGCGATGAACGTCATGGTCGTCGGCAGGCCGAGGATCTGGCCGCGGACCTGCTTGCGCTGGCTGCCGCCGAAGCGGGTGAAGTCCGGCATGTTCAGCGAGAGCGTCGACCAGAACGCGATCATCGCCATCAGCGACGGCGCGAACACCTTCCAGAAGTCCGGGCCCCAGCCGAGCTTGCCGCCGTCGGACAGGATCGGGCCGAGCCCGCCCGCCTTGACCAGCACGTAGCCGAGCAGGATGAGGAAGCCGACCGACACCAGCGGCGCCGTCCAGTTCTCGAACCGGCGGACCGCCTCCATGCCGCGCCAGATGATGAGCATCTGACCGATCCAGAAGACCACGAAGGACAGCCACAGTGTCCAGTGCTGGCCGGCGACCACCGGCGAGTCGCGCCACCACGAGCCGAGCAGCCGGCCCAGGATGACGTAGATCGCTTCGCCGCCGACCCAGGTCTGGATGCCGAACCAGCCGCACGCGATGAACGCCCGCAGCAGCGCGGCCAGGTTGGCGCCGCGCAGGCCGTAGAACGCGCGGGCGAACACCGGGAACGGGATGCCGTACTTCGTGCCGGCGTGGCTGTTGAGCAGCATCGGCGCGAGCACGACGATGTTGCCGATGGTGATCGTGATCAGCGCCTGCACCCAGTTCATGCCGAGCGCGATCAGCGACGCGGCCAGGGCGTAGCTGGGGATGTTGTGCGCCATCCCCATCCAGAGCGCGAAGTAGTTGTAAGTGGTCCAGGTCCGTTTTTCGACGGGAACGGGTGCCAGTTCGGAGTTGAAGAACCGGCTGCCTTCGAGAGACCCGACGTCGGCGGGGTCCAGTTCGACCCGGCCGTCGTCGTGCACGCGCTGGTCTGCGGGTGTCGGCGCCATTGCGGAATCCTGCGCGTCCGGTTGTGACGAGGGCAACGGCAGTCTGTTCACTCTTCGCTGATCAGGAGTGCAGTCTGTCGATTGCGCGAACGGGCGCCGGAGTGCATGACCTGTGTCACACATCTCCCCGTCATCAACCGGCAAAGCGGGTGAAACGTCTCCACAGGATCTCCACACTTCACGCGAACCGTCTCCACCGGGGGTGCATAGGGTCGTGGCCATGGAACTGGGTGGGCGGCGCGTGCTGGTCGTCGAGGACGACGTCACGATCGCCGCGTCGATCGCGGCCCGGCTGCGGGCCGAAGGGTTCAGCGTGGAGGTCGCCCACGACGGGCCGGCCGCCGTCGAAGCGGACAGCGCTTTCGAGCCGGATCTCGTGGTGCTGGACGTGATGATCCCGGGGTTCGACGGCCTGGAGGTCTGCCGCCGCATCCAGGGGCGGCGGCCGGTGCCGGTGCTCATGCTGACCGCGCGCGCCGACGAGACGGACCTGCTGGTCGGCCTGGGCGTCGGCGCCGACGACTACCTGACGAAGCCGTTCTCGATGCGGGTGCTGACCGCGCGGGTGCACGCGCTGCTGCGGCGGGTCGACCGCTCGGCCGCGGTCCCGGGCACCCGGATCGTGCTCGGCGACCTCGAGATCGACGTCGACCAGCGGCGCGTCGCCCGGGCCGGGGTCGCGGCGCAGCTGACGCCGATCGAGTTCGACCTCCTGGTGCACTTCGCGCGGCGGCCGCGGGCGGTGCAACCGCGGGAACGGCTGCTGTCGGAGGTGTGGGACTGGGACGTCCACGGCACTTCCGCGGGCACCCGGGCGGTCGACAGCCACATCAAGGCGCTGCGGCGGAAGCTCGGGGCCGACCTGATCCGGACCGTGCACGGAGTCGGCTACGCACTGGAGGCGGGATCGTGAACCTCGTGCCGCGGCCCCTCGACCGGATCCGGTCGATCAAGCTCAAACTCGCCATCCTGATGGTCGCCTCGGGTGGCATCGCGTTCGCGTTCTTCAACTGGCAGATCGGCTGGCTGCCACCCCGGACGACGATCACGGCGATGGTCCTGGCGCTGGTGCTCTCCCAGGTGCTGGCCCACGGGATGACGCGCCCGCTGCGCGAGATGACGGCGGCGGCCCGCGCGATGGCGAAGGGCGACTACACCCGCCGGATCCGCGCGACGACCCGCGACGAAGTGGGCTCGCTGGCCCGGGCGTTCAACCAGATGGCCGCCGACCTCGGCGACGCGGACCGGCAGCGTCGCGAGCTGGTCGCGAACGTCTCCCACGAGCTGCGCACACCGATCACGGCGCTGAACGGCGTGCTGGAGAACCTGGTGGACGGCGTCGAGGACGCCGATCCCGCGACGTTGAAGACGGCGCTGCAGCAGACCGAGCGCCTGGCGACGCTGGTGGACGAGCTCCTGGACCTGTCCCGGCTCGACGCGGGGGCGATCCCGCTGCACAGGACTTCCTTTCCGTTGGCGTCATTGCTTTCCTCGGCGGTCTCCGAAGCGGCGCTGGTGCGCGGGGTGACGTTCTCGGTGTCGGTTTCGCCGCCCGACGCCGTGGTGACGGCGGACCGCGGCCGGCTGTTCCAGGTGGTGGCCAACCTGCTGGAGAACGCGGCCCGCCACGGCCCGGCGGGCGGCTCGGTCCGGGTCCTCGCGGAGGTCCGGCCGGGCGAGGTCCGCATCGACGTCTGCGACGAGGGGCCCGGGATCGCCCCAGCCGACCGCGAGCGGGTGTTCGAGCGGTTCACCCGGGGCGAGCGTCCGTCCGGTGGCGGAACGGGCCTCGGGCTGGCGATCGCCCGGTGGGCGGTGGAACTGCACGGCGGAACGATCGGGGTGGTCGAACCGGCCACCGGAGTGGGCAGCCGGATCCGGGTGACGTTGCCGACGAGCTGAAGTTGTCCGAAGACCGCGGCGGCGGGCCTCGCGCCGCGCATTCGCAAAAGCGAACATCGACTCGTGTGTTGCCCGGTGGGTGAGGCACGGAAGGAAGCGGGCGAGATGCCGAAGAACAGAACGGGCGGCTCCGGCGCGGGAGACCGCGTGCCACGGGGGAAGCGGCAGGTGGCCGCGGGTGTCCCGGCAGACGAGGCTGCGGGTGGCGCACCCGGGGCGGCGGGGCGAGGTGCGGCCCGAGCGGACGGGGCTGCCGACCGGGTGGCTGGCGGGGCGGCGGGGCGAGAACCGGCGAGTGCGGCTCGAGCGGATGCGGCTGCCGGGCGAGTTGGCGGGGCGGCGGGGCGAGAACCGGCGAGTGCGGCGCGAGCGGGCGGGGCGGCGGGGCGAGAACCGGCGAGTGCGGCGCGAGCGGGCGGGGCGGCGGGGCGAGAACCGGCGAGTGCGGCCCGAGCGGGCGGGGCTGCCGACCGGGTGGCTGGCGGGGCGGCGGGGCGAGAACCGGCGAGTGCGGCCCGAGCGGACGGGGTTGCCGACCGGGTGGCTGGCGGGGCGGCGGGGCGAGGTTCGGCGAGTGCGGTCGGCGCCGCCGAGCGAACAGCCGGTGGTTCGGTGGGCGGGGCTGTTGCAGGGCCGGGTCCCGGTGGTGTGGCGGTCGCCGAGCGGCCCGCTGTTCCGGTCCTCTCCCTGCCGGTCCCGCCGCCCAAGTCGGCCGTCGTTCCGCTCCCACCCGCCGTCCTTCCCGCGGCCGTCCTCGCCGGGATTGCCGCCGCTCTCGTCCTGCCCGTCGACCGGCCCGGGATCGGCTGGCTGCTCGCCGGACTCGCCGCTGCCGCAGCCGTCTTCGTCGCCGACCGGCGGTCGAGACCCGCGGGGGAAACCGGCTTCACCTGGGGCAATGCCGGCTGGGCCGCCCTCACCCTCGCCCTTCTCGGGATGGGCGCCGTGCGGGCGTCGGGGTGGTTGTTCGTCCTCTGCGCGCTCGCCGCCGTGGTCACCGGGTCGCTGGCCGTCGTCGGGGCGCGGACCGTCAACTCCGTCCTCTACGACATGCTCGCCGTTCCCCTCGAGGCCGTGCGCGCCATTCCGTGGGCGGGCCGCGGCGTGGGACGGTTCGCCGCCCGCCGCGACGGCGTCGCCCGGCGGATCGCGCTCGCCGTGCTGGCCGCCGCCGTGCTCGTGGCCGTCTTCGTTCCGCTGCTCGCCAGTGCCGATGCCGCCTTCGCCGCCGTCGTCAGCGCCGTGATCCCGGATCTCGGCGTCGACGTGCTCGTCCGGTGGTGTGGTGTCTTCGCGGTCGTCACGTCGGTCGTCGCCGGGGCCTGCTACTTCCTGGCCGCCCCACCGCACCGCGCGACGGCGGACCGTCCTCACCGGACGAAGAACGGTCTGGAGTGGACGGTCCCGCTCGGCGTCCTCGTGCTGCTCTTCAGCGTGTTCGTCGGCGTGCGGCTGGTCGTGCTGTTCGGCGGGACCGGATACGTCCTGCGCACCAGCGGCCTGACGTCGGCCGAGTACGCCCGCAGCGGCTTCTGGCAGCTGTGCGCCGTCACGGTCCTGACGCTCGCCATCGTCGCCGCGGCCTTGCGCTGGGCGCCGAACGCGACCAGGGCCGACCGGCTTCGGCAGCGGGTCCTGCTGGGCGCCTTGAGCGCGTTGAGCCTGGTGCTCGTCGGGTCGGCGTTGAGTCGCATGTGGACCTACCAGGAGGCCTACGGCTTCACCGTCCTGCGGCTGCTCGTCGAGGTCTGCGAACTCTGGTTCGGCGCCGTGTTCGTCCTGGTGCTGGTCTCGCTGGTCAAGCTCCGCTCGACGTGGCTGCCGCGCGCCGCGATCGGGGCCGCCGCCGGGGCGCTGCTGGTGCTCGCCGTCCTCGACCCGGAACGCCTGATCGCCGACGCCAACCTCGACCGCGCGGCCGCCGGGAAACCGCTCGACCACCGGTATCTCGCGGGTTTTTCGGCCGACGTCGTCCCGGTCGTGTCGGCCCGGTTGCCCGAGCCGTTGCGGACGTGCGTGCTGCGCGAAGTCCTCGCCGGCGACACCCCCGACGGCTGGCCCGCCTGGAACCTCAGCCGCGCCGCGGCACGTGACGTGCCTCTCGGCCGCTGCGGCTGAACCGGGCGCCCCGGTCTTGCGTGGTTAAGAGAGTTGCGCGGAAGCCACCGGACCGTCGTGGGGGCGGCCCGGCGGCTTCCGCGCGCCGGGCACGCCCGCGTCAGAACGCGAAGACGTCGTCCGAGTCGCGGTCCGCCGCGCAGCGGTTCGGGAACGTCGTCTGGTACGACACCGGCTTTCCGCGCCAGCTGCCGACCACCGTGACGTCCACCGGGGCGTAGATCAGCGTGCACATCTGGTGCCGGGCGTTGATCTTCGAGAAGTCGCCGCCGGCGCTGGAGAGCACCGAGCACGCCTTGTCGCGCTTGGGGTGCGTGCCGCCGGTCGGGTCGCACGTGAGCACCACCGAGCTGACGCGGTTCGCGGTGTCGTGGCTGGTGAGCTGCAACGTCGACGCCGGCGGGTGCGCGGGCGCGAGGCAGCTCAAGCTCATCAGGCAGGCTGCGAAGGGAAGGATGGCCATATCGGTTCCATCGGCAGCCCGGGACCGATCACTGTGCTCCTCGTCCGGGTGACTCTTCTTCGCTCGTCCGGGTGAGGTCCCCCGCCAGCAGCGCGACGTAGAGCGAGAGCATCGACTCCGGGTCCTCCAGCCGGACGCCCAGCACCTGCTCGATCCGGGCGAGCTGCTGGTAGTACGCCGTCCGCGAGGTGTGCGCCGCCGCGGCCGCCGCGGACTTGTTGCCGCCCTGCTCGCAGTAGTGCCGCAGGGCCTGCACGAGCCGGCTGCCGGACGCCGCGTCCCGCTGGAGCAGCGGGCCCAGTTCCCGGTGCGCGAACGCCGTCACGCGCTCGTCGCCCGAGAGCAGGTGCAGCAGGCCGCGCAGGCGGACGTCGGAAAGCCGGTGCAGCACGCGCGTGTCGCCCGTCCCGAGCGCCGCCGCCGCGACCTGGCCGGCCTCCAGCAGCGTCCGGCCCGCTTCGGCCGGGGAGAGCACCGTCGTGCCGACGGCCAGCACACCCGGCGCGCTGCCGCGGGCCTCGTGGACGTCGGTGGCCAGCCGGTGCAGCACCGCGTCGGCGTTCGCCTCCGGCGACAGCGCGATCAGCGCCCGCACGCCCAGGTCGTCCGTCGCGACCAGTGCCGACACCTTCGCGCGGCGCGCCGCCAGGACCGTCGCCTCGGCCAGTTCGCGCAGCACCGGCGGCGTGGACAGCGCGGGCCGGGTGCCGGTCAGCCGGGGCCGCGCCGCCAGCCCGACCAGCTGCCGCCCGGTCAGCGGCACGGCCAGCGCCGAAGCTCGCGCCAGCAGCTCCGCCGACGGCGCGGGCGACGCGAGCAGCTCGGTCAGGACGGCGCGGTGCGCCTGCCGCTCGAGGCCGTCGGTGTCCTTCGCGACGAGCCGGTGCACGGCCAGCGCGGACGCGGCCCGCTCGGCGACCACGCGGTGGCGGTGCGGCGGCGGGTCGGCGCACACCACGACGAGCCGGCCCCAGTCGTGCCCGCGGGCGCCGACCACCGTCACCAGCCAGCCGGACGCCGGGTGGTAGCCGGTCCGCTCGCCGAGCTGGACCACCCGCGACCGGGCGGGCCAGCCGGTGAGCAGCTCCGCCGGATCGGTGCCGGCCGCGTCGTAGGCGAGCACCTCGTGCGAAAGGGTCTCCAGCACCACCGGCTGCTCGGTCAGCCGCGCGACCTCGCCGAGGACGACGCCGGGCTCGGCGCCCGCGACCGTGAGCGCGGTGAACGTCTCGTGCACGCGTTCGGCGGCGCGCAGCTCGGCGACCTGGGCGTCGACGATCTGGCCGTTCACCGCCTCGGTGACGCTCACGTACCGCGTCTCCCGCGACAGCGTCACCAGCGGCAGCCCGTGCTTCTCCGCGGCCTCGACCAGGGCGGCCGGCAGCTTGTCGTTCCAGTGCCGGACCAGCTCGATCACCAGGCCGGCGGCGCCGACCCCGGCCAGGTCGGCGACGTAGCGGGCCAGCGCCGGGCCGTCGTCGGGCAGCGCGACGCCGGTCGTCAGCACGAGTTCGCCGCCGCGCAGCAGGTGCGCGATGTCGGCGACCTCGGCGACGTGCGCCCAGCGCACCGGGGCGTCGAGCCCGGCCGTGCCGGCGACGACGTGCGGGCGGCCCTGGCGCAGCACCGGCAGCGCGAGCACCTCGGCGACGGTCGGGTACATGGCTCCTCGCGGTCTGATCGGCAGGGACAGACTGTACGGCCGGGAGTCAACTGACGTACACGTTGCCGATGGCGTTGGCGTGGCGCCCGCCCCGAGACTCGGGAGGACGTCCCCGAGCGAAGGAGCGCCTGCCGTGACCGACCGCATCAGCCACTGGATCGACGGCAAGCCGTTCACCGGGACCGCCGGGCGCTCCGGCGAGGTGTTCGACCCCGCGACCGGGCAGGTCCGCGCGCACGTCGACTTCGCGGGCGACGCCGAGGTCGAGGCCGCCGTCGCCGCGGCCAAAGCGGCGCTGCCGGGCTGGCGCGGGACGTCGCTGGCCGGCCGGACGCGGGTGCTGTTCGCCTTCCGCGAGCTGCTCTCCGCGCGCAAGCACGAGCTGGCGAAGATCGTCACGAGCGAGCACGGCAAGGTCGAGTCCGACGCGGCGGGCGAGGTCGCGCGCGCGATCGAGAACGTCGAGTACGCCTGCGGCGCCGCGCAGCTGCTCAAGGGCGGCTTCAGCGAGAACGCCTCGACCGGCGTCGACGTCTACTCGATCGCGCAGCCGCTCGGCGTGGTCGGCGTGATCTCGCCGTTCAACTTCCCGGCCATGGTGCCGCTCTGGTTCGTGCCCAACGCCCTGGCGTGCGGCAACACCGTCGTGCTCAAGCCGAGCGAGAAGGACCCGTCGGCCGCGGTGTTCATCGCCGAGCTGCTGGCCGAGGCCGGGCTGCCCGCGGGCGCGCTCAACGTGCTGCACGGCGACAAGGTGGCGGTGGACGGGCTCCTCGAACACGAGGACGTCAAGGCGATCTCGTTCGTCGGGTCGACGCCGATCGCGCGGTACGTCTACGAAACCGGCACCCGGCACGGCAAGCGCGTCCAGGCCCTCGGCGGGGCGAAGAACCACATGGTCGTGCTGCCCGACGCGGACCTCGACCTCGCCGCGGACGCCGCGGTGTCGGCCGGGTTCGGCTCGGCGGGGGAGCGCTGTATGGCGGTGTCGGTGGTCGTGGCCGTCGACCCGGTCGGCGACGAACTGGTGCGCAAGATCAGCGAGCGGATGGCGCGCCTGCGCGTCGGCGACGGCCGGGACCCCGAGTCGGAGATGGGCCCGCTCGTCACCAAGGCGCACCACGCGCGGGTGGCGTCCTATGTGGACGCCGGTGTCGAGTCGGGCGCGTCGCTCGTCGTGGACGGCCGCGGCATCGAGGTCGACGGCGACGGCTTCTGGCTCGGCCCGACGCTGTTCGACCACGTCCGCCCCGAAATGTCCATCTACACCGACGAAATCTTCGGCCCGGTGCTGTCGGTGGCGCGCAGCGCGTCCTACGACGACGCGCTGGACCTGATCAACGCCAACCCGTACGGCAACGGCGTGGCGATCTTCACCGGCGACGGCGCGGCGGCCCGGCGGTTCCAGAACGAGGTCGAGGTCGGCATGGTCGGGGTCAACGTCCCGATCCCCGTCCCGGTCGGCTACTACTCCTTCGGCGGCTGGAAGGACTCGCTGTTCGGCGACAGCCACGCGTACGGGCCGGAGGGCTTCCACTTCTTCACCCGGACGAAGGTCGTGACGTCGCGCTGGCCGGACCGCTCGCACGCCGGGGTCAACCTGGGCTTCCCGCGCAACTCCTGAACGGGAATCGTCCGCGGGGCCGCCGGGTTGGCACCGGAGAGGGGACCCGCGGACGACGTCAGGAGAAGAATGAGCGCGAAGAACTCCGGCACCTTCACCCTCGGCGGCGACCTGCCGGTGCACCGCCTCGGCTACGGCACCATGCAGCTCACCGGCCCCGGTGTCTGGGGTGACCCGAAGGACCCCGAGGAAGCGGTCCGGGTGCTGCGGCGCGCCGTCGAGCTGGGCGTGAACCTGATCGACACGGCCGACGCCTACGGCCCGTTCGTCGCCGACCTGCTCATCAAGAAGGCGCTGCACCCGTACACCGACGACCTCGTCATCGCGACGAAGGCCGGCTTCACCCGGCAGGGCCCGAACCAGTGGGTCCCGGTCGGCCGCCCCGAGTACCTGCGCCAGCAGGTCGAGCTGAGCCTGCGGAACCTCGGCCTCGAGCGGATCGACCTGCTGCAGCTGCACCGGATCGACCCGAAGGTGCCGGTGGCCGAGCAGGTCGGCGAGCTGAAGAAGCTCCAGGAGGAAGGCAAGATCCGGCACATCGGCCTGTCCGAGGTGAGCGTGGCCGACCTGCAGGAGGCGCAGAAGACGGCCGAGATCGTTTCGGTGCAGAACCTGTTCAACCTGGCCAAGCGCGACGCCGAGCCGCTGCTGGAGCACGCGGCCGCGCACGGCATCGCGTTCATCCCGTGGTTCCCGCTGGCCACGGGCGCGCTGGCCGGCGAGGACAGCCCGCTGGGCACGCTGGCGAAGGAGCACCAGGCGACGCCGTCGCAGCTCGCGCTGGCGTGGCTGCTCAAGCGGTCGCCGGTGGTGCTGCCGATCCCCGGGACGTCGTCGGTCGCGCACCTCGAGGACAACGTCGCGGCGGCGGACATCGAGCTGACCGACGCCGAGTTCGACGCCCTGACCGAGGCGGTCTAAGCGGGCAGGACGTTGATCAGCAGCTTCGACCGCGGGGCGATCAGCACCGTGTTGACGCGGTCCGGCCGGATCCGCTCGCGGAGCTTCCGTTCCAGCGGGTAGGTCCGGCCGCCCGTCTTCAGGTAGTAGTGCTCGTTGTAGCCCTGGCTGAGCCGGGTGGAGAGCGCGATCGGGTGGCCGTCGCCGGGCCGTTGCCTGCCGAAGTCGTGGGTCCAGCCCGTGGTCGCGACCAGCTGACCGCTCCGCACGTCCGCCAGCCGGCGCCAGCAGACGAACGCGAACCACGCGGTGATCGCCAGGATCGGGACGAGGGTGCCGAGGACTTCGGCGGCGGTCTCCGCCGCGGCGGAGACCAGCACCGCCACCACGAGGCCGGCGACGACCAGGACGGCCGCGACCCAGAAGGTGAAGTCGAGCAGCTTTCCCCGTTGCGAGGGGTGGAGCCGGCCGTGGCGGTTGGCCAGCTCCACCTCGGCCTGCTCGATCACTCGGCCCCGCCTTCGGGGTGTTCCTTCTCGTAGGCCTCCCGGCCTTCGTGATAGCGGTCGATCTGTTCGTTCTCCTGACGGCGGCCCTCGGTCACGACACCGACGGTGTCCGCCGTGCTCCACCCCGGATAGCCGCCGGCCTTCTGCCACTCCGCCGGCTTGAGCGCGCTGCGGCCGTCCTCCGAGTACTTGTCGCCGAGGCCTTCGACCTTTTCGCGGCCGGGGACATGGGACTCAGCGGCGTCGCTCCAGCCCTTCGCCGTCTCCTCGGCGGACTTCGCCTCTTTGCCGGCCTGCTTGAGCTCGTTGGCCTTCTGCTCGATCTTCGCGGCCGTGTCGACGCTCTTGTCCACGATCTTGTCGACGCTCTTCCCGGCCTTCTTCAGCGCGTTCGCCGCGCCTTCGAGGGCCGCCTTCGACTTGCCGGCGCCCTTCGCCAGGCTCTCCAGCTTCTCGACGACCTTCGTGATGCGCGTGCTGATCTTCTCGGCCAGCACCCCGCCCTCGACGACGGTGTCGGCGATGAACGCCGCGATCGTCCCGCCGAAGGTGCACCAGGACGCGGCGAGCGCGGCCAGGGCCTTGATGATCAGCTCGCCCACGAACGACGAGATCATGTCACGGATCAGCCCGCGCTCGGTGCCGACCAGGGCCGCGCCGATGTTCATGGCCGTCGACGCGCCTTCGGCGTGCGACGCGGCACCGCGCAGGACGCCGACGTAGCTCTCCGCCGTCCGCTGGTAGGCCTCGGCCGAGCCGCAGTCGCTGAAGGACTCCTGGACCTTCTTCGCCTTCTGCTCGTACGACTCGGCGGTCTCGTTGAGCTGCTTCGCGATGTTCGTCCAGGTCACGGCCTTGGCCGTGATCGCCTCGGGCTTGCCCGCGAGCTTGTCGAGCCCGTCCTTGAGGAAGCTGATGTGCTCGATCAGCCAGCCGACTCCGGCGCTCGCGAGCGTGCCGAGCGGGTCCATCGCCGCGCCGAGCAGGTCGAGGGCGTCGGTGCCGACGTCCATCGCGAGGTTGCCCCAGTCGCCGTTGCGGGCGTCGGTGAGCGTGGACGCGGCGTCGCTGAAGATGCCGGCGCCGCCGGTCTGGGCGTTGAGGTTGTCCAGCTCGCCCTTGGCCGGGTCGCCCATGCCGGTGGTGAGGCCGCCGGGCGACTCGGCCGTCGCGACCAGGGAGTTCTCGGTCATGCGGGCAGCTCCTTGCCGATGCCTTCGAGCAGGCACTTCGTCTTCTCTTCGTGCTCCCGGAAGGCCGTGTGCGCCTTCTTCACGCGGTCGGCCACGTCGTGCCCGGCCTCGACGGCCGCGTTCAGGAAGCCGTCGGCGGTGGTCAGCCACACCTGGATCGGGATCGCGAACACCTGCCCGACCAGCCCGAACGCGTCGAAGTCGAGCGCCTGTGCGGTGCCCGCGGCGTCGACCGCCTGCTGCACGCGGTCGGCGATCTCGCGGATCTCGTCCTCGTGCCCGCCGAGGACGTCGAAGTCGACCTTCATCCCTTCGCCCGCCATCACAGCCCCCGGCGCAGGATCGGGCCGCCGAAGTCTTCGTCGTCGTCCGGGCGCGACGGCCGGGCCGGGCGCGGGGGCGGCGGGTTTTCCTGCGGCTTCTCGGCGAATTCCCAGCGCGGCGGCGCCGCTTCTTCTTCCGGCAGTTCGGGCGCCGGGATCTGTTCCTTCAGGAATTTCATCGCGTCGCTGTCGGCGCCGATGACGGGCGCCATCACGGCGGTCAGCTGCTGGGCGGCGTCGACCTGGGCGCGCTTGGCCGTCGCCAGGATCTCGGCCGCCAGCCGGGTGCGCGGCAGCTCGTCCGCACGCGGGCCGAAGGAGAGTTCCTGCAGCGCACCGCCGGTGTTGACGGTGACGGTGACGGCACCGTCGGCACTCGTGGCGGTCGCGGCGATGTGCTCGAGGCGCGCCTTCGCCTCCGCTGCCCGCCGGGCGATGTCGGGCATTCCGGCCGAAGCGGGTTCAGTGGGGTTCACGGCGACCTCGGAAGTCGGGGAAGGGCATGCGGATCAGAGGCAGCAAACCGCTTTTCGGTTCCCCCGACAACCCGGGAAATTGTTTCGGGAAGAATGCATGGGAATTCGTTTGTCGGGCCTTTACCCGGACGTGGCCCGCCGCCGGGCGGGCCGGGGTTGAGCACGACCGGCTCAGGCTTCCGTAAACTCGGGGTGAGCAGCGAGCGAGGTAGGTGAGGAACCGGTGGCCAACGCGGATGAGCGCCGCTTCGACGTGCTGCGCGCGATCGTGGCCGACTACGTGTCCAACCAGGAGCCGGTCGGGTCCAAGGCGATCGTCGAGCGGCACAACCTGGGCGTTTCCAGCGCGACCGTGCGCAACGACATGGCGACCCTGGAAGAAGAGGGCTACATCACCCAGCCGCACACCAGCGCCGGCCGCGTGCCGACCGACAAGGGCTACCGCCTCTTCGTCGACCGGCTCTCGGAGATCAAGCCGCTCTCCACGGCCGAACGCAAGGCCATCACCACCTTCCTCGACAGCGGCACCGACCTCGACGACGTCCTCCGCCGCTCGGTCCGGCTGCTCGCGCAGCTGACCCGGCAGGTCGCCGTCGTCCAGTACCCGATGCTGACCAACGCCGCCGTGCGGCACCTCGAAGTGGTGCCGCTCACCCCGGCGCGGCTCATGCTCGTGCTGATCACCGACTCCGGGCGCGTCGACCAGCGCACGGTCGACCTCGGCGACGTCGTCACCGAGGAGGACGTGGCCCGGCTCCGGACCGTGCTCAACACGGCCATGGCCGGACGGCGGCTCAACGAGGCCGCCGCCCGCGTCGCCGAGCTGCCCGACAAGGCGCCCGGCGAGCTGCGGGACGCGCTCATCCGCGTCTCGACGGTCCTGGTCGAGTCCCTGGCCGAACACCCCGAGGAACGCCTGGTCCTGGGCGGTACCGCCAACCTCACCCGCAACGTCGCCGACTTCCCCGGCTCCCTGCGCCAGGTCCTCGAAGCCCTCGAGGAGCAGGTCGTCGTGCTCAAGCTGCTGGCCGCCGCGCGCAACCCCGGTGCGATCACGGTGCGCATCGGTGAGGAAAATGAAGACGAGCAGATGCGCAGCACCTCGGTCGTCTCGATCGGCTACGGCCGCGACGACGTGGTGCTCGGCGGCATGGGGGTGGTCGGACCGACCCGGATGGACTACCCCGGCACGATCGCCGCGGTGCGCGCGGTCGCCAACTACGTGGGGCAGATCCTGGCCGGCCGCTGAGCCGGGCAGAGCAGAAGGAGAAGCAGAGACGGTGGCGAGGGACTACTACGGCATCCTCGGGGTGGCGAAGAACGCGAGCGATCAGGACATCAAGCGCGCGTACCGGAAGCTGGCCCGGGAGCTGCACCCCGACGTCAACCCGTCGGAGGACGCGCAGCACCGCTTCGGCGAGGTCACCACGGCCTACGAGGTGCTGTCCGACCCGCAGAAGCGCAAGATCGTCGACCTCGGCGGCGACCCCATGGACAACGGGGCCGGGCGCGGCGGGGGCGGCGACCCGTTCGCCGGGTTCGGCGGCCTCGGCGACATCATGGACGCCTTCTTCGGCGCGGCCGGCGGCGGTGGCGGCCGGGGCCGCGGGCCCCGCAGCCGGGTCCAGCCCGGCTCCGACGCCCTCATCCGGCTCGGCCTGAGCCTGGAGGAGTGCGCCACCGGTGTCGACAAGGAGATCGCCGTCGACACCGCGATCGTCTGCGACCTCTGCCGCGGCGCCGGCACGTCCGAAGGCACCTCGGTCAAGACCTGCGACACCTGCGGCGGCGCCGGCGAGGTCCAGTCCGTCCAGCGGTCCTTCCTCGGCCAGGTCGTCACGGCCCGCCCGTGCCCGGTCTGCCGCGGCTTCGGCGAGGTCATCCCCGACCCCTGCCGCCAGTGCGGCGGCGACGGCCGCATCCGCGCCCGCCGCAACGTCACGGCCAAGATCCCGCCGGGCGTCGGCGACGGCATGCGCATCCGGCTGTCCGGCCAGGGCGAGGTCGGCCCCGGCGGCGGCCCGGCGGGCGACCTGTACGTCGAGATCGACGAGACCCCGCACGAGGTCTTCGTCCGGCAGGGCCACGACCTGCACTGCAACTTCCGCATCCCGATGACCACCGCCGCCCTCGGCGCCACCGTGCCCATCGCGACGCTCGTCGACGGCGACTACGAGCTCGACATCGAGCCCGGCACCCAGCCCAACGCCGAGCTCGTCCTCACCGGCAAGGGCATGCCGCGGCTGCGGTCCTCCGGCCGCGTCGACGGCCGCGGCGACCTGCACGTCCACATCGACGTCCAGGTGCCGACCAAGCTCGACGAAGCCCAGCGCGACCTGCTGGTCGAGCTGGCCCAGCAGCGCGGCGAAGAAGCCCCGACGCTGTCGTCCAACGGGAACAAGCACGGCGGCCTGTTCTCCAAGCTGCGCGCCAAGAACCACCGCTGACCCGTGCCCGACACCACCCTGCCGGTCTTCCTCGCCGCGTCCGTGCCCGCCTCCGGGCGCACGGTCCTCGACGGCGAGGAAGCCCGGCACGCGGCCACGGTCCGCCGCCTGCGCGCGGGGGAGCGGCTGGTGCTCTCCGACGGCGCCGGCGCGATGGCCCGCTGCGTCGTCGAGGCCGTCCAGCCGGGCCGCGACGCCGCGGTCACGCTGTCGGTCGAGGAACACTGGACCGAGGAACCACCCGCTCTGCGCGTCGTGGTCGCCCAGGCCCTCGCCAAAGGCGACCGCGGCGAGCTGGCGGTCGAGCTGGCCACCGAGGCCGGCGTCGACGCCGTCGTGCCCTGGCGCGCCGCCCGCAGCGTCGCCAAGTGGGAAGACGGCAACCGCGGCGGCAAAGCCCTCGCCCGCTGGCGCGCCACCGCCCGCGCGGCCGCCAAACAAGCCCGCCGCGCCCACGTCCCCGACGTCACCGAACCCGTCACCACCGGCGAGCTCGCCGAGCTGGTCGCCACCATGAGCCTCGCGATCGTGCTCGAATCCGGCACCCCGGCCCGCCTCACCGACCTCGCCCTCCCCGACACCGGCGACATCCTCCTCGTGGTCGGCCCCGAGGGCGGCATCACCGACGCCGAGCTTCGCACCCTGTGCGAAGCCGGTGCTCAGGCCGTTCGCCTCGGCACGACCGTCCTGCGCACCTCCACCGCCGCGGCCGTCGCCCTCGGCGCGCTCGGCGCCCTCACCACCCGGTGGCGGTGAAAAGATCACCGGAAAAAAGCCCCCCGATTTTGCGCCCAGTTATGGCGCGATCACACTCCGACCCGTTACTCTCGTTTACTAACGCGCCACCCACCGTTTCGGCGCGCCACTGGGAAAGCACAGACCCCGCCGGGCACCTCCCCCCTCGGTCCGGCGGCCGCCGCGGCTGCGGTAGATCGACCCCCAGGGTCTACCGCGCCGCGGCCCCCTTCCTCGCTTCGCTCGGTCGGGGGCCGCTTTGCGTTCGTTGTGTTTTCTGGGGGTCGGACCCCCAGGCCCCCGCCGGGGCGAGCCCCGGACCCCCGCGTGGGTTCTCGTGTGGTTGGGGGGCGTTGGCGGGTGTGGCTGGGGGCGATGGCGGCTTGCTTGCTGTCGCTAGGGTGCTCCTATGAGCGACAGTGATGCCGAGACTCTCTTCGAGCGGATCATCGGTGGGGAGATTCCTGCCGATGTCGTCTACCAGGATGACTCCACCTTCGCCTTTCGGGATATTCGGCCGCAGGCGAAGGTTCATGTGCTTGTCGTGCCCAAGAAGCGGTATCGGAACGTCGGAGAGCTTGCCGCAGCCGACCCGCAGCTGCTGAGTGATCTTGTTGCCACTGCTCGTAAGGTTGCCGAGCTTGAGGGGATCCTTGAGAGTGGGTATCGCGTGGTCTTCAACACTGATGGGGATGCCGGGCAGACCGTGTTTCACGTTCATGCCCATGTGCTGGGCGGGGAACAGCTGGGGTTCTTCGGCGCGCACGGCGGCTGACCGGTAAACCGGCCTGCGTCCTGTCGGGGGGTGCCAGTAGCATCGGAGGGGTCCGCAGTCCCTCATGCAGAAAGCAGGGCCGAGGCCACGTGGCCGGAACCGTACCGGGTGGAGCCGCCCGACCCGACGTCCCCGGGGACGTCCCGAAGACCGAGGATGCCGCCACCCAGGCCGCGCAGTCCCGGTTCCCCATTCCCGACGCCGCCGCCCTGAGCCTGCTCGGGTCCCGCGACGAGAACCTGCGCGTCGCCGAAGAGCTCCTGGCCGCCGACGTGCACGTGCGCGGCAACGAGGTCACCCTCACCGGCACCCCCGCCGACGTCGCGTTCGCCGAGCGCGTCTTCGCCGAGCTCGTCCAGCTCGCCGGAGGCGGGCAGCAGGTCGGGCCCGACACCGTCCGCCGCACCGTCTCCATGCTCTCCAGCGGAGACGCGTCCCCGGCCGAGGTGCTGAGCCTCAACATCGTCTCCCGCCGCGGCAAGACCATCCGGCCCAAGACGCTCAACCAGAAGCGCTACGTCGACGCCATCGACAAGCACACCGTCGTCTTCGGCATCGGCCCCGCCGGCACCGGCAAGACGTACCTCGCGATGGCCAAGGCCGTCCAGGCGCTGCAGGCCAAGCAGGTCACCCGCATCGTGCTGACCCGCCCGGCCGTCGAAGCCGGCGAGCGCCTCGGCTACCTGCCCGGCACGCTCAACGAGAAGATCGACCCGTACCTGCGTCCCCTCTACGACGCGCTGCACGACATGGTCGAGCCGGAGTCCATCCCGCGGCTCATGCAGGCGGGGACGATCGAGATCGCGCCGCTCGCCTACATGCGCGGCCGTACGCTCAATGACGCCTTCATCATCCTCGACGAGGCGCAGAACACCACGCCCGAGCAGATGAAGATGTTCCTCACCCGCCTCGGCTTCGGCTCCAAGATCGTCGTCACCGGCGACATCACCCAGGTCGACCTGCCCAGCGGGCAGCGCAGCGGCCTCCGGGTCGTCCGCGACATCCTCCACGGCGTCGAGGACCTCCACTTCGCCGAGCTGACCAGCCAGGACGTCGTCCGGCACAAGCTCGTCGGCGACATCGTCGACGCCTACGAGAAGTGGCAGGCCGTGCAGGACGCGCAGCAACAGCAGGGCAACGGCTGGAAGGGCAACCGGCGGTGAGCATCGAGATCGCCAACGAGTCCGGCGTCAACGTCGACGAGACGTCCATCGTCTCGGCCGCCCGCTACGCCCTCGACAAGATGGAGGTCAGCCCGCTCGCCGAGCTGTCCATCCTGCTCGTCACGCTCGACGTCATGGAAGACCTCCACGAACGCTGGATGGACCTGCCCGGCCCCACCGACGTCATGGCCTTCCCGATGGACGAGCTCGACTCCTCCCGCCGCCCGGACGCGCCCGACGCGTCGCCCGCGCTGCTCGGGGACATCGTGCTCTGCCCAGCGTTCGCCAAGGACCAGGCCAAGACCGCGGGCCACGCCCTGATCGACGAGCTGCACCTGCTCACCGTGCACGGCTGCCTCCACCTCCTCGGCTACGACCACGCCGAGCCCGCCGAGGAACGCGAGATGTTCGCCCTCCAGAAGCGGATCCTCGGCGAGTACCAGGAAGCCGTCGCGGCCCTGCAGAAGCGTGACGCCCAGCGCAGCTCCGACGACCGTGTCCTCGGCTTCGCCGGGCTCGACGCCGGCGAACAACCACCCGCCGGGGAAACGCCTTAGGCGCGAGCCATGGTCCAGCTCCTCTTCGCGATCGCGCTCGTGCTCCTCGCGGGCGTGTTCGCCGCGGCCGACGCCGCCATCAGCACCGTCTCGCAGGCCCGGGCCGACGGCCTCGCCCGGCTCGGGCTGCCCGGCGCGCGCCACCTTTCCGCCGTCGTCGCCGAACGACGGCGGCACATCAACCTGCTGCTCCTGCTGCGCCTCGGCTGCGAGCTCACCGCGACGGTGCTCGTCACCGTGGCCCTCGGCACCCGCATCCGGCCCCTCGGGCTCGCCGTGCTGGTCGCCGCGGTCGTCATGGTCGTGGTCAGCTACGTCCTCATCGGCGTCGGCCCCCGCACCCTCGGCCGCCAGCACCCGTACCGCATCGGCCGCTACGTCGCCGGGCCCGTCCGCGTCCTCGGCTCGGTCCTCGGCCCGCTGTCCCGGCTGCTGATCCTGATCGGTAACGCGATCACGCCCGGCCAGGGCTTCCGCGAAGGCCCGTTCACCTCCGAAGTCGAGCTGCGGGAGCTCGTCGACCTCGCCCAGGAACGCGGCGTCGTCGAGGACTCCGAGCGCGAGATGATCCACTCGGTGTTCGAGCTCGGCGACACCGTCGCCCGCGAGGTCATGGTGCCGCGCACCGAGATCGTCTGGATCGAGCGCACCAAGACCGTCCGGCAGGCCCTCGCGCTCGCCCTGCGCACCGGCTTCACCCGGCTCCCGGTGATCGACGAGTCCGTCGACGACATCGTCGGCGTCGTCAACATCAAGGACCTGATGTCGGCGTACATGGACCCGGACGGGTCGAGCACGGTCGTCGACACGCTGATGAACGAGGCGTCCTTCGTCCCCGACTCGAAGCGCCTCGACGAGCTGCTCAAGGAAATGCAGCGCTCGCACAACCACATGGCGATCGCCGTCGACGAGTACGGCGGCACCGCGGGCCTGCTCACCATCGAGGACGTGCTCGAGGAGATCGTCGGCGAGATCACCGACGAGTCCGACGCCGACGAGCGCCCCGAGGTCGAGGAGCTCGACGACGGCGCGGTCCGCGTCTCGTCCCGGATGAGCGTCGACGACCTGGGCGAACTGTTCGGCCTCGACCTCGAAGACCACGACGTGGAGACCGTGGGCGGGCTGCTCGCGGAACGACTGGGTAGGGTCCCGCTACCGGGGGCCGAAGCCGAGGTCGCCGGCCTTCGGCTGTTCGCCGAAGGGGGCAAGGACCGGCGGGGCCGCATGCGGATCACGTCCGTGGTCGTGCACCCGGCCGACGCCGAGGCGATGACCGACCCGGCCGACCGGACCGCGCGCCGCCGCACGCGCCTGCCCCACCCCGACGAACGCGACAGGAGCGTCGAACATGCCTGACCTCGAGGCGGAGGACCAGAAGCTGGTCACCCTCGCGCGGTCCTCGCGCGCCCGCATCCAGGCCCCCGAGGGCGCCGCGGTCCGCGACACCGACGGCCGCACCTACGCCGCGGGCACGGTCGACCAGCCGTCGTTCAAGCTCACCGCGCTCCAGGCCGCGGTCGCCGCCGCGCTCTCCAGCGGCGCCGAAGGCATCGAGGCCGCCGCCGTCGTCTCCGAGGAGGGCCTGCTCAAGGAGGCGTCGGTGCACGCCGTTCGCGACATCGCGAAGTACGCGCCGATCATCCTCGCCGCCCCGGACGGCGAAGTCCTCAAGGTGCTCGAGCGATGACCGAGCACCGCTCCGGCTTCGCCTGCTTCGTCGGCCGTCCCAACGCGGGCAAGTCGACGCTGACCAACGCCCTCGTCGGCACCAAGGTCGCGATCACCTCCAGCAAGCCGCAGACCACGCGCCACGCCATCCGCGGCATCGTGCACCGCGAGGACGCCCAGCTCGTCCTCATCGACACCCCCGGCCTGCACCGCCCGCGCACGCTGCTCGGCGAGCGGCTCAACGACGTCGTGCACGCCACGTGGTCCGAAGTGGACGTCATCGGGCTCTGCGTGCCGGCGAACGAAAAGATCGGCCCCGGCGACAGGTTCATCGCCGCCGAGCTGCAGAAGATCGCGAAGCGCACCCCCGTCGTCGGCATCGTCACGAAGACGGACCTCGTGCAGCCGCAGCAGGTCGCCGAACAGTTGCTTGCCCTGCAGCAAGTGATGGACTTCGCCGAGCTCGTCCCGGTGTCCGCAGTGGACGGTTTCCAGGTCGACACGCTGGCGAAGCTGCTCGTCGAGCGGCTGCCCGAGGGCCCGCAGCTCTACCCGGGCGGCGAGCTCACCGACGAACCCGAGCAGACCCTGGTCGCGGAGCTGATCCGCGAGGCGGCGCTGGAAGGCGTCCGCGACGAGCTGCCGCACTCGATCGCCGTCACCGTCGAGGAGATGCTGCCCCGCGAAGGCCGCGACGACCTGATCGACGTGCACGCTTTCCTCTACGTCGAACGCCCCAGCCAGAAGGGGATCATCCTCGGGCACAAGGGCGAACGGTTGCGCGAGGTCGGTGCCACCGCACGCGGGCACATCGAGCGGCTGCTCGGCTCGAAGGTCTATCTCGACCTGCACGTCAAGGTGGCCAAGGACTGGCAGCGCGACCCGCGCCAGCTGCGCCGGCTGGGTTTCTGACCCGGCCGGGGAGCGTCAGCCGAATTCCTGGTCTCGATTCGGTCGCGGCGGGAGCAAACGCCGGGCACGCGACGTTCCGGCCCCCTACAGTCGCGGCTTCGACCACACCGCAGCCGATCGGGGCGGCGGCGAACCCGGTGGTCGTCCAGGGAGCACGACGAAGGGGAACGACCGACCATGACCGACAGCCAGGGCATGCCCAACTACCCCGGCGACCAGCCGAACCAGCCCGGCGGCCAGCCGAACTACCCCGGTGGGCAGCCGAACTACCCCGGCGGCCAGCCGGGTGGCTACCAGCCGGGCCCGCCGCCCAGCAACTACCTCGTGTGGGCCATCCTCACCACGATCTTCTGCTGCCTCCCGTTCGGCATCGTGTCGATCGTGAAGTCGACCCAGGTCAACAGCCTGTGGGCGCAGGGGCAGACGGCCGCCGCGCAGGAAGCGTCCGAAGCCGCCAAGAAGTGGGCGATCATCTCGGCGATCGTGGGTGTCGCGCTCAGCGTGCTGTACATCATCCTGGTGGTCGCCGGGGCCTTCACCTTCGGCTTCAGCACGTCGTCATACTGACGTAGCCGAGCAGCAGGAGGATTCCGGTGACCGACCAGTACCCGCCGCCGTACCCGCCCCCGGGCGGGCCGCCGCCTCCCGGTTACGGCTACGGCTACGGCTATGGACCGCCGAACTACGGGCCGCCCCCGGACAACAACATGGTGTGGGCGATCCTGAGCACGGTGCTCTGCTGCCTGCCGCTGGGCATCGTCGCCATCGTGAAGTCCAGCCAGGTGAGCTCGCTGTGGTTCCAGGGCTACCACGCCGAGGCGCAGAAGGCCGCGGACGACGCCCGCAAGTGGGCGATGTGGTCGGCCATCTCGATCGGGATCCTCCTGCTGCTCTACGTCATCTTCATCGTGGTCATGCTCGTGGTCGTCGGGGTCAGCGCCGATCGGATCACGCCGTGACGGCGACGACCGTCTACACGGGATTCCCCGCGCACGGCACCAAGGCGAAGCTGCGGGCGCTGGGCCCGCCGCTCGCCGTGGTGGCCGGGCTCGGCGTGTGCTGCGCGGTCGTCTGGGCGGGCGACCCGACCACGCCGGGCGGGTTCCTGCCGGTCTGCCCGACCAAGGCCCTGCTCGGCATCGACTGCCCGGGCTGCGGCGGCCTGCGGATGGCCTACAGCCTGATGCACGGCGACATCCCCGCGGCCGTCCACTACAACGCCGTGTCCTTCGTCGTCGTGCTCCTGTTCGTGTGGAGCATCGCGGCGTGGACCGTCGGACGCCTGCGCGGCCGGGCCGTCGCGAGCTGGCTGCACTGGCGCTGGACGCCGCTGGCGTTTTCGGTCGTGTTCGTCGTCTGGTTCGTCATCCGCAACCTGCCGTTCGCGCCGTTCACCGGTCTGCGCGTCTGAACGATCACGCAGGGGAACCGGAAACGCGCCCCTCGCGTCGGACCCGCGGTCGGGTCACCCGGACAGCGGATGCCTGGGAGGCGCGACCGTCACCGGAGCGAGTACGCTCCCGCGGACCGGACCGATGAGGGCGGATCCGTTCCGCGACGTCGGGGAAGTGACCAGCGAGGGGGAGACCCACATGACCGATCCCTACGGCCAGCAGTCCTTCGGGCAGCCGCCCGGTGGCCAGCAGCCGTTCGGACAGCCGCAGCCGGGCCAGGCGCCGCCCCCGTACGGGCAGCCTGCGCCGTTCGGGCAGCCGGCCCCGTTCGGCCAGCCTGGCACTCCCTTCGGCGCACCGCAGAACTACGCGAACTGGGGCCAGCGCGCCGGCGCCCTGATCATCGACCAGGCACCGGTGCTCGTCATCTACCTCCTCGCGGTGATCCTCATGTTCACCGGCGCGCGGGGCATCGGCTTCCTCCTCTACGGGCTCGGCGGCCTGGTCGGCCTCGGCTGGACCATCTACAACCGGTGGATCCAGCAGGGCAACACCGGCCAGTCGCTCGGCAAGCGCGTCGTCGGGATCAAGCTCGTCGCCGAGCAGACCGGGCAGCCGGTCGGCGTCGGCACGGCCATCCTGCGCGACATCTGCCACATCGTCGACGGCCTGCCCTGCTACATCGGCTACCTGTGGCCGCTGTGGGACGACAAGAGCCAGACCTTCGCCGACAAGATCGTCAACTCGGTCGTCGTGGTCGGCGAAGCCTCGCCGGTGCCCGGCCAGGCGCCGTTCGGCCAGCCCGGCGCGCAGCCGTTCGGGCAGCCCGGCGGCTACCCGCCGCCGGGGCAGCAGCCCGGCCAGTTCGGCCAGCCGTCGTCCGGTGGTTTCCCGCAGCAGCAGCCGCAGTCCGGCGGGTTCGGCCAGCCCGCGCCGGGTGGCTTCCCGCAGCAGCCGCAGGGCTTCGGCCAGCCGCCGGCCGGGGGTCAGCCGCCGCAGCCGGGCGGGTTCGGCCAGCCGCCGGGCCAGCCGCTCGCCCCGCCGCCGGGCGGGTCGCCCTTCGACGAGGTCGAGCGCACCCAGATGCTCCGCCCGGACGCCCCCGCCGGGGGCGGGTCCGCGTTCGACGAGCAGGCCGAGCGCACCCAGATGCTGCGTCCCGAAGGCCAGGGCGACGCCGGTGCGACCCAGAAGATCCAGCCGGGCCAGTTCGGTCAGCCGCCGAACGACCAGCCGCCGCACCAGCAGTAAGCCGTTTCCGCGCACCACCGCCGGGTGACCCGGCGGACGTTCACGAATAGTTGGGGTACAAGTTCATGACCAATCCCTACGGCCAGCAGCAGCCGCCTTACGGCCAGCAGCCGCAGTCCGGCGGTTTCCAGCAGCCGCAGCAGCCCGGCTACGGCACGCCGTCCGGCGGCATGCCCGCGCCCTACGGCCAGCCCGCGCCGTACGGCCAGCCGGCCACCGGTGGCTTCGGCTCCCCGGGCTACGGCATGCCCGGTGGTGGCGGCGACATCAACGCCATCAAGGACTACAAGGGCTGGGCGATCGGCTGCATCTTCCTCTGCTGGATCCTCGCGATCTTCGCGATCATGAAGTCCAACGAGGTCCAGACGTACAAGATGCAGGGCAACTACATGATGGCGGAGCAGGCGTCGAAGACGACCAAGACGCTCTGCCTCATCGCCTCCATCATCGGCGCGCTCGGCTGCGTGTTCGCGATCATCTGGATCATCATCGCGGTCGTGGCGGCCTCCAGCGTCAGCTACTGCTCCGGGTACTACTGCTGATCCTCGCGGTTCTGCGGGGCGCTCCACCCCGGCATCGCCCGAGAGTGGGACGATGTCGG
Organism: Amycolatopsis sp. NPDC004378; assembly: GCF_053602455.1. Lineage (NCBI taxonomy): Bacteria > Bacillati > Actinomycetota > Actinomycetes > Pseudonocardiales > Pseudonocardiaceae > Amycolatopsis > Amycolatopsis sp. NPDC004378. The sequence continues at coordinate 242,334 of NZ_JBSGDR010000009.1, forward strand.
GGTGGTGAACCTCTACCGCGACACCGGCGTGGTGCTGCGGACGCACAAACTGGGTGAGGCCGACCGGATCGTCACCCTCCTCACGCGGCGGCACGGCAAGGTCCGTGCCGTGGCGAAGGGCGTGCGGCGCACGTCGTCGCGCTTCGGGGCCCGGCTGGAGCCGTTCGGCCACGTCGACGTGCAGTTCTACACCGGCCGCACGCTCGACGTCATCACCCAGGTCGAGACCGTCGACGCGTTCCAGCTGCCGCTGGTCGCCGACTACCAGGCCTACACCGCGGCCAGCGCGATCGCCGAAACCGCGGACCGGCTCTCGGCCGAAGAGGGCGAGCCGGTGCTCAAGCTGTACCTCCTCGTCGTCGGAGCGCTGCGCGCGCTCGCCGCGGGGGAGCGCGACTCGTCCCTGGTGCTCGACGCCTTCTTCCTCCGCGCGATGTCCTACGCCGGCTGGGCGCCCGCGCTCACCGAATGCGCCCGCTGCGGCCTGCCCGGCCCGCACAACGCGTTCAGCGTCGCCGCCGGCGGCTCGATGTGCCAGGACTGCCGCGTGCCCGGCTGCGTGCACCCCGCCCCCGAGGTCCTGGACCTGCTCACCGCCCTCCTGCACGGCGAATGGCCGCTGGCCGAGGCGACCCTGGCCGGCACCCGCCGCGACGCGAGCGGCCTGGTCGCGGCCCACCTGCAGTGGCATCTGGAGCGCCAGCTCCGGTCGCTTCCCCTGGTCGAGCGACGCGCCCGGGAAGCGGTGCAGCCCGGGCAGTAGGGTCGGCCTGATCGGTCAACCACCCAGGGAGGCGCCCAGTGCTGCGCAGGGGACGCGAGAACAAGGCGTCGCGATACGAGCTGCGGGCCCCGGATCCGCATCCCTCGGGCGCGAAGCCCCCGGAAATCCCGCGAGAGCTGGTCCCGAAGCACGTCGCGCTGGTCATGGACGGCAACGGCCGCTGGGCCAACCAGCGCGGCCTGCCGCGGATCGAAGGCCACAAGCGCGGCGAAGCGGTGATGATCGACGTCGCGAGCGGCGCCGTGGAGCTGGGCGTCAAGTGGCTCTCGGTGTACGCGTTCTCGACCGAGAACTGGAAGCGCAGCCCCGAAGAGGTGCGGTTCCTGATGGGCTTCAACCGCGACACGATCCGCCGTCAGGTCGACTACCTCGGCTCGATCGGCGTCCGCATCCGCTGGGCCGGGCGGCGGCCGAAGCTGTGGGCGTCGGTGATCAAGGAACTGCAGGCGGCCGAAGAGAAGACCAAGCACAACACCGCCCTGAACATGACGATGTGCGTCAACTACGGCGGCCGCGCCGAGCTGGGCGACGCGATGCAGCGGATCGCGCGGGACGTCGCCGACGGCAAGCTCGATCCCGGCAAGGTCACCGAGAAGACCATCGGGAAGTACCTGTACCAGCCCGAAATGCCGGACGTGGACCTGTTCCTGCGGCCCTCCGGCGAGCAGCGGACGTCGAACTTCCTGCTGTGGCAGTCGGCCTACGCCGAGATGGTCTACCAGGACACGCTGTTCCCGGACTTCGACCGGACGCACCTGTGGCGCGCCTGCCTGGAGTTCGCGAAGCGGGACCGCCGCTTCGGCGGCGCGGTCGACCAGGCGTCGTCATGAGCGCGACCGAAGCGGCCGAGACCGCGGAGCTGCTGACGCAGGCGAAGGACGCCCTCGAGCGTTACCTCGAAGTGCGCGTCGACGACGACGGTGCGCTGACGTTCTCGCACGGCGACGTCCCGTGCGTCATCCAGGCCACCCGGCTCGGCGAGGGGCTCACCGTGCTCTCGCTGACCTGCGTGGTCGGCTGGGACCTGCCGGACCGCCCGGAGCTGTCGGTCGCGGTCGCCGAGCGCGCGGGCCAGGGGCTCTTCGGCACGCTCGGGGTGGGCCACTCGGACAACGGCCTCGACGTGACGCTGCGGTACGCCTTCCCCGCGGCCGGGCTGGACGAGGCGGCGCTCGGCACGTTGCTGATGCTCGTGGTGTCGACGGCCTCGCAGCTGCGGACCGATCTGCCCGGAATCGCCCCCGGCGAGTAACCCACACGGGCTGTCCGGTTCGCCGCGAACGGCGAATTCCCGCCGGAATCCGGCGCTTTTCGACCGTTCGCGGCTGTGCGGTGCTCTCGCTGCCGGACCCGGCTGGCATCATCGCCGTCGTGAACATCGTTTCCGACAACCCGCGGCGGACCCGGCGGTTCCGGGTCAGCTCGGTCGAGGTGCTGTGCGCGATCCTGCTGGTCGCGATCCTCGGCCAGGGCTGGCTGCAGCAGGCGTTCGACGTGCCCGCGCTGCGCACCGGCTCGACCGTGTTCGTCGCCGTCTGCGTGCAGGCGCTGCCCTTCCTGGTGCTGGGCGTGCTGATCAGCGGCGCGATCGCGGCGTTCGTGCCGGCCCGCGTGCTGGAGAAGGTGCTGCCGCGGCGGGCCGGGGCGGCGGTCGGCGTCGCCGGGCTGGCCGGCGTCGCGCTGCCGGGCTGCGAATGCGCTTCGGTGCCGGTGGCGCGGCGGCTGATGGGCCAGGGTGTGGCCCCGGCGGCGGCGCTGACGTTCCTGCTGGCGGCGCCGGCGGTGAACCCGGTGGTGCTGGTGGCCACGGCGGTGGCGTTCCCGGGCAAGCCGGAGATGGTCGTGGCGCGCTTCGCGGGTTCGCTCGCGACGGCGATGGTGATGGGCTGGCTGTGGGCCCGGTGGGGCAAGCTCGAGTGGATCACCGAGCGCGCGCTGCGGCGCTTGCCGGACGTTTCCGACGGCCACCGCTGGCGCGTCTTCGCGGAGACGGCCCGCACGGATCTGGTGGAGGCAGGCGGTTTCCTGGTGCTGGGGGCGCTGATCTCGTCGGCGCTGAACGTGCTGGTGCCGGCGCGCTGGTTCGGCGTCCTCAGCGACCAGCTGGTGCTGGGCATCGTGGTGATGGCGGTGCTCGCGGTGGTGCTGGCGCTGTGCAGCGAGGCGGACGCGTTCGTGGCGGCGTCTCTGACGGCGTTGCCGCTGCTGCCGAAGCTGGTGTTCCTGGTGGTGGGGCCGGCGGTGGACGTGAAGCTGTTCGCGTTGCAGGCGGGCACGTTCGGCCGGTCGTTCGCGATCCGGTTCGCCCCGGTGACCTTCGTGGTGGCGGCGGTGTGCGCGGTGGCGGCCGGGCTCGTGGTGGGGCTGGTATGAGGCGCGAGACGCAGAACATCCTGCTGGTCCTGCTCGGCGGCGCGCTGGTCAAGATCGCGGTGAACGGCGACTACCTGCGCTACGTCAAGCCCGCGCAGCAGCCGTGGGTCATCGCGGGTGGCGCGGTGATGGTGGTGCTGGGTGTGGTGGCGATCGCGCGTGACCTGCGGGCGGCGCGGGCGAAGGTCGCGGCGGGGGCGGAGCCGGGCACGGCGCCGGACGGGCCGGACCACGGCCACTCGCACTCGGCCCGGCCCGCGTGGCTGCTGCTGGTGCCGGTGCTGGCGGTGTTCCTGGTGGCCCCGCCCGCGCTGGGCGCGGACTCGGTGATCCGCACCGAGGCCCGGGTCCCGGCGAGCGCGGCGGCGGCCAACGCGGCGGCCTTCCCGCCGCTGCCGGCGGGCGCCGTGGTGCCGCTGCCGGTGAACGAGTTCGTCACGCGCGCGGGCTGGGACGCGGCGGGCACGCTCAACGGCCGCACTATCTCCCTGACGGGCTTCGTCGTGCACACGAACGGCACAACGTTGTTGGCGCGCTTGGTGATCAGCTGCTGCGCGGCGGACGCGTTCCCGGTGACGGTCCACCTCCGCGGCGGCGAAGCCGACCACTTGGCGACCGACGCGTGGATCCAGGTGACCGGCCAGGTGGTGCCGGGAACGGCGACGAGGAACAACAGCTACACGCCGGACTTCACGCTGTCTTCGATCGAGACGGTCCCCACGCCGAAGGACCCGTACGAATACTGAGCCTCCGCGGCTCAGTGCTCGGCGCAGGTCCCGGTGATCTCCACCGTGTGCGAGATCTGCGAAAAGCCGTTCTCGGCGGCGATCTTCTCGGCCCACCGCTCGACCGCGGGCCCCTCGACCTCCACCGTGCGGCCGCACACGCGGCACACCAGGTGATGGTGGTGGTGCGCGGAGCAGCGGCGGTAGATCGCTTCGCCCGAATCCGTGCGCAGGACGTCGATTTCGCCGGCCTCGGAGAGGGACTGCAGCGTGCGGTACACCGTCGTCAGGCCGATGCCGTCGCCGCGCTTGCGCAGCTCGTCGTGCAGCTCCTGGGCCGACCGGAAGTCGTCGACGGTGCTCAGCAACTCGACGACCGCGGCCCGCTGGCGGGTCGATCGGCGCCCGGGCACCGGGGCCTGGCCGCGGTGTGCGGCGGGCTGGGCGGCGGGGGTCATCACTTTCCTTCCTGCACGTGGGCGACGGCGTCGACGACGATGTGCGCCAGGTGGTCGTCGGCGAGCCGGTAGACGACCTCGCGGCCGCGCCGCTCGCCCTGGACCACGCCGGCCGTCTTCAGCACCCGCAGGTGCTGGGAGATCAGCGGCTGCGCGACGTCGAGGGCGTCCACCAGCTCGTGCACGCACCGGTCGGCCGCGCGCAGCTGCAGCACGATCGCGATCCGGACCGGCGCCGCCAGCGCGCGCAGCAGGTCGCCGGCGTCGCTCAGGACCGCCGACGGCGGGTGGGCCGGTGCCGCGGCCACCGCCGGCGCGCACTCCGCGAGACCCGGCTGGGCGCCGCCCCCGGTCACCGTCGCCATACCCGCCTCCACCCTCGTCGCCGCGACATGAATTCCGTAGTCATTGCCGATAACGGCGCCACCCATCCTAGTGTTCCCCCGGGACGCGCCCCGCTCCGTCACCGGGGCTACGGGCTACGGCCGGTCGTATTACTCCATTCGGGTGAGTTCGTGGGGAATTGCCTCTTCGGCTTCGCATGTCGTGGCCGACGGTGCAAGGTTGTCGCGGAGCGTTTCGTCGCTTCTCGTACGCTGACGACCCGCCCGAGCAGAGCAGTGGGGAGACATGACCCGTTTCGTGACGAAGGCGGCTGTCCTGACGGCCGTGCTGTTCCCGCTGGTCGGAGCCGGGGTGGCCGGTGCCCAAGCGCAAGGGGTCGACGAGAAGACCGGACCGGTTTCGTTCGCGAACGTCGCGTCCGTCCGGATCTCGAGCGCGGGCCAGCCCGGCGGGGCCCTGATCACCGAGACGCAACGCTCGCCGCTGCTGCCCGGCCAGTCGAAGCTCGGCGCGGACCGCGTCTCGGTTCCCAAGGACGACGGCGAGCGCGCCACCTTCGGCGGGCACTACCAGATCGACCTCGGCCACTACACCAACGGGAACCCGTACCCGCCGGGCGTCGCGATCCGTGACCACAACGTCGTCGCCGCGCTGCAGGCGACCACCGTGCCCACCGCCGTCGCCGAGACGAACTACGCGCTGCGCGACAACTCGCGCGGCGGGGCGAACGCGACCGACAACACCGTGCTCGTGCTCGAGGGCGCGAAGACGTCGGTCGACTGCACCGCGCCGTCGAAGCTCACGGGTACCTCGACGGTGACCCGGCTGTGGGTGCGCCAGGGCGGCGGCCTCGGCATCGTCCCGATGCCCGGCGGCACCGCGGGCCTGGAGCTGAAGAACCTGCGCCTGGGCCCGCCCGGCGACATCACGAACGCGTCCAAGGACACCTCGGTGTCCGACCTCAGGCTGACCCGCGTCTCCGCGTTCGACCAGCTGATCCGCCAGGACGGCTGGCGCGGCGGCGACTACACCGCCGTCGCCGGCTGGCACGTCGAGATCACCACGCACGTCAAGGACGCGGCGGGCACCGCGTTGCAGGACGTCGTGACGAACATCGTGCTCGGCGGGGTCAGCTGCTCGATCCCGAAGGGCTTCGTCGCGAAGGACGCCGGCGGCACCGGCGGCGGCACGAGCGCGACGCAGGCCGCGGTGCCGACGCAGGTCCCGGCCGGCTACCTCGGCGCGGCCGAGCCCGACACCGGCAGTGACGGCTCGCGCGTCCCGCTCGGCATCGGCCTGCTGTTCGGCGGGGTGTTCTTCGCCGCCGTCGCGCTGCTGCTCGGCAGGCGGCGCAAGTCCGGGACGGACTAGGTGCTGCGCACCGGGCTGGCCGCTGTCGCGGCGGCGCTGGCCGTCGCCGCCTTCTCGGCCGGCGTCATCCTGCTGACCTGGCTGCCGCCCAAGCAGCCGTCGCTCGCGGCCCCGGCGCCCGGTTCGCTGCCGGGGGAGAACGCGGCCCCGGCCGTGCTGCCCGCGGACAGCGAATCGGCCGCGCAGCAGCGTCCGGGCACGGTCCGGCTGCCCGACGGCGCCACCGCCCGCCTGGTCCGCACCGAGCTGACCGACCAGGGCGTGCTGCCGATCCCGCGCGGCCTCGGCGACGCCGCCTGGTGGGGCGCCAAGCTGGGCGCGGCGCACGGGGCGTCGCTGCTGTCGGGGCACGTGAACTGGGAAGGGCGCCGAGGGCCGTTCGACGAGCTCTGGCGCATGCGCGACGGCGACGACATCAGCGTGGTCGACGCGCGCGGCGGCCGCTGGCTCTACCGCGTGTACGACGTCGTGACGCTGCCGAAGGAGGCGCTGCCGGCGCAGGCCGCGAAGTGGTTCGGCCAGGACGGCCCGCACCGCCTGGTCCTGGCGACCTGCGGCGGCGACTACGTCGGCGGCACCGAGGGCTACGACGAGAACCGCCTGGTCACGGCGAAGCTGGTGACCCGCCCCACCGCCTGAACCAGCCGCGGCGCCGGGTTCGGTGCAACCTCCCGCGCCCGCCGCCGCATGTCTGTCTTCGCAACGGCACGACCAGCGAAGGAGCACAGGCGCATGCAGGAGCGGAACCCGGCGGAGCGGAAGAAGGGCTCCGGCCGCTGGTGGATCGTCGGGGTCGCCGGCGCGTTCGTGGTCGCGGCGATCGTCGCGACCCTGCTCATCTTCACCGGAAAGGATGAACCCGCGGTCGCGAACGGCACGACCACGCCCGTCGCCGCCGCGGACCGGCCGGCGCAGCGGGACACCGGACAGGCGCCCGTGCGGCTCAGCCTGCCCGGCGGCGGCACCGCCGAGCTGGTCCAGGAGGACCTCGACCAGGCCGGCGCGCTCAAGATCCCCGAAGGCCTCGACGAGGCCGCCTGGTGGGGTGCGAAGCTCGGCGCGGACCACGGCGTCGCGCTGCTGTCCGGGCACGTGAACTGGAAGGGCAAGAAGGGTCCGTTCACCGAGCTTTGGCAGGTCAAGCAGGGTCAGGAGGTCAAGCTGACCGACGCCGCGGGCGGCGCCTGGGTCTACCGCGTCGACGCGACCGAGACGATCCACAAGTCGGAGCTGGCCGGGCGCTCGGCGCAGCTGTTCGACCCGGACGGGCCGCACAAGCTGCTCCTGGTCACCTGCGGTGGCGAGTACGTCGGCGGCAGCGAGGGCTACGAGGACAACCGGGTCGTCACGGCGTCGCTGGTGTCCCGGCCGTAACCTGCGCGAAAAGACGTGGGCACCGGCGGATACCCTTGAGGTTCTAGTCCGATAACCGTCCCCGCATGCTTCCGGAGCGTGGAGTGCCCACGAACACCATCGATACCGTAGTCAGCCTGTGCAAGCGCCGTGGTTTCGTCTTCCCCAGCGGGGAGATCTACGGCGGTACCCGCTCGGCGTGGGACTACGGGCCGCTCGGGGTCGAGCTCAAGGACAACATCAAGCGCCAGTGGTGGAAGACGGTCGTGCAGGGCCGGGACGACGTCGTCGGCCTCGACTCGTCGGTGATCCTGCCGCGCCAGGTGTGGGTGGCTTCGGGGCACGTCAACGTGTTCACCGACCCGCTGATCGAGTGCCTGTCGTGCCACAAGCGCTTCCGCGCCGACCAGCTGGCCGAGGAGTACGAAGCGCGCAGCGGCAAGCAGACGACCGAGGACGACCTGTCCGACGTCCCCTGCCCGAACTGCGGCACGCGCGGCAAGTACACCGAGCCGCGGGACTTCAACATGATGCTGAAGACCTACCTCGGCCCGGTGGAGTCCGAAGAGGGCCTGGCCTACCTCCGCCCGGAGACGGCGCAGGGCATCTTCGTGAACTTCCTCAACGTCCAGACGACGTCGCGGAAGAAGCCGCCGTTCGGCATCGGCCAGATCGGCAAGTCGTTCCGCAACGAGATCACGCCGGGCAACTTCATCTTCCGGACGCGCGAGTTCGAGCAGATGGAGATGGAGTTCTTCGTCGAGCCGGGCGAGGACGAGACCTGGCACCAGTACTGGATCGACCAGCGCACGGAGTGGTACACGGACCTCGGCATCAAGGCCGAGAACCTGCGCCACTACGAGCACCCGAAGGAGAAGCTCTCCCACTACTCGAAGCGCACCGTCGACATCGAGTACCGGTTCGCGTTCAACGCGGGCCAGGAGTGGGGCGAGCTGGAAGGCATCGCCAACCGGACCGACTTCGACCTGACCACGCACTCGAACCACTCGGGCGTGGACCTGTCGTACTTCGACCAGGCGGCCGGGCAGCGCTACCGCCCGTTCGTGATCGAGCCCGCGGCGGGCGTCGGCCGGTCGATGATGGCCTTCCTCGTCGACGCCTACCACGAGGAAGAGGCGCCGACGGCCAAGGGCACGGTCGAGACCCGCGTGGTGCTGAAGCTCGACCCGCGGCTTTCGCCGTTCAAGGTCGCGGTGCTGCCGCTCTCGCGCAACGCAGACCTGACCCCGAAGGCGAAGGACGTCGCGGCGACGCTGCGCAAGCATTGGAACGTCGACTTCGACGACGCCCAGGCGATCGGCCGCCGCTACCGCCGCCAGGACGAGATCGGCACGCCGTACTGCGTCACGGTGGACTTCGACTCGCTCGAGGACCAGGCCGTCACGGTGCGCGAGCGCGACTCGATGTCGCAGGAGCGCATCGCGATCGACAAGCTGGAGTCGTACCTGGCCGCGCGCCTGATCGGCTGCTGAACACCCCGGGGCCCCGGATACCCCTGACACCTGTCACGGTCAGGTCGTGACGCACGGTCTGGGGATCCGGGCCGCCGGGGCGGCAGCCTGGGGGCATGCGAGAAACAGACTCCCAGGCGGTGGCGGCGGGGGCCGCGGTCCACCTCACCGGCCTGCGCAAGCACTACGGCGACGTGGCCGCGGTCGACGGCGTCGACCTCACGATCGCCCCGGGCGAGGTGGTCGCCCTGCTCGGCCCGAACGGCGCCGGCAAGTCCACCACCGTCGACATGATCCTCGGGCTGACCAAGCCCGACGCCGGCGACGTCCGCGTGTTCGGGCGGAAGCCGATCGACGCCGTCCGCGCCGGCCTGATCGGCGCGATGCTGCAGGGCGGCGCGCTGATGGACGACCTGACGGTCGCGGAGACCGTCGGCATGGTCGCGGCCCTGCACCGCAAGCCGATGCCCCTGGCGCAGGCCCTGCGCGCCGCGGGCGTCGAGGAGCTGGCCGGCCGTCGCGCGAACAAGCTCTCCGGGGGCCAGAAGCAGCGCGTGCGCTTCGCCGTCGCCCTGGTCAGCAACCCCGACCTGCTGGTCCTCGACGAGCCGACCGCCGCGATGGACGTCGGCACGCGGCGCGAGTTCTGGCAGTCGATGTACTCGTTCACCGAGTCCGGCCGCACGGTCCTGTTCGCCACCCACTACCTCGAAGAGGCCGAGGAGTTCGCCGACCGCGTCGTGCTGATGCGGCGGGGGCACGTCGTCGCCGACGGTTCGGTCGCCGAGGTCCGGGCGCTGGCCGGGGGCCGCACGCTGCGCGCCGCCGTCCCGGGCGCCACCGAAGCCGTGATCGCGGCCCTGCCCGGCGTCAAGGAGTTCGAGCTGCGCGGCGACCGCGTCGCCATCTCCAGCGGCGACTCCGACGCGACGCTGTGGGCGCTCAAGGCCGCCGTCCCGGGCGTGCACGACGTCGAAATCGGCGCTGTCGGCCTCGAAGGCGCCTTCCTGTCCCTGACCGCCGACGAGCCCGCGGAGACCGTGCGATGACCACCTACCTGTTCACCGAGATCCGCCGCAACTTCCGGCAGCCGCGGTTCCTGGTCTTCGTCGTCGCCTTCCCGGTGTTGATGTTCCTGTTGCAGGCCAACGTCTTCACCAAGGCGGGCGCGCCGGACCACGCCGCGATCGCCGCGGTGATCATGATCAACATGATGACGTTCGGGACGTTCGCCGCGGCCAACACCAGCGGCGGCCGGCTCGCCCTGGAACGCGCGCTCGGCTGGCAGCGGCAGCTGCGGCTGACGCCGCTCACCGGCACCGGCTACCTCGCGGGCAAGGGCCTGTCCGGCATGCTCGTCGGGCTGCCCGCGCTCGTCCTCGTGCCACTGCTGGCCGTGACCGTCGAAGGCGTGCACCTCGACGCGGCGGGCTGGGTCCGGATCTTCGCCGGCGTCTGGCTCGGGACGATCCCGCTGGTCCTGCTCGGCCTGCTGATCGGGCAGTTCGGCACCCCGGAGACGATGCAGCCGATCAGCATGATCGTCACCCTCGGTATGGGCTTCCTCGGCGGTCTGTGGATCCCGCTCGAAGGCATGCCGGCCTGGATGCACGACGTCGCGCAGATCATGCCGACGTACTGGGTGCTGCAGGTGGCGCGGCCCGCGGTGACGACCGACATGGTGGTCTCGCTGCCGACGGCCGTGGGCGTGCTCGCGGCGTGGACGGTCGTGCTGGGGGCGCTGGTGATCAGGCGTTACCGTAAGGACAGCGCCCGCGTTTGAGGGGCGGAGGGGACGAGGGATGGCGGAGTCGGAGCAGCGCCGGTTCGGGCTGAACAGCAAGGAAGCCTGGTGGGAGGACCCGCTCTCCGACCCGGACAGCGGCGGCCCGGACCGTACGCGCTGGCCGATCGCCGGCGTGGTGTTCCTCCTGCCCTTCCTGATCCCGGTCACGAAGTCGCTGGCCGCCCGGCCCGAGCTGGACGCCGGGGTGGTGCTCATCTGGGTGCTGGTCTACGCCTACGCGCTCTGCTACCTGCTGTTCCCGTTCGCCTTCCGTCGGCCGCGGACCGCGAAGCTGGCGTTCGGGATCGGGATGAACGTCCTGGGGCTCGGCGTGGTCGCGGCGACCTCGGCGAGCCCGTTCATCCTGCTCTACGGCACCGCGGTGATGGTCTTCCTGACCCCGGCCGCGTGGGCGGTGATCGTCGACGTCGCGACGCTGCTCGTCGGGGCGGTGCTGCTGCTCGTCGAAGGCAAGTTCCTGGACGACTACGGCGACCTGATCACCGTTGCTTCGGTGACGCTGGCGATGTTCTTCATGGCCAACCTCATCCGCGCCATCCGGCGGCTGGAGCTGGCCAACAAGGAGATCGCCACCCTCGCCGTCACCAACGAGCGCCAGCGCGTCGCCCGCGATCTGCACGACCTGCTCGGGCACAGCCTCACCACGATCACCGTCAAGGCGGGGCTGGCCCGGCGGGTGCTGGAGAGCTCGGGCGACATCCCGCGCACGGTCGAGGAGATCCGCGAGATCGAAAGCCTCACCCGCAGCGCGCTGTCCGACGTCCGCGCCACCGTGTCGGAGTACCGCGAGGTGTCGCTGTCGGCCGAGGTCGCCGGCGCGCGGGCGGCCTTGCGGGCGGCGGAGATCGACGCCGACCTGCCGCACGCGGTCGACAACGTGCGGCCGGAGTTCCAGAGCGTCTTCGGATACGTCCTGCGCGAGGCCGTGACGAACGTGCTGCGCCACTCCGGGGCCAAGCAGGTGACGGTCAAGCTGGGCGACACCTGGCTGGAGATCGAGGACGACGGCACGGCCACCGGGGTCGTCCCGGGCAACGGCCTGCGCGGGCTCACCGAGCGGCTGGACGCGGTCGGGGGCACCCTGCGGGCGTCGGCCCGGCCCGGGGGAGGATTGCTGGTGCGGGCGGAGATCCCGCTGCCGGAACCCCGCGCGGCCGCCCCGGCCGTGCGCGCCGAACCCGCGGGAGGACTCGCTTGATCCGGGTGTTGCTGGCCGACGACCAGGCCATGGTGCGCGGCGCGCTGGCCACCGTGCTCGGCCTCGAACCGGACATCGAGGTCGTCGGGCAGGTCGGCTCGGGCGACGAGGTGGTGGCCGCCGCGCGTGAAACCAAGCCGGACGTCGCCCTGCTCGACGTCCAGATGCCGGGCAAGGACGGCCTGGAAGCCGCCGCCGACCTGCGGGCCGCGCTCCCGTCGTGCCGGGTGATCATCTGCACTACGTTCGGGCGGCCCGGCTACCTGGCCCGCGCGATGGCGGCCGGCGCGGCCGGGTTCGTCGTCAAGGACGCCCCGCCCGAGCAGCTCGTCGAAGCCGTCCGCCGAGTCCACAGTGGACTCCGGGTGGTGGACCCGGCGCTGGCCGCCGAGTCGCTGGCCACCGGGGCCAGCCCGCTCACCGGGCGCGAACGGGACGTGTTGCGGGAGGCCAAGGACGGCAGCACGGTGGCCGACGTCGCGCGCGCGTTGCACCTTTCCGAGGGCACCGTGCGCAACCACCTGTCCGCCGCGATCGGCAAGACCGGCGCCCGGACGCGCGCCGAAGCCGTGCGCGTCGCGGAGGAGCGCGGCTGGCTCTGACAGAATGGGCGCCGTGGGTACCGCTGAACGCAGGAAGCCGACGCGCGCGAACTGGGCGCGCCGCATCGCCTTCGGCACGGTCCTCATGGTGCTCGCGCTCGTCGGTGGCACCGCGTTCCGCGTCTGGCAGGTCGCGCGGGTGAACGACCGCACGCACGCGGACGTGATCGTGGTGCTCGGCGCGGCCCAGTACAACGGCAAGCCGTCGGACATCTACGCGGCGCGGCTGGTCAAGGCGAAGCAGCTCTACGACTCGGGCGTCGCGAAGACGATCGTCACCACGGGCGGCAAGAAGGCCGAGGACAACTTCACCGAGGCGCGGGCCGGCCAGCTGTGGCTGACCCGGCACGGCGTGCCGGCGTCGGCGACCTTGGCGGTCGGGGAAGGCAGCGACACGCTGCGCAGCCTCCGCGCGGTCGCCGAGCAGGTGGAAGCGCGCAGCTGGCACACCGCGGTGCTGGTCAGCGACCCGTGGCACTCCTTCCGCGCCCGGACCATGGCCGACGACCTGGGCCTCGACGCCTGGACCGCGCCGACGCACAGCGGGCCGATCGTGCAGGAGCGCGTCACCCAGTTCCGCTACATCGTCCGCGAGACGGGCGCCCTGCTGTTCTACCGGGTGACGAAGACCCCGGCCGACGACCTGTTCGCCACCTTCCTGGGTTGAGTTTTTTGTCAGTGGCGGCGTTTAGGCTGGTCGGGTGGACTACACCGAGCACGACACCGCCCGCCTGCTGCCGGAACCGGCGAAGGGCGCGGCGCTGCCCGGCACGCGCGAAGACGGGCGAAGCGCCTTCTCGCGCGACCGGGCCCGTGTGCTGCATTCGGCCGCGCTGCGGCGGCTCGCCGGCAAGACCCAGGTGGTCGGGCCGGGGGAAGGCGCCGAGGTCACCGGCGTCCCGCGCACCCGGCTGACGCACTCCCTGGAGGTCGCGCAGATCGGCCGTGGCATCGCCGAGGAGCTGGGCGCGGACCCGGACCTGGCCGACACCGCGGGGCTGGCGCACGACATCGGGCACCCGCCGTTCGGGCACAACGGCGAGCGCGCGCTCGACTCGGTGGCGGCCGCGTGCGGCGGGTTCGAGGGCAACGCGCAGACGTTGCGCATCCTCACCCGGCTCGAGCCGAAGCTCCTCGGTCCCGGCGGCGAGACCGGCGGGCTCAACCTGACCCGCGCGTGCCTCGACGCGACCACCAAGTACCCGTGGCCGCGCAAGCCCGGCATGGCCAAGTACGGCGTCTACCCCGACGACACCGAGGTCTTCGCGTGGTTCCGCGAGGGCGCGCCCGAGGAGCAGATCTGCCTGGAAGCGCAGATCATGGACTGGGCGGACGACGTCGCCTATTCGGTGCACGACGTCGAGGACGGCGTGCTGGCCGGCCGGATCAAGCTGCGCGTGCTCGCCCACGCGGACGAGCGCGCCGCCGTCGCCGAGGCGGCGGCCAAGCACTTCTCGGCGCAGTCGGTGTCCACATTGGAGGATGCGGCGAAGGAGCTGCTGGCCCTGCCGGTGGTGGCGGAGCTGGCTTCGGCGGAGCCCGACGGCTCACCGGGCGCCCAGGTCGCGCTGAAGCGCCTGACGAGCGAGCTGGTGGGCCGCTTCACGACGGCGGCGGTCACGGGCACGCGCGCGGAGTTCGGCGAGGGCCCGCTGGGGCGCTACCGGGCCCGGCTGTGCGTGCCGGAGCAGGTCGCGGCGGAGGTGGCGCTGCTGAAGGCACTGGCACTGCGGTACGTGATGAGCGACCGCCGCCGGCTCGCGATGCAGGAGGGCCAGCGGGAGCTGCTGGTGGAGCTGGTGCACGCGCTGGCCCGCCGGGCCCCGGAGTCCCTGGACCCGCTGTTCGTCCCGGCGTGGAACACCGCCCCCGACGACGCCGGCCTGCTCCGCGTGGTGGTCGACCAGGTGGCTTCCCTCACCGACGCGCAGGCCCACGTCTGGTACTCCTGGCACGTAACCCGCCTCCACCACGGCTAACCCCGTCTTCTCGCGTGCGTGGAGGGGCATCACCCGTGATTGGAGGGGCATCACGCGTGTCTGGAGGGGCATCGCGGTGATGCCCGCTCAATCACGGGTGATGCCTCTCCAGACACGCGGGCCGACCGTCGTGGGGAGGCGAGTCGGGGCGGACCTGGTTGTGGTGGTTCTGGCATTCGGTGGTGGGCTGTGCGGTGGGGGATTTGTCACCCGTGGGCGGAGTTCCGCGTGGCCGCCCGGCGGGGTGAACCGTTCCGGTACTCTCGCCCGCATGGCCACGGACAGCCACCTCCGGTTCGCCCTCGCCGTCCACGCGGCCCTCGGCGCCGGGGGCGCGAACTCCTGTTTCTCGCCTTATTCGGTGGCCAGTGCGCTGACCCTGGCCGCGCGGGCCGCCCGGGGGCGGACCCGCGAGGAGCTCGTCGCCCTGCTCGGTGACCCCGGCGAGCAGATCACCCTGCTCCGGGACGCCGCGCAGCTCGTCGAAGAGGGCCGGGGCGAACAAGCCGAGCTCGCCGTGGCCAACACGCTCTGGGCCGACGACCGGCTCCCGCTCGAAGACTCCTTCAAGACCGAGCTGGCCGAGTGGCCCGGCGCCGCCGTCGCGAGCGCGCCCTTCGAGAAGGACCCCGAAGCCGCCCGCGCCCTGATCAACGAGGACGTCGAGCGCACCACGCGCGGGCTCATCCCCGAGCTGCTGCCGTCCGGCTCGATCGACCCGGACGTCGCGGCCGTGCTGGTCAACGCGCTCTACCTCAAGGCGGCGTGGAAGCTGCCCTTCCGCGAGGCCAACACCGCCGACGCGCCGTTCCACGCGCCGTCCGGGACCCGGGACGTCCCGACGATGTGGCTCAGCGAGCGCGTCGGCTACGCGCACGTCGCGGGCTGGCAGGCCGTGCAGCTCGTCGCGGCGGGCGGGCTGCAGGCCGTCGTGCTGCTGCCCGACGGCGACCTCGCCGACGCCGAGGCGGCCCTCGACCAGGCCGTGCTGACGAGCCTGCTCGACGGGATCGGCGCGAAAGCCGTGGAGCTCGCGCTGCCCAAGATCTCGCTCGACGTCCCGAGCTCGCTCACCGGCGTGCTGCGCGGCCTCGGCGTCACCACGATGTTCACCGACGAGGCCGACCTGAGCGGGCTCTCCCCGGACCCGCGGCTCACCGTGTCCGAGGTGCTGCACCAGGCCGTGCTGCGGGTGGACGAGCAGGGCTTCGAGGGCGCCGCGGCGACCGCGCTGACCATGCGCCTCACCTCGATGGTCATCGACGAACCGGTCACCGTCACGGTCGACCGGCCGTTCCTGCTGCTGGTCCGGCACGCCGGCACCGGGGCCCTCCACTTCGTCGCCAGGGTGGTCGAACCGTGAGCTTGAAGTCCGAAGCGATTCCCGAACTGGTGCCGCCCGCCCCCGAACCACCCGAAGGCCCGAAGCGCTGGGCGTGGCAGGACTCCGCGATCACCGGCGGGTTCCTGCTGTTCACGATCCTGCTCTACAACGGGCTGTGGTTCGACCTCAAGCGCGGCTACCTCTGGAACGGCGCCTCCGACCAGAGCCAGTGGGAGTGGTACTCGACGGTCGTCGCGAAGGCCGTCCTGCACTTCCAGAACCCGTTCACGACGGACCTGCAGAACTACCCGCTCGGCGTGAACATGGCGGCGAACGCGGCGATGTTCGGCCTGAACATCCCGCTCGCGCCGATCACGCTGACCTTCGGCGCGACGCTGACCTGGGCCATCGTGCTCACCGCGGGCCTCGCGGGCACCGCGACCGGCTGGTACTGGGTGTTCTCCCGCCACCTGGTGCCCAACCGCACGGCGGCCGCGATCGGCGGCGCGTTCTGCGGCTTCGCGCCGCCGATGATCTCGCACGGCAACGCGCACCCGAACTTCGTCGTGCTGTTCGTGCTGCCGTTCATCGCGCTGAAGACGATCCAGATCGCGCACGGCGAGCGCCCGGTGCGCAACGGCATCGTGCTCGGCGTGCTCGTCGCGTGGCAGATCCTCCTCGGAGAAGAGCCGCTGGCGATCTTCGCGCTGACGTTCCTCGTCTTCGCGATCGCCTACCTGATCCCGCACCGCGCCGAGATCCGCGGCATGCTGGCGCCGCTGGCCAAGGGGGTCGGCGTCGGCGCGGTCGTCGCTCTGCTGATCGCCGGGTTCCCGCTGTACTGGCAGTTCTTCGGCCCGCAGAGCTTCCACTCGCTGCTGCACGGCTCGGCGGGCAACGACACGGCGGCGTTCACGCGCTTCGCGACGCAGTCGATCGCCGGCTCGCCCGAGGCGGCCGCCGACGTGTCGATGAACCGCACGGAGGAGAACGCGTTCTTCGGCTGGCCGCTGATCGTGCTGATGGTGATGCTCACGATCTGGCTCTGGCGCGACGTCGTCTCGCGGGCGCTGGCGATCACGATGTACGTGATGGCGCTCCTTTCGCTGGGCATCGAAATCACGGTGGCGCACGACGACACCGGCATCCCGGGGCCGTGGAAGTGGCTCGGGCAGCTGCCGCTGCTGGACTCGTTGCTCGAGTCCCGGCTCGCGATGGGGTGCATCCCGGTGGTGGGCGGGCTCCTGGCGATCGCGACGCACCGCGTCTGGACGGCGGCGGCCGAGCAGCCGGAGCTCCTCGAAGGCAAGCAACGCTTCCCGCTGCGCATGATCTGGATCGGCGCGGTGGTGGCGGTGCTCCTCCCGATCGCGCCGACCGCACTGGTGACGCACGAACGCCCGCTCTCGCCGCCGTTCTTCGCGGACGGCATCTGGCGCCAGTACGTCGCCCCGGGCGGCTCGCTGGTGCCGGTGCCGCTCCCCAGCACGGGTGAGGCCGAGCCCCTGCACTGGCAGGTCGACGCCGGCCTCGGCTACCCGATGCCGGAGGGCTACTTCGTCGGCCCGACCTCCCCGGACGACCGCCGCGGCCGCTACGGCGCCGTGCCGCGCCCGACCTCGGACCTGTTCGCCGAGGTGGAGAAGACGGGCCAGGCCGCGGAGGTCACAGAGGCCGACCGCACGCAGGCCCTGGCGGACCTGCGGTACTGGAACGCCGACGTGCTGGTGGTCGGCCCGCGGCAGAACCAGGAAGCGCTCAAGTCCACTGTGGAGCTACTGCTCCGCAAGCCGGCGGAGTTCGTCGGCGGGGTGTGGGTTTGGGACGTGCGCCCGCTGACGCCCTGACGCCCATGCCGGGTCGGTGGCCGCCCGCTTGATTTGGCTCGCGAATGGTGCGCGGGATCGCCGGGGTGGTTGCCGCCCGCCTGGTTTGTCTCACGACTGGTGCGCGGGGCCGCCGGGTCGGTGGCCGCCCGCGGGATGTGGGTGGGCTCGGCCGGGTCGCGGGTCCGGCCTGACGTGTCGCGCGGCCGGAGGGAGGGGTCGCCGGGGTGGCTGCCGTTCGCGGGAGGTGGGTGGGTTCGGCTGGGTCGCGGGCTCGGCCTGTCACGCGGCCGGAGGGCGGGATCGCCGGGTCGGTGGCCGCTCTCGGGATGTGAGCCGGTTCGGCCCGTCCCTGACCGATCATGCGACCGCCAGCAGGATCCGGGCCAGTTCCGCCGGTTGCGACACCATCGGCCAATGGCCCGTCTCCATCTCCACCAGCTCCCACCGGTCGCTCTTCAGCAGCTCCGCCACGTCCGGGCTCGGGGTGTCGCCGTCGAGGAGGCACTTGATGTACGTCGCCGGGAGGTCGGCCAGCGAACCCTTCACCGAAGCCGGTTCCGTCAGCGACGCCGCCGGGTGCGGGGTCGCACCGCCGACGATCCGGGCGATCGAAGCGTCCGAAAGTCCTTGTCCCGCAAAGTCTTCCGCAGCCAACGGTGGCCAGAAGCCGCGGTCGGTCAGCTCCGCGACCTGCGAAGGGCTCCAGAACGACGTGAACGACTCGCCGTCCGCCGGGACGTTCGAGTCCACGAACACGACCCGCTTCAGCCGCCCTCCGATCCGTGAGGCTGCTTGGCCCACCGGGATTCCCGAGTAGCTGTGCCCGACCACGACGACGTCGGACAGGTCGCCACCCTCCACGACGTCGACGATGTCCTGGACGTGCGTCTCCTGCCCGGCCGGTACCGAGCTCCGCTCGGCCAGGCCCGACAGCGTCACCGGATGGGCGCCGTGCCCGGCCGCGCGCAGCGCCGGTACCACGTCGTCCCAGGCCCACGCGCCGAGCCAAGCCCCTGCCACCAGTACGAATTCAGCCATGATCGGAACCTAGCGGACCCCACCGACAATTTCGGTAGAGTCGGCGCCCGTGAGCTCAGTGGACGAACAGGGCCGGCCCGAGCCGCCCGCCGGTGGTGACGAAACCGCCACCCTCCTCGGCTTCCTCGACTTCCACCGCGCGACGCTCGCCTGGAAGTGCGCCGGGCTGGACGCGGCCGGCCTGCGCGCGACGCACCCGCCGGCCACGATGACGCTCGGCGGCATGCTGAAGCACCTCGCCTACGTGGAAGACCAGTGGTTCTCGCGGGTGCTGTTCGGCCGTGCGCACACGGCGCCGTTCGACACGGTGGACTGGGCGGCGAACGCCGACTGGGACTGGGATTCCGCCGCCGACGACACCCCGGAGCAGCTCCGCGCGCTCTGGGAGGCGGCCGTCGCCCGCTCCCGCGAGCTCACCGCGAAAGCCCTGGAGAACGGCGATCTTTCCCAGCGGGCCCAACGCCCGTTGCGGGACGGCACGACCGTGAGCCTGCGCTGGATCCTGGTCCACATGGTCGAGGAGTACTCCCGCCACAACGGTCACGCCGACCTCATCCGCGAGTCGATCGACGGCCTCACGGGGGAGTAGGGCCGACGAAGAGGCAGAACGGGTGACCCGCCGGGTCGGCGTAGACCCGCAACGGCTCCTCGGGATCGTCCGCTTCGTCGGCCAGCAGCCGCGCGCCCAGCGCGAGCGCGCGTGAGTGCTGCTCGTCCAGCTCCGCGCGCGTCTCCACGGTCAGGTCCAGGTGCATCATCTGCGGCCGCGGACCGGTGGGCCACGTCGGCGGCGGGAGCGACGCGACCTGCTGGAACGCCAGCCGTGGCACGCCGGACGCGTCGAGCAGGACCAGCCAGCCGGCGGCGTCGCCCGGGCGGTAGGAGAACCCCAGCAGCCGCCGGTAGAACTCGGCCAGCGCCGGGGCGTCCGTCGCGTCGAGCACGACCTGGCGCAGCCGCGGCACGCGGTCAAGCACGGCGGTGCGCGATCTGGAAGACGTTGCCGAACGGGTCGCGGACCATCGCCCGCCGGTCGCCGTAGGGCGTGTTCGCCGGGGCCTCGAGGCTGGTCGCGCCGCAGTCGAGGGCGCGGCGGTACGTCGCGTCCGCGTCGGTGACGTAGACGTGGAGGAACGCGGGGAACAGCTCCCGCTCGCCCTCGGCCGAGACCATCAGGAGCGAGTCGCCGATGCGGATCTCGGCGGGCCGGCCGCCTTCGGCCTCGCCGGTGGCACCGAAGACCGTGCGCAGGAACGCGACGGCGGCGACGAGGTCGCGCACCACCAGCCGCGGGATCACCGTTGGGAAACCCGGGTTCATACCCGAGCACCCAAGCCGGTTCGCGGCCTGATCACAAGTCCAGGCCGACCAGCTTCACCAGGAACCGGTCGAGCTGCTCGACGGCGGGCGGCCACGGCAGGTCGGGCTCGTTGATGCGCTGCGCGAGCATGCCGTTGACGGCGGTCCGCAGGTCGATGGCGACGGTCGCGGCGTCGTCCGCGGGCGCCAGGCCGGCGTCCATGCACCGCTGGACGGCCTCGGTGGTGCGCGCGACCATCACCTCCTTGAACGGCATGCCGTGGCGCCGGTGGACCGCGCTTTCGTGCAGCACCTTGTAGAGCCCGGCGTGCTCCTGGGCCCACTCGGCCTGCGCGAGGATCCGGGCGCGCAGCGCGTCCGCCGGGTCCGAAGCGGCCGCCGCGGCGGCGTCGCCGGTGCTGACGAGCTCGTCGTGGCAGCGCTGCATGGCGGCCAGCACGAGCGCGTCGCGGTCGGGGAAGTGCAGGTAGACCGACGTCGCGGCGATCGACACCTCGCGCGCGACGGCCCGCAGGGAGAGCGCTTCGTCGTCGGCCAGCTCGTCGAGCATCCGCACGGCGGCCGTGACGATCTCGTCGCGCAGCAGCTCGCCCTTGCCGCGGGCGTTGGGACGGCGTCGGGGTTCGGTCATGGTCGCCCCAGTGTAGCTGGACACCCATTGCGCTACAGGTGTAGCGTCATATGCACTACAGCTGTAGCGCTACGTACGTTCACTAACTGAGGGAGCACCACCTTGACCACCACCGAATCGGCTGTGCTGGACCCGGTGTTCGCGCAGATGGCCGGCGCCAGCGCGAAGTTCGCCGGCGCGATCCCCGAGCTGACCGAACGCGAGAAGACGTTCCTGGGCGTCACGGCGGACGTCTGCCAGGGCAGCCTCGGCTCGGCGTTCGCCGCCCACGTGCGGGCCGGACTGGCCGCTGGAGTGTCCACTTCGGACATCCGCGAGCTGCTGAGGTTCGTCTCCTACGACTGCGGCTACCACGTCGCGACGGCCGGGATCGAGCGGATCGCGGAGTTCGAAGCGGAACTCGGCATCACCCCGGACGAAGCCGAACTGCTGGCGCCGGAACTGCTGTCGACCGGGCCCAGCCCGCTTCCGGAGGCGACCAGGGCTCGGATCGACGAGCTGGATCCGCAGTTCCGCGAGTACTTCGAACTCCAGTCAAGGATGCGCACCGGCCACGGGCCGGGGACGCTTTCCGAGCGCGAGCGCGGCCTGGTCAGCATGAGCGTCGACGTCCACTACCAAACGCTGGCCGACACGTTCCGCACGCACGTCGGCCGCGCGCGGCGGGGTGGCGCGTCGCCGGAGGACGTGCGGGCCGCGCTGCGGTTCCTGGGCCAGTTCGGCGTCACGCGGGCCTGGCACGCCTGGGAAGCGCTGAACGCGATCCTCGCGGAGGGTTAGCCGAGGACCTCGTCCGCGAGGCGGCTCAAGTAGGCCGCGAAGCGCTCGCGGTCTTCCTCGGCCCAGTGGCCCACCAGTGCTTCGAACGCCTGACGCTGGTGGGCCTGCGAAGCGGCGAGGAACTCCTTCGCGGCTTCGGTGAGTGTCAGGACCGCGCGGCGCGCGTCGCGGGGCGAAGTCGAGCGCACGACGAAGCCGTCTCGACCCGCTTCGCCGACCATGCGGCTGGCCACCGAGCGGTCGATGCCCAGCTGACGGGCGACGTCCGCGACGGTCACCTCGTCGCCCGTCGCGCCGTCGATCGCCTGGATGACGAACAGGTTCGGCACCGTCCACGCCGGCGGGGCGTCCGCGTCGAAGCGCTGGACGACGTCCGGGGCCCACTGGCGCGCCCAGTGCCGGACGAGGCGGAAGAGGGCCGGACCGCCCGACCTTGATGCGTGCATAAGGCACGTTATAACGTGTGCTTTATGCACGCATCTCGGAACCTCGCCTTCGCCGGCCTCCTGCTCGGCATGGCCATGGCCCAGCTCGACGGCCTGATCGTCACGGCGGCCCTCCCGTCGATCGGCGCCGACCTGCACGCGCGCACCGGGCTCGTCGCCGTGACCGCCGCTGGGCTGCTCACGCTCACCGTCGCAACGCCGCTGCACGGCAGGCTCGGCGACCTCTACGGCCGCCGGCGCTCCTTCGCCGCGTCGGTCCTGGTGTTCGCCGCCGCCTCCGCGTGGTGCGCCGCCGCGCCCGACGTCGGGTCGCTGATCGCCGCCCGCGCCCTGCAGGGGGTGGGCGGGAGCGGCCTGGTCGTCACGGCGATGAGCGCGCTCGGTGAGCTGTTCGACCGCGACGAGCTGCTGCGCCGCCAGGGCTGGCAGACGGCCGTCTTCGCCGCGGCCACCCTGGGCGGTCCGCCGCTGGGCGGGCTGCTCGCGGCGGGCCCGGGCTGGCGGTGGATCTTCCTCGTCAACCTGCCGCTGTGCGTGCCCGCCCTCGTGCTCGGCCTGCGCGGCCTGCCCGCGAAACCGCGGCGCACGCAGGAGGAGTTCGACGCCGGGAGCAGCGTCCTGCTGGTGCTCGCGGGCTCGGCGGTGGTCGCGCTCGGCACGTTCGACGGCCTCGCTCGCAGTCCACTGTGGACGCCGATCCTCGGCGGAGCCGCCGTGGCCGCGGGGTTCCTGTTCGTGCGCAGGCAGCGGCGGGTGAAGAGTCCGCTGATCTCGCCGAAGGTCTTCGCCGACGCCGTTCTGGCACGCGCAGTCGTCGTCAACGCCTTGGCGGGCGCCGGGCTCTACGGCACCTTCACCTACGTCGCGTTGGTAGCGGCGTTACGAGCGGACGCGGCCGGGACCGGCGTGCTGCTCGTCGCGATGACCGCCGGTCAGCTCGTGTTGTCCGCGTCCTTCGCCGCGCTGGCCCGGAAACGCCCGGAAATGGCGGCGTGGGGCCGGTTCGGCTGCCTGCTCGGCACGGCCGGGCTCGCCGCGGTCGCCGTCGCGGCCGCGCTGGGCGGCACGCCCTGGCTCCTCGCTTCGGGGCTCTTCGCGATCGGTGCGGCTTTCGCGGTCTGTACGTCCGCGTACACCGTCCTGGGCCAGACTCGCGCGAAGCGGGACCTGATGGGTGTCACGCTCGGTTCGCTGACCTTCGCCCGTCAGGGCGGCGGGCTCGCCGGCGCCGCGGTGTTCGGCTGGCTCGCGCTGGTCACGACCGGCGGGCTCGGCGCCGCAGGCCTCACCGTGGTGTTCGCCGCCGCCGCCGCGATCCTGCTGGTGGCGTGGCTCACGGCGCCCGCTGTCACGTCTTCCGAAGCGGTCTCGTCCCCTTCGTGACCGCGAACGAAGGAGAGTCCAGATGCCTCGCATCCCCGCGAAGAAGACGTCCGAAGCCGGCCTGGTGCTGAAGCTGATGTACCGGTTCGCGGGCCGCCGCTACGGCGCGGTGCCCGAGCCGATGGCCGTCGCCGCCCACCACCCGGCCCTGCTCCGCACCTACGCGGTGCACGAGATGCTGACCGAACGGGCGTCGAAGAAGGTGCCGGCGAACGTGCGCGAACTCGCCGTCTACCGCGTCGCGACCAGGATCGGCTGCTCGTGGTGCGTCGACTTCGGCACGATGCTGCAGAAGCACGACGGCCTGGACGTCGAGCGGCTCAAGAAGATCGACGACTACGCGGCTTCGCCCGCCTTCAGCCGTCAGGAACGCCTCGCGATCGCCTACGCCGACGCGATGTCCGGCGACCAGGTCACCGTGACCGACGAGCAGGTCGCCGAACTCGAGCGCGAGTTCGGCCGCGACGGCGTCGTCGAGCTGACCTACCAGATCGCGCTGGAGAACTCGCGGGCCCGGATGAACAGCGCGCTCGGCATCGTCGACCAGGGCTTCACCTCGGGCGACGCCTGCCGCGTCCCGCTCCCGTAGGACCTCCCGAACCCGACCCCGGTGGGACGCGCCGCCGGGGTCTCCCGCGGGACCGTTCCGGGCATGCACCTCGTCGCCGCCGAACGGATCAAGCTCTTCAGCATCGCCACGCCCTGGACGTGCGGCCTCTTCGCGGTGGTCGCGCTGGTGGCCCCGGCCGCGCTCACCGCGCTGACGGCCACCGAGTCACGGCTGCCGCCGACCGTCGCGAGCACCCAGTTCGGCTCCCAGCTCGGCCTGGTCGCCGTGCTGGTGCTGGCCGGGCTCGCGGTGACCGGCGAGTACCACTCCGGCACGATCCACGGCACCTTCCAGGCCGTGCCGAGCCGGACACCGGTGCTGCTGGCCAAGGCCGTGCTGGTGGCCGGGTACGCGTTCGTGCTCGGCGAGGCCGGCGCCTTCGCGGCGTGGCTGGTCGCGCGCGTCCTCGCCCCGGACGCCGACCTCGCCCTGGACAGCGGCGCGGACTGGACGATCGTCGCCGGCACCGGCCCGGTGTTCGCCCTGGCCGCCGTCGCCGGGGTCGGCTCCGGGCTGCTCGTGCGCCACACGGCCGGCGCGGTCGCGCTGCTCGTCGGCTACCCGCTGATGGCGGAGAACGTCGTCCAGCTGATCCCGCGGGCGGGGCAGGCGATCCACCGGTGGCTGCCGCTGAACGCCGCCACGAAGTTCCTCAGCGGCACCGGCGGGGCGAACGCCGGGCGCGACGGCGGCAATGCCGGCGTCCTGTCCGATTCGCCGCTGGGCCCGGGCTGGGCGCTGGCCTACTTCGGTGCCTTCGCCGCGCTCGTGCTCGCCGCCGGGATCACGAAGGCCCGGCTCCGGGACGCGTGATCCGGGTCAGCTTGTCGGGGTTCACGACGTCGTAGATGGCGACGATCTTCCCGTCGCGGATGCTGACCGACTGCACGTGCTCGTCCAGCGCCAGGAAGCCCTCCCGGCCCGGCATCGGCGGAAGGTACATGCCGAGGTCGCCGTTGACCAGCACGGGCGCCCCCCGCTCGACCATGCCGGGTGCGTACTTGTGGGTGAGGCCGACGAAGAACCGGGCGATCTTGTCCGGGCCCACGATGAGCTGGCGGGCGGTGCGGCCCTTGCCGTCCGAGTCGCCGATGAGCACGACGTCCGGGGCGAGCAGCTCGGTCATCGCGCGGACGTCGCCCTGCTGCAGCGCGGTGACGAACTTCTCGAGGATCTTCGCCTGGTCCTCCAGCGGGACGCGCGGCGCCGGGTCGGCGTCGGCCAGCGCCTTGCGGCCCCGTGACGCGTGCTGGCGCGCGGCCTCGACCGAGACGCCGAGTGCGCCGGCGATCTCGGAGAACGGCACCGAGAAGGCGTCGTGCAGCACGAACGCGACGCGCTGCTCCGGCGTCAGCTTGTCGAGCACGACCAGCGCGGCCATCCGGAGGCCGTCGTCGCGGACGGCGACGTCGAGCGGGTCCTCGCTCACCGGCTGCCCGAACGGCGTCACGACCGGCTCAGGCAGCCAGTTGCCCACGTACTTCTCGCGCTGCGCGGCGGCCGACTTCAGCCGGTCGAGGCAGATCCGGCCGACCACGGTGGTCAGCCAGCCGCGCAGGTCGCGGATGGCCGCGCGGCCGGCGTCGTCGAGCCCCGCCAGGCGCAGCCAGGACTCCTGGACCGCGTCCTCGGCGTCGGCGCGGGTGCCGGTCAGCCGGTAGGCGACCCCGATCAGGTGGCCGCGGTGCTCGGCGAACTCCGCGGCTAACGTGTCCTGGGCGGTGGGCGTGGAGACCATGCCCCGAGTGTGCCGCAACGGGCGAGACTAGAGTGGGTGACGTGGCAGGACGGATTCGGGAGAGCGACATCGCGGAGGTGCGCGAGCGGAACCGGATCGACGAGGTCGTCGGGGAGTACGTGGCGCTGCGCCGCGCCGGCGGGGGCAGCCTGAAGGGCCTCTGCCCGTTCCACAACGAGAAGACCCCGTCGTTCAACGTCCGCCCGACGCACGGCACCTTCCACTGCTTCGGCTGTGGCGAGGGCGGCGACGTCATCAAGTTCATCCAGAAGATCGACCTGATCTCGTTCGTGGAGGCCGTCGAGCGGCTGGCCGACCGGGTCGGCATCCGGCTCACCTACGAAGGCGGCGGCGCGACGATCCAGCGCGACCGCGGCAGCCGCACCCGGCTGGTCGAGGCGCACCGCGCCGCGCAGGAGTTCTACGCCGAGCAGCTGGTCACCGACGAGGCGCGTGCCGCGCGGGACTTCCTGTCCGAGCGCGGGTTCGACGCCGCCGCGGCCAAGACGTTCGGCTGCGGGTACGCCCCCGGCGGCTGGGACAAGCTGACGAAGTTCCTGCTCAACCGCGGCTTCGAGGTCAAGGAGCTGCTCACCGCGGGCCTGTCCAAGGAGGGCCAGCGCGGCCCGATGGACCGGTTCCACCGGCGGCTGGTCTGGCCGATCCGCGACGTCGGCAACGACGTGGTCGGCTTCGGCGCCCGGCGGCTGTTCGACGACGACCGGATCTCGGCGAAGTACCTCAACACCGCCGAATCGCCGATCTACAAGAAGTCCCAGGTCATGTTCGGCCTCGACCTGGCCAAGCGCGAGATCGCGAAGCGGCACCAGGTGGTCGTGGTCGAGGGCTACACCGACGTGATGGCGATGCACGCGGCGGGCGTGCCGACGGCGGTCGCGTCGTCCGGCACAGCGTTCGGCGAAGACCACATGAAGGTGCTTCGCCGGCTGATGATGGACGACGACGCCTTCCGCGGCGAAGTGATCTTCACGTTCGACGGCGACGAAGCCGGCCAGAAGGCCGCGCTGAAGGCGTTCGAGGGGGACCAGACGTTCGCCGGCCAGACGTACATCGCGGTCGCGCCGGACGGCATGGACCCGTGCGAGCTGCGCCTGGCCAAGGGCGACAGCGCGGTGAAGGACCTGGTCGCGCGGCGGACCCCGCTGTTCGAGTTCGTCATCCGCAGCACGCTCAAGAACTACGACCTCGACTCGGTCGACGGCCAGGTCGCGGCCCTGCAGAAGACCGTGCCGATGGTGGCGTCGATCAAGGACCGCGCGGCCCGCGACGGCTACGCGTCGAAGCTCGCCTGGTGGGTGGGCTGGCAGGACGTCGCCCAGGTGGTCAACCGGGTCCGCGGCAGCGCGGGCGCGACCGACCGGCGCGGCGGTGCGCCCTTGAAGCAGCCGGCTCGCGCCGGTGCCCCGGCTCCGGCGGCCCCGGCGGCCCAGGACGTCGCGCGCCCGGCGCCGAAGGACCCGCGGTTCGCCGTCCAGCGCGAGGCGCTGAAGGCCGCGCTGCAGCAGCCCGCGATCGCCGGGCCGGAGTACGACGCGCTGCCGCTGGAGGCGTTCACGCACCCGGTGTACGTCGCGGTGCACGAAGCGGTTTTGAAGGCGGGCGGCGCGGGCTCGGGGCTGACCGGTCCGGCGCTGCTGGACGCGGCGGCCCCGCACTGTCCGGAAGGGACGGTCCGGCGCGTGCTCTCCGAACTGGCCGTGGAACCGTTGCAGGCCAAGGACGAAGTCGACTCCCGGTACATCTCGTCGATTCTCGCCCGGCTGCAGGAGGGGCTCGTCGGCCGGCAGATCGCCGAGATCAAGGGAAAGCTGCAGCGACTCTCGCCGGTCGAAGCGCCGGACGACTACCGCGCGCTGTTCGGCGACCTCGTCGCGCTCGAGCAGTACAAGAAGTCGCTGGGCGAGCAGGCCGCCGCCAGCACGTGGAGCTGACATGGGCTTCCTGCGCAGGTTGCTGGGGGACCGCACGCCCGCGGACTTCGCGGGTGCACTGGACCCGGGTGAGGACGTCGTCGACAGCGCCCCGGTCGAGGGCGGCGGCCACCTGGTCGTGACGCCACTGGGGCTGTGGGTCCCCGCCGAGGACGGCGCGCGCCGCGTCGGCTGGCACCTGATCGCCAAGGCGGCCTGGGCGGACGGCGTGTTCACGCTGACGGAGTCGTCCGAGGCCGGTACCGCGGGCACGGCCGTCGTGCTGGCCGACCTGCCGCCGGTCCGGTTCCGGCTGCCGGCGCCGGGCAAGGTGCCGCGCGAGGCCTACCAGCGCGTCGAGGGCTCGATCCGGTCGCGGCACCGGCAGGAGATCGGGTCCGGGGGCGCGTGGTTCGTGCAGCGCAAGGTGCCCGGGCGCGACGGCAGCGTCCTGCAGGTCCGGCCCGACCCCGGCACCGACGTCGAGCTGGTGACGGCCATCGCCGAGCAGGTCGCCGCGAAGCTGGTCAACCCCGCCGAATAGCAGTACGCTCGTACTCAGTACAGGCGTACTGTTTACCGGGAGGCTGCCGTGTGGGATCCGGACAAGTACCTCGACTACGCCGACCTGCGGGCCCGGCCGTTCTACGACCTGGTTTCCCGCATCGGCGCCACTGCTCCGCGGCGCGTTGTCGACCTGGGCTGCGGGCCCGGCAACCTGACGGTTTCCCTCCGCGACCGGTGGCCCTCGGCGGCGCTGGAGTGCAGTGACAGTTCACCCGAAATGGTGGTCGCCGCGCGGGCTCGCGGCCTCGACGCGACGGTGCTCGACGTCCGCGACTGGACGCCGGCGCCGGACACCGACGTCGTGGTGTCGAACGCCGTCCTCCAATGGGTGCCGGACCACGACGCGGTACTCCGCCGCTGGGTCTCTTCGCTGCCTTCGGGCGCCTACCTGGCGATCCAGGTGCCGGGCAACTTCGCCGCGCCTTCGCACGCGCTGACCCGGGAGCTGGCGGCGTCCCCGGCCTGGTCGTCCCGGCTCGCGGAGGTGGTCCTGCGCGAGGACGACGCGGTCTCGAGCCCGCTGGAGTACGCGAACCTCCTGGCCGACGCGGGCTGCGGCGTCGACGCCTGGGAAACGACGTACGTCCAGCCGCTGCGGGGGTCGTCACCGGTGCTGAAATGGATCACCGGAACGGCCCTGCGTCCCATCCGGGCGGCGCTGCCGGACGCCGAATGGGAGCAGTTCCGCGCCGAGCTGGCCCCGCGCCTGGCCGCGGCCTACCCGGCCCGCGCCGACGGTACGACGTGGTTCGAGTTCCGCAGGATCTTCTTCGTCGCCCGCGTCTAGCGCCGCACCTTCTCACTGATCTTGGCGCGCGCGACCCCGGCGGCCCCCTGGACCATCGGGTGGTCGACGACCCGGCGGTAGGTGCGCACGAGCTGCTCGTACCGCCCCCGGCCTGCCTTGGCGCCCAGCACGTACCCCAGGCCTGCCCCCAGCAGGAACTTCTTCATCCGCGTCCACGCCTTCCGTCCGTAGGTCGTCCGACTGTCCATTGTCCAGGAAAACGGCCCGAGGGGGGCGGTTGCGCTAAGTGGGGGGTGGGTGCGAGCGGCGGAGCGGGCATGGGCTAAAGTTCTTCTCGTCGGTCGGAGAGACCGGCACCGGAAGTGAGCGACATTCCCCTGTAGCTCAACTGGCAGAGCATTCGGCTGTTAACCGGAGGGTTCTTGGTTCGAGTCCAAGCGGGGGAGCAAAGCCCAGGTCTGTGACCTGGGCTTTTTTGCTGCCCGGGGTAGGGCGGTGCGCCGCGTCGACCGTGGTCGTGACGACCCGTGTGTTCACCAGTCCGCCGAGCAGGCCGTGCGCGAATCCGCAGACAGCCGCCTGGAATCCGCAGTCCCGTGGCACCGGCTGCGGCCTACCGTGGAGATCTGGGCCGACGAGGGTCCACGGACGGGAGGCGAACGACGTGACGGACATGCTCCGGCCCCTCGAAGAACGCCACACAGCAGGTGACCTGATCGCCGAAATCGCGGGCCGCGC
Organism: Amycolatopsis sp. NPDC004378; assembly: GCF_053602455.1. Taxonomy (NCBI): domain Bacteria; kingdom Bacillati; phylum Actinomycetota; class Actinomycetes; order Pseudonocardiales; family Pseudonocardiaceae; genus Amycolatopsis; species Amycolatopsis sp. NPDC004378. The sequence goes on from NZ_JBSGDR010000009.1 coordinate 271,884, forward strand.
GCCCGCACTCGGAGGCAACTCCGGTGGCTGGCCGGGCCTGACCTTCTACCGCTACACGCGGCCCGTCGCCCCGCAGTGGGAAGAGGTGCAGTCCCTGTCGCTGTGCATCGTCGCGCAGGGGCGCAAGTGCGTGGTCGCCGACGGGCGTGCGCACGAGTACGACCCGTTCAACTACCTCGTGCTGAGCGACCGCCAGCACTTCACCGCGGAGATTCTCGAAGCCACCCCGGCCAGGCCGTTCCTTTCGCTCGTGCTGCAGGTGGACCCCGCGCTGGTGCGGCGGGTGTCGGCCGACGTCCTCGACCGGCGGGCCACCACCTTCGACCGGGTGGCCCACAACCAGTCCGAGCGGGCGTTCGTCACCCCGCTGGACTGCACGCTGATGTCGGCCACCCTGCGGTTCCTCCGCGCGACGGGCACCGGCGCGGACCGCCGGGTACTGGCGCCGATCTACCTGGCCGAAATGGTGTACCGGATCCTGCAAGCCGGGCAATATGCGCGGCTGCTGGAGATCGCGGCGTCGGAAGTGGCGCGCAACCCGGTGAGCGAGGTGGTCTCCTACGTGCGGGACAACATGTCCGAGCCGCTTACGGTGAGCGACCTGGCGGAGCGGGTTTCGCTCAGCCCATCGGCGTTTTCGCACCTCTTCCGTGAGGTGACGGGGAAATCGCCGTACCAGTTCGTGAAGGAGATGCGGCTCAACCGCGCGCGCGACCTGTTGATCGAAGGCAGGCTGAGTGTCACGCAGGTGTCGAAGGCGGTCGGCTACGCGAGCGCGTCGCATTTCATCAACGAGTTCCGCGCGCGATTCGGGGCGACCCCGCGCGCGTATTCGGATCTTCGTGCGCTTCGCGTGGAGTTCGACGTCCGGAACGGGTGATGGGGGTGCTCCCGCGGGCACCCCCATCACGGCTCAGCGGACGGTCTCGGCCGGCTTCAGCGCCTTGGCGAGCCGCTCGGCCAGCGGGGCCGACGACGCCGGATTCTGTCCGGTGTAGAGGGTTCCGTCCACGACCACGTGCGGCTCCCACGCGCCGGCGCTCTTCTCGAACTGACCGCCTTCGCCGGCGAGGCGGTCCTCCAGCAGCCACGGTGCCCGGTCGGCGAAGCCGACCTGACCTTCCTCGACGTTGCTGAAGCCGGTCACCCGGCGGCCCGCGAACAGCCACCGGCCGTCGGCGCCGGTCGCCGGCAGCAGCGCCGCCGGCCCGTGGCAGACCGCGGCCACGGGCTTGCCCGCGGCGTCGAACTCCGCGATCAGCCGGCCGAACTCCTTGCTGGCAGCCAGGTCCTCCATCGGCCCGTGTCCACCTGGGACGAACACGAAGTCGAACTCGGCGGGGTCGGCCTCGTTCAGGTCGGCGGGTGCGCCGAGTTCGCTCGCGATGCTGTCGAGGTAGGCGCGGAACCGTTGTCCCGGCTCGGCCGAGCCGCCGTTCATCTCGGGGCTGAAACCGGCCTCGTCGGCCGTGGGGACCACCGCGCCCGGGGTGGCGATCACGAGGTCGAAACCGTGGTCGCGGAAGATCTTGTGCGGCACCGCCAGCTCCTCGGGCCAGAAGCCGCACGGGTGCCGGGTGCCGTCAGCCAGTGTCCAGTGGGCCGAGCCGGATACGGCGAACAGTACGCGCGTCATGGGGGAAGACCTCGCTCTCGAAAGGGATGACTCCGGCACCGCCGGCCGGAAAGGCCGCCCGAACGTAACCGCCGCGGCCGTGCTGTGCGCCGGTTCCCGCACGAATCTTGCAGACCTCGCCCGGAACCCGCACCGGTTGCCGGAATCCGCACATCTTCCGCTGGAATCTTCGATGCGGCCGGGAGTACACGGCAGTTAGCGTCTCGACACGCCCACCGAAACCGCACGTTCACCTGGAGGTCACATGGCGCGCATCGCCTACCTCGTCTCGAGTGCGAAGGAGATCGAACTCGCCGACGGCAGCCGGCACCCCACTGGCTACTTCGCCGAAGAGGCCGTCAAACCGTACGAACGGTTCGTCGACGCCGGAGCCGAGGTCGTGGTGCTGACGCCCGACGGCGAACCGCCGTTCGCCGATCCCTACGGCCTGGAGTCCTTTTTCCACTACCCCGAAGAGGACCAGGACTTCTTCGCGTCCGTGACCCGCACGTTCCACCACGACCCCGACGACATCCGGATCACGCTGCACCAGAACACCGAGCTGGGCCTGGTCGCGGTCCGGCGGATCGCCGAGCGGCTCAAGGCCCGGGGGTTCTCGCCGGTCGAGGCCCACGCACTGGTCAGCAGGGCCGCAAAGATCGCCTGGCGCGAAGACCGGCAGCTGGCCGACGTGATGGTGGACGACGGTCTCGACGGCGGCCTACCCGCGGAGGAGATCCGGGCCGCGGTCGCCGAACTGGACGACGCGAGCCGGCGACTGGCCGCCGACCGCAAGGCGAAGCTGGACGCCATCCCGGGTTTCCGGCAGCCCACCTCGTTGGCGGACCTGAGCGACGAGCAGCTCGCCGAGTTCGACGCCGTGTTCGCGCCGGGCGGGCACGGGCCGATGGTCGACCTCGCCGACAACCCCGACGTGGCAAGGCTGCTGAAGGTGTTGCACGACAAGCAGGCCCCGATCGCCTCGCTGTGCCACGGCCCCGCGCTGCTGCTGTCGGCCCCCGACCGCGAAGACGGGCAGTGGCTCTTCGACGGGTACCGCCTCACCTGCTTCACCGACGAAGAGGAGGACCAGACGGCGCCGGGCAAGCTCGGCCTGCCGTGGTACGTGGACACGGCCCTGAAGAACGCGGGCGCGGTGTTCGACGACGGTCCGCTGGCGTGGGTCTCGCACGTGGTCGTCGACCGGAACCTCATCACCGGCCAGAACCCCGCCTCCACCGAGGCGACGGCCGACGCGCTGCTGAAAGCGGTGGGACAGCGATGAAACTCTTCACCCGCAGGGATCGGACCGAGACCCCCACGCAGGCGGTGTCGGCCTTCCTGACCGCCTTCGGCAGCCGTGACGTCGAGGCCGCACTGTCCGTTGTGGACGATTCCGTGCGCGTGGACATCCACCCGACCGGGCTGCGCGAAGGCGGCGCGGCCGAGCTGCGGGCGTTCCTCACCGAAACGGTCACCGCGTTCCCGGACCTCATCGTGGCGGTCAAGAACCTGATCGAAACCGGCTCCGCGGTCACCGCTGAGCTGAAGGTCGAGGGCACCCAGGCGGCGGGCTACCTCGGCGCGATCAACCAGGAGAAGCACCTCGACGTGGACCAGGCCTGGCGGTTCACCGTCTCCGGTGACCGCATCACCGGCGTCGACGCGTACTGGTGCCAGAACCAGCTGTACCGGCGGCTCGCCGTGAAGCGCCTCGACCAGATCTCGCTCGTGTGAGGGGAATCCGATGACGACAACCGAACCGCGCAGCCGCAGCCGGGAAGCGGCCGGCCGGGTCACCGCCTTCTTCGACGCCTACCGGAGTCACGACGTCGACGCGATGACCGACCTGTGCGCCGACAACGCCGACTTCTTCTACGTGCCGTTCGAACTGTGGGGGAAGCAGCGTGTGCTGCGCGGCGACGGCAAGGTCAAGACGGTCGGCAAGACCATCTGGGTCGGGCTGATCGCCTCGTTCCCCGACCTGTTCGCCGACGTGCACAGCGTCGATGCGAACGACAACGGCGACGTGGTGGTCCGCTGCGACATCGGCGGCACCCAGCAGCTCGCCTGGGGCGCCGCCGAGCCGCGGGGACAGCAGTTCAGCGAGCCGCACCTCTTCATCTTCCACGTCGATGGCGACGGGCTCATCGACCGGATCTCCGCCTACTGGGACGCGGCAGGCATCAACCGCCAGCTCGGCCACCTCGAAGTCGACTGAGAAGGGAAGCACCGATGACGCTGCTGAAGCGGGAAGAGTGGCAGGGGTTCGTCCGCGACGTCGACTGGACCTACGGCTACGTCGACGACGAGGCCGTGTTCCCCGAATGGCACAGCGGCACCGGCAAGGTGCCGCGGGAGGCCTGGCTGGACTGGGAAGAGGACTACAAGGTCACCTACCCCGACTACGTGACGACCCAGCGCGACAAGGAGCAGTCCGCGTACGCGGTCAAGGCCGCGCTCCAGCGCTCGACCACGTTCGACCACCTCGACGAGGGCTGGAAGTCCGCCACCAAGATGCACTTCGGCGGCGTGGCGCTGGTCGAGTACGCGGCCGTGCTCGGCGAACTGAAGATGGCGCGGTTCGGGCTCAACGCGGCCTGGCGCAACATGGCCGCCTTCGGCCAGCTGGACGAGCTGCGGCACGCGCAGATCACCACGTTCTTCGGGCACGAGTTCATCAAGAAGGACCCGCAGTACGACTGGACCCAGAAGACGTTCCACGTGGACAACTGGGTGCCGATCTCGCTGCGGAACCTGTTCGACGGCATGATGATCGCGCCGAACGTGGTGGACCTGGCGATCGCGCTGCCGTTCACCTTCGAAACCGGCTTCACCAACCTGCAGTTCATCGCGCTCTCGGCCGACGCGCTCGAGGCCGGCGACGTGAACTTCGCCAACATGATCTCCTCGATCCAGACCGACGAGGCCCGCCACTCGCAGCAGGGCGGCCCCACGATGGAGATCCTCGTCGAGCACGACCCCGTGCGCGCCCAGTGGATCATCGACAAGAACTTCTGGGGCTCGGCCCGCGCGTTCGCCGCGCTCACCGGCCCGGCGATGGACTACTACACCCCGCTGGAACACCGGAAGCAGTCCTACCGGGAGTTCATGGAGGAGTGGATCGTCGACCAGTTCGTCCACACGATCGAGGACTACGGGCTGAAGAAGCCGTGGTTCTGGGACGAGTTCATGCGCGGCCTCGACACCTGGCACCACGGGCTGCACATGGGCCTGTGGACGTGGCGCCCGACGCTGTGGTGGCGCCCGAAGGCCGCCGTCAGCAAGGACGAGCGCGACTGGCTGCGCGAGAAGTACCCGAACTGGGAGAACGTCTACGGCGACAAGTGGGACGTGATCATCGACAACATCAACGCCAACAACGTCGAGGCCACGCTCCCCGAGACCCTGCCGTGGCTGTGCAGCATGTGCAACCTGCCCTGCTGCAACGCCGAGCAGACCCGGTCCGGCCGCTGGCGCGTCCCGAGCTGGCAGCTGGACTACGACGGCAAGACCCACCACTTCTGCACCAACGCCTGCCGCCAGATCTGGTGGAAGGACCGCGACAACGTCAACCACGAGACGCTGATCGACCGGTTCCTCGCCGGGCAGATCCAGCCGATGGACGTCGGCGGCATCCTCACCCACATGGGCCTCACGCCCGAGGTGATGGGCGACGACCCGGACTACGAGGCCTGGACGAGGGACTACGTCGGCCGTCCCGCGACCGGCCTGGCACTGGCCACCGGCGCCGGGGAGGAGTGAGCCATGCCCGAGACCGTCGAACTGGGTCCTGAGGACCAAGCCCCGCAGCTGGTGCCGCTCAACGCGGTCTTCGCGGACGACTTCGTGCAGCTCCTGGTGCCGGTCACCACGGCGGACACGATCCGGGAGGTGGCGGCCGCGGTCGCCCACCACGTCGAGGGCAAGCGCGTGCGGGCCCGCGACGCCGAGAAGATCGTGTTCCACAAAGGACGGCGGCTGCCGCCGGAGCTGACCGTGGCCGAGGCGGGCATCGGACCGCTGGACCACGTCCGCGTCGAGTACGACCTGCCGGAGGGAGCACGATGAAGAACCCAGTGGGCCCGATCCTGCGGATGGGCGACGAGGTGGAGCAGGTGATCGCGGCGATCGAGGACGACAACCCGGACAAGGAGATCGAAGTCGTCGACCGGGGCGCTTACGTCCGGATCCAGGGTGAGGACCGGGTCGTGCTGACCGAGGACACGCTGCGGCGATACCTCGGCCACGAGTTCGAGATCCGCTCGCTCGAGACCATGATGTCGTCCTTCGCCGGGCGCGTCATCACCACGAGCGGCGCGATCGTCTGGGAACGGATCGCGGCGCGGAAAGCCGCGTCGGCCGGTGAAGGGGTGAGGGCATGACGCAGCCGAAGAAGGCTAGGCCGCGCAAGACGTTCAGCGCGTTCGGCGACATCCGCCGGATGCCGAGCGACTACGAGGTCGTCACGCACGCCCAGAACTGGACGCTGCGCAAGAACCGCACGGGCGCGTTCGAGCAGAACCCGTCCTCGCCGGCCAACCTGTGGTTCCTGACCTACCGCGACAAGTCGCCGTTGCAGGTCGAGGACTGGGACGCCTTCCGCGACCCGGACGCTTTGACGTACAAGACATACGTCACGGTGCAGGCCGAAGCCGAGGCGAAGACCGGTGGCGTGCTCGAGGAGTACGCGGGTTCGGACGCCGCGCTCGCGCCCGGACAGCTGGATCTGCTGACCTCCCTGTTCACCCCGTCGCGCTACCTGCTGCACGGATGTCAGCAGATCCAGGCGTACCTCGGCTACCTGGCCCCGACCTCGTACGTGACCAACACGGCGGGCTTCGCCACGGCCGACTACCTGCGCCGGGTCACGCTGACCGCGTACCGCACCCGCGAGCTGCAGATCGCGCACCCGGACAGCGGTGCCGGCACCGCCGAGCGGCGGCTCTGGGAAACCCTCGACGCCTGGCAGCCGGCCCGGCGCGCGGTGGAGAAGGCACTGGTCAGCTACGACTGGGGTGAGGCGTTCGTCGCGCTGAACCTGGTGCTCGCGCCGACGTTCGACGACGTGCTGGTCCGGCAGTTCAAAGAGGTCTCGCGCGCCAACCGCGACGAAGAGTCGTGGCTGCTGCTGTCGTTCCTGCAGGAGGACAACAACCGGCGCAACCGGTGGAGTTCGGCGCTGGCACGGTTCGCCGTCGAGCAGCGGCCCTCGAACGCCGACGTGCTGCGGCGCTGGATCGACCGCTGGTCGCCGATCGCGGACGCGGCGGCGGCCGGGCTGGGTGAGCTGCTCGAGACCCGACCGGAGCACGGCCGTCCGGCGGGCGAGGTGGCCGCCGGCGCGAAAGCCGCCCGCGAGGCGTTCCACGAGCCGATCTTCGAGCCGGAAGGGATGCGTGCGGCGCGATGAGCGGAGCGGTGACCGGGCAGTGGCAGGAGGCCATGCAGCTCGACGAGCTGTGGGAAGGCGAGATGGCGGGCGTCGAGGTCGGCGGGGAGAAGGTCCTGCTGATGAACATCGACGGTGACGTGCGGGCGTACCGGAACCGCTGCCCGCATCAGGCCTGGGCGCTGGACGAGGGCGATTTCGACGGCGAGACCCTCACCTGCTCCCGGCACCTGTGGGTGTTCGACGCCCGCAGCGGCACCGGCGTGAACCCGGACAACTGCCGGCTCACCTCGTTCCCCTGCCGGGTGGACGACGACGGCACGATCCGGGTGGACCTCGGATGACGACCCGGCGCCGGGTGCTCGTGGGCGGCGGTGTCGCGGCCGCGTCGGCCGCCGCCCACCTGCGCGAACAGGGCTTCGACGGCGACGTCGTGCTGATCGGCGAGGAGAAGGAGGCGCCGTACGAGCGGCCGCCGCTGTCGAAGGAGTTCCTGACGGGGCAGCCGGAACCGGTGCGGCCGTTGACACCGGACTGGTACGCGGCCAACGGCGTCGAGTTGCGGCTCGGCGTCCGCGCCGTGGCCCTCGACGTGGCCGGCCGGAGCGTGGCACTGTCCACAGGGGAGAGTCTGGGTTACGACGACCTGGTGCTGGCCACGGGCGCGCGGTCGCGGCGCCTTCCCGGGTTCGACGGCGAGGGCGTCCACTACCTGCGCACGGCCGCCGACGCCGGACGATTGCGTGCCGAACTGGTGACGGCGCAGCGGATCGCGATCCTGGGCGCCGGGTTCATCGGCTGTGAGGTCGCGGCGTCCGCCACCGCGCTCGGCACCCGGGTCACCCTGTTCGAGCCCGAGCCCGCTCCGCTCGCGCGGGTGCTCGGCACGACCATCGGCGCGGTGCTGATGGACATCCATCGCGAACGTGGCGTGGAAATCCGGGCGGGCGAGCACGTCACGGCCCTCGACCGCGGCCGGCACGGGTTCGTGCTGACCACGAGCCGCGGCGACCGCGTGGAGGCCGATCTGGTGGTGGTCGGCGTCGGCTCACTGCCGAACGTCGAGCTGGGGCAGGACGCCGGGCTTGCCGTGGCGAACGGCGGGCTCGCGGTCGACGAGTTCGGCCGGACGTCGGCGCCGCACGTGTACGCGGCCGGTGACGTCGCGGCCCAGCACCACCCGCGGTACGGCACGCGGATCCGGGTCGAACACCACGACACCGCCGTGCGCCAGGGCGCGAACGTCGCCGCCAACCTGGCCGGCGAGGTGACGCCGTTCGAGGAGGCACACTGGTTCTGGTCCGACCAGTACGAGCACAGCCTGCATTCGACCGGCCGCGTGGGTGCCTTCGATCCGGTGGTGTTCCGCGGCCGGCCGGCTGACCGCAGCTTCTCGGCGTTTTCGCTGGTGGACGGCCGGATTCAGGGTGTCATCTCGCTCAACCGGCCCGGTGACGTGCTCGCGGTCCGCCGGATGCTGTTCGCACCGCACGAGGTGACGGCCGAGCAGCTCGCCGACGAGTCGGTGCCGCTGAAACGGCTGCTACCGCGCACCAGGGCAGCATCCCGGGCCTGAGCCCGCCGAGTTCACCGAGGAGGAACTGTCGTGACGACCCTTGCGGTGCTGGAAACGCTGGCGTCCCAGACGCGGGTGACGGCCGCCGACGCCCGGGCGGCGCTGGCAAGAGTTCGTGGGCTGAGCGTCGTGGACGCGGTCGCGAAGCTGCGGAGGGGGCCCGGTCGGACGTGTGAGCCGGTCGCCCGGGTGCTCGACAAGGCGCTGGCGGAGGCCGGCCGAGCCGGGCTTTCGCCCCGGCAGCTGATCGTGGCCGGCGGTTCCGCCACCCCCGCGGAGCCGATCGTGCGGGTGCGGCGGAAGGCCCACGGCAAGGCCGACTGGATCAGCAGCGAGACAGCCGACGTACGGGTCGAACTGCAACCGGCAGGTGCGTACGAAGCCGCCGCCGTACCGGCGCCCGTCGTGGCCGCGGACGAACCCGTCGCCGAGAGCGCGCCGGCGGACGCGCGGTCGGTTCCGGTGCGGGAGGCGCTGTACGACGTGCTGGACCCCGACCTGGGGGTCAACGTCGTCGACCTGGGGTTCGTGCGCGGCGTGACGGTGGACGAGCACGACGTCGCCACGCTGACCATGACGCTTACCTCACCCGCGTGCCCGCTCACCGGGATCATGGAGGACCAGATCCGGACGGCGCTGCTGGAGGACGCCGCCGTCGTCGCGGACTTCCGGGTGGTGTGGGTCTGGTCCCCGTCGTGGCGGCCGTCGGACATCAGCGAGGACGGGCGGGAACAGTTGCGCGCCATCGGTTTCACCAGGTTCTGAGCAGTTCCGAGCATTGTGGAGGATTCATGGCTTACGTTGTCGTCGCCACCTGGGTCGCGAAGCCGGGGCAGGCGGAGAAGATCCGGCAGGTCCTGGAAACCGTCACGCCCGGCAACCGGGCGGAGGAGAAGATGCTGGAGTTCCAGGCCCACGTGAGCCGGGACGACCCGAACACCTTTGTCCTGTACGAGAAGTACGTCGACGCCTCCGGGTACGCCGACCACCGCACCACCGACGCGTTCAAGAAGCACGTGCAGGGAGAAGCGATCCCGAACCTGGCCGAACGGAGCGTGCGGGAGTTCGAGACCATCGGGTGACGGCTCCGAACGGCCTCGCTTCACTCGTCTGCGGGGCGTAGACTTTTCAGGGCCAAACGGCCGAGAGTCGCCGGAGTATCCGGTGCGGGTTCGTGACGTCGGAGGCAGGCATGGTGCGGTCCGTTCCGCCACTGGAAGATCGGATGACGCCTGGCGACCTGATCTCCGAGCTGGCGGAACGCGCACCGGAGATCGGTGGCAACACCGGCCTGTGGCCGGGGCTGACGATCTACCGCTTCCACGAGCCCACGGCGCCCAGCTGGGAAGAGGTCCAGTCGCTGTCGCTGTGCGTGGTCAGCCAGGGCCGCAAGTGCGTGACCGTGGACGGGCAGCCCTACCGGTACGACCCGTTCAACTACCTGGTGCTGAACAGCCACCTGCACTTCCAGGCCGAGATCCTCGAGGCCAGTGTCACCAAGCCCTTCCTCTCGTTCGTGCTGCAGATCGACCCCGCCGTGGTCCGGCGGGTGTCGGTGGAAATGCTCGAACAGCGGCGCGCGGAAATGCTCGTCGACAGTCCGCCGGACGCGTCGAAGGCGTTCGTCTCGGCGCTGGACTCCGAGCTGATGAGTTCGGTCATCCGGTTCCTGCGGGCGCTGTCCACCGGGCCGGACCGGCGGATCCTGGCGCCGGCGTACCTGCAGGAGATGGTCTACCGCGTGCTGCAGGCCGAGCAGTACGAGCGGCTGCTGGAAATCGCCGCGGCGCAACAGAACCACGATCCGGTCGCGCGGGTCGTCAGGTTCATCCAGGAGAACCTGGCCGAGCCGCTGACCGTCACCGACATGGCGGAGCAGGTGGCGATGAGCCCCTCCGCGCTGACCGCCCTGTTCAGGCAGTCCACCGGGAAGTCGCCGTACCAGTTCGTCAAGGAAATGCGGCTGACCACGGCGCGGGACCTGCTGGTGCGCGGCAACGGCACCGTGGTGTCGGTGTCGCGGGCCGTCGGTTACCCCAGCGCGTCGCACTTCACCAACGAGTTCCGCCGCCGCTTCGGGCTGCCGCCGCGGGCGTACTGCGACCTGAGCACGTTGCGTTCACAGCTGGGCGCGCAGCACACCGGGAACCCGACCTGAGCCCGGCCGCTCACCCGGTCCCGGACGGCTGTTTCACCCCTGACCAGCCTGGGCACCAAGGCCACAGACGATCGATGTCGTCCGGTGACGGCCAGCGACTCATCCGGAGGGATTCTCATGCTCGAGAATGGCCCGTCCGAGTGGATGGACTGCACAGCGCCGGTGGCGAGGGCGACGATCGAGGTCCAGCCCGGACAGGTGGTACTGAGCGGCGAGTTCGACGGGAGCAATCGAGCCGAGGTCGGCGCTGCCTTCGGTGAGGCGGCCTGGGCTTCCGGGGATGTACTGCTGGTCGATATGGCCGAGGTGACCTTCTGCGGCATCGCGCTCCTCCACGCGCTTCTTCGGCTTGACAGGCGGTGCGCCTCGCGCGGCATCGCGATGCGCATCCTGCCGTCACCGGTCGTGCGTCGAGCGCTCGCGATCACCGGAATCGACGGCAGGGTGGCAGTCGCGGACGTGTGACGTCGGTGCTGTCATCGCGCAGTGCTCTCTTCGACCTCCGAGCCCACGTGCAGCCAGGCGATCAGTGCGCCGGCAGTCAGTACTTTGCTTGAATCCGTTCCGACGCGGCGGGAGTGCTTGCGGCGTCGGCGAACGTTCGGTGGTGCGCGAGAGCGGCGACCGCGAAGGCCAGGTGGACCACTGCCCAGGCGTGGTCTCGACGGTGCAACACCTGCAGGAGGTCGAGTGTGGCGTCGTTCGGGCTGCGGCCTTGCCGGCGGGCCGTGGCTGTCTGGCGGATCAGCTCGTCGAGGTTTCGCTGGAACTCATTGAAGGGTTCCGCTTTCCGGGTGCGGGGATCGTGAAGCATGTGACCGAGGGTGACATGGTTCTCGGGTCGGTCCTGGGCGCGACGCGCCACAACCCCCCGCCCGGGGGGTAAGCCGGCTGACGCGGCGTATGCGGTATGGCGTCCGAACAGTCCGCCGGCGGTGACTCAACCGCCGTAGCCGCGGTCGGTGTCGGTCTCGTATTCCTCTTCCGAGGACGAAATGCTGTCGGCGGCGGCGTGGCGACCGTAATCGCCGCCGTGGGGCCGGCCGGAGTCGTCGTCTGCCGTGCTGTCGCCGTCTCGATGCCCGCTCGGTTGCTCGTCGCGGGATTCGTTGCCGAGAAAGCTCTTTGCCCGGTCGGCGACTTCGTCGATCTTGTCGGCGTGATCGCCGAATCGGGATTTCGCAAACTCGGCGGCCTGGTCGACGTTGTCGCCGTTGGCGACGTTCTTGAGATCGTCGAAGTCGATGCCCATGGGAACTCCTCGAGTTTTTGGCGTGGTTGGCGCGCTCCATCAAAGTTGGTCGGCGTCGGTGCGCAACTTGAACCCGTTGGCAGGGTGAAGGGTGTGGCCGGTGGTAGGTGATCGGTGCCGTCGAAGCTATGCTGTCGCGCTTTTCCGCGGTAGCCGGGTGTTGTTCATCTCGCGTTCGACTGGGACGAGAACCGCGATGATCCCTCACGTGGGTGGATCTCCGGTTGCCGGCCGAGTCACGGGCAGGACCCGTTGCGGGTGCGAGGTTTTCCTGGTGGGGGCGTCGCCGCCGGAGAATCGGTGGCGTCCGATTGCGCCGCTGTGCCTTCCGTTCGTGGTTGCCGCCGCGGTCCCGGCGTGTTCGTATCCCTGGCATCAGCCGACGCGAAGCGAAAGTAAAGGGAGTTTACCTTCATGCGCAGCACAATTGCCCGAACGGCGGCGGGAATGGCCATCGTGGCGTGCTCGGTCACCGCGTGCGGCTCAGGTGGCACGGGCAGTACGGCCTCGTCCGGCCCGGACCTCAGCTCGTCCGGCGGCACGGCCTCGTCGTCGGGCGCCGGCGCGCCGAATTCGCCCGGCCAGGGCGCCGGAGACGCGGCCCAGCAGGTGACCGCGTCGATCGCGCAGGCGCTGCAGCAGTCGCCGATCACGTTCACGCCGGAGAAGGCCGAGCTGACCGCGCAGGCGTCGCAGGCGCTCGGCGAGATCGCCAAGGCGCTGCAGGGAAACCAGGTGAAGATCAGCGTCGCCACCCACGCGGGTTACCCCGACGCGGACAAGGCGAAGACGCTGTCCGAGAAACGCGCCGAGGCGATCGCCTCGGCCCTCGAAGGGCTCGGCGTCGGCAAGGACCGGGTCGCGCAGGACGCGTCCGGCAACGAAAAGGCGCAGGGCGATCAGGCGTTGGACACGCAGATCAGCGTCACGCAGTGACGTTGGGCAACGGGGTCGGCTGGTTCCGGCCGGCCACCTCGGCGCTGCCGAGCGGCGCGCGCCGCGTGCTCTACCTCGTCGGGCCCAGCGGCTACCCCAACTTCGGCGACGAGCTGATCGCCGCGACGTGGCTGCGCCACCTGGCCAGGACCGAACCCGACGCCGACGTCTGGCTCGACACCCATTCCCCCGGGCCCGCCCAGCTGCTGCTCGGCGTGCTGCATCCCCGGCTGCGGTGCACGGACACCTTGTGGCGGCTGTGCGCGGAAGCACCGTCGGACGAGCCGGCGGACGTGGTGGACTGGGTGCGGGCGGCCGTGGGCGACCCCGGGCTCGCCCCGAGGTGGGACGCCGGCATCGAGCTGCTCGGCCGGACCGACGTGCTGCACCTGATCGGCGGCGGCTACCTGAACGCGTTGTGGCCCCGGCACCTCGGGCTGGTCGCCGGAGTTGCCGCCGCCGCCCGGCGGTCCGGCGCCCGCACCGCCATGACCGGCCAGGGCCTCGTGCCGGTCCTGCCCGGCGTGACCGGACTTTTCCGGTCGCTGTCCGACGAGTTCGATGTGGCCGACGCGCGCGACGCCCCGTCGGCGGACCTGCTGAACCGGGGTGCGTGCACGTGCGACGACGTCTTTCTCGAGCTGCCCGCACCGATGCCCGGCCGGGAGCCGCGGGAGTTCGTGGTGTGCGTGCAGTCCGACATCGGCGCCGCCGCACCGGACGTGCTGGCCACCCGGCTGCTGGACGTCCTGCGGGCCTGGGACGTCGATCCGCGGCGGCTGGCGGTCGTCGAAGGCATCCCGCGGGTGGACCGCACCGTCCCGGCCCTCCTGGAAGCCGAACTCGACGGTGCCGAGTTCCACCCGTTCCGCGACGTCTGGCGGCACGGCCTGCCCGTGGCGCCGGGGCAGTCCTGGATTTCCAGCCGGTACCACATGCACCTGCTCGCGGCCGCCGGCGGCGCGAACGGTCTGGCCGTGAGCGTCTCCCGCGGCTACTACACCCCCAAGCACCGCAGCCTGATCGACCTCGGCTCGGGCTGGCGCCTTTCGGGTACGGACGACGGCCCGCCGGCGCGGCCCGAAGGTGGCGGGTTCCCACCGAATGTCCTGCGTCGATGCCGTGTCCTCAAGCGCTCGGTCGCCGAGTCGGTCTACGGCACCGATTCCCTCACCTCGACCGAACCGGTCCCCACCTCGCTGGCGCGCCGGCTGACCCAGCGCTCCCGCCGGTGAGGGTCACGCCCGGGAGGCCGGCTGCTCCCGGGGCGGGGACGGCAACGGCTGGTGCGGGTCGAGCTCGATCCCGCCGGCGCGGAGCGAGTCGTCGAGAATGCGCCAGATCCAGCGGGTGAGCAGATCGGTGAGCTGGGCCCGCGTGATGCCCCGCGGGCTTTCGAGCCATTGCGCGGCGCAGGAGTCCACCAGACCGACGACCCCGAAGGAAATGACATCGGCGATGCGCGCGTCCAGCCGGAACGCGGTCAAGTAGAACTCGAACACCTGGGTCAGCTGGCGGGCGATGACGGTTTTGACGTCGGCGACGGCGTCCTGGCCCTCGGTCCGCCCGATCTGGGAATGCCGGGTCAGGTAGCGGTAGAGGTTGCCGTGTTCGGCGAGCCAGCCGGTGTGCGCGTCGACCGCGACGGCGATCATCTGAAGGGCGCTCCCGTGCGGTTCCCAGATCGGCTGCAGCGCGGTGGTGATGAGTTCGGTCGCGCGGTCGGCGATCGCCCGCTTCAGGTCGCCGGCGTCGTCGAAGTGTTTGTACAGCTGAGGACGGGCCACGCCCGCCGCGTCCGCGATGTGCCCCGTGGACACGTCGGGGCCGTGCTCGGCGATCGCCCGCAGCGCGGCGTCGATGAACTCGCGACGCCGGCGTTCACGCTGCCCCGCCCAGCGGGCGGCGCGGCCGTCGCCGGGGCCCGCGGGCGCTGAAGGGGACGTCACGGCAGGGACCCTACCGGGGAGCAGGTAGGGGCTACGTCACTGTATCTGTTACTTTTGGTCCCGGCTTATCACGGAGAGTGCCCGGTTTCGGGTGAATCGGAGAACGCGATGGCGGATGCGGTGGACGATGGCGGCCCTTCGGACGCTCGGCTGATCGCCGAGTTCCGCCGGGGAGACGCCCGAGCGGGTGAACTGCTCTTCCGCCGGCACGCCGGGCCCCTGCGCCGGGTCGCCGTGGGCTGGGCCGCCCAGCCGGCCGAACTCGACGACCTGGTGGCGGAGGCGTTCACCTGCGTCCTCGCGGTGCTTCGCGCCGGAGGCGGGCCGCGCGAGAACCTCCGTCCGTACCTCGTCGTGACGATGCGCAACCTGGCTGCCCGGTGGAGCCGGCACCGATTCCGGACCGAGCCCCGTGCGGTGGTCCCGGAGAACGCGAGCGCCGCCGGTGCCGACGACCTGGTCCTGCGGCGCTCGACCGATGAGCTGGTCAGGTCGGCGTTCCACACCCTGCCGGTCCGGTGGCGGATGGTGTTGTGGAGCACCGTCGCCGAAGGGCACACGACGGCCGAGCTGGCCCCCGTGCTGGGGGTCTCGCCCAACGGGGTCGCCGCGCTGCTCAGCCGGGCCCGCGAAGGGTTGCGGCAGGCCTACCTCCAAGCCCAGCAGTTGCCCAAGACGGGGGAGCGGTCCTGTGCCGAGTCGCGACCTCACCTCGGCTCGTGGCTCAGGGGCGAGCTCCCGGAGCGTCGTGCCGAACTGGTCGCCGCGCATGTCGCCGTCTGCGTGACCTGCCGAGCGGCCGTGGACGCGATCGATCGTGCCCCGCGGCGTGCGCGCCGGACCGGCGGCGTCTCCGGGCCCGGCATCGAGCGCCGCCCGCCGAGCGGGGCCGCGACCCGACGGAATCGTCGATGAACGATCCGGCGGCCGGCTCGGCCACCCCGATTTTCGACACCCTCATCGCGGAGATCCGCGTGCCCTGGCCGCATCCCGCCACCGGTGCGCTCGACGCCGAACCCGCCGCGAGCCTTCCCGACAGCCCGGAGCCGCAGGCGGCTACCGGCTGTTGAGCCGGCCCGGTTCCGTCACCAGTTCGAGACGCATAGCCCGGGTGGGTTAGCTCATCCGGCGGGCCCGGCGACCGCACCGCGTCACGGCCGGCACCCCGTCCGGTCCCACCATCGACACCAACGCGTGGACGAGGCACGTTGTCACGAACTGTGACGGCCTGGAGGGGCGGATCCAGTGGGCGACCGAGATCACGTCGGCGGGACCGAGGGAGTCGTGCTGAGACTGCGCAACCGCTGGCGGATAGCGAGTATCACCAGCGGGTGGCGGTATCCGAGCGACTGGGCGGTACCCGAGGTGGACACCGTGTGCGGCGCGGCGCTGTTCGACGGCGACCTGACCACGGCGTTGACCCTGCTTGGCGGATCGCGAGCGCAGACGGGCGCCGGGCTGGACGAGACGCTCTACGACGTTGCCGCGCTCCACGCGGTCCTGGACCGCGAGTCCGACTCCGACGGGCTGGTCTCGGCGGACCCTCACGCGGCGCCCTTCCCGATGCTCCGCGCCGCCGCGATCGGCTGGGCCGACGTCGCGAGCGGGGCCTGCGGCCACGCGACGACGGAATCGTCCAGCGGTCTGGCCACGGAGTCGTACCTGCGGACCAGGATGGGCGAGGTGTACCAGCGATCCGCGCGGGCTGACCGCGGCGTGCCGGAGACATTGGTGCTGCTGGTGATCGGACTCGACCTGTCGCAGGTGACCGGCTGGTCCCGGCCGATGGCGATGGCCCTGGTTGCCGACGTGCTGCGCGGCGTCTTCGACGGCGGGGAAACCACAGCCGCGTTGGGCCGGTCCGCCGCGGTGGTGCTCGCCGAGCGGGACGCCGGTACGAGCCGTCGCATCCGGCACGCACGCCGCCGGATCGCGGATCGGTTCTCCCGTGACCCGCAGCTGGCCACCGCCCACGCAGACGTCCGGCTGCACCGGCTGCCGGAAACCCTGGCCGCGGCGCACGGCTTGCTGGACCACCTCGCGGGCCGTGCGACCGGTGCCGGGGACGTGCGGCAAGAACGTGGCTCACGATGAGACTTCGGACTCGCCGGCCGTGCAGCCTGAACCACTTCGGCGTCCACAGCCTGGAAACGGCTCTGACAAAACCCCGCCAATCGCCGCGCTTGCGGCGAATTCGGGCGCGATGGACGTGAGTTGCCGTCCACATGATGAGACGGTGGATCGATCACCGAAAAACTTCATAGGGTCCGGTCGTCACTCGAACGGCTGAACCCTTGAGGTGCTGTGTCCACCCCCTCGCTCCCGCCACTCGCGGCGCGCTCGCTGCCCGCCGCCGTGTGGCGTGCCGTCCGGACCGGGCGGTGGACGCCGGTCTGCGCGGTGCTGATCGTCGTCATCCTGCTGCTCGCCGCCGGCGCCGACCTGTTCGTCCTGGCCGAAGGGCAGGGCCTCGCCCCGGACATCGCCACCCTCGGCCCGACCGGGCTGCCCGCCGGCGCGCTCGGCGGCGTCAGCGGTGCCCACTGGTTCGGGGTGGAACCGCTGACCGGGGTCGACCTCTTCGCGCTCGTCGCCCACGGCGCCCGCACGTCCCTGCTCGTCGGGCTGGGCGCCACCGCGCTGGGCACGGTGCTCGGCGTCGTGATCGGGGTCAGCGCCGGCTACCTCGGCGGCTGGTGGGACCGGCTGGTCACCTGGACCGCCGACGTCATCCTCGGCTTCCCCTACCTGATCTTCATGATCGCCCTGGGCGCGGTCCTGCCGGTCGACTTCCCCCGCCAGATCACGCTGGTCGTCGTGCTCGGGCTCTTCGGCTGGCCCCGCATCGCACGCATCGTGCGGGCCCAGACCCTGACACTCGCGAAGCGCGACTTCGTCGCCGCGGCCCGGGTCGTCGGCGGCGGGCCGTGGCACGTGTTCACCAAGGAGCTGCTGCCGAACCTCTGGGCGCCGATCATCGTCGTCGCCAGCCTGACCATCCCGTCGATGATCGGCAACGAGGCCGCGCTGTCGTTCCTCGGCGTCGGCGTCCTGCCGCCGACGCCCAGCTGGGGCCGCACGATCAGCGCGGCCATCGACTTCTTCGAAACGGACCCGATGTACCTCGTCTTCCCCGGGGCGATGCTGTTCCTCATCACGCTGGCGTTCAACGTCGTCGGCGACGCCGTCCGCGACGCGCTCGACCCGCGCTCCGGCGGTGCTGCCTGATGCGCACCGCCCGGTTCGTGGTCACCCGGTTCGCCGGGATGCTGCTCGTCCTGTTCGTCGTCGCCTTCGTGACGTTCGTGGTGTTCTACGTCCTGCCCGCCGACCCGGCACGGATGGCCTGCGGCCGCCCGTGCTCGCCCGAGGGCCTGCAGCTGGCGCGGGAGTTCATGGGCTACGACGTCCCGTGGTACCACCAGTTCCTCGACTTCCTCGGCGGCATCTTCGGCGGCCGCACGTTCGGCACCGGCGCCGCGGCCGTCCACTGCACCGCGCCCTGCTTCGGCTGGGACTTCCAGAACAACGTCGACGTGCTGAGCGAGATCGGCGGCCGGATCGAGGTCAGCTTCTCGGTCGCCCTCGGCGCGGCGGCGATCTGGATCGTCCTCGGGGTCGGTCTCGGCGTGCTTTCGGCCCTGCGGCGCGGAACCGCCGTGGACCGGATCACCATGGCCGCCGCGATGACCGGGGTGTCCATGCCCGCCTACCTCGCCGGGATGATCGGCATCACGATCTTCGCGTTCGCGCTCGACGTCGTCCCGAAGAACGGGTACGTGCCGCTGACCGAAAACCCGGCCCAGTGGGCGTGGCACCTCGTGCTGCCGTGGTGCGTGCTGGCGTTCCTGCACGCCGCGATCTACGCGCGGCTCACCCGCGGCCAGATGCTCGAAACCCTCGGCGAGGACTACATCCGCACCGCGCGGGCGAAAGGGCTCACCGAGCGGAAGGTCGTGGGCCGGCACGCGCTGCGCAACGTCCTGCTGCCGGTCATCACGGTGTTCGGCGTGGACCTCGGCGCACTGCTGGCCGGAACCGTGATCACCGAGCGGATCTTCGGCATGGCCGGCGTCGGACGGCTGCTCGTCGACGCCATCGCCTCGCTCAACCTGCCGGTCCTGCTGGGCGTGACGCTGTTCTCGGCCCTGCTGGTCACCGTCCTGAACTTCCTGGTCGATCTCTGCTACGGCGCGCTCGATCCGCGGGCTCGCCTCGTCTGAAGGGGAAACGATGAAGAAGCTGCGGTTCGCCGCGGGGGTGCTGGCCGCCCTCACGCTG
Source organism: Amycolatopsis sp. NPDC004378 (assembly GCF_053602455.1). Lineage (NCBI taxonomy): Bacteria > Bacillati > Actinomycetota > Actinomycetes > Pseudonocardiales > Pseudonocardiaceae > Amycolatopsis > Amycolatopsis sp. NPDC004378. Next base: position 291,043 of record NZ_JBSGDR010000009.1, read on the forward strand.
CTGACGGCGTGCGGCGCCAACGACGCACCCACCGGGCAGGGCGGCACCGTCAAGCCGGGCGGGAACCTCGTCCTGCTCGACGACGCGCCGTCGATCACCTGGGACCCGGCGAAGAGCTCGAACCTCGTCGTCACGACGCTCGGGCTGATCCACCGGCGGCTGACGTCGTGGGACGTCGCGCCGGGCAAGGACACCACGATCGTGCCGGACCTGGCCACCGACACCGGGAAGGCCACCGACGGCGGCAAGACGTGGACGTTCACCCTCAAGGACGGCCTGAAGTACGCCGACGGCACCGCCATCACCTCGGCGGACGTCAAGTGGGGCCTCGAGCGTTCGTTCGCGCCCGCGTTCTCCGGCGGCCTGGCCTACCACAAGGACCTGCTCTCGCCGGGCCTGGCGTACAAGGGCCCGTTCGACGGCAAGGAACTCGACACCATCCAGACGCCGGACCCGAAGACCATCGTGTTCCACCTCGCCCGCGCCTACGGCGACTTCAACTGGGTCGCCAGCACGCCGGCGTTCTCGCCGGTGCCCAAGGGCAAGGGCGCCGACGCGAACTACGGTGACCACCCGGTCGCGTCCGGCCCGTACCAGCTGCAGAGCTACGAGCGCGGCAAGTCGGCGAAGCTGGTGCGCAACCCGAACTGGAACCGCGACGAGGACACCACGCGCAAGGCGTACGCGGACACCATCGACTTCGAGCTCGGCCAGGACACCAGCGTCATCTCCAAGCGGCTGATCGACGACACCGGCAAGGACCGCAACGCCTTCGGCATGTCGTTCGCCTCGCCCGCCCAGCTGGCGCAGATCCAGGGCAACGCGTCGGCGAAGTCGCGGCTGGTGACGTCGGAATCCGGGGCACTGGCCTACCTTTCACTGAACACCCAGCGCGGCAACCTCACCAACCCCAAGGTGCGCCAGGCGTTCCAGTACGCCGTCGACAAGGCCGCCTACCAGGTCGCCAGCGCGGGCAGCGCCCAGCTGGCCGGGGACGTCGCCACCACGCTCATCACGCCGGGCCTGCAGGGCCGCGAGCAGTACGACCTGTACCCGGCACCGCCGTCCGGCGATCCGGCGAAGGCCAAGCAGCTGCTCGCCGAGGCCGGGTTCCCGAACGGGCTCGACGGGCTGGTCCTGGCCACGCACAACGAAAACGGCTACCCGGAGAAGGCCGCGGCGATCCAGGCGTCGCTCGCGCGGGCGAACATCAAGGTCACGATCAAGCCGCTCGACGAGGACACCTACACGTCCGAAGTGGACACCAAGGGCCTGTCCGACTACGACCTGACGCTCACCTCGTGGCAGCCGGACATCCCGTCGGCCAACGCGAACATCCAGCCGCTGTTCCAGTCGACCGAGATCGGCAACGGCGGGTACAACGAGTCCCGCTACGACAACCCCGAGGTCGACAAGCTCATCGGCGAGGCACAGGCCACTGTGGACCCGGCCGACGCCGGCAAGAAGTGGGCGGCGCTGGACAAGAAGATCCTCGCCGACTCGCCGGTCGTACCGCTGATCTACACCCGCAACTCGTTCCTGCACGGGTCGCAGGTCGGCGGCGTCCAGATCGGACGGTTCCCGGCCTACGTCGACTACCGCAAGTTCGGGATCCTCCAGTGAGCGGAGCCGGGCTCCTGCGGCTGCACGACGTCGCGATCTCGTTCGGGGACGTCGAAGCCGTCCGCGGGGTCGGCTACGAGGTCCACGCGGGCGAAGTCGTCGCGGTGGTCGGGGAGTCCGGCTCGGGCAAGACGGTCACCGCGATGTCCCTGCTCGGCCTGCTCCCGCCCACGGCCCGCGTGACGGGCCGAGCGGAGCTGGCCGGGCGGGACCTCTACGCGATGACCCCGGCCGAGCTGCGCGCGGTGCGCGGCGGCGAGGTCGGCATGGTGTTCCAGGAGCCGATGAGCGCGTTGAACCCGGTGTTCACCGTCGGCGACCAGCTCGTCGAGGCGATCCGCACCCATCGGAGCGTGCCCGCCGCCGCGGCCCGGGACCGCGCGATCGAGCTGTTCGGCCTGGTCGGGCTGCCCGCACCGGCCGAGCGGTTCCGGTCGTACCCGCACGAGCTGTCCGGTGGGCAGCTGCAGCGCGTCGTCATCGCGATGGCGGTGGCGAACGAGCCGAAGCTGCTGATCGCCGACGAGCCGACCACGGCCCTGGACGTCACCGTGCAGGCCGAGATCCTCGAGCTCCTGCGCGACCTGCGGGAACGGCTGGGCACGGCGATCCTGCTGATCACCCACGACATGGGCGTGGTCGCCGACCTCGCCGACCGGGTGGTGGTGATGCACGACGGCCGCGTCGTCGAACAGGGCGACGTCCGGTCCGTGTTCACCGCGCCGGCGCAGGAGTACACGCGGCAGCTGCTCGGTTCCGTGGTCTCGCTGGGCGCGGCCGCCACGACCGGGCTCGAGCGGGCGATCACGGCCGAGGCCGAAGTGTCCCCGGGGCACGTGGTGGCGGGGGAGCACCCCGCGGCCGAGCCCGTCCCGGCCGACGCGGCGCTGCTGCGGGTCGAGAACCTCTCGGTCACCTACCGCGGCCGGTTCCGGGCGCACGCCGTCCACGCCGCGAACGGCGTGCACCTGTCGGTCGAGCCGGGCGAGATCCTCGGCCTGGTCGGGGAATCCGGGTCGGGCAAGAGCACGGTGGCCCGGGCGGTCACCGGCCTGCTCGCCCCGACCACCGGCGCGGTCCGCATCGGGGGCACCGACATCACGCGGGTGCGCGGGCGGGGAGCGAAGGCGCTCCGGCGGCGCATCGGTGTCGTGTTCCAGGACCCGCTGTCGTCGCTCAACCCGCGCACGACGGTGGGCGAGAGCGTCGCGACACCGCTGCGGCTGCACCGGGCCGTCCGGCCGTCCGAAGTGGACGGTCGGGTCGCGGAGCTGCTCGACGCGGTGCAGCTGTCGCCTTCGCTGGCCGCCCGGTACCCGCACGAGCTCTCGGGCGGCCAGCGCCAGCGGGCCTGCATCGCCCGGGCGCTGGCGTTGCGGCCCGACCTGCTCGTCGCCGACGAGCCGACCAGCGCCCTCGACGTCACGATCCAGGCCCGGATCCTCGACCTGCTGCGCGAGCTGCAGCGCGAGTTCGGGTTCGCGTGCCTGTTCATCAGCCACGACCTCGCGGTGATCGAGCAGCTGGCCGGCCGGGTCGCGGTGATGCACCGCGGCCAGGTCGTCGAGCAGGGGCCGGCGAAGGAGGTGCTGACCGCACCGGCGCACCCCTACACCCAGCGCCTGCTTTCGGCGGCGCCGGTCGCCGACCCCGAGGCCCAGCACCGCCGCCGCGAAGCCTGGCGGCAGCTGCGCTAGGCGCGGTGCGGGTGCTCGTGCAGGGTCGTGCCTACGTGCTCGGTGCGGCCGCCTCAGTCCTCGGGCACGTCGACCGGGGACCAGAGACTCGGGAGGTTGACCACGATGCCCTCCTGGCTGCTGCGCGCGATGATCACGACCGCCTCTTCGTCGGTCGGGTTCTCCTCGCGGTGGGGCACGTACGGCGGCACGAAGATGTAGTCCCCGGGCCCGGTTTCGATGCGGATTTCCTCGTCGCCGTCGGCGAAGACGAACACGGGGTGGCCGGACTTGACGTAGATCGCCGTCTCGGCCTCGCCGTGGTGGTGGTCGCCGGAGTTGGTCACCGGCGCGACGTGCGTCTCGCCCATCCACACCTTCGACGACCCGACGGTCTTGCCGGAGATCGCCTCCAGCCGGGTCATCCCCGTCGTCTGGTTCGTGTCGCCGGTCAGGTCCGCGCCGCGGATGTGGCGCAGCGGCTGGTGCCACAGGTCGGTCATCGAAGATCCTTTCAGGTCGCGACGCGGGGCGGGCGCCGCACTTTCAAGCAAGTTGGCGAGCGTGGTCGCGCGCAGAAGTGCGTCGAGCCTGGCTTCGAAGCCGCGGCGTGAGCCCGGCGGCCGTGCCGTGGTAGGCCGGCGCCGGGCGCGGCTCGCCGCGGACGGAGAGGAACTCGCCGTCGACCACCACGACGACGTCCCGCACGGTGACCAGCCCGGCCTGGCGCAGGTCACTCATGACCGCCTTGATGAACCGGGCCGGGATGTCCTGGGCGGAGGCGACGGCCGCGCAGGTGATCGGCCGCGAGGTGTCCGCGGCGAGCTCCAGCGGCACCCTGATCGCGTAGTCCGCCCTGGCCGAGATGCGCATACCCGCCATCATCCCCGGACCGGCGCCGGGGCGCTCGTCCCGGCGCGCAGCCATGCCAGGAATTGGACGACCTCGGCGGCGACGCTGCGGTGGTCATCGAGCGCGTCGTGGCGGCCCCGACGACGAGCACGAACCGGGCCCGGGCCAGGGCGAGGCGCGCGGACGGCGTCGTCGACCTGTCGGCCGGTACTGCTCGTATAGGCCGTAGCCGAAGATGATCCAGAAGGAGTGGAACGTGTCGAAGAGGGCGGCGTGCTCGCTGTGTTTGTTCGACGACAGCGCGTAGACGATGTTCGAGGCGGGGCCTTTGTTGCCCTGTCCGCTGCCGAAGCCGTAACTGCTGCCGATCAAGTTCTGGGCCCACAGGCGGAAACCGACGTACGCCGGCGTCGCGAGGAAGAACACCACGGCGCACGCGAGCGTGACGACGTCGGTGTACCCAAGCCACAGCACGTCGAGCGGGAGCCCCGTCACCTTGCCGGCCAAGTGCACCAGCCACGGGCTGAGCATCCGAAGCGCGAACGGGTTGTCGACCTGAGCTCCGGTGTGCTCGGACATGGCGTAGTAGTTGAGCGCGTCGCCCCAGGCTTTCTCGTGCGCCCGCACGTCCAGCGAGGCGTAGGAGATGAAGTTGATCAGCGAGACCATGGCCAGCGTCAGGTACACGGCCGCCCGCCGGGCGGTGGTCTCTCGCAGGACGGGAACGGACGGCTTGATCGCTGTGGTCGCCGCCAGAGCCGGCACCTGGACGTCGAGGTTCGTCGGCAGGGCCGGTGGCAGCGGGTGGTCGACCACGTCACCCGCTGCCCGCCGGTCACTTGGTCATGAACTCGTCCAGCCGCAGCGCTCGGTTGACGATCCGGACGTCGCCGATCCAGCCGTGGAATACGTTGTCCAGGGCTCCGCCGTACTCGTGGCCGCCCAGCAGCCAGGGCAGGCCCAACGACGCGATGCCCACCGAGTCCGTGAACGGGTTGTCCGCCACGGGGGCGCTCTCCACGTAGACCTTCGTGTGGTGGCCGTCGTTCACCACCGCTAGGTGCCACCACTGCTCTTCCGCCAGGCCGTGGCTCCAGTTGGTCGTCGGGTACGTCTGGCTCAGTGGGTAGCAGTTGAACTGGACCTCGCGGCCGTTGTTCGTGGTCATCAGCTGGGCCACCGGCTCCTTCGGGTCGGTGTTCTTGCCGTGCTTGCCCGCGGCGCCCGACGCGCCGCGGCGGACCAGGACCGGCATGTTGCCGTTGATCCCGCCGTCCCAGTCGCGGGGGATCTTCACGAAGGTCTCGATCGTGTAGCCGTGCTCGAACGTCTCCGTGTTCAGCGGGGCCCGCGGGCCCGTCGTCAGATACGCGCCGTGCAGGGGGCTCTTGCCGCCCATGAACCGCAGGCTCGCGTGACCCGGTTGGTCGGGGTGGTGGTCGTCGGTCCGGGTCAGGGCGTCCGGGGTCGTTCCGGCGACCGGCTGCAGCGTCAGGTCGTTGCCGTGGCCCGACAGGTCGCGCACCTGCCGGACGGCGCTGTCAACGTTGTCAAAACGCCAGTACGCGAGCGTGCCCGGCACGAGGACCTGGCCGGCCGGACGCGCCGGGCGGACCGGCACCGGGATGAAGCCCGCGAAGCGCTGCTCGAAGTCGAACGGGATCGAGAAGCGGTCGACCGCCGTGGTGAGGCGCGCCTCCAGGACCTCCATGCGGTTGCGCTTGGCCGGGTCCTTCTCGAGGATCCACGGCGAGACCGTCTCGACGTCGATCGTGTTCCGGTCCAGGTCGAAGTGGTACAGCCGCAGCATGCCGCCGCCGCTCATGTAGCGGTTCTGGTAGTTCGTGATGTGCAGGTGGACGTCGTGGCCGGCGGTGTTCTTCTTCGTCACGCGGCCCGACGGCCAGTAGTGGCCGTTGAGCGTGAGGAAGATCTGGTCGTTGTCCTTGATCAGCGAGTCCCACACGGTCTGGCCGTAGCCGCTGAAGTCGGCGTTGTTCTCGGGGTCGCCGGACTCGTACGGGTAGACCTCGTCGCCGTAGGTCGGCCCGACGATCTCGTGGCAGGTCAGGATCACCGGCAGGTGCGGGTGCCGCTTGATGACATCGTTGGCAAAGGCGAAGCCGGCGGCCGAGGTGCGCCAGTCCATGGCCAGCAGCAGCCACTCCCGCCCGGCGGCGCGGAAGACGTGCGCGGTGTTGTAGCCGCTGGCGTCGGAGCCGAGGAAGGACTTCTGCCGGCGGAACCGCTGCGGGCCCATCGTCTGCAGGTACGGCGTGGTGCCGCGGGTGTCGTCACCGGACACGTCGTGGTTGCCGGCGAGCACGCTGTAGGCGACGCCGGCCGAGTCGGCGATCTTGAACGTCTTGTCGACAGCTTGGAACGACGTGACGTCGGCGTCCTGCGTCAGGTCGCCGAGGTGGGCCAGGAAGACGATGTTGTGGTCCGGTTTTCCGCTGTTCTCGATCACGTACCGCAGCGACGCTTCCTGCGGCTCCGGGTTGAGGCTGTTCTGGCTGCCCCAGTAGAGGTACTGGGTGTCCGGCATGACGGCGACGGTGAACTGGCGGCTCTCGCCGTCCGGCTTCCACCGGCCGCCGCCTCGGTTCGCTGTGTCCGCGGGGTCGGCTTCGGCGGGCGGGACGCCGAGCGCGCCCAGTGCCGTCGCGCCGACGCCGGCGAGCCCCGCGTTGCGCAGGAAGGACCTTCGGGTCGGGCCTGCCTGGTTTTCGGGCATGGTTTTCCTCATTCGGGTTTCCGGGGAGAATTCTTCAGCACCCGGACGCTATTCCCGTCTGCTTGAGCCGATGCGAACAGCAGGTGGCCGGATCGCGACGGTTCAGCGGAGGATGCCGAGCCGGCGCGCGGCGAGGACGGCTTGGTGACGGTTGTGCACGCCGAGCTTGGCCATCGAGCTCCGCAGGTAGGCCTTGACGGTCTCGGCCTTGAGCGCGAGCCGCTCGGCGGCCTCCGCGTTCGTGCAGCCGAGCGCCACCTGCTCGAGGACGTCGAGTTCGCGCCGAGACAGCGTGCTCTCCGCCGGTTCGGCCGGCGTGAACCGGCCGCACGCCCGGAGCAGGCGGTCGCGGAGCGGGCCGGCCGGGGTGCCGGCCGCGATTTCGGCCAGCTCGGCCCGCAGCTCGCGGAGCTGGTCCGCGGCGCCCGAATCGGCCGTGCCGAGCAGCTCGAGACGGCGGTCGACCTCGTCGCGGACCGCCAGCTCGCGCGCCATCCGGCCGGCGATGCGGAGCAGGACGTCGTTCGCGCGGTCGCCGAGCGGCAGGCCGGACCGGACCGCCGCGTACAGGACGCCGTGCACGCGGCCGTGCGTCGCCACCGGGACGGCGATCGTGGCGTGGATGCCCTCGGCCAGCACGGGGTCGTCGTAGTCGTGGGTGATCGTCCGGGCGGCCCGGTAGTCGGCGACCCCGTGCGGGCGCACCCGGTCGAGCACCGCGCCGCCGACGCCCTTGCCCGGTTCGACGTGCAGGCCGCGCAGGCCCGCCGAGCGCGAGCCCAGGAAGTGGGACAGCACCAGCCGGCGGTCGGTCACCTGGCCGGCGAAGGCGAGTGGCACCCCGGTGTGCCGGCGGATCCCGCGCAGGGCGTGGCGGTAGAGGTCGTCGTCGGCCGGTCGGAGCACCCCGGACACCCTGACCTCCTCGTCGAGTCCGCCCGGCGCCACCCCTGACCGGGGGTAGCGAGCCGGGTCACGCGGTTCGGATGATACGGCCTCGCACTCGACGAGGAGGCCCGATGACCACTGACTCCGCCGCGCTGTTCCGGTCCGCGCGCCGGTTCCTGCTGGAGCACCGCGAAGATCACGACGCCGCGGTGGCGGGGTTCCGGTGGCCCGAACTGGCCGAGTTCAACTGGGCCTTGGACTGGTTCGACGCGCTCGCCACCGACCCGGACTCCGCCGCGCGCCCCGCGCTGTGGCTGGTCGAAGAGGACGGCAGCGAGGCGAAGTACACCTTCGCCGAGCTGCGCGGGCGCTCGAACCGCGTCGCGAACTGGCTGCGGGCGCGCGGCGTGGGCCGCGGGGACCGGCTGCTGCTCATGCTGGGCAACCAGGTGGAGCTGTGGGAGGTGCTGCTCGCCGCGATGAAGCTCGGCGCCGTCGTCATCCCCGCGTCCACGCTGCTCGGGCCGGCGGACCTGCCCGACCGCGTCGAGCGGGGCCGGGTCCGCCACGTCGTGGCCCGCGACCGCGACGCGGCCAAGTTCCCGGCCGGCGATTTCACCCGCATCGCCGTCGGTGGGCCGGTCGAGGGCTGGCTGCCCTTCGCCGACGCGTACGGGAGCGAGCCGGAGTTCGCCGCCGACGGGCCGACCCGGGCGTCGGACACCTTGCTGCTGTACTTCACCTCCGGCACGACCGCGCTGCCGAAACTGGTCGAGCACACCCACGCCAGCTACCCGGTGGGGCATCTGTCCACTATGTACTGGATCGGTCTCGAACCCGGCGACGTCCACTTGAACATCTCCTCGCCGGGCTGGGCGAAACACGCGTGGAGCAACGTCTTCGCGCCGTGGAACGCGGGCGCGACGGTCTTCGTCCACAACTACGAACGCTTCGACGCCGTCGCCCTGATGGCGCAGATGGACCGCTGCGGGGTGACGAGCTTCTGCGCGCCGCCGACGGTGTGGCGGATGCTCATCCAAGCCGATCTCACGGCGCTGAAGGCGCCGCCGCGGAAGGTCGTCGGGGCGGGGGAGCCGCTGAACCCCGAGGTGATCGAGCAGGTCGAGAAGGCCTGGGGCGTCACCGTCCGCGACGGCTTCGGCCAGACGGAGACGACGGTCCAGATCGCCAATTCGCCCGGTCAGCCGCTCAAGCCGGGGTCGATGGGCCGGCCGATGCCCGGCTACCCCGTCGTGCTGGTCGACCGGGCGACCGGCGAGGTCGGCGACGAGGGCGAAATCTGCCTCGACCTGCGCGAGCGGCCGCTCGGGCTGATGGCGGGCTACCTCGACGACCCCGAGCGCACCGCCGAAGTTCTGCGGGACGGCTTCTACCACACCGGTGACGTCGGCAGCCGCGACGAAGACGGCTACCTCACCTACGTCGGCCGGGCCGACGACGTGTTCAAGGCGTCGGACTACCGGATCTCGCCGTTCGAGCTGGAGAGCGTGCTGCTCGAACACGACGCCGTCGCCGAGGCCGCGGTCGTGCCGTCGCCCGACCCCGTGCGGCTGGCGGTGCCCAAGGCCTACGTCGTCCTCGCCGCCGGGTACGAGCCCGACGCCGGCACGGCCGCGGCGATCCTGCGGTACGCACGAGAGAACTTGGCTCCCTACAAGCGCATCCGCCGCCTGGAGTTCGCCGGACTGCCGAAGACGATCTCGGGGAAGATCCGCCGGGTCGAGCTGCGGCAGCGGGAGGAAGAGCTGCACGCCGGGGACGGCTCGGTGCCCGGGGAGTACTCCGAGCGTGACCTCGGATGACGCCGGCGGTGACTCACGAGCAGGGCAAGGTCCCGCCGCGCAGGGCATGGCCCTTGTCCGCGCTGTCGTCGGACCACAGGACCGGCTTGGTGCCCGACTGGCACGACGGCCCGATCGCGAAGCCTTCGTTGTTGTAGTCCGGCATTCCGCTCGGGCGGGCGTACGTGGCCGTCGGGGTGAACTGGCCCTGGGGCGAGATGTCGAGCGTGGTCGACTGGCCGTGGCAGGTGTTGTCGCACTCCGCCCACAGGTGGCCAGTCTGCGGCTCGAACTCCAGGTCCATCACCGCCGGCAAGCCGCTCGGGAACGTCGCCACGCGGGTGTAGTGGTCGCTCGTGAGGTCCAGCGCGTACGCGTAGATCGCGCCCGTCGATTCGAGGCCCACCAGGTACAGGCCCTGGCCGTGGTTCGGGTAGGTCGCCGGGGTGTAGGCGGCTCCCGTGTGGTCGTCGCGGAAGCCGTGGGCGGTGAGGTGGCTGTCCGGGATCCAGGAGATCGCCTCGATGCCTTTGTTGGCCTCGGAATCCGGCAGGTCGGTCGTGAGGTTCCACGTGCCGGTCGCGTTGGGGGAGTCCGACGACGGGTCGTAGCGGAGGATCTGCTGGAGGCTGCGGTCCTTGTCGTCGTTGTCGCGCTCAGTCGCCGCGAAGACGCCGTCTCCGGTCCTGACGACGCCCTCGGCGTCGGGGTCGCCGCCGCCGTCGGCGTAGTGCAGCGCCCGGCCTTTCCCGTCGGGCGTCCAGTTCGCGCCGTCGGGGACCAGGCGGTAGAGCGTGCCGGGGCCGTTGCGCACCGCCCACAGCACCGCCGGGCTCTCGAACGAGAGGCCGCTCAGGTTCTCGCCGAACGTGTCCTTGGCGTCCGCGTCGTGCACCGCGGAGCTGCCCGGCCAGGCGGTGGTGGCCGCGGCGGCCGGGGCGCCGGACAGCGTCAGGGCGGTGACGGCCAGGACGGCGAGTGTGCGCATGGACGGTCCTTTCAGCGGGGCGGGGCGGTCGAGTCGCGGACGACGAGTTCGGGGCGGAAGAGCAGGGATTCGCCCGCTTCCGGCGTCCTGCCGTCGATGCGGTCGCGGAGGTGGGCGAACGCCGCCGCGGCCATCCGGGCGACCGGCTGGCGGACGGTCGTCAGCGGGGGTGCGGCCAGGTCGGCCAGCATGATGTCGTCGAAGCCCGTGACCGAGACGTCCGCGCCGACCCGGAGGCCGGCGTCGCGGAGGCCCGCGCAGACGCCGAGGGCGCAGAGGTCGTTGATCGCGACGACCGCCGTCGGCGGGGCGGGTTCGGCGAGGAGCCCGGTGACGGCCGCGCGGCCCACCCCCGCCATGTCAACGTCCCCGTAGGCGCGGTCGTCCGCCACCGGGCAGTCCGAAGTGGACAGTCCGGCGGCGGCGAGCGCGCCGCGGAACCCGCGCAGCCGTTCGGTCCGGTTGACGCTGGCCAGCGAGCCGGAGACGAACGCCAGCCGGCGGTGGCCCAGGTCGATCAGGTGCCGCGTGGCCAGCCCGCTGCCCACCGCGTTGTCCACCGCGACGTTCACCAGCCCCGGCGGGTCGTCGGGCTGGGCGGTGCGGTCGAACGCCACCAGCCGCATGCCGCGCTCGACCAGCGACGTCACGTGGGCCAGGGAAGGGAGCGCGGAGCAGAGGACGACGCCCCGGACGCCGTCGTCCCACAGCTCTTCGAGGTAACCGCGTTCGCGCTCGGGCTCGCGCTCGCTGTTGCACAGCAGGACGTGGTAGCCCTCGGCCAGTGCGGCGCCTTCCAGGTGCCGGGCGAAGGTGCCCCAGAACGGGTTCGCCACCGACGGCACGACCAAGCCGACGACGCGGGCGCGGCCGGTGCGCAGCTGTCGGGCCGCCTGGTTCGGCCGGTACCCCAGCCGGGAGATCGCGTGCTCGATCCGGGTCCGGGTGCCCGCCTGCATGCGGCTCGTGCGGCCGTTCAGGTAGTTGGACACCGTGCTCGGCGAGACCCCGGCCGCTTCGGCCACCTGGTAGATCGTCACCACGGCGTGAGTGTATCGGTGTACCGGCAAAAGTGCTGCTCTTGATGTTTTTGATGTACCGACCTAGCGTGTTCGTCGATCAACTTGGTAAATCGATGCACCGAGTGGGGGTCCGATGAGGGTCCGTGCGGTTCTGGTGGGGTGCTGCGTCGCCGGGGCGAGCCTCGCGGGGGTGTCCGGCGGTACGGCCGCCGCGGCGTCGTGCCAGTACCCCGCGCAGGTCCTCGACCTGGCGAACTGGAAGGAGACGCTGCCGATCGGGTCGGCCGGCAACCCGGCCGAGATCCGGCAGCCCGCGCTGGCCACCTACGTCAAGTCGCCGTGGTTCGTGCCCACCGCCGGGTGCGACGGCGTGCAGTTCCGGGCCGCGGTCGACGGCGTGACGACGAGCGGCTCGAAGAACCCGCGTTCCGAGCTGCGCGAGATGACGGGCAACGGCCGCGAAGACGCGTCGTGGTCGTCGACGTCGGGCACGCACACGATGACGATCTCCGAGGCGGTCACGAACCTGCCCGCCGGCCGGCCGTACGTCGTGGCCGGGCAGATCCACGACGCCGACGACGACGTCGCGGTGTTCCGCCTCGAAGGCGGCGATCTCTACGTCACCAACGGCGACGACAGCCACTACCAGCTCATCACGTCCGGCTACGTCCTCGGCACGACGTTCGAGGCCAAGTTCGTGGTGAGCGGCGGGAAGATCCAGGCGTACTACAACGGCGAGCTGAAGGCGACGATCGCGAAGAAGTTCTCCGGGGCCTACTTCAAGGCCGGGGCCTACACCCAGGCCAACTGCGGCACCAGCTCGCCCTGCGACGAGGGCAACTTCGGCCAGGTCGTGATCCGCCGGGTGACGGTCACCCACCGCTGACGCGCGACGTCGCCTCCGCGAACTCGCGAGCGCCGGCGGGATGACCCCTCCGGCCGCAAGCACGGCCGGAGGGGCCTGCGGTCAGCCCTTCGCGGTCAGCTCCAGCAAGCGGCCCGTGAGGTCGAGGTGCTCCTCCACGGTGCTCGTCAGGTAGGTCAGGTCGACGAACGTGTGGTCCGGCTCCAGCACCGAGACGATCTTCGTCACGGACTCGGCGATCAGCTCCGGTTCCGTTTCCGGCGCGGCGTTCACCCGCAGCGCCAGGCCGAGCGCCTGCGGGTCGCGGCCGGCCTTTTCGGCGTCGGCGCGGAGCTTGGCCACCGTGGACGTCAGGACGTCCGCCGGGAACTGCTCGGGCACCGACCAGACCGGCAGCCAGCCGTCGGCGCGCTCGGCGACGCGGCGCAGGGACTTCTCGCCGAAGCCGGCCAGGTGCACCGGCGGCTTGCGGACCGGCTTCAGGTCGACGTGCGACTCCGCGATCGTGTAGCCGACGCCCTCGTGCGTCACCGTCTCCTCGGTCCACCAGGTCTCGAGCAGGTCGAGCAGGTCGTCGAGCCGCTTGCCGCGCTCGGACATCGGGATGCCGACGGCCGCGTACTCGTCGGGCGACCAGCCGATGCCCAGGCCCGGCAGCAGCCGGCCGTTGCTCGCCACGTCGATGCTGGTCAGCAGCCGCGCGAAGTTCGCGGGCTGGTACTGGGTCGCGTTGATCGTGCTGGACCCGAGGATCGCCGTCTCGGTCACCGCGGCCGCGACGGCCAGTGCGGTGAACGGGTCCTGCGCCGTGTGGAACTCCTCGGGCATGGTGTCGTAGCCCGGGTAGGGCACCACCGGCGCGACCGGCGACAGCAACCGGTCACCGACCCACAGGCTGGCCGCCCCCGCCTGTTCGGCTTCGCGCGCGTACCGGGCGATCCCGCCCGGCGTGGCCGCCGCCTTGCCGAACACCGGAAGGCTGAACCCCAACTTCATGAATTCTCCCCTGAAGAGTGAACGGACCGTGCCGGTCCTGACACCACTAGTACTCCCGTCTAGTTGCCCGTTCAAGTATCTTGCGGGCTACCAGTCGATCTCCACGGGCAGGAACGGCCGGTCCTCCGGTGCTTCTTTGCGCGCCCGCAAGGCTTTCCCGGCCGGGGCGCCGACCGGCACCCGCAGCGGAGGAGTCGTCTGCTCGATCGTGGAGGCGACCGCGACGGCCACTTCCTCCGGCGTCACCGCTTCGCCGCGAAGGGCCGGAAGTGCCTTGTAGAGCGCCGCATAGGGGTCCTCTTCCGCGACGAACACCTTCGCGCGCTCGGCGCCGCCCGAGGAGACCGCGCCCGGCTGGACGATGCTCACCTTGACGCCGAAGTGACCCGTCTCCAGCGCGAGCGTCTCCGCGATCGCCTCCAGCGCCCACTTGCTGGCGCCGTACGGGCCGATGACCGGCAGCACCAGCCGGCCCTGGACGCTCGAGACGAAGACGAGGTGACCCGTCCCGCGTTCGCGCATCGCCGGCAGCACGCCTTGGGCGACCCGCAGCGCGCCCAGGGTGTTGAGCCGGAACAGCCGCTCGACTTCGGCGAGCGGAACGCTTTCCAGTGGCGACCGGACGGTCTCGCCGGCGTTGCTCACCAGGACGTCGACGACGCCGGCCTCGCGCAGCGCCTGGTCGACGCTGTCCTGGTCGGTGACGTCGAGGCGCAGGCGCGCCGCGACGGGGAGGTCGGCGAGCGCCTCCGGCCGGCGGGCGGTGGCGATCACCCGGTGCCCGCGGCGCGTCAGTTCGAGCGCGATGGCGCGGCCGATGCCCCGGGAGGCACCGGTGATCAGGATGGACGACATGGTGCTCCTCAGGGGACGAAGTAGGGGCCGCTGCCGGCGAAGGCGGCCTTGTGGGCCAGGACGAACTGCTCGACCGACTGCGGGGCCCGGCCGCCGATCCGCTCGACGACGTCGTTGGTGCCCGCGAACACGCCGTTGCGGTAGTCGATCGCGACGTGGCCCAGGTGCTGCACCAGGTGCGCGGGAAACCCGCGTTCCGTCATCGCCGTGGTGAACTCCTCGACGCTGATCGGCTCGTAGCGCACCGGGAGGCCGAGGGCGGCGGCCATGGCGCGGGCGATCTCGTGGTGGTCGAGCTCGACCGGGCCGTGCAGGGAGTACGCGGCGCGGTCGTGCGGCTCGGGGTCGGTCAGGACCGCGGCGATCACGCGGGCCTGGTCGGCCGCGGCGATCGGGGCGTGCCGGCCGTCGCCGAACGGGAGACGCAGGCGGCCTTCGCCGGCCCGCAGTTCCCACCACGTCGGCAGCCACTCGGCGAAGAACGTCGGCCGGAGGTGGGTGGTGAGCAGCGGGGTCCGGTCCAGCAGGCGTTCGGCGAGCCAGTGCTGCCGGGCCGCGTTGCTGCGCGCGTCGCGGCGGGCGGAGATCTGCGACATGCCGACGACCGATCGGACGCCGGTTTCCGTGGCCGCCTGGGCGAAGACGGCGGTCGCTTCGAGCAGGCCTTCGCGGATCGGGTAGCAGAAATAGGCGCCGCTGATCCCGCGCAGGGCGGCCGTGACGCCGTCGAGGTCCAGGAAGTCCGCTTGGACCACCTCGGCGCCCGCCGCGGCGAGTGCGCGCGAGCGTTCGTCGTCCCGGCGGACCATGGCCCGGACCTGGTGGCCGCCGGCGAGCAGCAGGTCGATCGTCGCGCGCCCGGTCTTGCCGGCCGCGCCGGTGACGAGGTACATCGCATCCTCCCGTGGAGTTCATTCACTGAACCAGGTCACCGTAGCACGACGCAGTTCAGTGAACGAACTGCGAGGGCGTACGCTGGGGACATGGCCCTTCCGAGCACCTACTCCGACCGCAACTGCTCGCTGGCGCGGGCGCTGGAGGTCGTCGGCGAGCGGTGGACGCTCCTGATCGTCCGCGACGCGTTCTTCGGCGTGCGGCGGTTCGGGGACTTCGCCGCCCAGCTCGGGATCCCGCGCGCGGTCCTCACCAGCCGGCTGAAGTCCCTCGTGCGGGAAGGCGTCCTGGTCCACGCGGACGGCGAATACCGGCTGACCGACAAGGGCCTCGCGCTGTGGCCGGTCGTGCGCGCGCTGATGGGCTGGGGCGACGCGTTCTACTCGCCGGCCGGCGAGAAGCGCACGGTCCGGCACGACCGGGACGGCGGCCTGCTGGATCCGGACGGCCGGTGCCGCGACTGCGGCGCGGTGGTCCCGGTGCCCGAGATCCGGATCGAGCCGGGCCCGGGCTTCGAGCCGGCGCCCGGCGAACCCGACGCGGTGTCGGCGGCGATCAACACGCCGCGGCGGCTTCTCGAACCGGTGCTTACCACAGCCGAAAAACGAAAAGAATGGTGATTCCCGCGATTTTCCCGGTGTTCTTACTCCATTCGTGCTGAGAGAACACCAAGACGATCAACTTAGGTTGTCGGCGTCAGCGACCTTTTCCCCTAGCCCGGCCGGTGCCGTTCCCGGTTAGCTCATATCCGGAGCACCGCGCGGGCGGTCCGCCCGCGACGGAGGGGGAAATCGATGAGCGAACTCGCGACCCACCGCGGGCGAGCACCCCACCGCGCGGAACCGCTCCCGAAGACCCGGCGGGAGAACTCCCCCCTCCCGCCTGCGAGGTACGACGTCCGGCCACCCAGCCCCCAGTACGGTGCGCCGGACGTCGTACCGCCACCAGTGGTCCGAAAAGGACGGGAGCCGGGTGGCTAGAACCGGCCGACGGCGGGCTCGGCCTCGAGGTGCCGCCGGGCGTTCTCGGTCAGCTCGTCGATGTTGCGGTCCAGCAGCGACTTCAGGTAGCCGGGACCGATGCCGAACTCGTCGAACCCGGGGACCAGGCCGCGCAGCTTGTCGATCCGGACCTCGCCGCGCTTGGCCGGGGTTTCGACCAGCTTGCGCTCGGCGCGGGTGCCGAGGCGCCGCTCCAGCTCGTCGACGATGCGCTCGATGGTCTCGGAGCGCCCGCTGGCCACGTTGACCACCTCGTCCCGCACGCCCTGGGTGAGCAGCGAGTCGAGCATCCCCAGCATGTCGCCGACGTCGAGCAGGTCGCGGGACACCCCCGAGTGCAGGGTGACCGAGCCGGAGAGCAGTTGACGGGTCAGCGACGGCAGCAGCTGGTGCGGCTGCTGGCCCGGCCCGACGATGTGCGACAGCCGCAGCACCAGCCACCGCGCGCCGGAGAGCGCGCAGACGCGTTCGAGGCAGAGCTTGTGCCTGCCGTACGGGGTGAGCGGGAAGACCGCGCCGGCCTCGCTGCCCATCGACTGGTCGGCGCCGTACATGCCGGTCGACGCCGTGGACAGGAAGATCACGGTGCGCCCGGCCGCGCGGCAGCGGTGGATCACGTCGTAGACCAGCGTCGCCTCGCGCTGGAACGCCGACACGTCGTTGACGAGCACCGTCGACACGCCCGCCGCGATGAGCGTGACGTCCGGGTGCCGGTCGCCGAAGAAGCGCCGGGTGTGGCGCGCGATGAAGCCGTTGCCGATGATCTCCATCAGGGGGTCACCGCCTCGGTGGCGCTCGCGCGCACGTCGTCGGCGAGGCGCGCGGTTTCGGCGGACGAGGTCAGCCACGCCGCTTCACCCTCGTCACGCCCGGCCAGCGCGGCGCGGGCGAACGAGCGCACCGACAGCTCGAACTGGTGCGCCGGGGGCAGCCAGAGCTCCTCGACGTGGTCCTGTTCTTCGATGCGCAGCACGGGTTGCCGCCCCGGCGGCGGGGTGAACGCGCGGTCGAGCGAAAGCGCGGCGGTGCTGCCCCACAGGTCGTAGCGCGAGCGGTAGCTGTGCTCGAACCCGAATTCCACGGACGCGGTCACGCCGGTCGGGGAAGTGAGCAGGGCGTGCCCGGCGACGTCCACGCCGGTCTCGTCGAAGCGCAGGGTGGCGCCGGTGACCCGGAGCCCG
Organism: Amycolatopsis sp. NPDC004378; assembly: GCF_053602455.1. NCBI lineage: Bacteria > Bacillati > Actinomycetota > Actinomycetes > Pseudonocardiales > Pseudonocardiaceae > Amycolatopsis > Amycolatopsis sp. NPDC004378. The sequence goes on from NZ_JBSGDR010000009.1 coordinate 308,423, forward strand.
GGGCCCAGCAGGAAGAGCGCGGCCCGCAGCGGGTAGACGCCGACGTCGAGCAGGGCCCCGCCGCCGAGCGACGGCTGGTAGCGGATGTCGTCGCCGGGCAGCGGCGGGATGCCGAACGCCGCGGTGAACGTCCGCAGCTCACCGAGCCGGCCGCCCTCGACGAGCTCGCGCACCCGCGTGTGCTGCGGGTGGTGCACGAACGTGAAGTTCTCGCGCAGCACCAGGTCCTGCTTCGTGGCCAGCCCGGCCAGGTCCTCGGCCTGCTGCCGGTTCAGCGTGAGCGGCTTCTCGCACAGCACGTGTTTCCCGGCCAGCAGGGCTTTTCGGGTCCACTCGTGGTGCAGCGCGGTCGGCAGCGAGATGTACACGGCGTCGACGTCGGAGCTGTCCAGCAGCTCGTCGTAGGTCGAGGCGGTGACGCCGAAACGCCGGGCGAACTCCTTCGCCTTCTCCGGCGAGCGCGCCGCGACCTCGGTCAGTTCGAGCTCGGCCACCCCGGCCAGGGCGGGCAGCGTGCGCCGCGCGGCGATCGACGAACAGCCGAGCGCGCCGAGCCGGATCGCCCCGGTCACCGCAGGCCCCGCAGGCACGCGATCAGGCTCCGGGCCTGCACGTTGACGTAGTGGCTGTGCCGCAGCAGCTCGTTGAGCTGGGCGAGGGTGAGCCAGCGGAAGTCGGGCAGCCCGGCGTCCGGGAAGTCCGCGGGCACCTCGATGATCTGGTAGTCGCTGTAGGCGTGGTGGAAGCGCCCGCCCTCTTCGGAGAGCTGGGCGGAGAAGAGGACTTGGTCCTCGCTCCTGGCGAGCACCATGTCGAGGAACGGCGGCCGGTCCGGTGGTGCGGTGAACACGTAGTTGTCCGGGGTGCACTGGACGGTCGGCGCGAGCTCCACGACGTCGAGGTAGCCGGGCTCGACCCGCGCGTTGAGCAACGCGTGCAGCACGCCGTCGACGCGCTTGACCAGCAGCGCGACCACGCCCGCGCCGTGCGGGCGGACCAGCGGCTGGGTCCACTGCGCGACTTCGCGCCCGTTGGTGGCGATGTCGACGGCGATGATGCTGAAGAACAGGCCGAGCTCGTGCGAGATCGCGGACGGCGTCCGGACCCAGTTCGCGACGTCGCGCAGCGGGAGCGGGCTGGTGCGCACGACGTGCTGCGCCTGCCGCGAGGTGATCCAGCTGAGCACCTCGGTGCGGGTGTGCAGGCTGCCGGTGTGCTGGGCCGACGACCGCGCCACCGAAGCGGCGAGCTCGCTCACGGCGTCGCCCTCGTGCCCCTCGATCCCGGCGGGCATGCAGGACAGCACCGTGCGGGCGTCCATGTTGACGAGGTTGTCCTGCTTGAGCAGCTCGTGCAGCTGGCCGAGGGTGAGCCACCGGAAGTCGTCGGGCAGTTCGCCGTCCACGGCGTACTCCGGGGCTTCGACGATCATGTTCCGGTTGCGCTTGCGGTAGAACCAGGAGCCCTGCTCGGACTGCAGGACGTCGGCGAGCACGGTTTCCGGGTCGGGGTCGCGGAAGTGTTCGAGGTAGGGGACCGGCCGGCCGCCGTGGACGCGCGTGTAGTTGCTCTTCGTCGCCTGGACGGTCGGCGAAACCTGGACGCCGTTGACGTTGCCCGGTTCGGACTTCGCCTGCATCAGGCAGTGCAGGACGCCGTCGATCTCCTTGACGAGGATGCCGAGGATGCCGATCTCCGGCTGGTTGATGATCGGCTGGGACCAGTGCGTGACCGGGCCGTGGTCGGTGTCGACCGCCAGCCCCTCGACGCCGAAGAAGCGGCCGCTTTCGTGGCGCAGGTTCCCGCTCCCGGCGTCGAAGCCCCACTGGCGCAGCTCGCCGAACTCGATGCGCCGCACCTCGTGGTGGTGGGCGAGGTTGCGCTCGGCGATCCACTCGGCCAGGTGCGCGTTCGGGGTCGCGACGCCGTCGATGGCGGCCGCCGACTTCGCCAGCCGGTGGGGCAGCGTCACGTCCGGTTTGCGGAGCAAGCCGGTGCCGGTGTGACGGTCCATCGATTCACCTCGCGTTGCCGGCGGACGGGATGTCCTCAGTTGTAGCGAGGAGAAACTAGGAGGAATGCTGGTCTTTCCGGCGGCTCCGCGGGGACACTAGTTGATTCATTGGATTCCCTGTGCGCGCCCGGGGAGCGGGCCCCGGCCGACCTAGGGTGACCGGCGTGGACGTCTCCGCCAGGCATGTCGCCTTTTTCGGTTTTCCGGGCTTCGGGCACATCCGGCCGACGCTGCCGGTGGTCCGCGAGCTGCTCGCGCGCGGGCACGAAGTGTCCTACGTGGTCGCCGAACGGTTCGCCGGTGTGGTCCGCGAAACCGGCGCGAACGTGTTCACCTACCACTCGGACTTCCCCGAGTCGATGCCGGACGTCCACACCGCCGACGACCTGGCGACCGTCCTCGCGCACTACCTCGACGAAGCGTTCGCGCCGCTGGCCACCGCGTGGCGGGCGTTCGCGGACCACCCGGTCGACCTCGTCGTCGAGGACGTGCTGAGCACCGACGTCGGCGGGTTCGTCGCGCGCCGCGCCGGCTGCGGCGTCGTCCGCCTGTTCGCCGGGTTCGGCGGCAACGACGAAGTTCCGCTCAACGGCAGTGAAACCGAGCTTGCCGAGCCGCTCGACCCCGCGCACCCCGTGCTGGCCGCCTGCGGTGAACGGGTGAAAGCGCGGCTCGCGGAGTTCGGTTTGGACAGTCCGCAGGACTCCGCCCGGGGCGGTGCGGTGGTCGCGAACCTCGTGTTCGTGCCCCGCGCCTTCCAGCCGCGCGCCGAGTGCTTCGGCGAGGAGTTCGTGTTCGTCGGCCCGACCGGCGGCGACGGCGGCCCGGTGCGCGGCGGCTGGGCCCCGCCCGCGACGGACCCGGTCGTGCTGGTGTCACTGGGCACGTCGTCCAACAGCAACCCCGGCTTCTTCACCGCCTGCGGCCAGGCCTTCGCGGGCACCGGCTGGCGCGTCGTGATGACCACCGCCGGGCACGTCGGCGACGACGTCGCGGCGGCCATGCCGGACAACGTCGAGCTGCACTCCTGGCTCGACCACCGCGCGGTCCTGCCGCACACCGACGTCGTCGTCTGCCAGGCGGGGACGGGGTCGCTGATGGACGCGTTCGGCCACGGCGTCCCGGTGGTCGCCGTGCCGCAGCGGCCCGAGGCGCGGGTGACGGCCCAGCAGGTCGAACGCCTGGGCCTGGGCCGCGCGTTGCTCGAAGACGTGACCGGGGACGACGTGCGCGACGCCGTCCTGGCCGTGGCCGCCGACCGGGCCGTGGCGGCCGAGGTCGCGCGGATGCGGGCCGCGATCGAGACGTCCGGGGGCGCCAGGCGGGCGGCGGACGTCCTCGAACAAGCCGTGCGTTCCACCGACGGAGAACGGGCATGAGCGACGACGACAAGCTGCGCGGGTACCTCAAGAAGGTCACCGCGGACCTGTACCGGACACGCGAGCGGCTGCGCGACGCGGAGGACCGCGAGCACGAGCCGATCGCCATCGTGGCGATGAGCTGCCGCTACCCCGGCGGCGTCCGCTCGCCGGAGGACCTCTGGGACCTCGTGGCCTCGGGCCGCGACGCGATCTCGGGGTTTCCCGTCAACCGCGGCTGGGACCTCGACGCGCTCTACGACCCCGACCCCGAGCGGGCCGGGAAGTGCTATACGCGCCACGGTGGTTTCCTGCACGACGCCGACCGGTTCGATCCCGAGTTCTTCGGGATCTCCCCGCGTGAAGCGCAGACGATCGACCCGCAGCAGCGGCTGCTGCTCGAAACGGCCTGGGAGGCGTTCGAGCGCGGCGGGATCGACCCGGCGACGCTGCGCGGCAGCAGCACCGGCGTGTTCGCCGGGGTGATGTACAACGACTACGCCACGCGCCTGACCGACCTGCCCGCGAGCCTCGAAGGCTATGTGGGCAACGGAAGCGCGGCCAGCATCGCGTCCGGCCGGGTGGCCTACACCTTCGGGCTGGAGGGCCCGGCCGTCACCGTCGACACCGCCTGCTCGTCATCGCTGGTCGCCCTGCACTGGGCCGCGCAGGCCCTGCGGCGCGGCGACTGCTCGCTCGCGCTGGCCGGCGGGGTCGCGGTGATGTCGACGCCGGTGACGTTCATCGGGTTCAGCCGGCAGCGCGGCCTCTCGCCGGACGGCCGGTGCCGCTCGTACGCCGATGCCGCCGACGGGACGGGCTGGGGCGAGGGTGCCGGGTTCCTCCTGCTGGAACGGCTTTCCGACGCGCGGCGCAACGGGCATCCGGTGCTCGCCGTGGTGCGGGGCTCGGCCGTCAACTCCGACGGCGCGAGCAGCGGGCTCACCGCGCCGAACGGGCCTTCGCAGCAGCGGGTCATCCGGGCCGCGCTCGCCGACGCCGGACTGTCCTCTTCGGACATCGACGTCGTCGAAGGGCACGGCACCGGGACCACCCTCGGCGACCCGATCGAAGTGCAGGCGCTGCTGGCGACCTACGGCCGTGAACGCGCGGGACGGGCGCCGCTGTGGCTGGGCTCCGCGAAGTCGAACATCGGCCACACGCAGGCGGCGGCCGGAGTCGGCGGGGTGATCAAGATGGTGATGGCGCTGCGCAACGAACTGCTGCCGCGCACCCTGCACGCCGCCGAGCCCACGTCCAAAGTGGACTGGGACGCCGGGGAAGTCGAGCTGCTGCAGGAGGCCGTCGCCTGGCCCGCGGGCGAGCGGCCGCGCCGGGCCGGGGTCTCGTCGTTCGGCGTCAGCGGAACGAACGCCCACACGATCATCGAGCAGGCACCCGAACTCGAAGGGGTCGTCGAAGACGCCGGCTCTCCTGGCCTGGTTCCGGTGGTCCTGTCGGCGAAGAGTCCCGAGGCGTTGCGGGAGCAGGCTGCCCGGCTTCTGTCGCATGTGGATGGACACCGACCGGTCGACCTGGCGTTTTCGCTGGCCACCACGCGGGCCGCGTTCGACCATCGCGCGGTCGTCGTCGCGGAGACGGCCGAGGAACTGCGGGACGGGCTCACCGAGCTGACGTCCGCCGGTGAAACCGTCCCGGGCAAGACGGCGTACGTCTTCGCGGGTCAGGGCGCGCAGCAGCCGGGCATGGGACGCGGGTTGTACGCGGCGTTCCCCGTGTTCGCGCAAGCCTTCGACGAGATCTGCGCGGCCTTCGCCGGACTGCGCGAGCTGGTCTTCGACGGCGGCGACCTGGACCGCACCGAAGTGACGCAGCCCGCGTTGTTCGCCGTGGAGGTCGCGCTCTACCGGCTCCTGGAATCCTGGGGCCTGACCCCGGACTTCGTCCTGGGTCACTCGATCGGCGAGCTGGCCGCGGCGCACGTCGCCGGGGTGTTCTCGGTGGAAGACGCGTGCCGCCTGGTCGCCGCGCGGGCGCGGCTCATGCAGTCCGTGTCCGCCGAAGGGGCGATGGCTTCCGTGCCCGCCACCGAGGACGAGGTCCGGTCGCGGCTGCGCGAGGGCGTGGGCATCGCCGCGATCAACGGACCGAAGGCGGTGGTCGTCTCCGGGGACGTCGACGCCGTCGACGAGGTTGCCGCGCAGTTCGCCGGAGCGAAGCGGCTGCGGGTCAGCCATGCCTTCCACTCGGCGCACATGGACTCGATCCTGGACGCGTTCCGCGCGGTCGCCGAGACGATTTCCTATGCGGCGCCTAAGATTCCCGTGGTGTCCAATGTGACCGGTGAGCCTTCGGACGTCGCCTCGGCGGAGTACTGGGCCGGGCACATCCGGGCCACCGTCCGCTTCCACGACGGCATGCGCTGGCTCGCCGAGCACCGGGTGACGCGCTTCGTCACGCCCGGGCCCGGCGGCGCGGCCGCCGCGATGGCCGGGGACTGCGTGCCGGACGCGCTGGTGGTGCCCGTCCTGCGCAGGGACCGGGACGAGGTGCGCACCTTCACCGAAGCCGTCGGGCGGCTGCACGTCGCCGGGTTCGGCCCGGACTGGGCGGCCGTGTTCGCCGGCCGGGGCGCGCGGGTCGTGGACCTGCCGACCTACGCCTTCCAGCGCGAGCGCTACTGGCTCGACGGGCAGCGCGCGGTCACCCCGTCCGGCGCGCTGTACCGCGTCGAGCGGGTCCCGGCGACCGCCACCAGCCCGGCCGTCGACTGGCACGACCTGGCCGGGGACGTCCCCCCGGTCGTGTTCTTCCGGTGCGAGGCCGAAGGCGACGTCGTCGAGGCGGCCCACGCCCAGGCCCGGGAAGTCCTGGCGCTGCTGCGGAAGTGGCTGAGCGACGACCGCTACGCGCAGTCCAAGCTGGTCTTCGTCACCCGGGGCCTCGCCGGTGCCGCGGTGCGCGGCCTGGTCCGCTCCGCGCAGGCCGAGCACCCCGGCCGGTTCGTCCTGGCCGACGCCGACGAACTTCCCGCCGCGTTCGTCGTCGAGGAGCCGGAAGCCACCTACGTCCGAGGCGAAGTCACCGTGCCGCGGCTCGTCGAGTCCACTTCTGACGAACGCGGTGTCCGTCTGGAAGGGACCGTCCTCATCACCGGCGGGGCCGGTTCGCTCGGCGGCGAGCTGGCCCGGCACCTGGTCCGCGCGCACGACGTGCGGCGGCTCGTCCTCGTGAGCCGGCGCGGTCCGGAGGCGCCGGGCGCGCGGGAACTCGAGGCCGAGCTGGCCGCGGAGGGGGCCGAGGTCGTGCTCGCCGCCTGTGACGTCACCGACCGGGACGCCCTGGCCGCCCTGCTCGGCGAGATCGGCCCGCTCACCGCGGTGGTGCACGCGGCCGGCGTGCTCGACGACGGCGTGGTCGCCGCGCTCACCCCCGAGCGGCTCGACGCCGTCCTGCGGCCCAAGCTCGACGCGGCCTGGCACCTGCACGAACTCACCGACGGCCTGTCCGCCTTCGTCCTGTTCTCCTCGGCCGCCGGGGTCCTCGGCGGCGCCGGGCAGGGCAACTACGCGGCGGGCAACACCTTTCTCGACGCACTCGCCGCGCACCGGCGGGCGAACGGGCTGCCCGCGGTGTCGCTGGCCTGGGGCCCGTGGGTCCCGGACGGCGGGATGACCGGGCAGCTGACCGATGCGGACGTCGCCCGCATGCGCCACGGCGGTGTCCGGCCGCTGCCGGTCCGGGACGCGTTGCGCCTGTTCGACCGCGCGTTGGCCGGTCCCGAAGCCCTGGTCGTGCCGATCGATCTCGCCGCCGACGACCTCGACGCCACGCGGCCGCTGCTGAGCGGTCTCACCGGGGAGGCGGCCACCTCGTCCGGCGTCCCCGCCGACGCGCTCGAGCTGGTCCGGGCCCAGGTGGCCGCGGTCCTCGGCCACGCCTCGACGGCGAGCGTGCGTGCGGACCGGCCCTTCGCCGACTTCGGGTTCGACTCGCTGACCGCGGTCGAGCTGCGCAACGCCCTCGCCCGCGAGACCGGCCTGGCCCTGCCGTCGACGCTGATCTTCGATCACCCGACACCGCGCGCGCTCGCCGAACACCTCCTGGGCGCCGCCGACCGCGGACCCGCCGAGCCGGCGGCCCGGGCCGCCGACGAGCCGATCGCGATCGTCGCGATGAGCTGCCGGTTCCCCGGCGGCGTCAGCACGCCCGAGCAGCTGTGGGAGCTCCTCGAGACCGGCCGGGACGTCATCGCGCCGTTCCCCGCCGACCGCGGCTGGGACCTGGACACGCTCTACCACCCGGACCCCGACCACCCCGGCACCTGCTACACGCGGGAAGGCGGTTTCCTCGACGACGCGGCCGGGTTCGACCCGGAGTTCTTCGAGGTGTCGCCGCGGGAAGCCGTCGCCATGGACCCGCAGCAGCGGCTGTTGCTGGAGACCGCCTGGGAGGCGTTCGAACGCGCCGGGATCGACCCGTCGGTGCTGCGCGGCAGCCGCACCGGCGTGTTCGCCGGGACCAACGGCCAGGACTACTCGACGCTGTTGCGAGATTCGCCCGACGACGTCGCCGGGCACCTCGGCACCGGCAACGCGGCCAGCGTGCTGTCCGGCCGCGTCTCCTACACCTTCGGGCTCGAAGGCCCGGCCGTCACCGTCGACACGGCGTGCTCGTCTTCGCTGGTCGCGCTGCACCTCGCGGCGCAGTCGCTGCGGTCCGGTGAGTGCTCGCTGGCGCTGGCCGGCGGTGTCACGGTGATGGCCAGCCCCGCCGGGTTCGTCGAGTTCAGCCGGCAGCGCGGGCTGGCCGAAGACGGCCGCTGCAAGGCGTTCGGCGAGGCCGCCGACGGGACCGGCTGGTCCGAGGGCGCCGGGATCCTGCTGCTGGAACGGCTTTCCGACGCCCGGCGCAACGGCCGCCGGGTGCTGGCGGTGCTGCGCGGCTCGGCGGTGAACCAGGACGGGGCGAGCAACGGCCTCACCGCGCCCAACGGCCCGTCACAGCAACGCGTCATCCGGGCCGCGCTGGCCGACGCCGGGCTCGAACCGTCCGATGTGGACGCCGTGGAGGCACACGGCACCGGCACCCGGCTCGGCGACCCGATCGAAGCCCAGGCGCTGCTCGCCACCTACGGGCAGGACCGCGAACGTCCACTGTGGCTCGGCGCGGTCAAGTCGAACCTCGGCCACACCCAGGCCGCCGCCGGGGTCGCCGGCGTGCTCAAGATGGTCCTGGCGCTGAACCACGAGGTGCTGCCGCGGACCCTGCACGCCGACGTCCCCTCGGAGCGCGTCGACTGGGCCGCCGGGCAGGTCCGGCTGCTGACCGAGCCGGTCGCCTGGCCGGCCGCGGACCGGCCGCGCCGGGCCGCCGTGTCCGCGTTCGGCTTCAGCGGCACCAACGCGCACGCCGTGCTGGAAGAGGCGCCCGCCGCCGAGTCCACTGTGGAGCCGTCGAAGTCCGTGCTGTGGCCGTTGTCCGGCCACACCGAGGCGGCCCTGGCCGCTCAGGCCGCGGCAGTGGTTCCGGTGGCTTCGGCCGGTCTCGACGGCATCGGTGCCGCGCTGGCCGCCCGGACGGTGTTCGACCACCGGGCCGTCGTGCTCGCGCCCGACCGGGACACCGCGCTGCGGAACCTGCGCCTGCTGGCCGAGGGTGGCGAAGGCCCCGGCGTCGTGCGCGGCCGCGTCACCGGCGAGGGTCGCACGGCGTTCCTGTTCACCGGTCAGGGCGCGCAACGCGCGGGCATGGGACTCGCGCTGCGCGAGGAGTTCCCGGTGTTCGCCGAGACCTTCGACGCGGCCTGCGCGCTCTTCGACGCCGAACTGGACGTCCCGCTGCGCGACGTCATCGCCGAGGGCGGCGAGCAGCTGGACCGGACGCGGTTCACGCAGCCCGCGCTGTTCGCGGTCGAGGTCGCGTTGTTCCGCCTGCTGGAGTCGTGGGGCCTGACCCCGGACTTCGTCCTGGGCCACTCGATCGGCGAGCTGGCGGCGGCCCACGTCGCGGGGGTGCTGACGCTCGAGGACGCCTGCACGCTGGTCGCCGCGCGTGGCCGGCTCATGCAGGCGCTGCCCGCGTCGGGTGCGATGGTGGCCCTGCGCGCGACGGAAGAAGAAGTCCGCCCGCTGCTCACCGCGTCGGCGGGGATCGCCGCCGTCAACGGCCCGGCGTCGGTCGTGGTGTCCGGAGTGGAGGACGACGTCCTCGGCATCGCCGCGCACTTCACCCGGCTGGGCCGGGAAACCAAGCGGCTGCGCACCAGCCACGCGTTCCACTCCCCGCTGATGGACCCGATGCTCGCGCCGTTCCGGGAGATCGCCGCCGGACTGTCCACCGCGGACCCGGTGCTGGGCGTGGTCTCGAACCGCACCGGCCGGCTCGCCACCGCCGCCGAACTGCGCTCGCCCGAGCACTGGGTCCGGCACGTGCGGGACGAGGTCCGGTTCGCCGACGGCGTCGGCTGGCTGGCCTCCCGGGGGGTCACGCGGTTCGTCGAGGTCGGGCCGGACGCGGTGCTCTCGGCGATGGTCCCCGAATGCGTCGAAGACGCGGTGTTCGTGACCGCGACCCAGCGGCGCACGCGGCCGGCCGTCGAGGCCGTGCTGACCGCGGTGGCCGAAGCGCACGTGCACGGTTTCTCCCCGGACTGGGCGAAGCTGATCCCGCCGGGTGCACGGGCGGAGTTGCCGACCTACGCGTTCCAGCGCCGCCGGTTCTGGCCCGGCACGGCCGCGGGCCGCGCGGGCGACGTCGCGACCGCCGGGCTGGCGGCCAGCCCGCACCCGTTCCTCGGCGCCACCGCCGAACTGGCCGGGGACGCGGGTGTCCTCGGCACCGGCCGGATCTCCCTGCGCACGCACCCGTGGCTCGCCGACCACGCCATCGGCGGCTCGGTGCTCTTCCCCGGCACGGCGTTCGTCGACCTGGCCGTCGACGCGGGCGACCGCGCCGGCTGCGCCCAGGTCGAGGAGCTGACGCTCGGCGCGCCACTGGTGCTGCCCGCGTCCGGCGGCGTCCGGCTCCAGGTGCTGACCGGCGCGCCGGACGAGTCCGGGGCCCGCGCACTGACCATCCACTCGCGCCCGGAAGACGCGGCTGCCGACACCCCGTGGACGTTGCACGCGAGCGGCGTGCTGACCCCGGCGGTCCCGGTACGCGGCGCCGACCTCGCCGCCTGGCCGCCTGCCGGCGCGAAAACCCTCGAGACGGGCGGGCTCAACGAGCGGCTCGCGGACAGCGGCTTCGGCTACGGGCCCGTCTTCCGGGGCCTGCGGCGGGCGTGGCGGCACGGCGAGGACGTCTACGCCGAGGTCGAGCTGCCCGAGGACACCGCGGACGGGGCGTTCGGGCTGCACCCGGCGCTGCTCGACGCCGTCCTGCACGCGGCCGCGTTCCTGCCCTTCCCCCCGGCCCCGAACGGGCGCCTGCCGTTCTCCTGGCGCGGGGTGTCCTTGCACGCGGAGGGCGCGCGTGCGCTGCGGGTGCGGCTCACCCGCACCGGTGCCGAGTCCCTCGCGATCACCGTCGCCGACTCCGCCGGGCGAGCCGTCGCGACCGTGGAATCCCTGGCCCTGCGGGAGTTCTCGCCCGACCAGCTCACCGCCCGGCCGGACGCGCTGTACCGGCTGACCTGGCCCGCGTACGACGGCGACCCGGTCGGCCTGCCCGACGTCGAGGTGGTTCCCTTCGAGACCCGGCCGGTGCGGGAAGCGACGCGGGCCGCGCTCACCTTGATCCAGTCCTGGCTCGCCGAAGACCGCCCGGCCAAGCTCGTGCTGCTGACCTCCGGCGCGGTCGTCGCCGAGGACGGCGACGGGCCGGGGGATCCGGCGCTCGCCGCGGTCTGGGGCCTGGTGCGCTCGGCGCAGTCGGAACACCCGGGCCGGTTCGTGCTGGTGGATTCCGACGGCTCCCTCGACGTCGCCGACGCGGTGGCGACGGGGGAGAACCAGGTCGCCGTCCGCGGCGGCACGGTCCGGGTCGCGCGGCTGGCCAAGGAAACGGACGCGCTGACCGTGCCCGCGGGCGACTGGCGGCTCGACATCGCCGAGCGCGGCACCCTCGACGGGCTGACCGTGGTGGCCTGCCCGGAGTTCGCCGGGCCGGTGGCGCCGGGCGCGGTCCGGATCGCCGTGCGCGCGGCCGGGGTCAACTTCCGGGACGTGCTCAACACCCTCGGCATGTACCCGGGCCCGGCCACCTCGCCGGGGCTGGAGGGCGCCGGGGTGGTCACGGCGGTCGGCGAGGATGTCACGCGCTTCGCGCCCGGCGACCGCGTCATGGGCATGTTCGGCGGCGCGTTCGGGCCGGTGGCGGAGGTCGACGAACGCCTGCTCTGCCGGTTGCCCGCCGGGATGTCGTTCGCCCAGGGCGCTTCGGTGCCGGTCGTGTTCCTGACCGCGCTCTACGCCCTGACCGACCTCGGTGATCTGCGTCCCGGCGAAACCGTCCTGGTGCACGCGGCGGCGGGCGGTGTCGGCATGGCCGCGGTGCAACTCGCGCGTCAGCTCGGCGCCGAGGTGTACGGCACCGCGAGCACCGGGAAGTGGGACACGCTGCGGGAGTCGGGCTTGACGGACGACCACATCGCGTCCTCGCGGACCCTCGACTTCGAGCACGAGTTCCGGGCGGCGACGGACGGGCGCGGCGTCGACGTCGTGCTCGACTCGCTCGCCGGCGACTTCGTCGACGCGTCCCTGCGGCTGCTGCCCCGCGGCGGCCGGTTCCTGGAGATGGGCAAGACCGACGTGCGCGATCCCGAGCGCGTCGCGGCCGATCACCCGGGCGTCCGGTACCAGGCGTTCGACCTCGTCGAAGCCGGGTACGACCGGATCCGCGAGCTGTTCGACCGGCTGCTGGGGTGGTTCGAAGCCGGGGTGCTGACGCCGCTGCCGGTCACCGCGTGGGACGTCCGGCACGCGCCGGCGGCGTTCCGGCACGTGAGCCAGGCGAAGCACGTCGGCAAGGTCGTGCTCACCGTGCCCGCGCCGCTCGATCCCGACGGCACCGTGCTGATCACCGGCGGCACCGGCGGTCTGGGCCGGCTGCTGGCCCGGCACCTGGCGTCCTCCGGCGTCCGGCACCTGCTGCTGGCTTCGCGGCGTGGTCCGGCCGCTTCGGGCGCCGAGGAGCTGCGGGCCGAGCTTTCCGCCCTGGGCGCCGAAACTTCGTTCGCCGCCTGCGACGCGGCCGACCGGGACGCGCTGGCGCGGGTGCTCGCCGACGTCCCGGCGGACCACCCGCTGACCGCCGTGGTGCACGCGGCCGGGGTGCTCGACGACGGGCTCGTCGGCTCGCTCACCCCGGACCGGCTGGACGCCGTGCTGCGGCCCAAGGCGTCCGCCGCGGCCCACCTGGACGCGCTGACGCGGGACCTGGACCTGTCGGCGTTCGTGCTGTTCTCGTCGGCGGCGGGCGTGCTCGGCGCACCCGGGCAGGCGAACTACGCGGCCGCGAACGCCTTCCTCGACGGGCTCGCCCGCCGGCGTCGCTCGGCGGGCCTGCCGGCGCTGGCGCTGGCGTGGGGGCCGTGGCTGCCGGCCGGCGGCATGACGGCCGGGCTGACCGACGCCGACGTGCGGCGCATGTCGCGGTCCGGGCTGCCGCCACTCCCCGTCGAGCAGGGCTTGGCGTTGTTCGACGCGGGCCTGGGCGCGCCGGACGCGGTGCTCGTGCCGATGCTGGTCGACGTGCGGGCGATGAGCGAGGTTCCGGACCAGCTGCGCGGAGTGGTCCGGACCACGGTCCGGCGCCGGGCGGCGGCCGCGGCGCCGGCGGACCTGCGGGAGCGGCTCGCGGCCGCGTCCGGCGAGCACCGGCGGGAGGCGCTGCTGGAGCTGGTGTGCGCGCAGGTGGGCGCGGTGCTGGGCTACGGCCCGGAAAGCGTGGACCCGGCGCGGGTGTTCAAGGAGCTGGGCTTCGACTCGCTGACCGCGGTCGAGCTGCGCAACCGGCTGAGCACCGCGAGCGGCGTCCGCCTGCCGGCGACGCTGATCTTCGACTACCCGACCCCGGCGGCGCTGGCCGGGTACCTGGGCGAGGAACTGTTCCCGGAGTCCGGTGCGGACGCGGAAGAGCACGAGATCCGGGCGGCGCTGGCGTCGATTCCGGTGGCGCGGTTCCGGGAAGCGGGGTTGCTGGAGGCACTGCTGAAACTGAGCGGCCGCGAGGTGCCGGACCCGGAAGAGGACGACTTCGGCGACATGGCCGTCGACGACCTCGTGCGGCTGGCGCTGGGAGCCGAAGAATAGGAAAGCGCGGACGAACGGAAGCGGCCGCCCCGGTGTCCTTCCCCGACAAAGGACACCAGGACGGCCGCCGAGTTCCGCCGCGGTCGTTTTTCAGGAGATGAAGAAGCGGCGCCTCCCCTGGGCCGTCGTGCGGCGCGCCGTCGCGCTGCGGACGAAGAACAGCAGTCCCACCACTATCGTCACGCCGCCGCCGACCACGCCGATCGTGTGCTGGCCCGCGTTGATGATGATCGCGATCCCGCCCGCGACGAGAATCAATCCCATGACGAGGGAAACGAACGGCCGTCCACCTTGGTCTTTCGCCATTTGAAACTCCTTTGGAACGAGGGTCGACGAAATCTCTTGTGATCGATTCAAGCACACGCCGCACAGCGTTGTGAGTCCTCGAAAGTCGTCTTCCGACCATCGAAAGTTGACGTTGCCCGGGTTGCGGGTCGCTCCCGGTGCTGGGACGATCACGCTGGTACGGGGGGTTGCAACTTTGGTTGCGGTGACAAGCGACCTTCTGCAGTAGCCCGGCCGGGGGAACAGCCGGTTGACTGGTAGTCAGGTACAGCGATATCCAGGATCGAATACGGAGCAAGCGCTTGATCACAGCACGAGATCTGACGAAGCGATACGGGGACACGACCGCCGTCCACGGCTTGTCCTTCGACATCAAGCCTGGCGTCGTGACCGGTTTCCTGGGCCCGAACGGGGCCGGCAAGTCGACCACCATGCGGATGATCCTCGGCCTGGACACCCCGAGCGGTGGCTCGGTCACGGTCAACGGCAAGGCTTACCGCGACCTGCCCGCGCCGATGCGCGAGGTGGGTGCGCTGCTCGACGCGAAGGCCGTCCAGGGATCCCGCACGGCGTACCGGCACCTGCAGTGGGTGGCGCAGGCCGGCGGCATCCCCCGCAAACGCGTCGACGAGGTGCTCGACACCGTCGGCCTCACCGACGTCGCGGGCAAGAAGGTGGGGAACTTCTCCCTCGGCATGTACCAGCGGCTCGGCATCGCCACGGCCCTGCTGGGCGACCCGCCGACGCTGCTGTTCGACGAGCCGGTCAACGGCCTCGACCCGGAAGGCATCTTCTGGATCAGGACGCTGATGCAGGACCTCGCCGCCGAAGGGCGGACGGTCTTCGTGTCCAGCCACCTGATGAACGAGATGGAAGAGACCGCCGCGCACGTCATCGTGATCGGCCGCGGCGAGCTGATCGCCGACATGCCGATCACCGACTTCACCCAGCGCAGCGCGCGCAGCCACGTCCACGTGGTCTCGCCGCAGGCCGCCGAGCTCGCCGAAGCGCTCGAGCGCGCGGGCGGCAAGGTGACCAAGCTGGACGACGGTTCGCTCAACGTCGTCGGCATGGACGCGCCGGAGATCGGTGACCTGGCCCTGGAACGCCGGCTCGGGTTGCACGAGCTGACGCCGGTCCGCGCGAGCCTCGAGGCCGCGTTCATGGACCTCACCAAGGACAGCGTGCAGTACCGCTCCCACAACGGCGCGCCGCCGGAGGAGCACAAGGTTCTCGAGACGGCCCGCGCGCTCGCGGCGGAAGGGAGTGAGTGACGTGACGACGGCAACGGCTGCCCTGCCGGCGGCGAAGACCTCGCCCGGCATCACGAACACGCTCACCGCGGAGTGGACCAAGCTCCGGTCGGTCCGGTCGACCTGGCTCGTCGTCATCGCCGCGGCGGTGGTCAGCGTCGGGTTCTCCGTGCTGTTCAGCTTCCTGACCGAACAGGACTACAAGAACCTGCCCGGCGAGCAGCGCATCGACTTCGACGCGGCCGGCACCAGCATGGTCGGGATGAACCTCGGCCTGATCCTGCTGTCGGTGCTCGGCGCGCTCGCCGTGTCCGGCGAGTACTCGACCGGGATGATGCGCCTGACCCTGGCCATCACCCCGCACCGCGGCCGGGTCCTCATCTCGAAGGCCGTGGTCGTCGGGCTGCTGTCCTTCGTGCTCGGCACGGTGTTCGCGGCGGCGGCGTTCTTCATCGGCCAGCTCGTCCTCGGCATCAACCCGGACATCCCGACGCTCGGCCTCGGCGGCCCGGGCGTGCTGCGCAGCCTGCTCGGCTGGGGCGCGGAGATGGCCGCGTTCGCGTTGCTGGCGCTGGCGTTCGGCGTGATGTTCCGCAGCGCGGCGGGCGCCATCGCGACGGCGATCGGCTTCATCTTCGCCCCGGCGATCCTGGGCGCGTTCCTGCCGGCGTGGGTCCAGCGCGACATCCTCGCGTACTTCCCGGCGTCGGCGGCGGAGCAGCTGAGCACGGCCCAGCTCAAGACGGACTCGGCGACCTACCTCGGCCCGCTCACCGGCGGCGGCACGCTGCTGACGTGGGTCGCGGTGGCCCTGGTGGTGGCGTTCTCCCTGATGGGCAAGCGCGACTCCGGCTGAGCGGGTCCGCCGCGGCTGGTCGTGAGTGTTCAGGGCGGATCCGACACCCCCGGAAACAACAAAGATCACTAGAAAACACAGAAAAACAAAAAAAACCAAAAAAAAAAATTAATATTTG